>NZ_DIAX01000063.1 GCF_002414845.1 Gordonia sp. UBA5067 | reverse complement strand
ACGTCGATGGTGATGCCCTGCTCCCGCTCGGCGCGCAGGCCGTCGGTGAGCAGCGCGAGGTCGGTGAACTCGGTGCCGCGCTGAGCACTGGTCCGCTCGATCGCCTCAAGCTGATCGGTGAAGATGCTCTTCGAGTCGAAGAGTAAGCGCCCGATCAGCGTCGACTTCCCGTCATCGACCGATCCCGCGGTGGCCAGACGCAGTAGTTCACTGCGGTCGCGCGACGCCGGGAGCGATGCGCGCGAGTCGCGTCCTGCCGCGGCCATCAGAAGTACCCCTCCTTCTTCCGGTCTTCCATGCCCGCTTCGGAAATGCGGTCGTCGGCGCGGGTGGCGCCCCGCTCGGTCAACCGGGTGGCGGAGATCTCCTCGATCACCTTCGTCACCGTATCGGCGTCGGACTCGACGCAGCCGGTGCAGGTGGCGTCGCCAACCGTGCGGAACCGGACCCGCTCGACATGACTCGTCTCGCCGTCGTACCTCTCGAGAAACCGGGTCTGTGCTAGCAGCATGCCGTCGCGCGGGACGACCTCGCGCTCGTGCGCGTAGTAGATCGACGGCAGTTCGATCTCCTCGGCAGCGATGTACTGCCAAATGTCGAGCTCGGTCCAGTTGGACAGCGGAAAGATCCGGATGTGTTCGCCGGGGTGGTGGCGGCCGTTATAAAGGTGCCATAGTTCGGGCCGTTGAGCGCGCGGATCCCAGCCACCCTCCCGATTGCGGAAGCTAAAGACGCGTTCCTTGGCGCGGGCCTTCTCCTCGTCGCGCCGGGCGCCGCCGAACACCGCGTCGAATCGGTTTTCGGCGATGCCGCGGAGCAATGCCGCGGTCTGCAGTCGGTTGCGGCTGGTACCGGGACCAGTCTGTTCGACGATGCGCCCGGCATCGATGTCGTCCTGGACAAAGCTGACCACCAGTCGCGCCCCGGTTTGTTCGACGAGCCGATCGCGAAACGCGATGACCTCGTCGAAATTGTGCCCGGTGTCGACGTGCATCAGGGTGAATGGCGGCGGCGCCGGCCAGAATGCTTTGCGGGCGAGCGCATACATGACGACGGAGTCCTTGCCGCCGGAGAACAGCATGCCCGGGTTACCGAAGGTCGCCGCAACCTCGCGGAAGATGTGCACCGACTCGGCCTCGAGAGCCTGCAGGTGTGTCAGCTCGTAGCGGGTTTCGCTCACCGTGACGCCTACTCTTCTCGTGATATGTCGAATATTCGACACTATGTGTTGACAATATGTCGGCGACCGTAGGCGACGACTCTGGTGGGCGTCAACCGCCGCCACCACGCGGCGGGCAGTTGCCGTGGTCGGCGCCGTCGTCGACGCATCGGTTCGCCACCCGCAGCGTCGCACCACGCTCGCTGACATTGTGCGCGACACCGGGCCATCGCGGGCCACGTCGCACGCAATTGTCGCTGAACTCTCCGACCTAGGCTGGTTGCCGCGGCCGAGCTACTGAGATCCGCACGCTGACCAAGCACGGGCGTGACTATCACGCCGATGCCCCGCTACCGGCCGGATCTCAGCAGGCCAAAGGTCCCTGGCACCCCTCGCCAATCCGGCGATAGGATTTTAGCTACAAATGCTGTGTAAATTCTCTACCTGCAAAAACAGGCGAAAGGCGAGGTCATGTCTGCCAATTCCCCGGTGATCGATGTCCGCGAGATCCCGAAGCCACAGCGGCATGGGCAGATATTCCGACTGTTCGACAGCCTTGATGCTGGCGAGGCGCTGATCCTGGTCAATGATCATGACCCCCGCCACCTGCATGACGAGTTCGACGTGGAGCGGCCCGGCAGTTACTCGTGGGACTACCTGACCCGCGAGACGCGCGACTATCGAATCCGCATCGGCAAGACGACCTCGGCCGCCCTACCGCGCAAACTCGGCAACACCACCGAGTTGACTGCTGCACCCACCGACGCCGCCGACGTCGCGTGGAAGCTCGAGTTGCGCGACCGTCATCTGGACTCCAACCTCATCCGCCTGGCCCCGGGCGGGGTAATCGGTGAGCACAAGGGCGGCGAGGTCGACGTCCTCGTCCACGTGCTGGCGGGTTCGGGCACGGTCGGCACCGAAGGCGACAAGGTGGCCGTTACCGCGGGTGATCTGCTGTGGCTGCCCCGCTTCTCCCAGCGTTCGTTCACCGCCGGCGCCGACGGCCTGAGCTACCTGACGGTGCACACCCACCGCGAACCGTCGCTGACCATCGAGCCTTTCGACGCCGAACGGAGGTGAGCCATGACCTACGTCATCGCCCTGCCCTGCGTCGACGTCAAGGACCGCGCCTGCGTGGAGGAATGCCCGGTCGACTGCATTTATGAGGGGGCGCGCAGCCTCTACATCCATCCTGATGAATGCGTGGATTGCGGCGCGTGCGAGCCGGTCTGCCCGGTCGAGGCCATCTTCTACGAAGATGACCTGCCGGACGAGTGGGCCGACTACCAATCCGACAACGCCGACTTCTTCGAGAACGTCTTGCCCGGCCGGGCCGACCCCTTGGGCTCGCCCGGCGGTGCGGCGAAAACCGGCGTTACCCCGGCCGACGCACCGCTGGTGGCGTCGTTACCGGCGAACGTCAACGACTAGGGCGTCTTGGTCTTGTCGTCGCTGAACAGGACGATTGCGCCGTAAATGGCCAGCCCGACGACTCCGAGCCAGATCAGGCTCTTAATCAGCGGGTAGAGGACGACCAGCGCGACCAGGCCGACGAGGATGATGGCGAGCGCTTTCCACATACTCCCAGTCTGCCCGTTTCGCCGGCCGATTTCACCTGCCCTACCAACCAAGCACTTGCTAGGTTAGGCTGAACGGCATGACTGACGCCGTCATCCCACCCCCGTTGCTCCCCGACGACCTCGGCCCCGACACGTCACCGGTGGCCTATGAAACTGCGCTTGACGGTGCACTGGCCTACGTCACGCTGAATCGGCCCGAGTATCGGAACGCGCAGAACTCGGTGATGACCTACTCGCTGGACTCGGCGTTCCGCAAGGCCGTCGACGACCCGAACGTGAAGGCCATCGTGCTGCGCGCCAACGGCAAGCACTTCTCGGCGGGCCACGACATCGGTACCCCCGAGCGCGACTTCGGTGTCTACTACGACAACGTCGCCGCACTACACTGGGACCACACCGCACCGGCCGGCGACAGTACTACGAGCATGACCGCGGATCAGCGCCTGGCCCGCGAGACCGAGGTCTACCTGGGCATGTGTCGCCGCTGGCGCGAGATCCCCAAGCCGGTGATCGCGCAAGTCCACGGCGCCTGCATCGCGGGCGGGCTGATGCTGGCATGGATCTGCGACTTCATCGTCGCCTCCGACGACGCGTTCTTCTCCGACCCCGTCGCCCGGATGGGCATCCCCGGGGTCGAGTACTTCGCCCACGCCTTCGTCCTCGGTCCCCGCCGGGCCAAGGAGATTCTGTTCACCGGGGAGCGGTTCACCGCCGGCCAGGCCCTCGACTGGGGCATGGTGAACCATGTCGTTGCGCGCGAGGAGCTCGACGCGAAGGTGACCTCGATCGCCGAGCAGATCGTCGCCATGCCCATGCAGGGGCTGTTCCTGTCCAAGAAGGCCGTGAACATCTGCGAGGACCAGATGGGCATGCGCAACGCAATGGACTCGGTCTTCGGCTGGCACCACTACGCGCACAGCGCCAACGCCGAAACCGGCGACTCGCTGGGCGGGATGGACGCGAAGTCGATGAAGAGTTCGGCCGATTCGTCGAACAAGAAGGACTAGCATCGTGGACCTACTACTCGACGACGACGCGCAGGCCTTCCGAGCCGAAGTCCGTTCCTGGCTGGCCGATCATGTTCCCGCACAGCCACTACCGTCCATGGACACCGCCGAGGGCTTCGAAGCCCACCGCGCGTGGGAGGCGGAGATGGCCGCTGATGCCATGTCGGTGGTGAGCTGGCCGGCCGAATACGGCGGCCGCGACGTCCCGCTGCTGCACTGGGTGATCTTCGAAGAGGAGTACTACCGCTCCGGGGCGCCCGGCCGGGTCAGCCAGAACGGGATCTTCCTGCTGGCCCCAACGCTTTTCGAGCATGCCTCCAAAGCTCAGCTCGACCGGATCATGCCGCGCATGGCCCGCGCCGACGACATCTGGGGTCAGGCCTGGAGCGAACCGGAGGCCGGAAGCGACCTCGCCTCACTGCGCTCTACCGCGACCCGCACCGACGGCGGCTGGCTGCTCAACGGGCAGAAGACGTGGAGTTCGCGCTCCAGCTTCGCCGACTGGGGATTCGGGCTGTTCCGCTCGGATAGGGATGCTCCTGCCGCCGAGAGCGGGGCGACTCGCAGCCGCCATCGCGACATCACCTACTTCATGTTCGACCTGCGCTCCCCCGGCGTCACCGTGCGGCCGATCGCCCAGCTCGACGGCGAGCCCGGCTTCGCCGAACTCTTCTTGGAGGATGTCTTCGTCCCCGACGACCCGGCCGACCCGGCGAACTCCGGCGTCATCGGCGAAGTCAACAACGGCTGGAAGGTCGCTATGAGTACTGCGGCCAACGAGCGCGGCCTCTCGCTGCGCTCGCCCGGGCGCTTCCTGGCGACCACTGACCGGCTGCTGGCGCTGTGGCGCGAGCACGGCGCCCAGCAGCCGGCCACCGCTGCGACCGACAAGGGCGTTGTCGACGCCTGGATTGGCGCGCGCGCCTACGAACTGTCGACCTATGCGACGGTGAGCCGCCTCGCCGCCGGCGGACAGCTCGGTATGGAGTCGTCGATCAACAAGGTCTTCTGGTCGCAGTGGGACATCGCGGCGCACGAAACCGCGCTGGAACTCCAGGGGGCCGACGCCGAGCTCGCCGACGCGTGGACCGACGGCTACCTGTTCTCCTTGTCCGGACCGATCTACGCCGGTACCAACGAGATTCAGCGCAACGTGATCGCCGAACGACTGCTGGGCCTACCGCGAGGAGACCGCTGACATGAGATTCCTCCTTGACGACGAGCACGTCGGTCTCGCCGAGACCATCGACGGCCTGGCGACGCGATCCGGTGCCATCGCCGCGAACCGTGCCCTGGCCGACGGGGACGCTGAACCCGCGCTGGCCCTGTGGCGCTCGCTCGCCGGCCTGGGGATTACCGGGCTCCTCATCGACGATGAGCATGGCGGCTCCGGCGCCGGTGCGATCGAGATGGTTGTTGCCGCCGAAGCGCTGGGCCGCCACGCCGTCCCCGGCCCGGTCGCCGAGACCCTCGCCGCCGTACCCGCGGCACTTCGGCTGGCCGGACAAACCGCCGCACTAGCCGAACTGGCCGAGGGCACCCCGGCCACCATCGCCGCCGGGGCGTGGCAGCCCCGCGCCGCCGACGCACGTATCGCGACGGTCTACGCGCTAGCCGACGGCGTGCTCAGCACCGGGACCGCCGACGAGCCGCTGGCCACCGTCGATCCGTCGCGCACCGTCGCGAACGTGATCCCCGTCGATCAGCTCGCCACCGGGGTCGGCCTCGACGAGGTCCTGAACTACGGCGCACTGGCCACCGCCGCGCAACTCCTCGGTCTCGGCTCGGCCATGCTCGAACTAGCCGCGGAGTACGCCCAGGCCCGCCAGCAGTTCGGCAAGGCAATCGGTTCCTTCCAGGCGGTCAAACATCACCTCGCCGATGTTGCCGTGGCCCTGGAGATGGCGCGGCCCCTGGTGCACGGCGCGGCACTGGCTCTCGACGGTGCGGTGCCCGAGGACGTCGACGCCAACCGTGAAGTCTCCGCGGCCAAGGTCGCCGCCTCCGACGCGGCCTACCTCGCCGCGCGGCGGGGCCTGCAGGTGCTCGGCGCCATCGGCTACACCGTCGAACACGATCTATCGCTCTACCTAACGAAAACCCAAGCGCTGCAAACCTCCTGGGGCACCCCGGCGGCGCATCGCCAGCGCATCCTGGAGACGCTGCGGTGAGCGCCGAGGTGATCTCGGCCGACGACCTCGCTGCGCTGCGCGACTCGGTCGTCGACCTCATCGCGCGCGGCGGCGGCAGTACAGCCGTTCGAGCCGCGATCGCCGCACCACAGCGCACCGATGGCCAGCTCTGGGCCGGGTTGACTGAGATCGGGGCCGCCGCGCTTGCGGTTCCCGAAGAACTGGGCGGCGCGGGCGCGGGCTGGGGATCGTTGAGTGCCGTCGTCGAAGAGGTGGGGGCCGCGCTGGCTCCGGTCCCGCTGCTCTCTTCTGCGGTGATGGCCACCGGAGCACTCATGATGGCCGCGAACAACTCGTCGACCGTGCCGGCCGAACTTGGCGATCTAGTCGAGGCCCTGGCATCCGGGGAGCGCACCGCCACTCTCTGCCTGGCCGGCGAAACCTCCTGGGACACACCGGGAGTCAGTGCCGACGGGGGCCTGCTGACCGGCACCGCGCACTATGTGACCGACGCCGAGGCCGCTACTGACCTGGTGGTGCTGGCGGGCCCGGGACCGCACGCGACGGTGCATGTCATCGCGGCCGACTCCCCCGGCGTCGAGGTCGTCCCGGTGGCGACCATGGACCCGACGCGACCGCTCTCGCGGGTGCGCTTCACCGAAGCCGCAGCGGAGGCATTTCCCGCCCCGGCCGACCTACTCCCCCGACTGCGCGACCTGGTGTGGGCACTACTCGCCGTGGAGCAGGTCGGTGCCGCCGCCGCCGCCCTGCGCCTGACCGTCGAATACACCAAGACGCGCAAGCAGTTCGGTCGGGTGATCGGGTCGTTTCAGGCGCTCAAGCACCGCATGGCCGACATGTATGCCGACGTGGAGACCGCCCGGTCAATCGCCTATGCCGCGGTCGATGCGATCGACACGCCGGCGGGCGCCGAATTGGCGGCGGCCGCACACGTGCACTGTTCGGAGGCCTTCAGTCACATCGTGGCCGAGGCCGTCCAGCTGCACGGCGGCATCGGCATCACCTGGGAGCACGACATTCAGCTGTACTTCAAGCGCGCCCACGGAAGTGCCCAGTTCTTCGGGCAGCCAGTCGACGTCGTGGCCGGCACGCCGCTGTAGTCAGGCGAAGGCGTCGCGGACCTGTTCGGCGGTCAACCCGTAGTCGGCTAGGTCGTAGCGATGCTGCGGCTTTCGGTCGCCCGAGCGGCTCTCCTCGTCGAGGTCGATCATCGCCGCGCGCGCCTGCTCTGACGGCTCGGTGCCGGCTGCGGCGTAAACGCGGTCAACGGTCCCGAGCGGGTCTCCGCGCAGTTCGGCGAAGTCGACGTCGACGAACTGTGCCGGGTCGTATTTCGAACGCGCGGCGGTGAACTCGCGCAGTCCGCGCGACCACAACTCCAGCTGGTCCTCGCCAATCGTCTGACCGACGAAGGTCGTCGACCAGCCGCGCGTCGCATGCTCGGCGAGACTGCACATCGAGGCAATGATCGTCTCTGGTGCACGATGGGTCTGCACCACGATCGCATCGGGATAGGCGGTCATCAGTGAGTCGAGCGCGAACAGGTGGCTGGGGTTCTTGAGCACCCATCGCTGCTGTTGATCGTTGCTGCCGATCAGCTGGAGATTGCGACGATGACGCTGGTAGGCCGGGGTCCAGTCCTGGCGTGCGAGCCATGCCGAATAGCCGGGGACATGCGCCAGCGACTCATAGGAGATCGACATGACGTCCTGGCGGAGCAGCTGCCAGCATTCCTCGACCTCGCCGGCGTCCATGTAGTGGAGCCCCATGAACTCGGGATTCTCGACGTGATGCTGCGCAAGACCGCCGTCGATCTGCCGGTAGACCGGATTGCCGGCCCACGTATCCCGCGGGGGTCGGGGCTGCGGGAATTCCGTCAGCCACATTTCCAGTCCCTGGTGCGCCGGATCAGCCGACAACAGCCGGTGCAGGGCCGTGGTCCCGGTGCGCGGCAGCCCGGTAACGAAAATCGGGCGGGTGATCGCAACGCCGGTATAGCCGGGGTTGGCCTGCCACGACGCTTCGGACAACAGCCGCGCGACAAGGGCGCCTTTGAGGAAGTAGCGGAACATCTTCGACCCGATCGGGGTCAATCCGGCATCGTCCCGATAGGAGTCGAGCAGGACCTGCAACGCCTCCCGGTAACCGGTGTCCACCCCAAAGTCGCTCAACCCGGTGGCCCGCGCAGCAGATTCGTGCAAGTCATCGACGGTGCCGACGCTGGTCTTGTACTCGGCCTCAGTCATGGTATTCGCCACAGTTCACGTCGAGCGTGTGTCCAGTAATGGCGCTGGCCAGGTCCGACGCCAAAAACAGTGCAGCGCGGGCGATCTCATCCGGCTCGGGCAGACGCTTGAGGTCGCTGTTGGCGGCGGTCTGCTGGTAGACCTGCTCGGCAGTGATGCCGTACTTCGTCGCCACCTCACCGAAATACCACTTGAGTTGATCGTCCCAAATATAGCCGGGGGCAACGCTATTGATCCGGATGCCCCGCGGGCCGAGTTCGGTGGCCAGGCTCTGCGACATGGCCAGCAGGGCGGACTTGGCGATCTTGTAGCTCCCATAGCGGGGTTCGGAGTGGCGGATCACCATCGAGTTGATGTTGACGATCGCCCCCTTCGTCGCCTCGAGCGCCTCGGTGAAGGCGTTGATGACCCGCAACGTACCGAGCACGGTCAGGTCCAGACTGGTAGCGATCTGCTCGAAGTCGGTGCGCGCCAACGGCTTCATCGACGGGACCGCGAACGCGTTGTTGATCAACACGTCGACCCGGCCATACTCGTCGACGGTGGCACGGACGAGCGCGTCGACCTGCTCATCGGCGGTGATATCGGTCGGTACGACCAGCGCGATGCCACCCGCGGCGACGATCTCATCGGCGATCTCTGCCAGCCGCGACTCGGTGCGCGCCGCGAGTACAACCGTCGCGCCGTGTGCCGCCGCCTGCCGGCCCAGTGCCCTACCCAGCCCGGGACCCACCCCGGACACGACAACGACCTTGTCGGTCAGCAGCAGGCCACTCACGCCAGCATCCTTTTCGCGAACGCACGCTGACGGGCCGCGATCCGCGCCGCCCACCCCTCGCCGTCGATCGAATTGTCTTGGTGGTGCGGCAGCTTCGCCGGCACGTCGACGAAGTCGACGACCTCGGCACGAGGTCCGAGTGCGGGCCCGATCGCTTCGTCGGTGCGCTGCCAGCGGAACTGGAGGATCCCGCGCCGGCGGCCGGTGGTTTCAATCCAATTCGTCACACCCGGGTTGCGCGCCGCGATCACCATGCGGATCATTCCGTCCGGATCAACCTGCGCCTGAGCCGAGTTCAGGCTGGTCTGATGGTTGACGTAGTCGAGCGAGATGTACCAGAGACTGCCGAGCTGGAAGCCCTGATACGGCGCCGCGCTGCGCGGGACGGTGACAATCATCGCCTTGTCGGGCGGCAGATCGAAGTGGCCGACCGACGAGTATTGGGTGGCGAGTCCACCGGGTGTCGGCCGCGGGGCGGTAAACGAATTGACCGGCTCATCGAGGTAGAACCACGTGGGAAAGTTGAACCAGGTGTTGATGCGCGAGGCCAGCATCTTCGCCGCCGTTGAGTACCGCCGTTTGATCCGCTCCAAACTTGGCTCGGCCGGCGCAGTCCCGACGGTATCGACTCGCTCAATGGTGACCAACCCGCGCGTCTCGGCGTCCCAATCGGAGTAGACCTCGCGGACCGCGAGCGTCGTCGCTCCTGCGGGCAGGACGAAGTAGTGATCGGGTCGAACATCAATGTCCGGGCCAAACGTCAACTCGAACGAACCATCATCGCCGATGGTGAGCCGTCGATCGTCGAAGGCATCGTCGCCGCCGGGTACCGAATCCGGCGAGTATTCGCCGCACAACACCTGAAAGCTCAGGTCCGCCGTGCTGCCGCGCTGTCCGCGCACCACGTACGTCGCATCGGGTTCGACGAGGGCGTGATAGTAGATCGTGTCGGGGTTGTCCAGGCCCATCTTCGAATACGGCCCGGTCGAGGTGACGAAATACGGGTGACTCCGGTTGTGCGCACGCACCAACTGCAGGATCGCCGAGATCGACCCGGCCAGATAGTCATACCCCTCGGCAAGGTCGGCATCGGTCTCGGTGAATTCAGCCGAAACGATCAGCCGCTCAGCATCGGCGATGGCCTGCGTGAACGGGGCCGTCGCAAGCTCGTCGCCGCTCACAGCCACGTATCGCCGCCGGTCCAGGTGAGGAAATCGTCAAGCGCCTCTTGGGCCGGTGTCACGCGCGGATGCTCGGTAGACAGGTAGCCGCCGCGGTAGAACAACAGCGGCTTATCCTGCAGGACCTCCCCCAGCGTCTTGGCGCGGCCGATCACAATGTGGTGATCACCGCCGTCGACGACGTTCTCGATCTCGCATTCCACCCACGTCAGGCTATGCCGGAGCACCGGCAGACCCAGTGGCGAGCGGTCCCACTCGATGGACTTGAACTTGTCGTCGCCGGGAGCGCCGAAGGTGGAGCTGACCTCTTGCTGCCGATTCGACAGCACATTGACGACGAACTTGCCAGCGGTTTCGATCACCGGCCAGCTGCGCGAGGTCTTCATCGGGCAAAACACCACCAGCGGCGGATCAAGCGAGAGCGCCGTGAATGACTGGCAGGCAAAGCCGACCGGCTTCTCGTCGGCGTCGAGCGTGGTGATCACCGTGACTCCGGTGCAGAATTGCCCCATCGCCGTGCGGAACTGCCGCGAATCGAAGTCGCCGGATCCGAAGGGCTTATTCACCATCGCCGGGATCAGCCTTTGAATCCGACGGAGAAGTCGTGGCCCCACAGGCTGACTGCCGTCGACTCGCGGGCGATCCACTCGTCATCGTCGACTCGCCTTCCCTCGCAACCAAATTCGACGTCGAAACCGCCTGGGGTTTTCATGTAGAAGGACAGCATCAAGTCGTTGACGTGGCGGCCGATGGTCGCCGACTGTGGCACCTTCTTGCGCAACGCGCGGTCATGGGCCAAGCCCACATCGTCGACGTCGTCGACTTCGACCATCAGGTGCACAATCCCGGTGCCGTTGGCGAACGGCGAGAAGGCGATCGAGTGATGGCGGGAGTTGACGCCGAGGAACCGCAACCACGCCGGGTCATCGCCCTCGCCCCGACCGACGACCTGCGGCGGCAGCTGCATCGAGTCGCGCAGCCGGAAGCCGAGCACGTCGCGGTAGAACTCCAACGCCTTGGCGTCGTCGTTGCTGGAGAGCACGACGTGGCCCAGGCCCTGCTCGCCGGTCACGAAAGTCTGACCGTAGGGCGGCACCACGCGACGGTGTTGCAGCGCGACGCCGTGGAAGGCCTCGAGCACATTGCCGTCGGGATCGTCGAAGACGATCAACCCGTCGACGGCCCGTTCGACCTTCTCCGCCTTGGTGCCCTCGCGGAACTCGACGCCAGCCGCGGCGAGCCGATCGCGCAACTCCTGCAGACCTGCTGCCGTCGCACACTCCCAGCCCGAGCAGGCCAGGTGGTCGCGATCAGACGGGACGATGACCAATCGCGCGGGAAAGTCATCCATCCGCAGGTAGAGCGCACCAGGCGTGGTGCCCTTGCCCTCCACCATGCCGAGGACTTTCAGTCCGTACTCGCGCCACGCATCCATGTCGGTCGCGTCGATGCGCATGTAGCCCAGCGACCGGATCGGACTTTCAGAACTCGTCATTGTCTGCCACTTCCTCGTGCGTGCGTGTCGGTCAGATCAGACCATCGTGTCGCCGATGGGGAGACCAAACTCCCCGTTGCCGAACGCGACGTAGGCGCGCTCGGGATCGTTGGCGGCGTGGACGCGGCCACCGTGGGCGTCGCGCCAGAAGCGCTGGATGGGCGAGTCGACGTTGAGGGCGCCGGCACCGGAGTTCTCGAAGAGCATGTCGATGGCTTCGATGGCGCGGCCGGTGGCGCGCACCTGGTCGCGGCGGGCGGCCAATCGCAGCTCCATCGGGACCGATTCACCGGCGAGAATGTAGTCGTATTCAGCCTGCAGGTTGCCGGACAGCTGACGCCATGCGGCGTCGATTTCGCTGGCCGCCTCGGCGATCCGCACCTTGGCGAACGGATCGTCCTTACTCTTCTCGCCGGCGTAGGCGGCGCGCACGCGCTTGCCCTGATGCTCGACGTGCGCCTCGTAGGCACCGTAGGCCATCCCGACGATCGGCGTCGCAATGGTGCTGGGGTGGATGGTGCCCCACGGCATCTTGTAAACCGGAGCGGTGTTCTGCGCTAGCCCGGGGCTCTCATTCTTGGCCATCGTACCCATCGACAGCACGCGGTGGCGCGGCACGAAGACGTCCTTGACCTCAAGGGTGTTGGAGCCGGTGCCCTTGAGGCCGACGACGTTCCAGACGTCCTTGATCGTGTAGTCCGAGCGCGGCAGCAGGTAGCTGACGAAGTCGACCGGTCGGCCATCCTTGATCACCGGGCCGCCGACGAATGTCCAGTCCGCGATGTCACAGCCGGAGGAGAAGGCCCAGTTGCCGTTGACCTTGTAGCCGCCCTCGACGACCTCACCCATGCCCATCGGCGCGTAGGACGAGGAGATCCGCACGTTGGTGTCGGCACCCCACACTTCTTCCTGCGCCCGCTGATCGAAGAGTGAGAGGTGCCAGTTGTGCACGCCGATGATGCCGGCCACCCAACCGGTTGAGCCGCAAGCGGTCGCGATCCGGCGGACCGCCTCGTAGAAGGTGACCGGGTCGACCTCGTAGCCACCCCATTGTTTGGGCTGCAGCAACTTAAAGAAGCCGGCGGCCTGCAAGGCCTGCGCACTCTCGTCGGAGACCCGACGCGCATCTTCGGTTTCCTGCGCACGCTGGGCGAAATCGGGCAACAGCGCATCGATGTTGTCGAGGACCTGCTGGACCTCGGGGCTGCGCTGGGTCTTACTGGCTGACATCTAGTTCTCCTGCCTATCGGCGACGGGTGGATGGGGACCGCCTCGTCACGAAGCGTACGGGGTAAGACTAGAACACGTTCTTATTTCTGTCGAGAACGGGGTCAAACGTCCTGTCTACTGCTGTAATAGTTGTCATCGAGCAGCACTATTGGCCACACTTTTGTAACGTGTTCTAGTATTGAGGGACGACGTCGCAGCCCGACAGAGGAGTAGCTATGACCACCGCACATGAATCGGATGTACGCGAAATCGACACCGGCGAGGTCCCCACCCGGTTTGCTCGCGGCTGGCACTGCGTCGGCCTGGCCGAGGATTTCAAGGATGGCAAGCCACATTCGGTGGAGGCCTTCGGCACCAAGCTCGTCGCGTGGACCGACACCGAGGGCGAGTTCAAGGTACTCGACGCCTACTGCCGCCACATGGGCGGCGACCTCAGCCAGGGCGTGCTGCGCGGCGACAACGTCGCCTGCCCGTTCCACGGCTGGCAGTGGAACGGCAAGGGCCGGTGCGCCACCGTGCCCTACGCCAAGCGCAATCCCAAGCTGGCCAAGACCCGCACCTGGCCGACGATGGTTCGCAACGGCCAGGTCTTCGTCTACAACGACCCGGAAGGCAACCCGCCCCCGGCAGACTGCGTGATCCCGGCTCTCGACGAGTACGGCACCGACGAGTGGACCGATTGGACCTGGAACCGCATCGTCATCGAGGGCTCCAACTGTCGCGAGATCATCGACAACGTCGTCGATATGGCCCACTTCTTCTACGTTCACTACGCGCTGCCGGACTACTTCAAGAACGTCTTCGAAGGCCAGACCGCCGCGCAGTACATGAACAGCCACGGCCGTCCCGATGTCGCGATCAGCACCGCCTACGGCGATACCCGCCTGGAGTCGATCGCCGCCTACTACGGCCCGTCCTACATGCTCAACCCGATGGTCCAGTACTACAGCGGGTACGCGGTGGAGACGATTCTCACCAACTGCCACTACCCGATCGACGAGAACTCCTTTGTGCTCATGTTCGGGGTCATGGCCAAGGTCCCCGAAGGTCTCACTCCCGAACAGACCGACAAGATGGCCAAGAAGATCAGCGCCGGCATCGAAGTCGGATTCATGCAGGATGTCGAGATTTGGAAGAACAAGACGCGCATCGACAACCCGCTGCTCGTCGAAGAGGACGGTCCGGTCTACCAGCTGCGACGGTGGTACGAGCAGTATTACGTCGATATCGACGACGTTACCGAGGAGATGACCCAGCGCTTCGAGTACGAAATCGACACGTCGAAGGCGTTGGAGAACTGGAACATCGAGGTCAAGGAGAATCTGGCCCGCCAGGCCGAGGAGGCCAAGGCCGAAGAAGAGGCGAAATCGCGAGCCGATACCGAAGCGAGCGTGTAGTGACGCGCGCGGCGCACCCCTCTGGCGCCGGGGACGCCGGCGCGCGGGCCGCGGCGCGACCGGAGGGGTGGGCGAAGGCGCCCGACTACCACAATGATCCGGTGCGTCGCGCGGCCATCGAGGCAGCCACCGCCCGCGATCGGCAGCACTATCTGCGCAATGGGCTCACCGAACTCGAGTGCCGCGCCTGCCACGCGTGCGTCTTCGTGAAGAAGGCCAGCCCGCATCAGACCAGCGTGCAGTGGACGGCCGCCGCGCGGGAAACCTGCCCGGCCTTCGACGAGGTGCGCGCCGACGGCGGAAATCCGGCCATGCTGCCCGGCTGCCCTCGATTGACGGCATCGATTGACCACGGTGTTGCCGAAGGCATCATCCCGCGGGAGGGCCCCGAGGTCGATCCCGACGGCTATTGGTGACCCGGCGCCCTGAAAGCTGTCAATAGCCAGCACCGAAGGGGAGGTCTTCCCTCGGCGCCGCAACTATTTGCTGGTTCCGGTGGCATTCAAGCGATGTCGTCGATATCCGCCACGACCGTGACCCTGCCACCGTCGCCCGGGTCGGGGGCTTTGATGACCCGATCAGGATCGATGAGGTAGACGTCGTGGCCGTCGAGTGACAATCGGCGAATCACCTCGAGAAGCATCCGCCGCGCCACGCCGTCCATCGCGTGGACATGGGACAGATTGAAGCCAACGCGGTGCTCGGTTGGGGGATGATCGGACACCTCGCGCACGACCTGTTCGGCCTCGGCGAAGCGCAGCCCGCCCTGCAGCGCATAGAGCCGCAGGCCCGCGATACCCCGGTTCTTGCGCAGCACCGTCCGCGATGCGGCAGGCACCTCCATCATGTGCATGCCCATGTCGTCGGAGAACCGCTCGAACAGACGCACACCGCGCACGCTGTTTCCGTGCTTGTCGAGCCGCGGCGAGAACGTCGCTATTCCGACCTGGCCCGGCAGCGCACCAATCAATCCACCGGCCACGCCGCTCTTGGCCGGGATCCCGACCTGGGTAACCCAGTCGCCGGCCGCGTCATACATGCCACACGTCGTCATCACGCTGAGCACCTGGCGGACCACGGCTTCGGACACCACCCGCGCACCGGTCCTCGGATGGACCCCATGATTTGCCAGGGTCGCCGCCATCAACGCCAGGTCGGTGGCGGTTACCAGTAGTGAGCATTGACGCGTGTAGCCCTCGACCACTGCGACCGGATCCTCGGTCAGGACCCCATAGGCGCGCAGCATATGGGCGATGGACAGATTGCGGTGCGCGGTGGTCATCTCGGAGGCGAAGACGGCTTCGTCGACGCTCAGGGGGCGGCCGGCAAAGGCGCTCAGCCCCGCCACCACACGTTCGAAGCGTAGGTCCGGGCCGACCCCCGGCGCCCCGACGAGGCTGTGCGCGGTGATCGCGCCGGCATTGATCATCGGGTTGAAAGGCCGCCCAGTGTCGTCGAGTGACACCTCGTTGAAGGGATCCCCCGACGGTTCGACGCCGACCTTGTCCAGCACTCCGTCGAACCCACGATCGGTCAGTGCCAGCGCGTAGGCGAAGGGCTTGGAGATCGACTGGATCGTGAACTCGACGCTCGCATCGCCGACCGCGTAGACCTCGCCGTCGAGCGTGGCGATCGCTACTGCGAGCCGGTCCGGGTCGGCAGCGGCGAGTTCCGGGATGTAGTCGGCAGTCGCCCCGGAATCATCGGATTCGACCGCGCGCAGCACCTCGGCGAGATAGTCGGGAATCGGGGATCGCATGGTGCTCCTCGCTCAGTGGCACAGTCGGACTCAGGCTAGCGCGACTGTGCAGCGAGTTCTCGACAGTCGGCTAGCCGTAACGACGGATCGTTTTGATCGGCGGCATCGTGTTCAGCGCCTGAAACTTGATGGGATGCCCATTGGGTCCGCCCGCATGGAACACCTGGCCGCCGCCGGCGTAGATGCCGATGTGACCGGCGTTGCGATAGAAAACGATCACATCGCCCGGCGCGAGCGCGGCCAGCGGAATGGCTTTTCCGACCCGCGCCTGCTGCTGGCTAACGCGCGGCAGATTGATACCAACGGTCCCGAAGGCCCACTGGATCAGCCCGGAACAATCCCACGCGTTCGGTCCGGTGCCGCCCCACTTGTACGGCTTGCCGATCTGTGTCACCGCCACGTTGAGCGCCGCCATCGCTGCGGGCGTCGAGACCGGTAGGAAGATGTCGACCGAACCCGACGAGCCCGACGAACCACTGTCGGATGAGCCCGACGAGCCTGACGAGCCCGACGAGCCGGCGGTAAGGGTGGGCACGACGACCGATCCCGCGGCCACGGCAACAACCACTGCGGGCGCCGCGATCCAGCGCCCGACCGACATCGGTACTCGCGTCCGAGAGCCGCGCCGGAACGACTTTTGGGGAGTCATGTACTCCAGCGTGCGACAGCAATCGTCTGCCGCACCCAGCAGAATTCAAGGTGAAACCGACTTGTGACTGGTGTGCAACATGAGGCAAATGGGTCTAGATGATCCACCTATCGGCGGGACCCGACTGTCGGCCTACACGCCCGCGTTCGCGTCCTGCTTCTTCTTGAGCTCGAGCGCGATGTCGATGAGCTGGTCTTCCTGCCCACCGACGAGCTTGCGGTTGCCCGCCTCGATCAGAATGTCGGCCGCCGAAACGCCATACTTCTCGGCATGACCCTCGGCGTGCTTGAGGAACGAGCTATAGCAGCCGGCGTAGCCCATCATCATCGCCGGCCGATCCACCAGGCACTCGCTGGGCATGACCGGACGCACGACATCCTGCGCCGCGTCGACGATCTTCAAGAAGTCGACACCGGTCTTGACCCCAAGCTTGTCGCACACGCCGACCAGGGCCTCAGTCGGAGTATTGCCCGCGCCCGCGCCGAATCGGCGGACCGAGCCGTCGACCTGCTGGGCGCCGGCCCGGATCGCCAGCACCGAGTTCGCGACCGCAATGTCGAGGTTCTCGTGACCATGGAAACCGACCTGCGCGTCGTTGCCGAGCTCGGCCACCAGAGCCGATACCCGATCAGACACCTGCTCGAGCACCATTGCGCCGGCGGAGTCGACGACGTAGACGCATTGACAACCCGCGTCGGCCATAATGCGCGCCTGCTTGGCAAGCACCTCCGGCGGCTGGCTGTGGCCCATCATCAGGAAGCCGACCGTCTCCAGGCCCAGTTCACGCGCCAGCCCGAAGTGCTGGATCGACACGTCGGCCTCGGTGCAATGTGTGGCGATACGGCAGATCTGACCACCGTTGTCGCGGGCCGCGATGATGTCGTCCTTGACCCCCAGTCCGGGCAGCATGAGGAAGGCGATCTTCGCGTTCTTCGCCGTCTCCGCAGCCGCCTTGATGAGCTGCTGCTCGGGCGTCTTGGAGAAGCCATAGTTGAACGAGGATCCACCCAAGCCGTCGCCGTGGGTCACCTCGATGACCGGCACACCGGCGCCGTCGAGCGCACCGACGATCTCGCGCACATCCTGTTCGGTGAACTGGTGGCGCTTGTGGTGGGAGCCATCGCGCAGCGACGAATCGGTGATCCGGATGTCGAGGGTGTCGGAAAAGGGCCGGGCGTGGGCCATCAAGTCAGACATGTCGTCCTCACTTCCCGGCTGCCGAAACGGCAGCCAATTTCGTCTTGGCGATCTCCTCGCCCACCTTGGTGGCCGCGGCGGTCATGATGTCGAGGTTCCCGGCGTACGGCGGCAGGAAGTCGCCGGCGCCTTCGACCTCGACGAAGATCGAGACGCGCGCATACCCGCCGTTGAGGACACTAGGCGGATCGAACTGCGGGTCCTGCAGCAGCCGATAGCCCGGCACATACTCCTGAATATCCTTCTCGCGCCGGTGGATCGCCTCGGCGATCGCATCGGTATCGGCGTCGGCCGGGATGGCGCAAAAGATGGTGTCGCGCATGATCATCGGCGGATCAGACGGGTTCAGGATGATGATCGCCTTGCCGCGTGTCGCGCCGCCGATCGTCTCGATCCCGCGCGAGGTCGTCTTGGTGAACTCGTCGATGTTGGCGCGCGTACCCGGGCCGGCGGACTCCGAGGACACCGACGCGACGATCTCGGCGTAGGGCACCGGCACGACCGAGGAAACGGCGTGCACCATCGGGATCGTCGCCTGACCGCCGCAGGTGATCATGTTGGTGTTGGGTGCGTCGAGGTGCGCGCGCAGGTTGGCCGGCGGTACGACGGCCGGGCCGACCGCCGCCGGGGTGAGGTCGATGGCGGTGATGCCGGCGGCCGCGTAGCGTGGCGCGTACTCGCGGTGCACGTAGGCGCTGGTCGCCTCGAAAATCAGGTCGGGCTTCTCGGCGGAGGCGAGCAGTTCGTCAGCCCCGCCACTCATCGTGATGAGACCGTGGTCGGCGGCACGGCGCATACCTTCAGAATCGGCGTCGATGCCGACCATCCACCGCGGTTCGATGACCGACGACCGTTCGAGCTTGTACATCAGGTCGGTGCCGATGTTGCCCGAGCCGATGATCGCTGCGCTCAGTTTGGCGCTCACGTGAGCCTCCTTAGTTCCAGGGCTGAGTTTCTGCTTGAAGTCAATGGTCTTTGATGTCGATGGTTACGTGAAGTCCAGGGTGACGCTGCCGAGTCCGGCAAACTCGGCGACGAAGTGGTCGCCGGCGGCGATGTCGATGGCGCGAGTCGCGGTACCGGGCAGGATCACGTCCCCCTTGCGCAGCCGGACCCCGAAGCTCGACACCTTGTTCGCCAGCCAGGACACCGCGGTCAGCGGATGTCCGAGTACCGCCGACGAGTTGCCCTCGGCGACGATCTCGCCGTTGCGGGTCAGCGTCGCGTCGATGTCGCCGGTGTCGATGTCGGCGATCGCCACCCGCTGCTCACCAAGGATCCAGCCGCACGACGAGGCATTGTCGGCGATCGTGTCGGGCAGGGTGATCTTCCAGTCCTTGATCCGCGAGTCGATCAGCTCGATCGACGGGACCACCCATTCAATCGCGTCGACCACGTCGTCGCGGGTACAGCCCTCCCCAGGCAGATCCTTGCCGAGGATGAACCCGACCTCCACCTCGACGCGCGGGAAGCACAGCGCGGCGAAGTCGATCGGTTTGCCCTCGAAGTACTCCATGTCGTCGAGCAGGTGCCCGTAGTCGGGCTCGTCGACGTTCATCATCTTCTGCATCGCCGCCGACGCCAGCCCCACCTTGTGGCCGGCGACCCTGGCTCCGGCGTCAAGGCGTCGGCCGATATTGATGAGCTGGATCTCATAGGCGTCGACGACGTCGAGGCCGGGATGCGCGGCGGTGGGCGGATCGGTCGCGACAGCCGTCGCCTCGGCCCGGGCCAAGTCAGCGGCAATCTGGGCGCGCACCGCGTCTGCGACGGCCATGACCCTCCTCACAAGTACGGGTGAACTGGTTACTGTTTTCACTTCTGGACCGAGCATTGCCATAGCCGTCTAGCTGCTATAGCCGCCGTCCCCACCAATACTATAACGTGTTCTAATTATTGGGTAGATTGAGCGGGACAGCCGGGCTGGCCCGACCAGCACCGCGGAGAGGATCACTATGACCACGCCCGAATTCGACGTCGTCGTCGTCGGCGCCGGAGCCGCAGGCATGAGTGCCGCGCTCACCGCCGCGACGCAGGGCCTGAAGACCGTCCTGATTGAAAAGTCGCCCTACTGGGGCGGATCGACGTCGCGCTCGGGCGGCGGCGTCTGGATCCCGAATAACTCCGTACTCAAGCGCGACGGTGTCGACGACACCGTCGAGCAGGCGCGCGCCTATGTTCACGCGATCATCGGCGAGCACGCCCCGGCGGCGAAGATCGATACCTACATCGACCGCGGACCCGAGGCCCTCGACTACCTGATGGCGCACTCGCCGCTGGAACTCGAGTGGGTCAAGAACTACTCCGACTACTACCCCGAGGCCCCCGGCGGGCGTCTCGGTGGGCGGTCGGTCGAGCCCAAACCCTTCGACGCGCGTCGACTCGGCGACGACCTCAAGTCGCTGCATCCGCAGTACACCAAGGCTCCGCTGAACATGGTGGTACTGCAGAGCGACTACCGCTGGATGAACATCGGCATGCGCCACCCGCGGGGCATCGCCAAGATGGCCAAGGTCGCCTCGCGCTTCAGCTGGTCGAAGTTCCGTAACAAGAAGCTGATCGCCATGGGCGCCGCGCTGACTGCCGAGCTCCTGCTGGGTCTGCGCGAGGCGGGCGTCCCGATCCGCTTCAACACCGCACTGGTCGACCTGATCACCGACGAGAATGGCGCCGTCACCGGCGTTGTCACCGACTCCGACGGCCAGCCCGGCGAGATCCGCGCGCGCTATGGCGTCATCCTCGGCTCCGGTGGCTTTGACCACAACGACGAGATGCGCAAGCAGTACCAGCGCGCCCCGATCGGCACCGAATGGACGACCGGCGCACCGTCGAACACCGGCGACGGCATTCGTGCCGGCATCAAGGCCGGCGCCGACGTCGCCCTGATGGACGACGCCTGGTGGGGTCCGACGATCCCGCTGCCCAGGGGACCGTGGTTTGCGCTGTCCGAACGATCGGTGCCCGGCACCTTCATCGTCAACGAGCGTGGCGAGCGCTTCATGAACGAGTCGCTGCCCTACGTAGAGGCGGTGCACCAAATGTATGGCGGTGAGTTCGGTCAGGGTGCGGGCCCCGGCGCGAACGTGCCCGCCTGGATGATCATGGACACGCGCTGCCGTGGCCGGTACCTGTTCGCGGGACTGCCCGCCAAGCAGCCTATTCCGAAGCGGTGGCTGGAGTCCGGCGTCATCGTGAAGGCAGACACCCTGGCCGAACTGGCCGAGAAGACCGGCTTGCCCACTGACCGGCTCGAGGCGACGACGGCGCGCTTCAACGAGTTCGCCCGGACCGGCGTCGACGAAGACTTCCACCGTGGCCGCAGCGGCTACGACCACTACTACGGCGACATCACCAACAAGCCGAACCCCAGCCTCGGCCCAGTCGACAAGGGGCCGTTCTACGCCGTGAAGATGGTGCCGGGCGACCTCGGCACCAAGGGCGGCATCGTCACCGACGAGCACGGCCGGGCCCTCCGCGCGGACGGCTCGGTCATCACCGGGCTTTATGCCGCGGGCAATACCAGCGCGCCGGCCATGGGCCACACCTACGCCGGACCGGGCGCGACCATCGGTCCAGCCATGGTCTTCGGCTATCTCGCCGCCCTCGACACCAAGGCGAAGGCCGAGGCCGCCGCGGCCAAAACCACCACGAGCGGCGGCCACTGATGCCCATCGACCTGTCCGTGGCCCTCGGCGCACGACTGCCCGAGACGACCTTTTCGTGGACCGCCTCCGACGTCGCGCTCTACCACCTCGCCGTGGGCGCGGCCGCCGACCCGATGGACCCCGCCGGCCTCGCGTATGTCGACGACCTGGCACCGAAGGTGCTGCCGACGTTCGCGACGGTGGCTGCCGGCTTCCACGCCACCGAGGCGCCGAAGGTCAGCTTCCCCGGTATCGACATCGACCTGGCGAAAGTCGTGCACGGCAGCCAACAGGTGACCGCGCACCGGCCGATCCCAGCGGCGGGAACGGCGACGACGCGCACGACCATCGCCGAACTCCAGGACAAGGGATCGGCCGCCGTCATCGTCCAGGAGTCGGTCACCGTCGACGAGAGCGGCGACCCGCTGTGGACCGCGCGCTCGGCCATTTTCGCCAAGGGCGAGGGCGGTTTCGGCGGCGAGCGCGGCGCATCGTCGAAGGTCGAGTTGCCCGACCGGGCGCCCGACCACCGCATCGAGGTCCCCACCAGGCCCAACCAGGCGCTGCTCTACCGCCTGTGCGGCGATCGCAATCCCCTGCACTCGGATCCGGCGTTCGCCAAGCACGCCGGGTTCGACCGTCCGATCCTGCACGGGCTGTGCTCCTACGGCAGCGTCGCACGCGCGATCGTCGACGAACTGCTCGGCGGCGACGTGACCGCACTGGCCGACTTCGGGGCCTCGTTCGCCGGGGTCGTCATCCCGGGCGAGACCTTGAACGTCGACGTGTGGGATGTCGGCGACCGCCTGCTCGCCACCGCGACCGTCGCTCAGCGCAGTGCGCCCGCGCTGGGCAACGTCGTCTGCGCCGTCAACCGCTAACGCATCGACGATGACCGTCGAAACGGCAAGCGTCCCGGCCTGGTTCACCGACGCGATCGCGGCCGAACCCGAGCACCGCACACTCGTCGTCGACGGTGCGGAAATCGCCTACCGCGCCTGGGGCGACGTCGGCGACCCCGGTCTTCTGCTCGTCCACGGCGGTGCGGCGCACGCCGGCTGGTGGGATCATCTCGCGCCGCAGCTGGCTGCGGATCGCCGGGTGGTGGCCTTCGACCTCTCCGGTCACGGCGACAGCGACTGGCGCGCGGACCTCTACACCTACGCGCTGTGGGCGCGTGAGTCGGTCGCGGTCGCCGCGGATGCCGGGATCGCCGACGACCGGCTCGTGGTCGTCGGACACAGCATGGGCGGAATTGTCTCGATGCACGCGTCGGTGCTGTTTCCCGACCTGGTGAACGACATCGTCATCGTCGACTCCGAGTTGTTCGACGCCGATGACATCGCGGCGATGATGGCGCACGGCGCACCCGCCGACACGGCGATCCCACGGACGTCGCGGTTCTACGCGTCCCGCGAGGAAGCGCTCGGCCGCTATCGCCTGTTGCCCGAGCAGGAGACGCTCCCGTATGTCCGCGCGCACGTCGCCGCCGGGTCCATCATCCAGGCCGACGAGGGCTGGCGCTGGAAGTTCGACCGTCGCTTCCCGACGCGGCTAACCGATCCGGCCCCCACCCCGCCGCCGGGCTGCGCGGTGACCATCGTGCGCGGCGAGCGCGGTGTGATGGCTGCCGGCCGCGCGCAGTCACTCTTCCACGGCCGAGCCGACGGCACCGGTCGGCTCGTGACGTTTCCCGGCGGTGGGCATCACGTTATGCTCGATCGTCCGCTAGAACTGCTCGCCGAGGTCCGCACGACGCTCGGCGCTACCGATAAGGAGTGACCGTGGGAAGCTTTGATTCTGCGCTCGGCACGAACCGCACACAGACGGTCGGTGCCCTCGTCGAGGTGATCGACGCCGAAGTCGCCGACCAGTCGGGGCTGTCCGGCGCGGCGGTCAAAGCCGCCTACGCCGCCGCGCAGAAGGTCAAGCCGAACGTCGTGACGAACGCCACCGACGCAATGCTCGATGACTTCTTGGCCGCGCTGGCCCCCCTGTGGGCGAGCAGGCCGGCCGGGACCGGCTTCGGCGCCCACCTGGCGGCCAATGCCGACCAGGCCGCCGAAGCACTGCTCGCCGTCACCGACGCGCAGACCGCCGACGCCAAGGTAGCGCTGACCAAGGCCTACAACGCGCTGCGCGGCAAGGCCAAGGGCTATGTCACGGCCGCGCTGCCCCGCGTCGGGGACGCGATCGAGAAGAACGTCTAGCAGCGGCCGACTAGACCGCGGAGACGGTGATGACGACGAGCCCCACGACGACGGCGATCAACGCCGTCAGCATGGAGAGCACGCGCCACATCCGTACGCGGATCACGGCGGAGTCGGTGACATGGGTGGTAGCCATGATCTCCCACTTTCCTTTGTCCTGGTTATTGGGAATTCGGAGCGTCGACCAGGGACTTGTTACTCCAGTGACTAATGTGACACAAATCATTTCCGGCATCTGGAATTGGCGGCCCGTGTCGCGATTTGCCTGAATCGTTATCAAAAACCGGGGGATCAATGATGAAACACGAAAGCGTCCGCGGCGATTTCGACGACACGGAAGCCGGCATCGGAATTGAATCCGGCACCGCCGGCCACCCAGTCGTCGACGCGCTACGGAACCGCGACGGGAGGGCGGCTGTTGCAGCGGTGAAGGCGCTGGACTGGCCATCTATCTGGCTGGTCACCGTCGTCTGTCTCGCAGTCAGCATGGTCGTCGCCGCGATGGCGGCCCTCAACACGGCGCTGCAAGCGATCGCCGAGGACCCCGACATCGCAGCGAACGCGTCGGAGCAGACGTGGATCATCGACGGCTACACCTTGATGCTCGCCGCCCTGCTCCTGCCCGCCGGAGCCATTGGTGACCGGCTCGGGCGGCGCGGCGTCATGATCGGTGGGCTCATCGTCTTCGGAGTCGCCTCACTCCTGGGCGTGTTCGCCGACAATGCGGTCGAACTGATCGCCACGCGGGCTCTCGCCGGGATGGCGGCCGCATTCATCATGCCGACGACCCTGTCGTTGATCACCTCCAACGTGCCCGAGCGCAAGCGGCCGCTCGCCATCAGCGTCTGGGCCGCCATCGCCGGGGTCGGGGCGATCGCCGGCTTCTTCGTCACCGGCCTCCTGCTCAAGTTCTTCGAGGACAACTGGCGCGCCATCCTCGTCACCTTCGCCGTCTCCGCCGCGGTCACCGCGCTCCTCTGCCTGACAGTCGGTACCTCGAAGGATTCCGACCCTGATCGGTTCGACTGGCTGGGTTCGGTCACCTCGGTGGCGGCGATCTTCTTGATCGTCTTCGCTCTACTCGAGGCACCTCACTACGGCTGGACGAGTCCCCTGGTGCTCGGCTTCTTGATCGGCGGAATCGCTCTGGTCGGGGTGTTCTGGGTGATCGAGATGCGGATCAGGTACCCGCTGCTCGACGTCGCACTGTTCGGCAACCGCGCATTCAGCGCGGGATCACTGTCGGTAATGCTGCAGTTCTTCGCCTCCTTCGCCGTCTTCTTCCTGGTCCTGCAGCAACTGCAACTGATCTTCGGCTACACCGCGCTGGCCTCGGCAGTGGCTCTGTTCCCACTCATCATCGGCGTCGGCATATTCTCGCTGATCGGCAACTGGCTGGCCGTCCGCTACCACTCATTGCGCTTTGTCCTCGCCGCCGGCGTCCTTCTTGCCGGCCTCGGCATTGTGCTGATGGGCGCCATCCACTACACCGAGTACTGGATGCTGGCGGTGTTCCTCTCCGTCTCCGCCGTCGGCATCGGCCTCGCCTCCGCTCCGTCGACGACGGCAATCATGCAGAACACCCCCCTCGACGACCAGGGGGTCGGCTCAGCAGTCAACGACACCGCACGGGAGCTCGGTGCGGCCATCGGTATCGCACTGGCCGGTTCAATCCTCGCCGCCGGGTACAGCAGTCGCATCGGCGCCACTGCCGACGCCGCGCAAGCTGCGCTGAGCAACCCGGCGCTGGGCGGCAGCCCCGAACGCGGCGCGCAGGCGGCCGACGGTATCCGCAACTCACTGGCCGGTGCCACCCATGTCGCCGGCCAACTCCCGCCGCAGGCGAGCAATCTGGCCCAGCAGATCACCGACGGAGCACAGGCGGCGTTCACCCAGCCGATGCATACGTCATTTCTCATTCTGGGCGCGGTACTCGTCGTCGGGTCGGCACTCATCGCATGGCTCGCCCCGCGCCGGATGGTGCCGCTGCCCACAACTCCGGCCACCGCCACCGCCACCGCCACCGCCACCGCCACGACAGAATGAGACAGACCCGACACCGAAAGGTGTCGGGTCTGTCGCGGCCGTGGGGCCGACCCTTAGACGTTCGCGCTATCCGCCGCGACCTTGGCCCACTTGTAGTCGGCCT
This sequence comes from Gordonia sp. UBA5067, assembly GCF_002414845.1. Classification (GTDB taxonomy): domain Bacteria; phylum Actinomycetota; class Actinomycetes; order Mycobacteriales; family Mycobacteriaceae; genus Gordonia; species Gordonia defluvii. Next base: position 388 of record NZ_DIAX01000063.1, on the reverse strand, counting down.
TGCCGGCCGGGGTGCGCTTGACCTCGTCGACGAAAATGACCGTGCGCGGCACCTTGTAGCCGGCCAGCGAAGCACGGCAATGCTCCTGCACATCCTCCAGCGACGGCTCGTCGAAGCCCTCGGCGACCTTTGCCACCGCGCCGACCCGCTGGCCGAACTTCGGATCGGGCACCGGGACGACCAGGGCGTCGGCGATCGCCGGGTGCGCGTGCAGCACGGCCTCGACCTCCTCGGCGTACACCTTCTCACCGCCGGTGTTGATGCACTGGCTACCGCGCCCCAGGAAGACGATCGAGCCGTCCTCCTCCTCGTAGCCCATGTCGCCCAGTACCGAGATGCGGGTACCGTCGGCCATCACCGGGAAGGTGCGCGCGGTCTTCGTCGTCGG
>NZ_DIAX01000062.1 GCF_002414845.1 Gordonia sp. UBA5067 | reverse complement strand
GTCAGCATCGACCTGTACGAGCGCATGCCCGCACCGTTCGGCCTGATCCGCTACGGCGTCGCACCAGATCATCCGCGGATCAAGGGCATCATCAATGCACTGCACAAGGTGCTCGACAAGCCGCAGATCCGCCTGCTCGGAAACATCGACTACGGCACCGACATCACGCTGGCCGATTTGCGGCACCACTACGATGCGGTGATCTTCTCGACCGGCGCCACCGACGACCGCGGCCTCGATATCCCGGGTGTGGATCTCGAGCGCAGCTACGGCGCCGCCCAGTTCGTGGCCTGGTACGACGGGCACCCCGACTTCCCGCGGACCTGGCCGCTCGAGGAGGAGAAGGTCGCGGTCATCGGGGTGGGCAACGTTGCCCTCGACGTCGCGCGGGTGCTGGCCAAGACCGGCGACGAACTTTTGGCCACCGAGATTCCGGCGAATGTCTACGAGGGCCTCCGGGGGAACAAGGCGATCGAGGTGCACGTCTTCGGCCGGCGCGGCCCGGCGCAGGCAAAGTTCACCCCACTCGAACTCAAGGAGCTCGACCACTCGCCGAATATCGAGGTCGTCGTCAATCCCGAGGACATCGAATATGACGAGGGGTCGGCGGTGGCCCGCCGCAGCAGCAAGATCACCGACCAGGTCGCGACAATCATCGAGAACTACGCGATCCGCGAGCCCAAGCAGGGCGCGATCCACAAGCTGTTCCTGCACTTCTTCGAGAACCCCGTCGAGATCCTCGGTGCGGATGGCCAGGTCGTGGGGCTGCGCACCGAACGCACCGAGCTCGACGGCACCGGCAATGTGCAGCCGACCGGCCGGACCACCGATTGGGACGTCACCGCCATCTACCGCGCTGTCGGGTACCTCTCGGACAACCTGCCCGAGATCCCGTTCGACCACGCGGCCGGAGTGATCCCGAACGAGGCCGGTCGCGTCTTCGACGAGGGCGCCCACTTGGCCGGTCTGTACACGACGGGCTGGGTTAAGCGCGGACCGGTGGGCCTCATCGGCCACACCAAGGGCGACGCGAACGAAACCGTCGAATGCATCGTCGGAGACATGCACAATGATCGCCTCGGCGCGCCGCTGGACACCTCGGAGGAGGCGATCATCAGCCTGCTGGAGCAGCGCAACATCCCGTTCACCACGTGGGACGGCTGGTACCGCCTCGACGAACACGAGCGATCACTGGGCGCCGCCGAGGGTCGCGAGCGGATCAAGGTCGTCGAACGCGAAGACATGCTGGCCGCGTCCGAGCCGGACAAGGCCCCGAAGGGCTGACCCGGCGGCAGGCCGCCACTGGGTCAGGACGAGCCGGTGGCGGTCGCCGGCAGATTCGGGTTGGCCGGACGCTGGATGTCGGTGCGCCAGAAGCCGAAGTTGTTGCCCAGGTCGTCGTAGGTATCGCCCCAGGTGTATCCACTGATCGACGTGGGGACGCAGCCGGTCCACCGCGTTTCAATGGGTCGCTGCCACCGATTGGCCTTGGCGTTCCACCTCGACATCGACTGGCCCGGCTTGATCTCGGCGACGGTGACCCGCGGGCCGTTGATCTCCTGCAGCGTCACGTTGTGCATCGTGGTGCCGCCGACGTTGACGACGGTCATCCAGCGGACCTGGTACCAGAGGTTGTCCCAGGTCGACCCCTTCTGCCCAAAGTGACATTCGATGCCGCCACGGATCTCGAGTTCGCCCGGACTCGCCGCGAGTGCCGGACCCGCGACGGCCGCCCCCGACACCGCCATCGTGGCCGATGCCGCAGCGGCGACCAGAATCCGGCCGAGTGCCTTCGTGCCGCGTTCGGCCTTCTTGTCGCGCTTGCTTCGCATGGTTGCATCCCTCAGTCGACTCGTGCCGACCGCCCGTCGCGGCCGATCCACTAGGTATGTCGTTGCCGCGACGACGAGAGTTAGCCGATTCAGCGCATGGTCAGCGGCTTCACAGGTGCCCCCCAGGTGGTCGAGCGCACGTGCCGCCCCTGATCGGCGACCGGTAGCATCGGTCTCCATGAACGCAGGCTGGAAGCATTGGCACGCCCTCGCCCTTTTCTCGGCACTCCTCGTCGCCCCCAGCCTCATCGGCTGCAGCCCGGCCAACGCCGACAGCCCCGGGACCGGGATCGGCCGGCACTGGGCCGCACGCCCGGCCTTCCCCGCGACCGCACCCGGTCTCAGCCCGGTGCGCCAGCGTATCGTCGCCGTGCTCCGGGCCCAGTACGAGAACCCGCCGGAGTCGCCGGCGGTCTACACCCAGGGCGTCCGCGAGCCGTGGTGCGCCGACTTCGTCAGCTGGACGCAGCGGCGGGCGGGCTCGCCGGTGCGCAATCCGGGCAACGGCAGTTGGCGCATCCCCGGCGTTGCCACACTCACCGAGTACTACCAGTCGGTCGGCCGCTTCCACGGCCCCGACTACCGGCCCAAGCCCGGCGATGTCGTGCTGTACGCGCCGCCCAACCGGTTCAAACAGCACACCAATACTGTGATCGCCGTCGACGGCGACAACGTCACCACGCTCGGCGGCAACGAGCCGCCGCACGGAATCAGCATCAATGGCTACCGGCTCGCCACCGTCAAGGGAATCGTCGGATACGGGAGCCCGCGCTGACGGGACTCACAGCGCGACCGCGCCGGCCAGCCAGATCACGGTCGCGGTGAGCGCTCCGGCCAGTTCCACGATCATGCTGGCGCCGGCGGCCTTGGCGGCCGCCCAGGCACCGCGCCAGGCTTGATCCAGACTCCATCCGCGCACCAGTTCGCTGAGCATCGCGCCGAGGATGAAGCCCAGGATCAGCCCGACGAACGGGACCACGAAGAACCCGATGATCCCGGCGATGCCGCCGACGATCACGGTGCTGTTCGGCACCCCGGCGGCTTTCAGCGTCCGCCCGGCGACGTAATACTTGACGATCTCGGCGACCGCGATGATCAGCGCCGCGGCGGTGAAGAACGCCCAGGCCCAGCCGCCGACGACCACAGCCCACCCGCCGATGGCCACGCCGACGAGGATTCCCCCGGGCAGGACGGGGAAGACGATCCCCAGCAGCCCGACAACGATGACGAGACCGACGAGGGCCTCACCCCAGAATGGCACCGGGGGGCTACTGGGTGGCCGTCTGACGCAGGTTCAGCACGACGGTCTCGTCGGCGACCGATGCCGTGACGCGGGCCGGATCGATCACTTCGGTCGTCGGCTCACCGGCCGAGACCACCTGAATACGCGCGGCGGCATCGGTGGCGCGGCGGCGGGCCGTGGCGACGTCGTCGGCCGTGGCGGTCACGACGCCCATCCGGCGCCGCGAGGTGGCGTTGGGCTTGCCGAATAGCCGAATGCTCGTCTCCGGCACGGCCAGCGCCTGGGCAACGTTCGCAAATCCGACGGCCGTTTCGTCGCGGCCGCCGTAGATGACCGCCGACGCGCCGGGCGAGGCGAGGGTGACCTCGACTGGCAGCCCCAGGATTGCCCGGGCGTGCATCTCGAACTCGGACAGCCGCTGGCTGGCCATGGTGACCAAGCCGGTGTCGTGCGGCCGCGGGCTGACTTCGGAGAAGTACACGTCGTCGCCCTTGACGAAGAGCTCGACGCCGAACACGCCGCGTCCGCCCAACTCTTGACCGTCGGCCATGGCGCCGGTGATCCGTGCCGCGATCGACGTCGCCGACGCCATCGCAAACGATCCCATCGGCTGCGGCTGCCAGCTCTCGACGTAGTCGCCGTCCACCTGCCGGTGCCCAATCGGCGCGCAGAACTGGGTGATGATTCCCCCGGTGCGCGGATCGATCGAGCGGACCGTCAGCAGGGTGACCTCGTAGTCGAAGTCGACGAACCCCTCGACGATGACTCGCGAATTGGCCACGCGGGCTTTCGTCGTCGCGTTCTCCCACGCGGCATCGATGTCGGCGGGTCCGGCCAGGACCGTCTGCCCCTTGCCCGAGGAGGACATGATCGGCTTGACCACGCAGGGGTATCCGACGCGCGCTGCGGCGGTGCGCAGCTCGGCGTGCGAATCCGCGAAGAGGTAGGGCGGCACCGGGATGCCGAGCTGTTCGTCGGCGAGTCGTCGGACTCGCTCACGGTTCATCGTCGCCGTGACACCAAAGGCCGACGGCACGATCTGCGCTATTCCGCGAGCCTCGATTTCGCCGAGGGCGTCGGTGGCAATGGCCTCGATCTCCGGCACGACGAAGTCGGGGCGGTACTTCTCGATGACCGCGGTCACCGCGGCCGCATCGGTCATGTCGATGACTTCGGCGTGGTGGGCCACCTGGTGGCCGGGAGCATCGGGATAGCGGTCCACCGCGATTACTTCGACACCGAGCCGCTGGAAGGCGATCGTCACCTCTTTGCCGAGCTCGCCGGCGCCGAGCAACAGGACCCGAATGGCCGAATCGGTGAGCGGGGTACCCAACACGCTCGGCACCCCTGAGGTGGAATCGGATGTCATGACGTGCATCCTACTTGGCGCGGACGAGGGACCGGGGGCTCAGTCACACGACGGCCGCACAAACGACCGTTGGCACCGAGCGTCCGCGCAACACCTCGGCGTCGAGGGTCTGCCAGTGCGCCGCTTCACGGGGGTTCGCCGCGGCGACGGCAACCTGCGAGGCCAGTGGGCGCCGACTGTCGCGTTTGGCCAACTCGGACAGCCGCGCACTCTCGTTGACCGGGTCGCCGATGACGGTGAACTCGAATCGTTCGATTGCACCGACGTTGCCGGCAACCGCGGCCCCGTAGCCCACGCCGATCCCGGCGGCGAGCTCGGGGACCGTGACCGGCAACGCCGCGGCGATGGCGCGCGCAGTCGCCAATGCCGCTCCCGCCGGATCCGGGAGATGCAGGGGCGCACCGAAGATGGCGAGTACCGCATCTCCCTCAAACTTGTTCACCAGACCCCGATTGGCTTCCACCGCATCGACGATCACTCCGAAGAAGCGGTTGAGGGTCGCCACCGTCTCGGTCGGCGTGCGGGTGGCGGCCAATGCCGTCGAACCGATCACGTCGATGAACATGGTCGCCACGACCTGTTCACTGCCGCCCAGTTCGGGGTCGTTGCGCATCGCGGCGGCGGCCACGTCCTGTCCGACGTGGCGGCCGAACAGGTCGCGGATGCGCTCGCGCTCACGCAGTCCGGCGACCATGGTGTTGAACCCGATCTGCAGGTCGCCCAGCTCCGAGCCGTCGTAGACGACGACATCGACGTCGGTTTCGCCGGCGCGGACCCGGCGCATGCCGTCGCGGACCGCGCGCACCGGCCCCACGACGCTCGTCGTGGAGAGCAGCGTCAGCAGCAGGCCTGTGAACAGGGCGACGCCGCCGATCACCAAGACGGAGGCGACGACGTCCTGTTTGCGCATGTTGTCGAAGATCGCCGCGAAAACGGCGACCAGCAGCATGCCGACGATGGGCACCCCGGATCCGACCGACCACGCCGCGATCGCGCGTCCGCGCAGCCGCATCCGCCGGCCCGTCCGGAATCCGGCGGCAAGGAGGTCGGCCTCGGTGGGGCGCAGGATGAACTCGGCCAACAGCGAGGCGATCGCGACGACCACGGTGCCGCTGAAGGCGACGACGAGCAGGATCTTGGGGATCAACTGCGGGTCGGCCACCCCGTACAGGACGGTGAACAGCACAGTCGCGCCCTGCCACAGCAGACTCTGCAGTGCGACCAGGCGCCACGGGGCTCGCCGGGCGCGCTTGGCGTCCTGCCCGGTGGGCGTGTCGCCGCGGATGGCCCAGCGCAGTGCGCGCACCGTCGACAGCGTTCCCCAGACCACCCCGACGGTCAGCGCGAGCACGACGTACGCGGGCACCACGACGAAGTTGACCCACCACAACTCGGGCTGGAATACCGACGGGACCGGAATACCGACGGTGGCCAGCAGGACGGCCGCGCCGATGCCGATGACATTCGCCGTGACGATCGCGGTGGTGAGCAGCGTCTGGATGCGAATCCGTTTGCGCAGCTGGCTGTCGTCGGAGGAACCCAGCAGTACCGACCCGTAGTCCCGCGCGGTCGAAACTATCGGCATGTGGTGCCCCTGGTCAGACGGCGGTGACGGCTCAGGCGATCTCGCGGCGGACGATCGTCTCGTCGCGCCCGGGGCCGACCCCGATGCACGAGACGTGCGCGGCACACAGCTCTTCGAGCCGAAGCACGTAGCGCTGCGCGTTGGCGGGCAGTTCGTCGAATGTCCGGGCCGTCGAGATGTCCTCCCACCAGCCGGGCATCGTCTCGTAGATGGGCTTGGCGCGTTCGAACTCGGCCTGCGTCATCGGCATCTCATCGTGGCGCTTTCCATCGACGTCGTAGGCGACGCAGATCGGCACCTCGTCGAGCCCGGACAAGACGTCGAGCTTGGTGAGGAAGTAGTCGGTGATTCCGTTGACTCGGGTGGCGTAGCGGCCGATCACCGCGTCGAACCAGCCGCAGCGGCGGGCGCGGCCGGTGGTGACGCCCACCTCGCCGCCGGTCTTTGCCAGGTATTCGCCGTGCTCGTCGAAGAGTTCGGTGGGGAACGGACCGGATCCGACGCGGGTCGTGTACGCCTTGAGGATCCCGAGCACCGTCGTGATGCGGCCCGGGCCGATGCCCGAGCCCACTGCGGCGCCACCGGCCGTCGGGTTGGACGACGTCACGTACGGGTAGGTGCCGTGGTCAACGTCGAGCAGGGTGCCTTGCGAGCCTTCGAGCAGGATCGTCTCGCCGCGCTCGAGCGCCTGGTTCAGCAGCAGTCTCGTGTCCGCGATGCGGTGGGCGAAGCCGTCGGCAAGGCCCAGGACCTCATCGGTAACCGCTTCGGGCTCGAGGGCCTTGCGGTTGTAGATCTTCGTGAGGATCTGGTTCTTGATCTCCAGGGCGGCCTCGACTTTCTCGGCGAAGAGCTTCTCGTCGAGAACATCGGCGGCGCGCACCCCGACCCGGGCGATCTTGTCCTGGTAGCAGGGACCGATTCCGCGACCGGTCGTCCCGATCTTCGCGTTGCCCAGGAATCTCTCGGTGACCTTGTCGATCGCCACGTGGTACGGCATGAGCAGGTGCGCGTCGGCGGACAGGAGCAGGTTGGCCGTATCGACGCCGCGCTCCTCCAGCCCCGCGAGTTCGGACAGCAGGACGCCGGGATCGACGACCACGCCGTTGCCGATCACGTTCTTCACTCCCGGTGTCAGAATCCCCGATGGAATGAGGTGTAGCGCGAAGGTGTCACCGCTGGGCAGCACGACAGTGTGTCCGGCGTTGTTCCCACCCTGGTAGCGCACCACCCACTGCAGCTTGCCGCCCAGCAGGTCGGTCGCTTTCCCTTTGCCTTCGTCGCCCCATTGAGCGCCGATCAGCACGATCGCAGGCATGCGTCAGACTCCCTTTTTCGCCAGCCAATCCCGCCTTACCCTACTTGGTTCGGTCCGCTACTACGCTATTGCGCGTGACTGCCGCCGTGTTGATGCCGCCCGAGATGACCGGTTGGGACCTGCTGTCGCTGCGCTCGTCGGTCAAACCGATCGTCGATGAGGGGCTCGGTGCGCCGGGGACGGGTCGCCTCATCGTGGACGCCGTCGGGTGCCGCGAGCCGGACGCCTTCCTCGGTGCCGTCATCGCCCGATTGATGGTGCTCGAACGGCTCGACGTCGAGGTCGCCTACGTCGCCGGCGCCCCCACGCCGGCGACCAGGACCTACCGCCTGCCCTCCGGCAGTACCGCCCGAGAACTTGCCGCATCCGGTGCGGCCCAAGAGTTTCCGCTGATCCGGGACGACGCGGCGGCGGTGCTCGTCGGCCGGGCGCGGCACGTCGGCGCCGATGGCGGACCGCTGCACGGGGAGGGCTACCTCGACGACATCCGACTGTTCGACGGCGTGGTCGCGGCCATCGAGATCGAGCCGCTCGGCTCGGCCGGCGACCTGCGCGGCCGAGTTGTGCGACGCGGCCTGGCCGGCACGCTCGCCAAGCGCTGGCGTTCGGGGCGGGCGGTGCAAACCGGCGGTCCGGCGGTCTTCGTCGAACGCGAGGGAGTACTCACCCCACGGGCGACGCCGCGCTCCACTTTCTATCCTCACCACATTCCGTGGTTGCTGGTCAGCGCCTAGTCACCAGCTGAGCTCGGAGTCGTGGCAGCCCTCGCGGTCGGTGTCCTCGACCTGGACGGTGGCGTGTTCGAGGCCGTGGGTGGCGAGAACATCCTGGGCGGCGACGAGTACCGGGCCACCGTCGACCGAACTCGTGATGTGCACCGTCGCCACATCCATCCCGGTGGTCAGCGTCCAGACGTGCAGGTCGTGCACGTCGACGACGCCGGGGATCTCGGCGAGTTGGGTCCGCACCGTCTCGACGTCGACGTGTTTGGGAGCCTGCTGGTTGAGTATGCGCAAGGCGTCGGCGGCCAGTCGGAGCGCGCGGGGTACCACCCACAGGGCGATCAGTACCGCAACGACGATATCGGCATAGCCCGAACCGGTGATGATCGCGAAGACGCCGGCAACGAGGACGCCGACGCTGCCCACCGCGTCGGCGAGGACTTCGAGGTAGGCACCGCGCACTGCGATGGACGTTTGCGCGTCTGCGCGCAGCAGCAGCATGACTAGAACGTTGATCGCGAGGCCGATGAGCGCGACGATGATCAGCGTTAGGCCGGGTACCTGCGGATCGCTGCCAATGCGCTCGATCGCCTCGTAGAGCACGTAGGCGCCGACGCCGATCAGCAGGACGGCGTTCACCACCGCGCTGAACACCTCGGCCCGGTGCCAGCCGAAGGACCGGCGTGCGGTCACCGATCCGTGGCGGGCCAACAGCAGTGCCGACATGCCCATCAGCAGTGCCACCACATCGGTCGCCATGTGCCCGGCGTCGGCGATCAGTGCCAGCGAGTTGGCGATGATGCCCACCACCAGCTCGACGACGAAGAAGCCGCCGATGAGGACCACGGCGAGAACCATCGGCCATAGTCGGCGCTGCCCACTGGCCGCACCCCCGACGTGCGAATGGTCGTGTGCATGCCCCATGCGGTTAACCTATGCGTAAATCCGCATATATTCAAGACGGCTGCCCCAGCGTCCTGTGAGAACGACGACTATCGGCGAGACAGGCGGCTATCGCCGGGTTGCCGACTCAGGCGACACACGGCACACCCGACCGGTTGGTCACGGCCGTGCCCACATCCGGAGGCGGAGCCGACCCCTCCGAGCCCGAACCGGTCCCGGAACCAGGGGTCGCCTCGGGAGTGTCGGTCGCACTCGCCGAATCGGTCGACGAGGTCGTCAGCTGCGACTCTGCCGGGTTGGTCACCGGCACACCGAAGGCCCGCTCAACGGTGGTTCGGATGAGCGCCGGATCCACAATGTTCACATCCTGGCCGCCGACGGTGGCGTACCTGGCCACCGGCAAAGTCCGGAACGAGATGCTCTTGGCCGATAGGTCACTCATCGACTCGGCCCAGTCGAGCAGGTTCCAGCCCGACGACAGCACCACGTTGCGCTGCGCCACGGACACCACCGCACCGAGCCGGTCGGTGTTCGCGAGCGTCCCCATTTGCTTGAGCTGATGCAGGACCGAGAGCAGGAAGGCCTGTTGCCGGTGGGTGCGGTCGAGGTCGCCGTTGGCCAGCCCGTGACGCTGCCGGACGAAGGCAAGGGCTTGGGCGCCGTTGAGCTTCTGCTCACCGGCCGGGAAGTGCGCACCCGAGTAGCGGTCGCGCACCGGGGAGTTGAGGCAGACCGTGACGCCGTCGAGCGAGTTCGCCAGATCGTAGAAGCCCGCCAGGCTGACCTCGGCGAACCGGTCAATCGGCACGCCCGTCAGATCACGGACGGCGTGCAGCGTCTCCTTGCGTCCGGCCTCCCGGCCGCGTCGTTCGAGTTCCTTCGGATCGTCGATCCCCTGAGCGTGCAACTCGTCCTCGGCCTGCGCCTTACGGCGGCCGTAGGCCTCCTTGATCTTGATCTTCCCCACACCCAGCCCGTTGACCGCGACGTAGTCGTCCCGCGGAATGGAGAAGGCCACGAGATTCTTGTGGTCGGCCGGAATGTGCACCAAGATCAGCGCATTGGTGTTGTAGCCACCGACATCGCTGTCTCCCGCGTGCAAATGATGCAGAACAACCGGCGGCAGCGGCTCGCCGTTCTGATCGCGCCGGGTGTCGAGCCCCATCAACAGGATGGTCTCGGCCGCACCCGCGCGGTGCGGTGCACTGCCGAGTGCATCGGAGGTTGAGAAGCCGCGGGCCGCCCTGACCGCGCCGGACCAGGCCAAGCCGCTGACGGTCAGGACCCCCACCGCGGCGGCCACCGCGAATCCACGGCCGATCGGCTGCCAGCGCGGCGCGCGAGCCGGGGTCGGCCGTTTCACCGGCCGGCGACTGCGGACCGGGGGCCGACGCGGGGGCAGCTCCCACCGCGGCACCGCCTGCCCGGCAGCGAGCCTCGCCTGGACCACCTGACCGGCCGTCGGCCGACTGCGGACCCGATCGTCTCGTGTCATAACAGTCCAGTGTGCGAGGCCTCCCTTAGAGATCTCTAAATCCGCTGCATCATTGGTTCCGGTGCAGCTGAGCGACGGCCGAGGTACGCGACAGCCCGGCGATCATCAACATGTCGACGAGCTGCGAGCGGATCTGCGCCAGCGAGGACACCGCGGTTAGGTCCTCGTCGACGACGACCTCCGGCTTCGCGTTCCGCGCGATGGCGCGCAGCGCTTGGGCGGCGTCGGCGGCGTCGGGCCGCCCGCCGGGCGGCGCAAGCATGTATCCGCGCAGGACCTCGTAACCGTCGCCGAGCTGGTCGATCAGGTCGATCACCGCGTCGGGCACCGACTCCCCGCGCGCCGTCATCCCGTTGAGGCGACGGGCCAGCACCAGCATGTTGCGCACCGCGCTGTCGATCGGTTCGCCGGTATCGGCGATGGCCTCCATTCGCGACCGCGAGCTCCAGTAGAGCGGGGAGATGACACTGACCTCGCGACCACCGCGCATATCGGCGCGCATCGTGTCCAACGCGCCCCGCAGTCCGCCGACCTCGACATAGACGGCGCCGATCGCATCATTGTTGCCGGCGCGCAGCCCGGCCGCCAGCCGATCGCACGTGTCCCGCAGCGTCGCGAGGATCCCGGCCGCGTCCAGGCGGGCGCGGTGAGCCGGATTGGTGGGCAGGATCACCACGATCAGGATTCCGACGACGCCGCCGATGAGGGCGTCGACCGCCCGGGTGAACCCGGCGCCGGTGATCGGCACCGCGACCACCAGAACCGCCGACGACGCTGACTGCATCGGGAGGATCGGCCCGTTGTCGAGGAAGACCGCCAAGGACATCGCGACGAGCACCGCGGCAGCTATCTGCCATGCCCCGGAACCGACGTATCGCACCAGCAGGTCGCCGATGAGCACGCCGATTGCGACCCCGCCGACCAGCTCGACCGACCGGCGCCAGCGCCTGCTCAGCGACAAACCCAAGGAGATAATCGCGGCGATCGGCGCGAAGAAGGGGGCGGCGTGCCCGAATACGGCCGTCGCGATCCACCACGACACCCCCGCGGCGAGGCCGCACTGCAGTATCGGCACCACCGAGTTCAGGAGCCGTCGAACCCTGCTCTGGACGGGTACGGGAAGCCGCCCCAGGGCCCGGCCCCCCGGTGCACGGGCACGCGTCCACTGCTCCGCCACCGCCGACGCGGGCCGGGGCCGGGCCCGGCCCGACCGTGAGAAGAAGTGCATCACCGTTGCCGATGATAGCGACGCTCCACCGCCACAGCTGACAAGATGGGCGCGTGGACCACGCCGGTGATGCGATCATCAGGATCGGCCCTGCACTCGTCGTCGTGATGATCGTGCTCGCCGGGGTCGCCGTGCTGGTCAATGTCGCCGCATCGAGCGGCAATGCGCGCGACACGGCGGTCGCCGTGGTGCGGGCCGTTGTCCAGCTCACTGCTCTCGCCGCGATCCTCGCCGTCGTCATCAGGCATCTCTGGGCATCGGTACTGTTTCTCGCGCTCATGGCGGTCGTCGCCGCGTGGACCTCGGCGTCCCGGATCGCCACGCGCCGCCCGACCGCTGCGGCCACTCTGCGATGCCTGCTACCGGTGGCACTCCCGTCGGGCGTCATCGTTGCCGCGGTCGTCGCCACCGGCGTGGTCCCCGCGGCCGGCATCGCGATCATTCCTACCGCCGGGATCATGTTCGGCAATGCGATGGTCGCGACGTCGCTGGCCGGCCGGCACGCCCACGACGAGCTGCGGACGCGCCGGGGCGAGGTCGAAGCGGCGCTGTCGCTGGGGTTCACGCAATACGCGGCGAGAATCGACGTGGTCCGCCCGGCGGCCGCGACCGCGTTGATCCCGGGGATCGATCAGACCCGGTCGGTAGGCCTCGTCACAATCCCGGGTGCCTTCGTCGGCATGGTCTTGGGTGGGGCATCGACGACGGCGGCAGCGATCATGCAGCTGTTCGTCCTCGTGGCCTTACTCGCGGTGTGTGCGATTGCCGTGCTGGCCACCACCGAAATGGTGAGCCGGGGACTGTTGTGACGCGTATCCCGGTTTACGGCTGCACGACGCCGACGTGTTCGGCCGCCCGCGGATCACAGTCGTTGAGGAGGTCCACACACCGCAAGTACTCGTCTTCCTCGCCGATTAACCGTGCCGACCTCGCCAGCACGCCGACGCAGCGGAGAAAGCCCTGGTTCTGCTGATGATCCCAGGGCACCGGACCGTACCCTTTCCAGCCGTGGCGGCGCAGCTGATCGAGTCCGCGGTGATATCCGGTGCGGGCGTAGGCGTAAGCCGCGACGACCGCCGGCGGCACCTCGCCCGCACCGGCGGTCTCCGTGTCGACGTCCGCGAGTTCGGCTTCAGCGAGGTAGGCCCACGCGATCGACGCGGTGGGCGACCCCGCGGCCACGGTCGCCGGCGCGGTGCCGTTGAGCAACTCGGACTCGGCTTCATCGTCGCCGGTGAGTAACGTGGGCGGGGGGCCGAGCAGGTCTCCATAGGAAGTCACCTCCCAATTCAACCATCTTGGTGGGGTGCGGCCTGATTCGCCGGCGGGCAGCCCGAGTGTGTTCGACCGGCCAGATTTCGCTAGGGTATGAGCCGCTGGTGATCTATTTGACGAAGGCAGGGCGTGCTCGATGGCACAGTCAGACGAAACCCCGAATGCGGGCAACGGCGGTAGTGACGAATCCGCGGCGGCGGAGGTCGATTCCCTGCGCGGCCG
>NZ_DIAX01000073.1 GCF_002414845.1 Gordonia sp. UBA5067 | reverse complement strand
GTCGTCGGGTGTGCCGCAGCACTGCTCGTCCTACGCAACTATCGCTCCCGCGTGGCGTACTGGGTATAGGAGCGCGACATGACCGACGACGACCACACCACCGAGGGCGCGGATGCGCCCGCCCACAGTGCGCACAGCAGGAACACGATCGTCACGGCGTCAGCCGTGCGGGTCGACACCTGGGACGCGAGCGTGGACTTTCCGATCTTCGACGCGAAAACCCGATCATTCAAGAAGTCCGTCCTGGGTCGCGCCGGCGGCGTCATCGGGGCGTCCGACTCGGGTGTGCCGATGGTCGAGGCGCTGAGCAATATCGACCTGCACCTCGAACACGGCGACCGCATCGGGCTCGTGGGCCACAACGGCGCGGGCAAGTCGACCCTGCTGCGACTCCTCTCGGGGATCTACGAGCCGACGCGCGGCGCCTGCCGGGTGCGCGGCCGCGTGGCACCGGTGTTCGACCTCGGCGTCGGCATGGACCCGGAGATCTCCGGTTTCGAGAACATCATCATCCGGGGCATGTTCCTGGGCATGACCCGGAAGGAAATGCTGGCCAAGTCCGACGACATCGCCGAATTCACCGAACTCGGGCAGCACCTGGAAATGCCGCTGCGGACGTACTCCACCGGGATGCGCGTACGCCTGGCATTGGGGGTCGTCACCAGTATCGACCCCGAGATCCTGATCCTCGACGAAGGGATCGGTGCCGTCGACGCGGACTTCATGCGCAAGGCTCGCAAGCGGCTGCAGGCCCTCGTCGAACGTTCCGGGATCCTGGTGTTCGCCAGCCACTCCAACGAATTCTTGGCCCAGCTTTGCGATCGCGCGCTCTGGATCGACAAGGGCCGGATCAAGATGGAGGGCGGGATCGAGGATGTTGTCGGCGCCTACGAAGGTCCGGCCGCTGCCGCGCAGGTGCGCGAGGTCCTCAACCGCATGGAGGCCGACGAGTGAGCGAACCCCCGTCGGGTGAGCCGCAGCGCGTCGTCGCGGTCATCGTCACCCACCGCCGCGCCGAGCTCCTCGCCGAATCGACGGCGATGATCACCACCCAGTCACGACCGGTCGACCACCTCGTCGTCGTCGACAACGCCGACGAACAGGTCGTCGCCGATCATGTTGCGTCCCTTGCTATTCCGTCGACTTACCTGGGTTCGAAGCGCAACCTCGGCGGTGCCGGCGGGTTCGCGCTGGGCATCCTGCACGCGCTCGCACTGGGTGCCGATTGGGTGTGGTGCGCCGACGATGACGGCCGACCCGAGGGCACCGGCGTCCTGGCCACGCTGCTTGACTGCGCACGCCACCACGGGCTCGGCGAGGTATCGCCGGTGGTGGCCAATATCGATGACCCGGACGCGCTGGCGTTTCCGCTCCGGCGCGGCTTGGTGTGGCGACGGAAGCGCTCGGAGCTATTCGATTCGGGCGAGACGATGACCGCCGACAACGACGTGCTGCCCGGAATCGCATCGCTGATGAACGGCGCATTGTTTTCCGCCGCCACCATCGAACGCGTCGGCGTGCCAGACCTGCGGCTGTTCGTCCGCGGCGACGAGGTCGAGATGCACCGCCGCCTGGTGCGCTCGGGCATCGCGTTCGGCACCTGTCTGACAACGGCGTATCTGCACCCCGACGGTAGTGCCGAGTTCCGCCCCATCCTTGGTGGCCGGATGCACACGCAGTACCCCGACAACGAGGCCAAGCGGTTTTTCACCTACCGCAACCGCGGCTACCTGATGGCCCAGCCCGGCATGCGCAAACTGCTACCGCAGGAGTACGCGCGCTTCGCCTGGTATTTCCTGGTTCAGCAGCGCGACGTCGCCGGCTTCCGGGAATGGCTGCGGTTGCGGAAGCTCGGCCGGACCGAGCATTTCGACCGGCTGCCATAGTCGCCACCCCGCCGACGGTGCCCAGAAACTAGAACATGTTCTAATGTGGGAGGGATACGCCATCCCGCCCAAAGGAGCACCATGCGGTTTACGTTCGCCGAGGCCATGACCGACCCCAGTTTCTACGCGCCGCTGGCTCAGGCCGCCGAGGCCGCCGGATACGCCGGGATGACGATCCCCGATTCGGTCGCCTACCCCGCGGAATCGGACGCGAAATATCCGTACACCCCCGACGGTGACCGCGAATTCCTCGAGGGCAAGGCCTTCGTCGAGGCCTTCATCCAAGCGGCCGCACTGGGGGCGGTGACGTCGACGATTCGCTTCATCCCGTTCGTGCTAAAGCTGCCGATCCGCCCACCGGCCCTCGTTGCCAAGCAGGCGATGTCGGTGGCCTACCTGACCGGCAACCGGCTGGCCCTCGGCGTCGGTACCAGCCCCTGGCCCGAGGACTACGACATCATGGGTGTCGACTTCGCCCGGCGCGGCAAGCGGATGGATGAGTGCATGGACATCATCCGCGGGCTGCAAACCGGTGAATACTTCGAGTTCCACGGCGAGTTCTACGACATCCCCAAGATCAAGATGAACCCGGCGCCGACCGCGCCGATTCCCCTGCTCGTCGGTGGTCACGCCGATCTCGCGCTGCGCCGCGCGGTGCGCCGCGGCGACGGCTGGATGCACGGCGGCGGGCCCCAGGAGGAACTCGACACCCTCTTGGACAAGATTGCCGCGCTCCGCACGGCCGAGGGCAAAGAAGATGACCCGTTCGAGATCCACGTCATCTCCATGGATGCCTACACTGTGGACGGGTGTAAACGCCTGGAGGACAAGGGGATCACCGACGTCATCGTCGGGTTCCGCCTCCCCTATATCGTCGGCGACGACGACCAGCCGTTGCAGAAGAAGATCGACCACCTCAACTGGTACGGAGAAAACGTGATTGCGAAGGTGAACGGCTGATGGGACGCCTCGAGAACAAGATCGCACTGATCAGCGGCGGTTCGCGCGGGCTCGGCGCATCACATGCCCGACGGTTCGTCGCCGAGGGTGCGCGGGTGATGATCGGCGACGTCCTCGTCGACGAGGGTCGTGCGCTGGCCGCCGAACTCGGCGACGCGGCGGCTTTCATCGAACTCGATGTCACCGATGCCGACGCCTGGCAACGCGCGGTCGACGCGACGGCCGACGCCTTCGGCACCCCGAACGTCCTGGTCAACAACGCCGGGATCCAGAACGGCGGGCTGATCGGCTCCTTCGACCTGGGTGACTGGGATCGCATCGTGGCGATCAACCTGACCGGCACTTTCCTGGGCTGCCGCGCGGTCGCCGACCCGATGATCGCCGCCAGCCAGGGTGGTTCGATCATCAACACCTCGTCGATCTCGGGGATCCTCGGCTCGGTCGGCACGCATGGCTACACCGCGACCAAGTTCGCGATCCGCGGCCTGACAAAATCGGTGGCCGTCGAACTCGCACCGCACAACATTCGGTGCAACTCGATCCACCCCGCTCAGGCACGCACCGACATGGCCGCGGGCATTCCCGAGACTTTTTTGCAGACGCCGCTCGGGCGTGCCGCCGATCCGGCCGAAGTCACCAATGTCGCCCTCTTCCTGGCTTCCGATGAGAGTTCCTACTGCACCGGTAGCGAGTTCCTCATCGACGGCGGGTTGACGGCGACCATCCCCCTGAACTTGCCGAACAGCTGAAGCCGGGCTACTTCATCTTGAAGATGACGGCCCGTTGCACGACGAAGTTGACGACGGTGGCAGTGCCCTGCGCGATGGCGAAGGACACCGCCGACATCAGCTTGTTGTCGGTGGCCCACAGGTTCTCGAAGGCGGCGTAGATGCCGACCTGCACCGCAAACGTCGCCAGGTAGAGCAACATGACTGCGACGAACCGAGCAGCGCTCGGCTCAGCACGGAACGTCCAGCGGCGGTTGATCAGGTACGCGGTCGTCGTACCCAAGACGAACCCGAGAGCCTTCGCATAGGCCGGATCCCAGTGGAGACCGTATTGCAGAAGCATCGTGAGGCCGAAGTCGAGCACGGCCGAGCCGGCGCCGGTGACGACGAACCGGATGATTGCCGTTCGCAGACCGACATCGTCGGCCATTTCCTCCGGCCCCTCGAGCGGCAGCTCGACCGGTGCAGGAATATGGGGGTCGTGGTTGCCCCCACCGGGGAACACTTCGTCGGGACTCACGGATTCTGGCACCAGACCACCCTAGGCGATCAATGATGGTAGACCTCAGTACATGTCTATCCACGACCTTCGCGCAGCGTTCCGATACCGGGTGGCCAGGTACTGCTTCGTCGGGCCGTTCCTCTATTTCTGGGGACGCCCGAAAGTCACCGGCACCCACAACATCCCCCGCACCGGACCGGTGATCCTGGCCGCCAACCATCTCGCCATCAGCGACTCGTTCTATGTCGTCCAATGTGCGAGACGCCCCGTCATGTTTCTCGCAAAATCCGACTACTTCACCCAGCCTGGATGGAAGGGGAAGTTCAAGAGGACGTTCTTCAGCGGACTGGGGCAAATCCCGGTCGACCGCAGCGGCGGAACTGCGGCATCGCCGGCGATCGAGGCGGCCACGAGGATCGTTGCCGATGGCGGCGCGTGGGGGATCCATCCGGAGGGCACCCGATCGCCCGACGGGCGGTTGCACCGCGGAAAGACCGGCGTCGTACGGGTCGCCGTCGCAACCGGGACACCGATCGTCCCAATCGCCCTGACCGGCACCGACAATCGCACTCGACGGAACTTCTGGAAGAGTCGCGTATCCATCGACATCCTGCCCGCCATGGACCTGAGCTGGGTGAACCCCGACGACGAGAAGCAGATCCGCGAGGCGACCGATCAACTGATGCAGACGATTCGATCCCAAACCGGGCAGGACTACGTCGACGTCTACGCCAAACCGGGCAGTGCCACCAAGTAGTCTTCCCGCGGCGCCGGCGCTACGGTCAACGCGAATCCGGGCACGGTCGGCGGTGGCCGCGATCGTGGTAGTCGGCGCGATTTCGGCACTGACACCGGGGACGGCCGCTGCCGATCAACTGCCCCCGACCGTCCCCCCGGACTTCTCCGGGATGGATGTGCGCACCACGGCACCAAGGGTCGGCGCACGAGCGGGTCAACTCCTGGGCCACGTCCCGATGGCGCCGCGGCTGTCTGTTCCCGGCGCGGCCCGGGCGCTCCGGATCCACTACGCGACGCCCAACCAGCACGGCGTGCTCGCATCGAGTACCGGCGTCATCCTCATTCCACACGGCACTGCACCGTCGGGCGGCTGGCCGGTCATCGCCTGGGCGCACGGCACCGTCGGGCTGGGTGACGACTGCACGCCATCGGCGCAGCCCCGGTTCGCGCGCGACTCGGTGTATCTGTCCCACTGGCTCCGCCAGGGATACGCCGTCGTCGGTACCGATTACGTCGGCCTCGGCACCCCCGGGCTGATGAGCTACCTCAATGGCAGTCTCGAAGCGCACTCAATCGTCGACTCGGTCAAGGCCGCGCAGCAGTCCGGCCTGCCGCTCGCGAAGCGCTGGGCGATCGTGGGACAGTCCCAGGGCGCCGGGGCCGCAATGGCCGGCGCCCACGCGGCCGCTGCCCTGTCGCGCGGGACGGCACTGGACTATCGCGGCGTCGTCGCCACCGGTACCCCGGCCAACATCGAGCACATCGTGTCGCTGCTTGGACCGCACGCGGTTCTCCCGCTGCCCGCCGGATTGGCCGCCTACCTCGGTTACATTCTCGCCGGATTCGATGACTCGAGGCCTGATCTCCACGTCGAACGCGTGCTGACCCCAGTCGGCGAGCGCGTCGTTGCGCAGGCGATGACGCGCTGCTACCCGGAGATGACGGCCGGCGTCGAACGCGTGGTGGGGCGGTGGTTCTCCGCACCGTTGCGCTCGATCCCCGCTGTGCTGCCCGCGCTGACCCGTTACCTGGGCACCCCGATCACCGGATACGACCGCCCGATCTTCCTGGGTCAGGGCCTGTTCGACGTGGATGTGCCCGCCGCCTCGTCGCTGTCGCTCTATGCACAATTGCGCGCCAACAACCAGCCCGTCGAGTTGCACCTCTATCCCGACCGTGACCACTCCGGCACGGTCTACGCCTCCGTCCGGGATTCGACGCCATTTCTCGCGCGAATCATGCGCTGAACTGCCCACTCGGCGGGGTCGGGGTGCCCACTCGGCGGGGTCGGGGTGCCCACTCGGCGGGGTCGGGGTGCCCACTCGGCGGGGTCGGGGTGCCCACTCGGCGGGGTCGGGGTGCCCACTCGGCGAATCGTCGACTCGGTCACAACCTGACCGACCACAGACCACTCTCAGGTGGACGCGGGTACCCTTTTCAGCGATGTCTACCAGTGAACTCCCCATTGCAACGCAGCGTCTCGTCGGCTGGGCGCGCACCACGCCGGTCATCGGCCACGTGCTGTCCACCCCCGACGTCGAGGTCATCGCCAAGGCCGTCGCGCAGGTCGCCGACGCCGATGCCGACAAGCCGTCGTACCTGCGACGCGGCGTGATCGCGCGCGGATTGGGCCGCTCGTACAACGAGTCGGCACAGAACACCGGCGGGCTGACCGTCGATATGACCGCGCTGAACCGCATCCACGACATCGACGCGGACACGGCCATCGTCGACGTCGACGCCGGAGTCAGCCTCGACGAACTGATGCAGGCCGCCCTCCCGTCGGGCCTCTGGGTGCCGGTACTTCCCGGTACCCGCCAGGTGACGATCGGCGGCGCGATCGCGCACGACATCCACGGCAAGAACCACCACAGCCAGGGCAGCTTCGGCAATCACGTCGTGGAGATGCAACTCCTCGTCGCCGACGGCCGCATCCTCACCCTCAAGCCCGGCGGCAGCGACGACGACTCCGACGGCTCGCTGTTCTGGGCGACGGTGGCCGGCATCGGTCTCACCGGCATCATCCTGCGCGCAAAAATCCAGATGAAGCGCACCGAGAGCGCCTACTTCATCGCCGACACCGCGCAGACCACGAGTCTGCAGGAAACCATCGACCTGCATCTGGCCGACGGCTTCGAGGACGGCTACGAGTACGCGTCCGGCTGGTTCGACACCATCAGCGCTCCCCCCAAACTGGGCCGCGGCACCTTCTCGCGCGGCAATCTCGCCAAGCTCGACGAACTTCCCGAGAAGTACCAACAGGACCCGCTGAGCTTCAACAACAAGGCGTTGGTGACCTTCCCCGACGTCTTCCCGCGGGGGCTGGCCAACAAACTCAGCTTTTCGCTCGTCGGCGAGGCCTACTACCGGATGGGGCCGCCCAGCGAACAGAAGGTCAAGAATCTCGCGCAGTTCTACCACATGCTCGACGTCTTCGGCGGCTGGAACAACGCCTACGGCCGGGGCGGTGGATTCGCCCAATACCAGTTCATCGTGCCGACCGGCAACGAGCCGGAATTCATCCGCCTGATCGAGGACATCCAGAGCTCCGGCCATGTCAGCTTCCTCAATGTCATCAAGCTGTTCGGCGAGGGCAACCGCGCGCCGCTGAGCTTCCCGTTCAAGGGCTGGAACGTCTGCCTGGACTTCCCGGTCAAGCGCGGACTCGCCGAGTTCCTCAACGGACTCGACCGCCGGGTCATGGCGATGGGCGGGCGGCTGTACACCGCCAAGGACTCCCGCACCTCGGCGGCGAGCTTCCACGCGATGTACCCACAGGTCGATCAGTGGCGGGCGACACGCCGTGCAATCGATCCGACCGGCGTCTTCATGTCCGACATGGCGCGCCGCCTCGACCTCGCCTGACCACTCCCCGTCGCACCTGACGCGGCAAGTACTGAAGGAACCACCATGATCAACGCCGTCGGCGCCCCCCAGTCCATCCTGGTCCTCGGAGGCAGCTCCGAGATCGGCCTGGCCATCACCGCCGAGTACCTCAAGCTCGGCCCGGCCCGCGTCGTGCTGGCCTGCGTGCCCGGCGACGACGCGGCACCGGCTGCGGTGACGACGCTGAAGACGGCCGGCGCCACCGACGTGTCCGTCATCGACTTCGACGCGCTGGCCACTGACAGCCACCCCGACGTCATCGACCGTGCCTTCGCCGACGGCGACATCGACATCGCCATTGTGGCCTTCGGCATCCAGGGCGACGACGAGCAGGCCTGGCAGGACCAGCGCTTGGCCGTGCTGGAGGCACAGATCAACTACACCGCGGCCGTCTCGGTCGGTGTGCTGGTGGGCGAGAAGATGCGCGCCCAGGGCCACGGACAGATCATTGCGATGAGCTCGGTGGCCGGCGAGCGCGTCCGCCGCTCCAACTTCGTCTACGGCTCGACTAAGGCCGGCCTCGACGGGTTCTACCTCGGCCTGGGTGAGGCGCTGCGCGAATTCGGGCCACGAGTGCTGGTCATCCGGCCCGGGCAGGTGCGCACCCGCCTGTCGGCCCACGTCAAGGAAGCACCGCTGACGGTCAACAAGGAGGATGTCGCCCAACTGGCCGTCGCCGCCGCGACCAAGGGCAAAGAGATCGTCTGGGCGCCGGGCCCGTTCCGCTTCATCATGATGGTGTTGCGGCACATCCCCCGGGCCGTGTTCCGCAAACTGCCGATCTGATCCGATAGATTTCGTTGGGTGACCACCGAAGCGACGGAGAGTCCCGCGCCAACCGCGAAGGCCTTGCCGACAGCGCTGACCGCCCTGCGCCTGGGTGCCGCCGTACTCGGCGGCGCGGCCGTGGCGTGGATCGGCCTGGCCGCGATCTCGACCGTCGACTGGCCAGCGTACAACTCGTCCAATGTCCTGCGCGCCCTCACGACCGTCGGTCAGGTCGGCGCGATCGCTGTGCTTCTGGTGGCGGTGCTGCTGTATCGGCGACGTCCCGATTCGACCGGGCTCGGCCGGCTGCTCGTCGACGCGCTGGCTGCCATCGGGATGGCCGGGCTGGTCACCGTGACCCTCGGAATGCCCCTGGCCGCAACGAGGCTCTACCTGTTCGGATTGTCGGTGGACCAGCAGTTCCGGGTCGAGTACCTGACCCGGTTGACGTCGTCGCCGCAGTTGCAGGACATGACCTATCACGGCCTGCCGCCGTTCTACCCGGCTGGCTGGTTCTGGCTCGGCGGCCGCTTCGCGAACCTCGCCGGGCTCCCCGGGTGGGAGGCGTACAAGCCCTGGGCGGTCATCTCGATCGCCGCTGCGGCCGCACTCGCCACCGTGCTGTGGAACCGGATGATCGGGGCCGACCGCGGCATCGCGGTGTCACTGGCGGTGACGGTGACGGTGCTGTCCTACGCCGCCCCCGAGCCCTATGCGGCAGTGTTGATCCTGCTGGGCGTTGCCCTGCTCCCCACGATGTTGCACGCGCTGCGCGGACCTAAGGGCCCACCAGACACGGTGCGGCTGTCGTCGACGCCGTGGCTCGCGACCATCGTCGCCGGCGCCTTCCTGGGGATGTGCGCCACTTTCTACACGCTCTATGCGGGAGTCTTCGCCACCACGGCGGCCCTGTTGGCACTGTGGCTGGTGGTCACCGGATGGCCTGCGACCACGAATGCGGCGGTACCCGGGAGTGTGGTGCGCCGCAACCGGGGCCGGCTGCTCGGGGTGTATGCGGTGCGCCTGGCCACCATGGCACTCGTCGCCATCGCCGTCGCATTGCTGACCTGGGGCCCCTACCTCGTCGCACGGGCGCAGCACCGCCCCGCCAGCGGCGGCACCTATGAGCACTACCTGCCCGAATGGGGTGCGCAGCTACCATTCCCGATGCTCGGTCCCACGATCTTGGGGGTGCTCGCCCTCATCGGCTTCATCTGGATCGGGTGGCGGTTCCGTGACCGCACGCTGGCCCTGGCCTTCGGCACCGCGGTCCTGGCGATCTACCTGGTAACCCTCGGATCGATGGCGATGACCGCAACCGGATCGACGCTGCTGGCCTTTCGCCTCGAACCGATACTCACCGCCATCCTCGCCGCCGCCGGGGTCCTGGGCGTCGGGGCGCTGGCGTCGTGGCTGGTGGGGCGTCTGGGCGACCTGCGCTTCCTGATCGGGACCGTCGCCGCCATCGTGGCGGTTGCCACCGCGCAACACATCCCGTCAATGCTGGCTGGCGATATCAACATCGCCTACTCCGACACCGACGGCACCGGGGTGCGCGCCGACAAGCGCCCCGCCGGGGCGCAGGCGTACTACCCCGCGGTGCGGGCGGCCATCGCCGAGCAGACCGGTCGGCCCGACACCGACGTCGTCGTCCTGACCGCCGACTTCGACTTTCTCTCGATCTACCCGTACTGGGGCTTTCAGGGCCTGACGTCGCACTACGCCAATCCGCTCGCCGAGTTCGACAAGCGCACGACGGCTATCGAGCAGTGGGCGACGGCAATGACGCCGCAGGAGATGATCGCTCACCTCGACGCCTCGCCGTGGCGCGCGCCGGATGTGTTCCTCTTCCGCTACAGCCCGGACGGCTACACGCTGAAGCTGGCCCGGGACGTGTATCCGAACGATCCGAACGTCAAGCGCTACACCGTTGCGTTCAACCGGGCGGCCTTCGACGGGCCACCGTTCACCGTCACCGAGATCGGCCCGTTCATCCTCGTCGTCCGCAGGTGAGGGCGCCGCAACCGGTCGCACGACGCCCCACGCCCCACGCCCGGGTCAGCGGTACAACTCCCCCATCAAGAATTCCAGACCGGGTAGCAGCGTGGTCAGCATCGGCACCACGTGATTCACAATCGTCTTCGGGAGAATCGGGGGCGTCTCATTGGAAACGAAACGCACGTCGGCGCCCAGTGCCTTCCAATTCTGGGCGAGCTCCCGGACCTGACCGTAGGGGATGACGTCGTCGTTGCGGCCGCCCTCGATGAAGACCGGGGCGTTCGGCTTGAGTTTGCCGATCCGATTCTCCTCCAGAATCTTCATCACCTCGGGGTACCTGGAGATGACGGTACCGAGGGACTCGCCGGTTCGGGTCCATCCGTTCGTCCGCTGAAACGCCGTCGAAAAGATGATGTCACCGATGCACTGGGTCGACAGCTGCTTGAGCTTGACCTCCCCAGCGGGGGAGGTCTCCGACCGCACTACCTTGCTCACCGCGGGGTAACGCGCGGTGAGTCCGTTGATCGCAAACCCGATGGCGCCGGCGATGGTGGTGCCGTCGATCGCGCTGATCACCTTGGACAGATCGGCCGGCGGCGCACCGGCATAGGTCGCTTTCACGGTGAGCTCTGGTGCGTAGACCGACGCCAGTTCTGCGGCCGCCGCGGCCGCCCCACCCCCCTGCGAGTAGCCGGCGAACCCGATCGGGGCCCTGGCCGGAGCACCGGCTACGCGCAGGGCGGCCCGCGCGCCGTCGAGCATCGCGTGCGCGGTTTCCACCCGGTTGACGTAGGTGTGCATCCCGGGCGTGCCCATCCCGATGTAGTCGGTCACGAAGACCCGGACACCGTGGGCCAGCAGGTACAGCATCTCCGGCGCGGTGTAGTTCACCCCGATACTCGGCTTGGAAAGGTCCACCGACATCGGCAGCCCCATCATCCTCGACGGGGCGCACTGGTCGCCCTGACCGATGGTGCCCGGTCCGACGACCACGGTGGGCCGCGGTCCTTTGCCGGTCCACGCAGCGGTGGGTTCAATGGCGGTGCCCGTCACCGCGGCGGGTGTGCCGTCTAGGTACCGCGAGGTGTACATCACGGTCTTCGCGGTGCCCGGCCACTGACCGGCGACACCGGGAATTTGCAGCAGCAGCGGCGTCGGGTGGGAGCGGATGATCGAGCCCGGGGCCGACGCAAACGTCGCCGGCGGCGTGTAGAAGTCCGCGGCGGACGCAGGCGACGCAGCGATTCCGGCACCGGCCGCCGCCGTGGCCACCACGAGCAGGGCGGCGACAATCCTGCCGGACCGCCGTCGCCCAGCTGAACCAAAATCCATATTTTGTCTCATGGGGCCGTAGGCTACCGCGCAGTAGCTTCCTGGCGTAATCCCGTCACCGTCCCGTCGGGCGGAGCGGGCCCGGCGACTGCGGGAGTTAGGCGTCGGCGGCCGGCGGCGCGAGTAGCGCGACGAGGTGGCGCACCGCGTATTCGTACCCGCGCACCCCGAGGCCGGCGATGACACCCACCGCGAGCGGCGAAACATAGGAGTGGTGCCGGAACGATTCGCGCTGGTGGATGTTGCTGATGTGGACCTCGACGATCGGTACCTCGGGGATCACCAGCGCGTCGGCCAGGGCAATCGACGTATGCGACCACGCCCCCGGATTGATGATGATGCCGCCGACCTGACCGCGCGCCGCGTGCAGCCAATCAATCATCTCGCCCTCGTGGTTGGTCTGCGCTGCACGCAGGCCGAAACCGAGTTCCGCGGCCAGGCGCTCGCAATCACGCACAACCTCGGCGAGCGTCGCCGAGCCGTACACGTCCGGCTGGCGAAGGCCCAGCGTGTTCAGGTTGGGACCGTTGAGCAACAGAAGTGGAAGCGGTTCATTCTCGGCCATATAACAACCCTAGACGCGACAGTTGGCGGTCGTCGTGTCATCACCGACTAGCATTGCCCATTGTGCCAGTCCAGACCCTCCGACGAGCCCGTGTCGCCGCCATTGTCACCGGCCTGCTGGGCTTTTTTCTCGCACTGGCCACGCCGCTCATGCCGGTGAATCAGACGACTGCCGAACTGTCGTGGCCGCAGCACGGAGTGCTGCGCAGCGTCAACGCGCCGCTGATCTCGTACGTGCCGATCAACCTGGCCGTGTCAATCCCGTGTTCGGCGGTCACCCAACTGCCCGCGGACGGTTCGGTTCTGCTCTCGACCGTGCCCAAACAGGCAGCTCCCGCGCAGGAACGCGGCCTGTTCGTCCAGCGCAGCGCCGACCGTTCGGCCGTCACCGTCACCGTCCGCAACATTCCGGTCGTCGCCGCACCGATCGCCGACGTCACCGGACCGAAATGCCGATCCATCGACGTCACCGCCGACGCCAAAGCCGTCACGGCCACGTTCGCCGGGTTGGTCGACCCCGACGGGTCACCGGTCAGCGGCACCACCGCCGGACGCGACGACGAGCACCTCGATACCGACCAGCGCCCGCAGCTCACCGGCTTCTTCACCGACCTGACCGGCCCCGCCGCGACCGAGCCGGGCATGTCCGCCCGGGCCACCATCGACACCCGTTATGACACCCCGGCCACGGTCGTCAAACGGATCGTGTTGATCCTCGGCGTCCTCGCCACCATCGCCTCACTGATCGCCCTGGCAGTCCTCGACGGCAGCGACCGTCGCGGTCATCGCCGCATCCTCCCGGCCCGATGGTGGCGGCTTCAACTCCGCGACTACCTTGTCCTGGGCATGCTGGCCCTCTGGCACTTCGTCGGTCCGAACACCTCCGACGACGGTTACCTGCTCACCATGTCCCGCGTCGGTCAGGCCAGCGGCTACACCGCCAACTACTTCCGCTGGTTCGGGGCACCCGAGGCGCCCTTCGGCTGGTACTACTCGGTCTTCGGCTGGCTCTCGGAGATCAACCTGTCGAGCCCGTGGCTGCGCCTGCCCGCGCTGGCCTGCGGCATCGCCGTCTGGTTGATCCTGAGCCACGAGGTGTTGCCCCGGCTGGGTCGCGCGGCCAGCCGGCCGGTTGTCGGCGCGACCGCGGCGGCGGCATTCCTGGCCATGTGGTTCCCCTTCGACAACGGCCTGCGTCCCGAGCCGATCATCTGCCTGGGCGCGCTGCTCACCTGGTGCTCGGTGGAGCGGGCCATCGCCACCGGCCGGCTACTGCCCGCCGCCATCGCCTGCATGATCGGCGCCTTCAGCCTGGCCGCCGGCCCGACCGGACTACTCGCCGTCGCGGCACTGATCGCCGGGGCCCGGCCGATGATCCTCGCCCTCATCAAACGCGCCAAGGACATCGACGACCAGATCTTCGGCGCACGCGGACCACGAACCCGGCGACGGGTCATCGGTACGTATTTCGCCCTGCTCGCCCCGATTCTCGCCGCGGGCACCTTTGTCGTGTTCATCGTGTTCGCCAACCTCACGCTGCGCGCCTTCCTCGACGCCAGCACCATGAAGACCGCACTGGGCCCGTCGCTGCACTGGTACAACGAGATCGACCGCTACTCGTCGCTATTCGAGTACTCGGCCAACGGGTCAATCGCCCGCCGGTTCGCGGTGCTGATCATGCTGCTGTCCCTGGCCGTGTCCGCCGCGATGCTGCTGCGCAAGGGCGCGATCCCGGGCACGGCGAGCGGGCCGACCCGGCGGATCGTCGGCATCGTCTTCGCGTCGCTGCTGTTCCTCATGTTCACGCCCACCAAGTGGACCCACCACTTCGGGGTCTTCGCCGGCCTCGGGGCGGCGTTGGCGGCGATCGCCGCGATCGCGGTCGGCCACCAGTCGATGCACTCGCGCCGAAACCGCACGATCTTCGCGGCGCTCACCTTGTTCATCGCCGCGCTCGCATTCGCCGCACCCAACTCCTACTTCTACTCCTCCGCGTGGGGGATGCCGTGGGGCACCGAGCAGGTGACCTTCGGCTTCCGGGTCACCAGTGTGCTGCTGTTCGCAGCGCTGGCCCTACTCGCCCTCGCCTTGCTGTTCCACCTTCGGGAACCGTTCACCGGGGTCGATCCGGTCGTGGCCGAACACCCCCAACCGCGAACGGGATGGGAACGGTTCACCTCGACGCTGCGCTCGGAGCCCCTCGTCTTCGTCGTCGCCGCCGTCGTCCTGTTCCAGGTCGTGACGGCGGTGCTGGCCGGGGTGCGCCAGTCGTCGTCGTACTCGGTTCCACGGGCCAACCTCGAGGCGCTGCGCGGTATGGAGTGCGGTATGGCCGACAAGATCTGGACCGAGCGCGACCCGTCGAACTTCCAGCTGGCACCGGTCGATCGATCGCTGAGCCCGGCCCAGGCGCTCGCCGGTCCGCGCCCGGCCCCCGGAACCGGCCCGGCCTCGGCGCAGACCGACGGGTTCACTCCCGACGGGGTGCCGACGGGAATGGTCACCAACGCCGCCCAGGGGTCGCTGGGCGTACTCGCCGATAACGCCAACAACGATCCCGGCGTCCTCGCCGCCAACAGTGGTGGGACCTCCGGCGGCCTAACCGGCCAACCCGGGGTCAACGGCAGTCACGCGCGCCTGCCCTTCTTCCTCGACCCGGCCCGCACGCCGGTACTCGGCAGCTACTCGGCGGCCGCGCAGTCACCGGCCCGGCTGCGCTCGGGCTGGTACGCCCTGCCACGCGACTTCCAGCAGTACCCGCTGATCACCTTTTCCGCCGCCGGCTGGTTCGAACGGCCCGACCTCGTCCTGGAGTATTCGACGACGCCGGTCACTGCGGAAACCCGCGACGACGCCCTGGGCGTCGCCGGGTCGATTCCGCTCATCGACCCCGGCCCGCGCCCGTCGTGGCGCAACGTTCGGCTCAACACCGACGCCCTGCCCGCCGAAACGACGGCGATCCGGATCGTCGCCCGCGACGACAACCTGGCGACCGACCGATACGTCGTCGTCACGCCACCCCGGCTGCCCCAGATGCAAACGCTGGAGCAGCTGGTCGGCAAAAAGGACCCAGTCCACGTCGACTGGACCTCGGGCCTGGTGTTCCCCTGCCAACGGCCGTTCGACCACCGGTACGGCGTCGCCGAGATCCCGAAATGGCGAATCCGTCCGGGCGCGGACCTCGCGGCCGCCGTGTCCACCTGGCAGAGTGCCGCCGGCGGGGGCCCGCTCGGCTGGCTGGAAGTGTCGCAGCAGCCGGAGACCGTGGCCACCTACCTCAAGGGCGATATCGGACGTGACTGGGGCGCACTGGAGGCGTACCGGCCGTTCGACCCGACGAGCACCGCACCGGCGGAGCTTGTCACCGGGACCCGAGTCCGCAGCGGGCTGTGGCGACCTGCGCCGATCCGGCACTGACTCCCGGCCGTGGTGAAGTGGGTGCGATCACCATTTCCTCAGCCGCGTCGCCTACGATGGGCATTCGTGTCTGTGTCTTCCACGCAACCGGGGGCTGCCGGGCCCGAGCCCGACGCCTCCGGCGCTGACCACTCGAGTCGGTTGAAGCTCGCCCGGCTCATCGCCGTCATCGCCGGCCTTGCCGGTATTCTTGCCTGCGCCATCACCCCCCTGCTTCCGGTCCAGGCAGTCCAGGCCACGGTGGCCTGGCCCCAGGGCCAGGATCTGACCGCCTCGTCGTCGATCACCGCACCGCTCATCGCCCAGACGGCGAAAGCACTGCACATCGAGATCCCGTGCGCCGTCCTCGCCGATCTCCCGCGCGAGACCACCCCGGTCCTGACCACCATGCCGGCCAACGCACCCGGCGCCGGCGGCCGGATGCTGTCGGTCACGGCGGGCGACGCGATCACCGTGCTGAGCCGCAACACTCTGCTGGCCAGCGCTCCCCGCGCGGGAATGAACCGGTGCGACAAACTGGTGATCCGCTCCAGCCCGGCCGGGCCGAGCGCACAGTTCGTCGGCCTCGGACCCGTCGGCACCGCCGACCCGGTGGCGCAACCGCAGATCGACGGCATCTTCTCGCCGCTGCCCGCGGCCGACGTGGCGCGGGCCGCGCAGCGCGGCCTGTCCGCGCGAATCGACATCGATAACCGCTACGAATCCTCCGCGACACTGCTCAAGACCATCGTCATGATCGTCGGGCTGCTGGCGGTACTCGCCGCCCTGGTCGCCGTGGCCATGCTCGACCGCCACTCGCCCACCGTCGCGGCCGCGCGCGATGCGGACGGGGACCATGCGGACGGGGACGATGCGGACGGGGACGATGCGATCCACCGGGTCGGCTTCCTCGCCTCGCTGCGCCCCCGGATGTCCGACCTCGCTGTGACGGCCGCCCTGCTGGGATGGGCCCTCCTCGGCGGCGGCGGTCCCGACGACGGTTACATCCTCAACATGGGCCGGGTGGCCGGCGAAGCCGGGTACCTCCCCAACTACTACCGCTTCTTCGGTATCGCCGAAGCGCCGTTCAGCTGGTACTACGACTTCTTGTCACACTGGTCGTCGGTGTCGGCGTCGATGCTTTGGATGCATCTTCCCAGTCTCATCGCCGGACTGGTCTCCTGGTACGTGCTGAGCCGGGTGCTGCTGCCCCGCTTGGGCGGTGCCGTCGCCCACGGCTGGCCGGTGTGGGCCGGCGCCGCGGTGTTCACCGCATTCTGGATGCCGTTGTGCAGCGGGCTGCGCAGCGAGTCGGTCATCGTACTGGGCTCGCTCCTGACGTGGTGGGCGATCGAATCGGCGATCACCTCCAAGCGACTCCTCCCGATCGCGCTTGCCGTCGTGGCCGCCGCATTCACCTTCGCGGCGGCCCCCCAGGGCGTCATCGGAATCGCCATTCTCCTCGTCGGCGCCCGCGCCCTGCTCGCAATCGGCGTAGCGCGCAGCCGCGAGATCGGGTGGGCCGCCGTGCTCGCCCCGGTCTGCGCCGCCGGGCTCGTCGTCCTGCTTGCGGTGTTCGGGGACCAGACCCTCGCCACCGTCGGCGAGGCAATGAAAATCCGCTACCAGGTGGGCCCCAACCTGCCCTGGTTCCAGGAATACCTGCGCTACTACTTCCTCACCGTCACCACCGCCGATGCATCGTTGGCCCGTCGCGTTCCCGTCCTGCTGCTCTTCGCGTCGGCGTTCGTCACGGTCGCGGTGCTGTTGCGCCGCGGGCAGATCGACGGCGTGCGCAGCGGACCGGCCTGGCGGGCCGTCGGCGCAATCGGCGTGACCATGGTCCTGATGATCTTCACGCCGACGAAATGGACCGTCCAGTTCGGCATCTACGCCGGTCTGGCCGCCGCCGTCGCGGCCACGGCCACCCTCGCCGTCGCGCAGTCGGCGGCCCGGTCGACGCGGAACCTGACGGTGTTCGTGTCGGGCCTGATGTTCGCCCTGGCGGCCGCGACCGCCGGTAAGAATGCCTGGCCGTTCTTCTATGATTACGGGATCGCCTGGTTCGACCGGGCCCCGGTCCTCCTCGGCATCCCGATGTCGACGATCTTCCTCGTCCTTGCCGTCGTCACCGGCGTTTTGGCCGCCTGGCAGCACCTGCGGCTGGACTATGTGGAGAACAAGGGGCTCGAACACCATGATGCGGAAAACCTGACCGCAGTCGCCGACACAGCGACGGTGGTCGAAGCGAAGCGGCACGAGGCGGTGGCCAACCGCGCGCGGCTGGTGCTGGCCGGGTCGCCGATCGCCGTCATCGCCGGCGGACTGGTCGTTCTCGAGTTGGCGCTGTTCGCCAAGGCCGCGATCACCCGCTATCCGGTCGCGAGCGCGTTCTCCACGAACATCGGCACACTGCGCGGTCAGCCGTGCGCCCTGGCCGACAAGATCCTGGTCGAGCCCAACTCCAACGACGGCATGCTCACCCCGGCCACCGGTCGCGACATCTCGCAGACCCTCGCCGGCGCCGACCCGGTCGGCTTCACCGCCAACGGAATCACGACCAACCTGTCCGCCGAGATGGGCAGCTCACGTCCCGGTCAGGCCAACGTCGCGGGCTCGTCGTCGAAGCCGTTCGCCGTGATGGGCACGTTCGAAGCCGGCACCACCGGCGGGCGCGGGCCGCGGACCGTCAACGGTTCAGTCGCCGCGCTGCCCTACGGGCTGAATCCGGCGACGACGCCGGTCCTGGGCAGCTACGGCTACCCCAGCGAGGCGCGACTGACCTCCGACTGGTACCGCCTGCCCGACCGGGCCGCGTCCCCGCTGCTCGTCGTCACCGCCGCCGGCGCGATCTCCACCATCGACGCCTTCGGTGCGACCGTGTTCGGACAGATGCTGCGGTTCCAGTTCGGCCGGCGCGGACCGGGCGGGGAGTTCGAGGCGATGGGCCCGGGCGCCATCCCGATCGACCCCGGCCCGGTCATCCCGAACCGTCCGTGGCGGAACCTGCGGCTCCCGATGTCGGCGGTCCCGCCCGGGGCCGACGTCGTGCGGCTGGTGGCGCTGGACAACAATCTCGGCCCGGCGCAGTTCATCATGCTGACACCGCCGCGCGCACCCAAGGTGGTCACGCTGCAGCACCTCGTCGGGTCGACCGACCCGACGCTGATCGATTTCATGGTCGCCGCGCACTTCCCGTGCCAGCGCCCGATGGCGTTGCGGCACGGCGTCGCAGAAGTCCCCCAGTGGCGAATCCTGCCCGACTACGCGACCGCGCTGAGCCAGTCGCGCACGTGGCAGAGCACCGCCGGCGGCGGCCTGTTGGCGGTGAGCGAGGCGATGACCGTTGGTACGGCCGTGCCCAGCTACCTCGACGGTGACTGGCATCGCGGCTGGGGTGCGCTCGAACGCTTGACCCCGCGGGACGCCAACGCGCACCCCGCGCGCGTGACAACAGATCTTCGTAGGCAATGGGGCTGGTCGCGGACCGGATCCATCAGGTTGGAGCCGGGCAAAGAATGAGTGACACAGACACCAAGCGCAACTTCCTCACCGCGCACGACTATCGCGGTGCCAAGTGGGTTGCCGCCGCGGCCGGTCTCCTGGGCACGCTACTGGCCCTCGTCATGGCATTTCTGCCCGTCGAGCGCACCACCGCGAAGATCGTTTGGCCGGAGAACAACACCGTCTCGTCGGTGGTCGCACCGCTGGTCTCCTACGTGGCGACCGATATGCACGTCGCCGTGCCGTGCTCGGCCGCGACTGCACTCGGCGAGAAGGGCGGCGTGCTGCTCTCCACGCTGCCCACCGATGGTGCCGCCGCCACGGCGCGCGGCTTGTTCATCAACGCCACCGACAACGCCCTGGTCGCCATCGACCGCAATGTGGTGATCCTGAGCGCGCCCCGGGCCGCCGCCCAGAACAATCCGGCGTGCCGAGTCGTTTTCCGCGGCAATGCCGATGGGGTGCACGCCGCCATCGAGGGCCTGGACACCGGGCAGCTGAAAGGCTCGTTGCTCTCCTACCGGACCGCCGACCACGAGATGCGCCCACAGATCGTCGGCGTGTACTCCGATCTGCGGGGCACCGCGCCCGCCGGCATGTCCTTCACCGCGGACATCGACACCCGGTATGTGACCAGCCCGACGACGCTGAAGTTCTGGCTCATGATCGTCGGCATCATCATGACCCTGCTGTCGCTCGTCGCGCTGGGCGTCTTGGATACGCGTGACGGGCTGCGGCACCGGCGGATTCTACCGGCTGGCTGGTGGAAGCCGACATGGCTCGACGGCCTGGTGACCGCAATCCTGCTGCTGTGGTGGTTCGGCGGCGCCAACACCTCCGACGACGGCTACAACATGACCGTCGGGCGGATCACGAGTGGCGCCGGCTACGCCGACAACTACTTCCGGTACTTCGGCGTGCCACAGGACCCGTTCGGGTGGCACTTCCACGTCATCTCCTGGATGACGCAAATCAGCGTCGCGGCGTGGTGGATGCGGTTGCCCGCCCTGCTACTGGGTCTGCTGGGGTGGTGGCTCATCAGCCGCGAGGTCATCCCACGCCTGGGCCGCGCGGTCCGCAACAGCACGCCGGCCATGTGGGCCGGTGCGTTTGTCTTCCTCGCCATCTGGCTGCCGTACAACAACGGCATCCGGCCCGAGCCCGCCGAGGCGGTCGGCGCCCTGCTGACGTGGTGCTGCGTGGAGCGGGCCATTGCGACCCGACGCCTGCTCCCCTATGCGATCGCGGCCGTGACGGCCGCGTTCACCCTCGCACTCGCCCCCGGTGGGTTGATGGCGGCAGCGGCCCTGCTGGCCGGCCTGCGCCCCGTCGTGAAGACACTCGTCAGCCGCCACCGGCGGGACGGCTGGCTGCCGATGCTGGCGCCGATCATGGCGGCCGGCACGGCGGTGTTGTACATGATCTTCGCCGACCAGTCGGTGCTGCCGCTCGTCGACGCATCACAGGTCGCCTCCCAGGTCGGGCCGACGCTGGAGTGGTGGCAAGAGCCGATCCGCTACTACTACCTGATCCTGCAGACCGGTGACGGCACACTGTCGCGGCGCATCGGCATCCTGCTGATGCTGCTCGCACTGTTCTACGTGATGTTCCGGCTGCTGCGCGGGCGGCATCCCAACGGTGTCGCGCGCGCGCCGATCTGGCGGCTGATCGCCGTCATGCTCGGCACGATGTTCTTCATCGCCTTCACCCCGACCAAATGGACCCACCACTTCGGCGTGTACGCCGGTATCGCGGGCGGATTGGCGGCGGCCGCCGCAGCCTTGATGGCGCCGGCCCTGCTGGCGTCGCGGCGCAACCGCGCCTTTGCCGCCTCGGCCGTCTTCTTCGTCACCGCGATGTCCTTCGCCGGCATCAACATGTGGTGGTTCGTCGGCAACTACGGCGTGCCGTGGCGCGACCGCCCGGTCGCCATCGCGGGCATCAACGTCAGCTGGTTCGTGCTGGCCATCGCCGTCTTCACCGCCTTACTCGGGCTCTTTTACCATTTCCGCGACGACTACGTCGACGAGAAGACCCGCACCGGCCCGGTCCTGCCCGGCCCGTTCAAGTTCGCCCCGCTGCCGACGATCGCCATGCTGCTCGTCCTGTTCATGGTGGCGAGCCTGGCCAAGGGTGCCTGGGTACAGCGCGACAGCTGGTCGTGGACCAAGTCTAACTACCGCGCGATGACCGGTAACGAGTGCGCGCTGGCCAACGATGTCATGGTCGCCGACAATCCGACGCAGGGCATTCTGCTGCCCGCCGCGGTAGACGGGCGACCCGCGCCGTCGATCGCCGCCGGGCTCGCGCCCAACCCCGGATTCACCCCGCAGGGCGTGCCCGAAAATGTGATGACACCGTCCACCACCGACGGCGGCGGTGAACTGCCGTCCCAGGAGAACCCGGGCGCCTCGATCAACGAGTCGGCCGCCGGCAACACGTGGGGCGGTCGCGGACCGGTGGGCGTCAACGGGTCGACGAGTCTGTTGCCGTTCAACCTCGATCCGGCCCGGACGCCGGTGCTCGGCTCATATGGGGCACCGGGCGGAACGGCCAAGCTTGAGACCTCCTGGTACCAGTTGCCGTTCAACACCTCCAATCCGCAGCAGGATCGGCCGCTGCTGACCGTCGCGGTCGCCGGCTCGGTCGAGGGCATCGATCACGACAACATGGAGCAGAAGGGCCAGAAGCTCGTCGTCGAGTTCGGGCGCCGCGGCCCCACCGGGGCAGTCACGCAACTCGGCGCCATGTCACCGCTCGACGCTGGCGGTGCCCCTGCCTGGCGCGACCTGCGGTTCCCGCTCGACAAGGCGCCGCGCGATGCCGATGTCGTCCGGATCGTCGTCGACGATGCCTCGGCCTCCACAAACGAGTGGGTGGGCGTCACGCCGCCCCGCGTCGACCGTCTCCGCACTCTCAATGACGTTGTCGGGCAAACCGATCCAGTGCTCATCGACTGGCTGCCCGGCTTCGTCTTCCCGTGCCAGCGGCCGATCGCGGTCCGCAACGGGGTGCTCGAAGTACCGCAGTGGCGCATCATGCCGGAGGCCGATGCGACCCGCCGGAACAGCCAGACGTGGATGGCCGGCAAGGCCGGCGGCCCGCTGGGCATCACCGAGGCACTGTTGCGGCCGACACTGCTGCCGACCTACCTGCGCAACAACTGGGGCCGGGACTGGGGTGGCCTGCAGCGGTTCACCGTGATCGATCCGGCGCCGCCGGCGACACTGGTGCTCGGGACGCAACGCGAGTCCGGGTTGTGGGATCTGGCGCCGATGCGCGCCACCGGCTACTGATCGCGCTGGAAACGTCGCCGAGGGCGCAGATCGTGGACGATATGTCCATTGCAGCCCGCTTGGGCGATCAATTCTGATCGGGCTCGTCGTTGAGCGGGTGCTCGACCTCGTCCCGCCACAGTCGGGCGGCGAGGTAGAACACGACGGCCATCGGCACGGGGAGCAGGCCGGCGAGCACGAACGTCGTCGTGAGGCCGAGCGCCTGCCCGACCGGTGCCGCGATTGCCATCGAAACCGGCATCAGCGCAACGGATACAAAGAAGTCGAGGCTTGCCACCCGGCCGAGCAGGGTGGGCGGGACCCGGCGCTGTAACAGCGTGCCCCACAGGACCATTGGGCCGTCGAACAAGACCCCCATGACAAATCCCGCGACCACCACAACCCAAACCGAGTGGGCGACCCCGATGAGAATCAACGGAACGCTCGACACCCCCCAGATCGCAAACATGAGCGTGAGATAGCGGCGCGGCATGGGGATCGACGCGAAGAGGAGAGACGTTATCGCCGCGCCGATACCGTACGCGGCCAGCACCAGGGCATGGTCGGCCGCATCACCACCTGCCCGTTCCCGCAGAAAGAAGGGAATCAGCACCTCGATGGGGCCGAGGGTGGCCAACACCAGGACTGTCGAGTAGAGCAGCGTCGACCACAGCCACGGCGTCCGGCGCAGGTACCCGAACCCCTCGGCCAGGTCGGTCAGAATCCCCCGAACCGGATTGCCCCGCAACTCATTCGACTCGCGCCGCACCGGTACCGGGGGCATGACGAGGTAGCAGAGGCCCGACGCGATCGACGCCGCCGCCGCGACCATCACCGCGTATCCCGGCGCGGTGGCGGCGATGATCCAGCCGGCGATCACCGGGCCGACCGCCTGATACGCGACCGGCCGGAGGAATCCCTCGACGCCGTTGGCCGCCTGCAACTCCGACGACGGCAGGATCGAGGGCAGCATCGCGGAATACGCCGGGTAATACATTCCGGTGGTGACGCCGGCCAGCAGGGCAGCGAGGACGACGTGTCCCAGCTGGAGGTTTCCGGTTACCGACGCCGCCGCGACCAGGGCGAAGACGACCGTCTTGGCCATCTCCAGGCCGATCACGATCCGCCGCTGCGAGACCCGGTCGGCGAGGACACCGCCGGCGAGCGTGGACACCACCATCCCGATGGCCGAAGCGGCCGTGGCGATCGAGACCTGCACCGGCTGCCCGCCCAATCCGATGACCTGCCAGACCAGGGTGATCGCCCAGACGCCGTCGGCGAACATCGAGAGGATCAAACCGACCGCGAGCCAGCGGTACTGCCGATGCGCGAATGGCGCCAGCGCTCGCGGCAACTGCAGCGGCTGCTGTGGCATCGGTGCGGTGGCGGTCACTGATCGAGCATGCCCGAGGATGACCCGGACGGCCAGCGGATTACGGCTTCCCCGCCTCGGCTCGCACGGCCGAACGGCCGGCGTCGAACCGGCCGGTTGCCACCCTCGTCGCCCGGCCTAACGCTGCTGGGGCGCGCCGTAGCTACCCGCCGGGCACCCTGGGTTCTGGTTGGCGGCACAGTACTGCCGGGTCAGGTTGTTGCCCGTCGACCCGTCTGCGCCGCGCGGCCCGCCGGCGACCGGATTCCCGTTGGCGTCCCACCCGCCGGTAGCGGTATTGTCGCCGCCGTTGGTCCGCGGATCGGTGCCGGCGCCATGATTCGGGTTGGTGCAGATCGTCCCCTCACACGGCACGTATCCCGGACCTCCCTTGGGATCGCGCTGCGCGTTCGGGCCCACGTAGCTGCCCTTCGGGCAGCCCGGATCCTCGTTGCGCGCGCAGTACTCCCGGGTCAGGTTGTTGCCCGTCGACCCATCGGCTCCCGCCGGGCCGCCGTTGACGGGCTTGCCCTGCGTATCCCAGTAGCCGTGCTTGTCGTGGGCGGAGGTACTGGCCTTCACCCCGGCGGAACCGGGTGACTTGTGCTCGGCCCCGCCGGCGCTGCATCCACCGATGATCAGCACGAGCGCGGTCAGGGCGGCAAGACAGCCGAAGAACCGTTTCATCGCCATCCCCCCCGATCTAGATCGGCATCAAATAGTTCTTGCGCGGCGTGCGCGGAACTCGTTTGTCACGCAGTTGCGCGAGCGCCTTGCGCAACTCCAGCCGGGTCTGCGACGGCTCGATGACCGCGTCGATGTAGCCCTTTTCCGCCGCAAGATACGGGTTGGCCATCATCACGTTGTAGAAATCGATGAAGTCGCGGCGTACTTTGTCCGCGTCGTGGGCCGAGAGTCCCTCGGTCTGCCGGCGGGTCAGCAGCACGGCCGCGGACTCGGCGCCCATCACCGCGATCTTGGCCGTCGGCCACGCAAAGTTCAGATCGGCACCGAGTTGCTTGCAGCCCATGACCGCATAGGCGCCCCCGTAGGCCTTGCGGAGGACGACGGTGATCTTCGGGACGTCGGCCTCGACATACGCATAGAGGAACTTTCCCGAGCGCCGGATCGTGCCCTTGGACTCTTCGACGACGCCCGGCAGGATTCCCGGGGTGTCGACGAGGAAGACCAGTGGGATCCCGTAGGCGTTGCAAATGCGGACGAACCGGGTCGCCTTCTCCGAGGCATCGGTGTCAAGCGTCCCGGCCATCACGCTCGGCTGGTTGGCGACAACGCCGACGCTGTGTCCGTCGATCCGAACGAAGCCGGTGATCAGGTTGGGTGCGAAGAGCGCGGCAACCTCGTGGAACGCGCCGTCGTCGAACAGCCGGATAATGAGGTCCTTCATGTCATACCCGGCGTTGTCGCTGTCGGGCATGAAGTCGTTGAGCGCCAGATCCGATTCGGTGACCTCCGGTTCGAGCCCGGGATTGATCACCGGTGGCTGCTCATGGGCCGACGACGGCATGTAGTCGAGGTAGTCGCGCACCCAGTCGAAGGCAGCCTTCTCGTCGGCCGCGACATGGTGGATGTTGCCCCAACGCGCCTGGTTGTGCGCACTGCCGAGATCCTCGGCCGAGGTCTCCTCGCCGTTGACGGCCTTGAGGATTTCCGGGCCGGTGACGAACATGTAGCTCTTGTTCTCGACGCCGACGAGGATATCGGTATTCGCCGGCGTGTAGACGGCGCCGCCCGCGCATTTGCCGAGAATGATCGACACCTGCGGCGCCAGCCCGGAGACCAGTTCGTTGCGGCGGCCCATCTCGGCGTACCAGGCCAGCGAGGTTACCGCGTCCTGGATGCGGGCCCCGGCCGAGTCGTTGATACCGACGACGGGGCAGCCGACCTTGCCGGCCAGTTCCATCAGTGCCGCAACCTTGCGGCCGAACATCTCGCCGACCGACCCGCCCATGACCGACTGATCGTGGGAGAAGGCGGCGACCGGCCGCCCGTTGACTAGGCCGTGGCCGGTGACCACACCGTCCCCATAGCCGGTCTCGCTCGCCCCCGGTGCTTTGATCAGCGCACCGATCTCGAGGAAGGTGCCCGGGTCGAACAGCATGTTCAGCCGCTCGCGCGGCGAACAGATCCCCTTGGCCGCTCGCTTGGCGACGGCCACCTCACCGCCGGGTTCCTGCGACGCCGCTAGCTTCACGCGTAGGTCGGCCAGCTTCTCCGCCGTCGTCTGAGTCATCCCGCAGGTCCCTTCAGTCGCCCAAGTTCGTCATGCGTTTGGTGAGATCCGCCCCAACCTTGCTGATGAAGGGCTCGTCGACGATCGACAGGTGATCGCCGCCGATGTGGACGATCTCCAGCTCGCCGACGAGCGGGCCCCAACCGCCGTCCTCATCGACCTCGGCCCACTGCGGCTCGAGTTCGATGGCGCCGTCGTGCATGCGGTCAGCACGGTAGAGCACCACCTTGCCGCCGTACGGCGTCGGATCAATGCTGGTCAGCGCCCGGTTGTCGATGAACGACGTCCGCTGATGCTCGATGATTCCACCGGGGATCTTGGTGTTGCTCATCGCCATCATCTCCATGATGATCTGGAACTGGCCTTCGTCATCGGCCTCCACCAACCGATCCATCGGAATCGGGATGTCCTCGTCGAGATCGTAGTTGCGGATGGCGAAGTCCTTCCACCGTTCGAGGCGGTCACGCTTGGACTCCGGCGTCTCCTCGACCCGCTCCGACGGCATGACAGCGTCAATCAGCCCGACAAAGGCGACCTCCTCGCCCTCCTCGCGCAGCACCTGGGCACAGCCATAGGCCAGGCCGCCGCCAAGCGACCAGCCGGCGAGCACGTACGGGCCGTGTGGCTGAACCTCGCGCAACCGCGGCATGTACTGCCGGACGCGCTCCTCGATGGTGCCTTCGACGCGGTCGAAGCCGATGACCGGCTGATCGTCGGGCAACCGTTTGAGTAGCGCCTCGTAGGCCGAGGTGTTACCGCCAGCCGGGTGGAACAACAGCAGCGGCACCCGATCACCCCGACCCGGTTCGTAGCACTTCTTATCCTCTGGAACAAGCCGCAGGTAGCGCAGGAATCCGTCGGTGGCCGCGCCGGCGTCGAGGTAGTTGCGGACGTAGTCCGCCATTTCTTCGATGGTCTCCGCGTCCAGGATGTCCTCGGCGTCGATGTCGCCACCGGTGCGTTCGTTGAGCTTGTCGGTCAACTGCTGCGCAACGTCTTGCCCCAGCACCGGCAGCTTGTTGAAGATGCCGCCAGCCGATTTTCCGGTGATCGTCGCGTAGACGCCAAAGGTCAACCGCTCGGCGGCATCGCGCGGCGGGACGTCAGACCCGGCCGCCTCGGCGACCGCGGCCTGATCGGTCAGGTCGGCGGCCTGGGCGACGACGACCGTCTTGGGCGTCACCGCCTTGGCCTCGGGTTCCTTGGCCTCGGGTTCCTTGGGCTCGGCCTGCTTGGGCTCGGCTTCCTTGGGCTCGGCCTGCTTGGGGCCGGTGCCCGGCGCCTTCTCCAGCGCGATCTGCTCGTCGATGTAGGCGTTGATGGCCGCGGTGTCGAGTTCGCCGTCACCGCCCGCGTTCTCGGCCAGGTTGTCGAGCTGGTCACGATGGGTGACCGCGAATGCGACGAACTTCTCCACGTCGGCCAGGCTCGCCTGGCGCATCGCCTGCATCTGCAGTTGCGGAATGTCGAATTCGTACTCGACGCGGTTCTTGATCCGGACCGCCATCAGCGAATCGAGTCCGAGTTCGATGAGTGCGACCTCGCGCGGCAAGTCCTCGGGGTCATACCCCATCGACTCGCCGACGATCAGCGCGAGCCGGTCGCCGACCTTCTCACCCGACTCCGGGCTCCACTTGTCGCCGATATTGTCCACGACCTCGTCTTCGACGACGACAGTGTCGTCGTCGAAGGCTGCCGCGCCCGTGCGCGGCTGCGCACCGTCCGACGCCGCCGGCCCGGTCTCCATGCGGGTCGCCGCATCGGCACCCGGCTTTGCCGAAGTGCCGGTAACGACGGCCACGAAGACCAGCCGGAACTGATTGCCGTCGGGGGCGTGCACGGTGACCGAGCCGCCACCGGGGTGGGGGGTCAGCGTCGTGGTCACGGTGCCCGTCGACGGGAAGTCGCCGTAGGCCTCGCCGGCCCCGACCGTCACGTCAGTGAAAACCTGGCCCGCCGCGGCAGCGACCAACGCCCGCGGATCGTCGACGGCGCTGGCGTTGACCTCCCAGGCGTGGCGGCCGTCGGGCAGTGCCACATGGCTGCCCGGGACACGCCCGGCACCCGAACCACTCGACAGATCGGCGGTCAACCAGTAGTCGCGCCGGTCGAAATGCGTGCGTGGGATGTCCGCGAAGTCACCACTCCCGAACAGGGCGGCAACGTCGCACGGATGCCCGTGGACATAGAGCTTCATCAGCGCATTGATGAGCCCGTAGCTCTCGTCTTCCTTGCGCCGAAGGGTCTCGACCAGCTCGGCATCGTGCAGTCCGGCACTGAATGTCACGGCCGCAACGGAGATCAGCACCGCCGGATTGGGCGACAGCTCGACAAAGGTGCGGTGCCCGTTCTCCACCGACTTCGCAATCGCCTGGCTGAACCAGACACTGTGGCGCAGGCCTTTGAGGAAATACTCAATGCTGTGCACCGGCTCGTGGCCAGCACGGTAGAACGTCTCCCGATCGACCGAGCTGTAGAAGCCCACCGTGGGCCGCTGCGGTTTGATTCCGGTCAACTCGTAGGCGAGTTCACCGAGTATCGGGTCCATCTGCGATGTGTGGCTGGCGCCCTTCGTCTGCAGCTTTCGACCCAGTTTGCCCTCGCCCTCGGCACGCGCGACGATGGCGTCGACCTGGGGTTCCGGGCCACCGATAACAGTGTGCGTCGGTGCGGCATAGACACAGATCTCAAGGTCGGGGAAGTCGACGAGGACCGCCTCGATGTCCTCGGCGCTGTATTCGACGAGCGCCATCAGGCGAATGTCGTCGCCGGTCAGCATCGATTCGCCCTCGCCCATCAGGCGGGAGCGCTGACAGATGACCCGGGTCGCATCGGCCAGCGACAATCCGCCGCTGATGTATGCGGCCGATGCCTCTCCCATCGAGTGCGGCACCAGTACACCCGGTTCGGCGCCGAAGTGGCGCATCGTGTCCGCGAGCGCAACCTGAATCGTGTAGATCCCCACCTGGCTGGTCTCGATGCCGTAGGTCTGCTCGTCGTCGAGGAACACCTCGACGATCGAGTAGCCCAACTCGCGCTGCACGTACTCGTCGACCCGATTGACATTCTTGGCGAAGACCGGGTTCTCCAGGTAGAGCTGCTTGGCCATCTTGCGGTGCTGTGAACCGAACCCGGACAGCAGCCACACCGCCGAGGCCGGATCGGGCGCCTCTGCGGTATACACGATCGGATTGCTCTTGCCCTCCGCGACCGCCGTCATCCCCTTAATCGCATCCTCATGGCTGCGGGCCATTACGACGCTGCGGGTACGACCGTGGTTTCGGTGGGCGAGCGCGCGCCCGATGTCGACGAGCGGAGTGGCCCTCC
This sequence comes from Gordonia sp. UBA5067, assembly GCF_002414845.1. Classification (GTDB taxonomy): domain Bacteria; phylum Actinomycetota; class Actinomycetes; order Mycobacteriales; family Mycobacteriaceae; genus Gordonia; species Gordonia defluvii. Next base: position 46,399 of record NZ_DIAX01000073.1, on the reverse strand, counting down.
CCTCGGCGGACGTCAGCCACTCGACCAGTCGGGCGGCGGCCTTGCGGCGCCGCGACGAGACGAACCCGGAGACGACGAGCGGGACGACCGCGCCGTCCTGCGCGCAGGGGCCGAACCCGTCGGCCGGATCGACCTCGACTTCGACGGCGGGGATCGCGTCCACACTCGCGCGGGCGGCCAGGATGGCGCGCTCGGCGTCGGTCAGGTACTCATCATCGTCGGTTTCGATATCGCCGGACACGGTGGCCGACGCGTCGGCGGACTCCCCTGGGGAGTCCGTTCCAACGGTCGCGGGGACCGGGTGCAGATCGGTGTCGAGCACCTCGCGGACGACCAGGTGGGCGTTGGTTCCGCCGAAACCGAAGCCCGACACACCGGCGACCGCATGCCCGCTGTAGCGCGGCCACGGCGAAATCTCGTCGTTGACCTTGAGGTTGGTCGCCTCGAACTGGATGTAGGGGTTCGGGCCGGCGTAGTTGAGCGACGCGGGCAACGCATCGTTGGTCAAGGACAGCACAACCTTCGCCAGGGCGCCGGCGCCCGCCGCGGACTCCATGTGCCCGAAGTTCGTCTTGGCCGAGCCGAGTAGCGCAGGCTTGCCCGGCTCGCGGCCCTTGCCCACGACACGGCCCAGGGCGTCGGCCTCGATCGGGTCGCCCAGAATCGTTCCGGTGCCGTGCGCCTCGACATAGTCGACCTCGCGCGGATCGACTGCCGCATCGGTGTAGGCCGAGCGGAGCACCGCGACCTGCGCCTCCGGGTTGGGCGCGAAGATGCCGTTGGACCGCCCATCGGAATTGACCGCCGAACCCGCGATGACGGCAAGGATTGTGTCGCCGTCACGGCGTGCGTCGGCGATTCGCTTCAGGACGAACATCCCGCCCCCCTCCGACCGGACCATGCCGTCGGCGTCGGCGGAGAAGGCCTTGATGTGCCCATCCTTGGCAACGGCGCCGATCGTGTCGAAGCCGACGGTGGCGGCGGGCGTCAGGATCATGTTTACGCCACCGGCCAGCGCGACGTCGGACTCACCTGTGCGAAGGCTCTGCACCGCCTGGTGCACGGATACGAGCGACGATGAGCAGGCGGTGTCGACCGCTACCGACGGTCCGTGGAAGTCGAAGAAGTAGGACGTGCGGTTGGCGATGATCGACGTTGCGGTACCGGTGAGGGCGTACGCCGCAGTCTCGTCCGATCCCTCGCCGAGACCCAGTGCGGCGAGCAGCTGGTAATCGTTGGTGGAGGTGCCGACGAACACGCCGACCTGTCCGCCCTTGAGGTCGCTGGCCGGGATGTGAGCGTGCTCGAGCGCTTCCCACGTCAGTTCCAGCACCAGCCGCTGCTGCGGGTCGACCATCTCGACCTCGCGCGGACTCATCTGGAAGAAGTCTCCGTCGAAGGCCTTCACGGTGTCGAGGTATCCGCCGCGCAAGTTGCGCTTCTCGAGGACTTCGAGCATCCGCGGATCGGCCTTGAACTCGCTCCACCGGTCCTCTGGAAGTTCGGAGATACCGTCGCGCCCGGTGATGAGCGCCTCCCACGTCGACTCTGGCGTCTCCCCGGCCTTGGGGAAGCGGGTGGCGAAGCCGACGATCGCGATGTCGTCATCGGGATTGCGCTCCCGCTCCCAGAACGCATCCAGCTCGTCGCGCCCCTCGTCGGGGTCGCCCTCGATGATCCGTTTCGCCAGTGAGGCGATCGTCGGGTGCTGATAGACGACAGTGGCCGTCAATACGACGCCCGTCTTGTCCTCGATGTCTCCACCGAGGGCGACGGCATCGCGCGACGACAGGCCGAACTCCTCCATCGGCCGATCTTCGGAGATCTGGTCGACGGGGACTCCGGTCGCTTGCGACACCCAGTCGCGCAGCCAATCCCGGAGTTCGGGGACGGTCAGGTCGCCGATCGTCTCCCCGGCGGTGCCGGCGGATGTTGGCGTCGAGGTGGCTTCGTCGTCGCCGGCGGCGGGCGCGGCGTCGTTATTTAGTTCAGACATCGGGTTCCAGCCTACTGGTCGGGCGCGTCCGGGAAAGCCGTCTGCTGGTAGCCCCCGCGGAGCGTGCCGTCGACGTAGGCCCCCTTCGCAGCTCGCCGCGCGATTTTGCCGCTGGACGTGCGCGGGATCGAGCCGGCCGGGACCAGCAGCACGTCGCGCACCATCACGCCGTGGCGCTGGGCGATCGCGGCCCGTACCGTGTCGGCCACCTCCTGCGGGGCGACCCGCTTGCCCACACCTCGCTCGGCCACGACGACCAGCTGCTCGGCGGCATCGTCGGCGTCGTAGGCCAGCCCGCTGTTGGCGTTGTCGAACACCACCGACGGCAGCTCGTTAGCGGGCACCGAGAAGGCGGCGATGAAGCCGGGACGCAGGGCCGTGCTCGACTCCTGTGCGCTGAACTCGAGGTCCTGCGGGTAGTGGTTACGGCCGTCGACGATGACCAGGTCCTTCACGCGGCCGGTGATGTACAGCTCGTTGTCGAGCCACACGCCGTAGTCGCCGGTGGCCATCCAGTCGGCATCGACGTCGGTGCCCTCGGCGTGGCTGCCAGATTCGAGCGGCGTCACCAGCTTGTTGTGGAAGGTGGCCTCGGTCTCGTCGTCCTTGTTCCAATAACCCTTGCCGATGTTGAGTCCGTGGAGCCAGATCTCGCCGACGTCGCCGTCGGCGCGTTCGGCCCCGGTCTCCGGATCGACGATGGTGGCCCACTGGCTCATCGCCACCTGTCCACAGGACACCTGCGGCACCGCGTTGGGTGCGTCGTCGTCGACCACGGTCAGGTGGCCGGCGTTCAGGTCCTCCCGATCGACGTAGATGACCTTTGCCTCGTTCTCGCGCGCGGTGGCGGAGACGAACAGGGTGGCCTCGGCCATCCCGTAACAGGGCTTGATCGCGGTCTTGGGCAGTCCGTAGGGCCCGAACGCGTCGTTGAACTTCTTCATCGAGCTGACGGTGACCGGCTCCGAGCCGTTGATCAGACCAATCACGTTGGACAAGTCGAGCTCCTCGCCCTCCTTCGGCAGCCCCCGCGCGGCGGCGTGCTCGAACGCGAAGTTCGGTGCTGCGGCGAAGGTGCCCGCGCCATCACTTGCGGCGGCGAGTTCCTTGATCCACCGTCCCGGGCGGCGCACGAATGCCTGCGGGCTCATGATCGTGATGTACCGGCCACCGAGGGCCGGCAGGATCACCGTGAGCAGACCCATGTCGTGGAACATCGGCAGCCAGGTCACGCCGCGCGAATTGAGGTCAATCTCGATCGTGTCGTAAATCTGCAGAACGTTGGCGGCGACCGCCAGATAGGTGATCTCAACGCCGGCGGGCACCCGGGTCGAACCAGAGGTGTACTGCAGGTAGGCGACGGTGTCCTTGTTGTGGTCCTTACCGGCGACCGGGGCGACCCAGGTCGATCCGACGGAGTCGGGCACGGCGTCGACGGCGATGACGCGCGGACGCTCCTTGGCCGGCTTGTCGGCGAAGAAGTCGCGGACCGCCTCGGCGGATTTGGTCGACGTCAGGATCGCGGTGGGCTTGCAGTCGTCGAGGACGGCGTGCAGGCGGTCGGTGTGGCCGGGCTCGTCCGGGGAGAACAACGGGACGGCGATGTTGCTGGCGTACAGCGCGGCGAAGAAGCCGATCACGTACTCCAGGGACTGCGGTGCGAGGATGGCGACTCGGTCGCCGTGCTCGGTCACCTGTTGCAACCGGGCGGCCACCGCCCGGAGGCGCTTGCCGAACTGAGCCCAAGTCAGATCCTGCGCCTCGCCGTCGCGCTCACGTGAATAGTCGATATAGCGGTAGGCCAGCGTGTCCGCCTGATCGCGAACGTTGCGCTCAACGTAGTCGACGAGGGTGGCATCCTCGTTGAAGGACAGATTGCCGTTCTCGTCGAGGAACTGTTCAAATTCGGTGTTCAGCATTGGTACTCCTGTGCCGGGCACCCGCGCGCCGGGGCCTCGGCTTCTCTCCGCCCTCAACCGCAACCGCCCGGGGTGGGACGGTCGGCTGGCAAGGGACATTTGTCAGGTCAGGTCGTGATCGCTTCCGGTCCATCGTGCGCATCGATCACCAAACCGCCGCACCTCTTCGGTACGGCCGGTCGAGCGCAGATCCTCGGCTATCTTACTCTCCCTTAAGAATCGGGATAATAGGTGCGAACGCATCCATCTGCGTCGGGAAGACGCCGACGAAGGACATCGACGTCCGCTCGCGCACGCGCCGGATCTGATCGGCGATCTCCTCGAAGGAGCCGATCGCGATGTACGGCGACGACAGCACGTCGTCGACGGTGAACGTCGTGTCGCGTTCAATGTTGGGGGGGTAGCCCTGGTCGAGCGCCTTGAGCGCCATCTCGGCCGTCGCGACGCGGTCATCGGTGATGACGATGACGGCAATGGTCCAGTTCAACTCGATATCGTCGAACCGATCACCCGCCGCCTCCCGGACCCGGTCGACCCGGGCCGCGGTCTTCTCCAGCGTCATGTCCGACAGTTTCATCTTGCCGTCGGCCGTCGTGCCGGGGGCGATCGAGACGATGTCGGCATGCTTGGCCGCGAGTGCGAGCATCTTCGGGCCGCCAGCGCCGACGGCGATCGGCGGGCGCGGGCCCTGGCGCGGACGCGGACTCCCTTCCAGGCCCTTGATCTGGTAGAACTCGCCGTCGAAGTCCACGGTCTCGCCACGCATCAAGCCGTCGAGGATGGTGAGCGCCTCATCGAGCCGACGGATTCGGGTGCCCGGGGACTCGAACTCGATTCCGGCCTTATCGAATTCCTCCTTCATCCATCCGGCGCCGATACCCAGCTCCAACCGCCCCTTCGACAGGACGTCGATGGTCGTAGCCTCTTTCGCCAGAATGGCCGGGTGCCGGAAGCCGTTGGCCAGCACAGAGGTGCCCAGGCGGATCGTGGTCGTGGCCTGCGACAGGGCGCCGAGTGCCGCGAGCGGGCCGACCTGGTTCCCCAGGTGATCGGGAATCGCGAAGGCGTCGAAGCCATATTCCTCGGCGGTCTGGGCGAGTTGGACGAACTTGCGTGCGCCGCCCTCCTCTTTGTTGCCCTCACCACCGGCTCCGAATCGGAACTTCCGGGTCATGCACCACTCCTGCGATCGGCGATCAAAACTCAACCGACGATACGGTACGCGGTGCGCGCGGAACCGACCAAATGCTGGATCGAGGACCAGGGGTCGATCAGAAGTGCTTCGGGTGCGGCGCTCCGTCGATCACGCCCACCGCCCACGCGTACATCCACTGCGTGGCGGTCGCCCCGTTGTACTCCCAATACTTCGGAGTCGCATAGAGCGCGTGGACCGGGTTGCTGGCGGCGCTGACCAGTTGTCCCACCGCCCGCAACGGGTTGCGGACGGTCGGCGAATCGCAGATCAGGTCCCCGGGTGCACAAATGCCCGAGACCCGGTCGCGCAGGGTGCCGAATCCGCCCTCGCGCGGGCCGTTCATGGTGATTCCCGGCACCAGGTTCCGGAATCCGCCGAGCGCCACCTCAGCGCCGACGCCGGGCGGGTTGGGCCCGATATCGTTCTGCTGGTCGGCGACCCGGCGTCCATCGGCGATGAGCCCCACCCCGATGACCAGACCCTCGTCTTCGGGATTCAGGATCCCGCGGCCGTTGCCGATATTGCTGGCGGCGTCCCCGCCGATGACCGCCCCCTGGGAGAAGCCGAGGATGACGAACGTCGTGATGGGGCACCGCTTGTTCACCTCCGTGATGTGCCCGGCGGTGCGCAGATAGCCCTGCCGTCGCGACACGTCGTAGTCGGCCTGCCGATCACCGAGATTGGTGGGGTTACGGAACTGCGCGGTGTACGGAATGGTGTAGACCCGGGCCCGATTGGCCGGAAACTTCTGCGCGAGCGCCGACGACACCCGCAACATCAACGACTTCGGGTTGGCGTGCGGGTGGAACGGGTCATCCCGCGCCGATGACTCCCAGGTCCCGGGGATCACCACGACCTCGACGTCGGGGCAGTCGGCGGATTGGGCCTTCGTGGGCGGCGGGGTCGGCGGCGGGGTCGGCGGCGGCGGCTTGGGCGCGCACGCACGCAGGATCCACAGCAGCAGGCCGATCACCGCGATGAGGACGAGGGCGACGACGAGCCAACGGCGGGTCCGGCTCCGCCGGGTGCCGGGAGCCGTCTTGGTGCGGCTCATCGGCTAGCAGTAGTTTTCTTGGGCAGCGCGAATAACCTTGTCCGCCTTGGTGTTCGCCGCCTCGACGGTCTTTTCGCCGGGACCGACCGCCGCGACGACGAACGCCTTCATCGACGTCGGGTCGCCGTTCTTCCCGCGCTGATCGCAGACGAATTGGGCCATCGTCAAAGCGATGGTGTTGTCGGTGTCACCCATGATCGTGACCTTCTGGCGTTTGAGCGCGGCAAGGTAGCGCTGGGCCTTCGCGTTGACCGGCGCGCTGGGTGCGCCCGCCTTCGTCGTCGATCCGGGAAAGTCCTTCGGCTGCGTGGTCGAGGGGTTGGGCGCGGTCGCCGGCATACCCGGCCGAGAGGTGTCGGTGCCCGACGGCGCCGCTATCGAGGTGGGCGACTCGAACTGAGTGGTAGTCACCGGTGTCGCGGTGATCGGAGCGCTCGCCGTCGAGTCGTCACCGCCACATCCCGTGCACAGGGCCACGATCAACCCGGCCGCTCCCGCGGCGAGAGTGATTCGCTGCAACACCTTCACCGTTTCCCACTTTCCTCGGCCGGCCCGGCTTCCCCCGCGCGCTCAACCGCCCAGGCTACCCGTGCGACGACGGCAAACCGCGCAGCCTGAGCCCCTAAGCGGCGTTGTGGGTGAAATTCTTGGCGATATCTCAGACGGTCACCAGACATCCACCAGACAGGCACTTCCCACCGAGCCCCGGACCGGAGAAGATCAGCAACAAGAGTGCCGACGGACCCGCGCGATTCGTCCGTTTTGGCATTCTTCTCCTTCTGTGATCTAGAACACGTTATAGTTCGCCGCAAGTGCTCCACGACTGAAGGGAACTGACCGTTGAAAACTCCGAGAAACACCCGGCGGATCGTCCGCACGGCGGCGATTGCCGGGGCCGCCGGCGCACTCGTGCTGAGCACGCTCACCGCGTGCTCGAACGACAAGGACAAGGCCGGCGGGCCGACCACCGACCTGCCCACCTCGGCCGCGGCCGGCGAAGCAATCAAGATCGGTCTCATCGGATCCGGCGGCGGCGTGGTCTCGATCCCACAGCTCACCAAGGGCGGCGAGGCCGCGGCCAAGTATCTCAACGACAATGCCGGCGGCATCAACGGTCACCGGGTCGACCTGATCGTCTGCAACCAACACGAGGATCCCGCATCGGCGACCAAGTGCGCCAATGAAATGGTCGAGAAAAAGGTTGCCGTCGTCGCCGTGCCGATGACCTCGCAAGGCGCGGTCATGCTGCCCATCGTCGCGCGCGCGGGCATCCCGTACGTCTCCCAGGCACCGGTATCGGCCGTCGAGATGGGCGCCCCCGGTGGTTACATGCTCTCCGGCGGTACGGTGGCCGTTCTCAACGGCCAGGCCCAGACCGCCGCCAAGGAGGGCGTGAAGAAGTTCACCATCCTGATCGGCGACTCGGGCGATGCCGCGGCGTCGGTGGGCCAGATGGCACAGGCCTTCTTCAAGCCGGCCGGCATCGACGTCAAAGTCGTGACCATCCCGTCCAATGTCGCCGACCCAACACCGCAGATCAGCGCGGGCCTGGCCGATAAGCCGGACGCCGTCACCGTCCTCGGCGACTCGCGTCAGTGCGTCTCGAGCCTGAAGGCACTCAAAACCGCGGCGCCTCAGGTGAAGAAGTATCTGATCGCGAGCTGCCTGGACAAGACGGTTACCGACAACGTCGGCACCGACGCCGTCGAGGGTGCCAAGTCGTTCACGACTGTCATCACGACCGGCGATGACCCGACCGTCGTCCGGTACCGCTCGGTGCTCGCGAAGTATTCCCCTGATGTCGACCCGAACGGTCTGGCTTACCTCGGCTACCAAGTGATCAGCTCGATCGGCGAGGTGGGCAAGAGCCTGCCGGCCGGCCCGATCACCGCCAAGCAGTACACCGACGCCCTGCGCGCCGCGCAGAACGTGCCGGTCCCGGCTGCTCCCGGCCTGACCTTCACCTGCAACGGCAAGGCGTTCCCCAAGGCGCCCAACCTGTGCAGCAAGTCGATTCTGGTCAGCGAGGTCGGCGCCGACGGAAAGCTGAGCAACAGCACCGTCGTCAACTAGAAGTAGCGATAACGGTGTTCGGGGGTCGCCGCTGGCGGCCCCCGAACACCGTTCCCCACCAGTTCGATCCCACCCGCAGCGCATTCTCCCCCGACAGGCAGGACCATGGACCACTTCGCCTACCTCGCCATGGGCATCGGCAACGGCGCCGTCTACGCGGCACTGGGCCTTGCGCTGGTGATGACCTTCAAAAGTTCCGGCGTGGTCAACTTCGCCACCGGCGCGATCGCGCTATACACCGCCTACACCTACGCCTACCTGCGCCAGGGAAAGCTGCTCAATCCGATCCCCGGTTTCGACGCGAAGATCGACCTGGGCGCCAACCTGAGCATCGTGCCGGCGATGGCGATTTCTGTGGTAATCGCCACCCTGCTGGGCGTCGGACTCTATCTGGTTGTCTTTCGGCCGATGCGGACCGCACCCGCGCTGGCCAAAGCCGTCGCCGCGATCGGGGTCATGCTCGTGCTGCAGGCGCTCATCAGCCTGCGGGTCAAAGACGACTCCCCCGCAGTCAGGTACATCTTCCCGCAGGGCAGCCTGACGATCGGCGGCCAGCGGGTGACGACCGACCACTTCTGGCTGGCGGCCGTCGTGATCGGCCTGGCGGTCTGCGCGGCCCTCGTACTGCGCTACACCCGATTCGGTATCGCGACCGAAGCAGCGGCCGAATCTGAGAAGGGCGCGCTGGTCACCGGGTTGTCCCCCAACCGGATCGCCGTAGCGAACTGGGCACTGTCATCGGCAACGGCCGGCCTGGCCGGCATCCTCATCGCCCCGATCACCACGCTGAGCCCATTTGCCTACAGCCTGTTCCTGGTGCCCGCACTCGCCGCCGCGCTCGTCGGCAACTTCACCGGCATCGGCGTCACCGTCGGCGCCGGGCTGGCGATCGGCATGCTGATGAGCGAGGTGACCAAGCTCCAGGACGTCTTCGCCTGGCTGCCGCGCTACGGTCTCGGTGAAGCGGTGCCGTTGGTGCTGATCCTCGGCTTCCTCCTGATCCGGGGTCAGGCCCTGCCGGGCCGGGGAGCCCTGATCCGCCAGGACCTCGGCCGCACCCCGCGGCCAGCGGGCCTGATCATTCCGACGGTCATCGGCGTTGTCGTCGTGATCGCCGCGCTCTACCTCACCTCGGGCAGCATGCGCTTGGCCGTCATCATGAGCCTGATCTTTGCCATCATCGCCCTCTCGCAGGTCGTGATCACCGGGTATGCGGGACAGGTTTCGCTGGCCCAGCTGACGCTGGCCGGCGCGGGCGCCTTCACCCTGGCCCGGATCACCGCCGACTGGGGCCTGCCCTTCCCGATCTCCCCGCTACTCGCCGCGGGGTTCGCGATGGTCATCGGCATCGTCGTCGGCCTCCCGTCGTTGCGGGTCCGCGGCCTGCCGCTCATGGTGGCCACCCTGGCCCTCGCAGTGTTTCTAGAACAGGCGTGGTTCCAGAACCCCGACCTGAACGGCCAGAGCGAACAGCTGAAGAACCTCGACGATCCGACCGGCGCCGCACTGCGTATCCCCGACCCGACACTCTTCGGCATCAACATGGCCGTCGGCTCCGGGGACGGCTACCGCATCTCCTTCGGCGTGTTGTGCCTGGTCGTCCTGACCAGCTGCGCGCTGGGGGTCGCCGTCCTGCGACGCAGCCGTCTCGGCGCCGCCATGCTCGCCGTCCGCGCGAACGAGCGGTCGGCCGCCGCCGCGGGCGTCAACGTCGGCGCCACCAAGCTGATCGCGTTTGCCATCGCATCATTCATCGCCGGCCTCGGCGGTGTGCTGCTCGCCTACCAGCAGACGCTGGCCGCGGCCTCGAGCTACGCAGTACTGGCCGGCATCGGCCTCTTCGCGGCCTTCTACATCGCCGGCGTGACGTCGATCTCGGGGGCCATGCTCGGCGGTCTCCTCGCCCCGGGGGCGCTGCTGGCCTTCGTCCTTGACAAGTACCTTCACTTCGGCGACTTCTACATGCTCGCCACCGGTGTGCTGCTGGTGCTGACCGTGGTTACCAGTCCCGACGGTATCAGCGGGTACTTGCACCGGATCCCCCTGCCGTCGGGGCTGAAGGGAAAGTCCGGCCGCACCGCCGCCGACAGCATCGGCGCCGCCACGGCCCTGCTCGGCGACGTCGAACGCGCCGGCTCCGATCCCACCAGCGACCCCCACCGTGCCCCCGTCCTCGCCATCAACGACGTGACCGTCACCTACGGCACGGTCACCGCGGTGAACAGTGTCGACCTGGACCTGCGGCCGGGCGAGATCGTCGGCCTGATCGGACCCAACGGGGCGGGGAAGACCACTCTGGTCGACGCGATCAGTGGCTTCGTCCCCGCCACCGGCGCCATCGTCCTCGGCGGCCGCAGCCTCACCGGCATGTCGCCCCATCGCCGCGCGCGCGCCGGCCTGGGGCGCAGTTTCCAGGACGTGGAACTCTACGACGAACTAACCGTCGCGGAAAACGTGAGCGTCGGCGTCGCGCGCGCCGAGCACGACGTGACCGGGACCGTGGCCCAGGCCCTGGGTCTGCTGGAAATCGCCGAGCTCGCCGACTCGATCGTCGCCGACCTGTCGCAGGGACAGCGGCAGTTGGTGTCGGTGGCCCGCGTACTCGCCGGTCGGCCCACGGTGGCACTGCTCGACGAGCCGGCCGCCGGCCTCGACTCCACCGAGAGCCGGTGGCTCGGCGAACGTCTGCGCTCGGCCGCGTCGCGCGGCGTCACGATGCTGCTCATCGACCACGACATGGACCTTGTCCTGCGCGTCTGCGACAAGGTGGTCGTTCTCGACCTCGGCGAAGTCGTCGCGAGCGGCCCACCGGAACTCATCCGCACCGACCCCAGCGTAATCCGGGCGTACCTCGGCTCAGCGGGCGACGACGGTCCGGGCACCACCGGTACCGCGAACGAGGAGGTCCAGGCATGAGTGCGCTGCGCTGCGTAGGGGTCGATGCCGGGTACGCGAAGAAGAGTCCCTGTGTCCGCGGCATCGACCTGACGGTCCAGCGCGGCGAGATCATCGCCCTGCTCGGCCCCAACGGGGCCGGCAAGACAACGCTGTTGATGACCCTCGCGGGCCTGCTTCCGCGCCTGGGCGGCGAGGTGTTCGTCGACGATTCGGCGACGAGTTCTGGGAACCCGCGCGCGGCCGTGCGTGCCGGAGTCGTCCTCGTGCCCGACGATCGGGCCCTCTTCCGGAACCTCACCACCGCCCAGCATCTGAAACTGGCCGCCCCCCGCCGCAAATCCGCCGCCGCCCCGGCGATCCAGCAGGCACTGGGCTACTTTCCGGCGCTGACCAGGCGCCTCGATGTCGCCGCCGGGGATCTCTCCGGCGGCGAACAGCAGATGCTCGCCATTGCGCGCGCACTCCTGCAGCGACCGCGAGTGCTATTGATCGACGAACTCAGCATGGGGCTCGCGCCGATCATCGTCGAGTCGATCCTCCCGGTGCTGCGCACCGTGGCCGAACAGGACGGCACCGCCGTCATACTCGTTGAGCAGCACGTCCGACTTGCTCTGGCGGTCGCCGATCAGGCGGTCGTCCTGGCCCACGGTGAGGTGGCCCTGACCGAGGCGGCCGGCGTGTTGGCCGCCGACCTGCCACGGCTGGAGTCCGCCTATCTGGGTTCCTGACCGACCCGCGTCAGATTGAAACGCGGTAATTCTTCCCGCGCGGCTCGCGCATCCACAGCTGCTCGTCGGTGCGGGCGGTCGCACCCTCCTGCTTCAGTTCCCGCTTGATGATCTTGTTGGTCGCCGTCGTCGGCAGCGCCGAGCTGACCCGCACGTATCGCGGCCATCCCTTCGACGACAGGTCGGCCTGGTCGGCAAGGAAGGCCGCGAGCGCCGCCGGGGTGAGATCACCGATGCCGCTGGGCACGATCGCCACCATCACCGCATCGCCCACCGAATCGTCGGGGACCCCGTACACCGCAGCCTGCCCGATCTCCGGCATGCGCTGCAGGATCCGCTCAATCGGGCCGGCGGTCATGTTCTCACCGTCGACGCGGAGCCAGTCGCCGGTGCGCCCAGCGAGGTAGATCCATCCGTCTGCATCGCGGTAGCCCAGGTCGCCGGACCAATACATGCCCTCGCGCATGCGCTCGGCAGTCGTCGACGCATCGTTGTAGTAACCGGTGAACATACCGGCGCCAGAGGTGTTGACGAGCTCGCCGATTGCCTCGGCGGCGTTACCCAGCGCGCCGGTCTCATCGAACTCGGCGACCGCACACTCGGCGAGGGTGGCCGGGTTGTGGATTGCCACGCCGGGAAAGCCCTTGCCGATGGATCCGGGCGGCGTGCCGGGCTCGCGGGTGATGATGATGGCGAGCTCGCTGGACCCGTACCCGTCCCACACCATGGTGCCGAACCGCCGGGCGAAGTCGTCGATGTCGCGGTCGCTGGCCTCGTTGCCGAATGCGGCGCGCAACGGATTGTCGGAGTCGTCGGGCTGCTCGGGGGTGGCCAGGATGTAGGCCAGCGGCTTGCCGACGTAGTTCATGTAGGTCGCACCGAATCGGCGGATGTCGGCGAGGAAGGTCGACGCCGAGAATTTCGCCGGCACCATCGTCGCGCCGCTGGTCGCCGCCACACAGTACCCCCCGAGGAGCGCGGCAGAGTGGAACAGCGGCATCGAGAGGTAGCAAACGTCGACGGCGGACAGCCCGAACTTCTCAATCAGCGGCGGCCCGGCGAACGGGATGAGCATGTGGGCCAGCTGCACCGGTTTGGGATCGCCACTCGTGCCCGAGGTGAAGATCAGCATGAAGGGATCACCCGGACCGGGCGTCGAGTAGGGCACCAGTTCGGGGGCGGCGGCGACGCGCGCGGCCCACTCGTCAGTCGAGGTGTCGAAGACCTGGCAGTCACCGAGGTCGAGGCCGTCGAGGAGGCTGTGGTGTTCGGCGTCGGTCAGCAGGATCTGGCAATCGGCGCGACGGATGTCGGTGGCGAGTCCCTCACCCCGTCTGGTGTTGTTGATACCGGCGGTGACGTAGCCGCCGAGCGCACCCGCCGCGATGGCGATGAGCATCGTCGGGCTGTTCCCCAGCAGCACGCCGATGTGCATGGGCCGCGACGAATCGGCAGCGGCCAGGACCGCGGCCGCCATGGCGCGCGCGTCGGCGAGATATTCCGACCAGCTCCACCTGCCGGTGTCGTGAACGATGGCCAGGCCCTCATCGTCAGTTCGCTCGGAAAGGAGTTGCGTCACAGTGTCAGCCATGACCCCAATCTAGAACGCGTTGCAGAACTGCGCTACCGATTGCCGATACCCTCGTGGACGCCAGAAGCCCGGGCCCCAGCGTCCGCTGAACGCCGCGAACGCCCTACTTCCCGACGATGGCACCGCGACGCGCCGTCCAGGTGATCTTGCCGCGCTGGAAGTCGCTGACCTTGCCCTTTCGGTCCTTCGTCACGCGCTCGCTGCTGGTGGGGAGACCGAGTTTACCGCCGGGTCCGCCCACTGAGACGTAGGCTCCGCCGATGGCACCGCCGACGATCTTGGGCCCCTTCGGCCCAGTGATGATCCGACCGCCGCGGAAGTCCTGGGCGCGCCCGCCGGCGACCGAGTACTCCGGGGTGAGGCACTCACCCAACAGGCGCTTATTCGGCTCGTACACCTTCTTAATCGCCCCGGCGGTACGGCAGGCCGGCCGATCCTCGGCGAGCCCGAGCGCGCTCGCCGCCTGCGGCCAGGCCTGGGTCATCTCGAACTGCCAGTACGGCCAGGTGTGCGTGCCCGACGGGCGGTAGACGGCCTGCCCGGGAATCCCCTTACGATTCAACTCCGAGGCGAACTGCTGTGACGTCACCCGGGACAGCAACTCGAGGCCGACGCCGGAGTAGTTGGTGGCCAGTAGGGGGATGTCGCTCGGCTTGTCGTGGGGCCCGACCACACCGTTACCCGACGACAGGTAGATGCTGGTGCCGCGGAGCTGCTCGGCGAGCAGATACGGGTCGTGCTCGCGCCACGCCGCATTGGTGGGCAGGCCGAACATCTTCTGCGAGTCATAGCCACCGGCGTCGTGCATCGCGAATTGGATGGCTGGCTGCATGCCGAGCGACGTCAGCTGCAAGATCCCCGAGAAGGACGCGGCGAACTTGTAGAAGCCCGGATTGCGGGCGGCGAGCATCATCGCGGCCGTGCCGCCCATCGACAACCCCTCGACGCCGCGCACCTCGGTCGAGCGCCAATCGCGCTCGATGATGGTTGGGAGTTCCTTGATGAGGAACGTCTCCCACTGATAGTTCTTCCCGTGATCGGGCTGCAACCAGTCGGTGTAGAAGCTCGACTCACCGCCCACCGGCAGGATGACGTTGAGGTTCTTGTCCTTGTAGAAGTCGACGACGTTGGTATTGATGACCCAGCCGTTCTGGTCGTCCTGGGCGCGCAGGCCGTCGAGCATCGTCAGCTGCGGGAACGTGGCGGTCGGCCGCGACCACCAGTCGCGCGCCAGGAGCAGTTGGACTTGGATGTCGGTGTTCATCGCCGGCGAATGCACCCAGAGCGAGACCTGACGATCGGTGTACCAGAAGGTTTTGGTGACGCGCACGCTCTGTGGTGCGGCGACCGGCGGGGCCGGCGGGGGCGTCGACGCACCGGCCCCCGGCACCTTCGGCGCAGGACTTGGCGGCGGCACCGGTGCAGCCGGTGCAGCCGGGGGTGCCGGTGCGGCCGGTGCGGCCGGTGCGGCCGGAGGTGGTGGCGGTTCTGCCGCGGCCGACCCGACGATGGGCACGAGCAGCACGCCGACGAGCGCACACCCGACGGCGGCAGCCCAGCTCCTGGTGAGCGGCACCCGACGATCCCCCGCCGACATTCCTCGCACCGCTCGACCGGTCCTCACAGCACTGACTCCTTCACGTCCTCACCGACGACGCGGCTCCGATCCCTCATCGGGCACCAAAAAGCATCGCCCTCCGTGTTGTTCTTACACGGAGGGCGATGCTTTTTGGCTATGCCACGCTGTGACAGGTGAGAATTTTGTTACTGAAGGGGTGGTCGGCCTCGGTAGTCAGCGGAAGAATCCGCGCGACTTCGCGTTCCAGACCATGTCCTGCCAGTAGCCCCACGAATGGGTGCCGACGGCGTCATAGGACATGACCGGCAGGCCCGACAGCGCGGCAGCGGCCTGGAAGGCCTTCGCCTGGGTGAAAGCCAGGAACTCCAGCGTCGAACCCTGGAAGAGGTCGTCGAACACATTCGGCAGGGCGTTGTAGCGGCCGAACAGGCCATTGCCCGAGCCGACGAAGATCTTCATCCCGTGCATGTTGCCGATGTTCCACATCGGGTCGTTCTGGAACCACTGCAGGCCCCAGATCGGCCACATCGAATCAACATTCCACGGCTTGGGATCAACGTCGAGCATCGCGAGACGAATCATCGTCCGCATGCCGGGCGCCGAGAGGAAGTTGTACCCCGACAGCGATCCGGCGGCGTCGAAGTTATGACGGTTCTGCGCACCGATCGTCAGTGAGGCGTTACCGCCCATCGACAAGCCCATGATCGCGTACTTGCGGCTCCTCCCGACCCGGTAGCCGCGCCGGTCGAGTGCGTGGACCAGGGACCGAGTGATGGCGCAGTTCCAGGTGTACCGGTATTGCTGACCGTTGAAGTTGCTCGGCGCGTCCCAGTCGGTGTAGAAACTCGCCGGACCTCCGATGGGTTCGACGACGTTGACGCCGGAACGGACCATCTCCTGGATGTTGGTGTTGATCTCCCAGCCGCTGTAGTCGTACTGGGCGCGCATGCCGTCGAGCATGATGACGGTCTTGTAGTTGCCCGGCCGCTTCCACGCACGGACCTTGACTTTGGGCATTCCGCAGCCGTTGATCCAGAACTGCTCCAGGCCGACCTGGGTGCCGCCGATCCGGGCCGCCGCCTGTGCCCCGCCGACCACGGTCACCAGGCCCAGCGAGGTTGCGATCGCAACCAGCGCAACCAGCATGCGGCTACGCATCGTTTTCGACGCAGTCTTCAGCATAGCGACTGATCTCCATCTCCCCCCGGAGCAGAGCAGGCCCGGCTCCGGGTGTCGGCATCCCGAACCAGTCGGATCGGATCTGCTGTTCGATTACACAACGGCTAGAGGAATCCTGCACTCGGAGTCCCCCAGACCGCAACGCCTAGGAATCTTATTGCAATGGCTTTGTGACTCACAAACCGCCAAACGCTGTGATTGCGCCGACACGGCCACCTTTGCGACCCTCAGTGGAACCGTCTTCCCTGGTAGTCGCGGTAATGCCCGCTGCTCCCAATTGACAGGAAACCCGCAGGTTGATCTTCACTTTCGCCACGCCCACCACAGAATGTTCCCGCGCAGCCGAGCTACTTCGGCCGAATTCGGGGCGGCATCGTCAGTCCGCAGCGCTGAATCTCGTACTCCGGAATGCGCGATATGCGGTAATCGGTGAAACCGAAAGACTGACGCAAGCTGCTGCGAAAGCGCTTGAGCGACCACGGCTTGTCCTTGTAGGACGCAATCCGGTCCATCGTCGCCGGGCAGGTCAGCGCAACCTGGGCTTGTTGCACAACTTCCTGGTCGAGGAACAGCGGCAGCACCGGATATCGGGGGAAGGCGCCCGACTCGGCGATCACCCACTCCGTCGGCAGGATCTTGTCGTGCCCGATGCGACCATCCTGCAGCCGTTCGCTGTGCGCCGCGATCGGGTAGGCCAACCCCATCTGGTCGATGACCCGCACGTCCAGCGGCGCATTCATTCCGGTCATCCCGAGGTTGAGGAAGAAGACCGTCACCTGACGAGGCGTATTCGGCGCCATCTTGTCCGGCAGTTGCGCGTAGTACCAGTTGTCGTAGTCGCCGGACGCGATGAGTACCGCACCGGTGTCGCGGAACTTGTCGATCGACTCCATCATCGCCCGCATCCGCGGGAATTCCAGGTAGTCCTCGGCGGTGAGCGGATTCGGGTTCCCCATGTTGACCGCATAGAACCGTCGCTCATCGACGATTCCGGCGCGGCCGATGTCGATTCCTTCGCCCGGCAGCGTGTTCTCGTGCACGGCGACCGCCCAGCTCACCGTGGCTACCCAGACCAGGCCGAGCAGCACCGCGCCGCCCAGCGCCGTCCGCGTCTTGCGTCGCACCACCACATCGGCCGGGCTCTGCGGGGTGCGCCAGGCCAGCCTGATGTGCTCGGGGATCACCACCGGGATGACCATGATCGGCAGCAGTAGGACGAACAGCGGCGTGAGCAGCACGCGCGCATGCATAAAGTCGCCGCCCTGCCGAATCCAATACAGCGCCAGCACGAGACCAGCCACGGCCACCACCACGACGACCGTCGCGGGCCGCCGCAGACCATCGCGAAAACGATTCCACCGGGCGACAATCCGCGACCCGGTCTGCGGTGCGGTCGCCGCCGCCTCGCCGTGCTGGGCGTGCCGCCCGCCCGCCGAGGCAACGCTCACTGCCGGCGCGGCGCGGCGCGCCTGACGCGAATACAGCAACCAGCCGACGACAACGAGCGCGAGAAGCACCGGGAACAACAACACGTAGGGCCCGAACATGTTGGCCAGGTAGACAAATCCCTGGCCCCACTTAGACCCGGACGCATCCTTGGCGATAGCAGGATTCGGGACCAGCACGGCGTAGTAGCCCATCCGGAAGACCTGGTACGCCACGGGGAGCGCACCAGCGGCGCCGACAATGCCCAGACGCATCCACCAGGTGGTCGGCGCACAAACGATGACGAGCAGCGCGAGTCCGCCGAGCAACGTGAGTTCCGGCCGGATCAGCGGAGCCAAACCGGCCACGAACGCCAGGAACAGCGTCGCCGTCGTCTCCCGCCGGCCACTGATCCGCGACGGATCGCGCCGGGCCCAGGCCAGAAACAGGCACCACAACCCGGCAACCCAGAAGATCGAAAGCCCGCTTTCCAGACCGCTCGTCGCGAAATCGCGGGCGGGTGGCAAGGCGATGTAGATGATCGCCCCCAGCGGAAGCAGCAAGGCGAACCCGCGGCTCGCCACGGACCCGTCTCGATCGGGCCCGTGCGCCCGGCCCACGGCCCCCGGCCAATACAGCCGGGCCGTGCCGTACATCGCCAGGGGCACCGCGATCACCGACATCAGCAACGCCGTCCACAAGGCCACGTACTCCAGTTGACCGCCGGTGAGCCAGGAGAAGAACCACAGGACGTAGGTCCACGCCGTCGAGGTGTTCGCCTCCACCCGTTCCCCCGCATTGAACACCGGTCCGTTACCGGCCATCAGGTTGCGAATCGTGCGCAGGACGATCAGGCCGTCGTCGGCGATCCAGCGGCGCTGCCATGCACCGATCGCGAAGAAGGTGGTGATCCCGATCGCGCCGACCAGGAAGCTGCCACCCGCCACTCGGGTGCGCACGGCGCGTCGATCGGACGATGCGGTCATGGCGCCGGCGCCAACCGCTCCGGGGTCAGCTCCAGCTCGGGTAAACATAGACGGCGACACCCACGCATACTATCCAGGCCAGTGCGAGAACCTGTAGGACCCGGTCGCCAAGCGCGATCTCCTCGGGCTCACCGGCCGCACCGCCGTCGACATCGACCGCGTAGCGCAGGATCGCGACGGTGAACGGCACCATCGACACGGCATAGAAGACATTGTCGACATCGTTGCCGGCCCGGTCGACGTGCGGGTCGAACGCCCACAGTCCGTAGCAGAGAACCACCGCGGTCGCCGACAGCGTCCACACAAACCGCAGGTAACCGGTGGTGTAGTACTCCAGCGACTTACGGATCTTTGCCCCGGTCTGCTCGGCCAGTTGCAATTCGGCGTACCGCTTGCCGGCCGCCATGAACAGCGAGCCGAAGGCCATCACCAGCAGGAACCACTTCGACAGATCGATTCCGGTGGCCGCGCCACCGGCGATCGCGCGGAGCAAAAAGCCCGACGAAACAATGCAGATGTCGACCACGGCCTGGTGCTTGAGCCCCAAGCAATACGCAAGCTGGATGGCGAGGTAGATCGCAATGACAACGGCCGTCTGCCAGTTCGCCAGCAGAGCGACGCCAACCGAGGCCGCGGCGAGAACGACGGCCAGCACATACGCCAGGCCGATCGGTACAACACCCGCGGCGATCGGGCGGTAACGCTTGGTCGGGTGATTGCGATCGGCCTCCACGTCGAGCGCATCGTTGATCAGGTAGATCGCCGACGCAGCCAGACAGAAGGCCACGAACGCGACACCCGCGTTGCGCCACACCTCGGCGTTGTCGAAGCGCAACTGCCCCGCGGCGAGCGGTGCGGCCAGCACCAGAACGTTCTTCACCCATTGCCGGGGGCGGATGGCCTTGACGAGACCGGCCGCCAGGTTCTTCGGTGGCCCGAGAACCTTGCTGTTCTCGATCGGCTCCTCGCTCATGAGACTCCCGGCTTTCGGTTCGCGAACAATCTGTCGCCCATCAGTTTGTCACCCGCGATGACCGCACCGGCACTCGCGGCGCCGATCGCGGCCCCTGCCAGCACATCAGTCGGGTAGTGCACACCCAGGACCAGCCGCGACAGCAGCATCGGCGGCACAATGACCGCGGTCAGCGTCGCCGGGTTCCGCCATCGACGGCTAGCCCCGCTCACTCCGCTCCCGGCGGCCAGCCCATCGGCCCCGCTCGCTCCGCTCCCGGCGGCCAGCCCATCGGCCCCGCTCGCTCCGCTCCCGGCGGCCAGTGCCCAGCCCAGCAGGATCGCCGCCGTCGTCGTCGACGTCGCGTGCGACGACGGGAAGCTCAGCTTGCTCGGCGTCCCGACGCCGACGCTGATATCGGGGTGATTCGGACGCGGCCGGCGCACGATGCGCTTGATGATCACCGAGGCGGCGTGCGCGCCGAACGCACCGGCCCCGGCCTCAAGGTAGCGGCGCCTGGCCGTCTCGTCGCCGCGTCGCGCCGCCACCAGGGCACCGGCGCCCGCGAGCGCCAGCCAGCCCAACGAGTGCTCGCCAAAGTGCGACAGGGCACGAGCCGCCGATACCGTCGCGGGACGGGTGACGGCCGACTGGATCGCGACCAGGACGGCGGCCTCACCGGCGGGACCGACCCGATCGGCCTCGCGGTCAGTCGATTCCAAAGACATTCGCCCAGCTTTCCCTACTGGTGAGGTCCGCGTGTGCGTCCCGGTACTTCTGCTTCATCTCGGGGAATCGCTCCCGGAGTTCGCGCACGAGCGCCGCAGATTCCTTGCCGAGTGCCAGCGCCTTGTCGCGGTCGCGCTGGCGATACACCACACCCCGGCCATCGGCCGTGGTCACGGTGACGCCGTCGACCCGGCCGAGCGAGAACCAGCGCGCCTCGATCGGCGGGTAGTTGGCCTGCGGCACCTCGTGGTGGCGCGGATCTACGGGGCGCAGATTGTTGCGCACCACCTTGGCCAGCGTCAGCGCCTGCGAAACGGGATTCGTGGGCACCTTGACCCCCATCGCCGTCGCCTCACCGCTCGTCTTGGGCAACTCAGTGGCCGACGGGAGCACCACCGCATCCGGGTACTGCTTGCGCATCTCGGCAATCTTGCCCAGCGCAGTGGGAAGCAGACTCCGGATGTGATCCGGCCCGGCGAGGAAATCGCGGATCGCCTCGTTCTGAATGGCGACGGTCGAGTACTCCAGACACAGCAGGTGCTTGACGGTCGCTTTGGCCATCGACTTGAGGATGCCGTCGATGGGTCCGTCGTGATGAATGCTGGCGACAACCAGGCGGTTGCGCAGGTGGAAGTAGGCCTGCCAATCGATGGCGTCGTCCTTGTCACTCCAGGCCATGTGCCAGATCGCGATTCCCGGCACCGTCGCCGTCGGATAACCGGCCTTGGCGGCGCGCAGGGCGAACTCCCAGTCATCCCACTTGATGAACAGCGGCATCGGCAGGCCAATGGTCTCCGCGCACTCTCGCGGAATCAGGCACATCCACCAGCCGTTGCCCTCGACGTCGATGCGGCGGTGCAGGTTCTTCGAGTTCTTCCGGTCACTCATCGGGTACTTCGCGAAATTGTGGTCATACTCGACGAACGGAGCCGCGGTCCACATGAAGTTGCTGCGGTTGATGACCTCGCCCATGCAGTGCAGATGGCTGCGATCCTGCAGGTTGAGCATCTGACCGCCGACGAGCATCGGGGTCTTGGCAAACCGGGACATGGCCAGGGCCCGCAGGATCGAGTCGGGTTCGATCGCGATGTCGTCGTCCATGTAGAGGATGTAGGGGCTGTCGGTCAGGCGCAGCGCCTCGTACATGATGCGCGAGTAGCCGCCGGATCCGCCGAGATTGCCCTGCTCGAACATGTGCAACCGATCACCCAGGCGGGCCGAGGCCTCGTCGAAGCCGGGTTCGGCGATAACCTTGCGGGTGCCCTGATCGGGCATGATGACCGCGTCGATGACCGCGTCGACCTGCGGATCGCTGGTCAGGGCGGCCAGTGCCGCGACGGCATCGGTGGGCCGGTTGAAGGTGGGGATTCCGACGGTGACCGTCGCGTCGGGGTTCGGGCTCGCCACCGGTGAGAACCAGCCAGCCGAGATGATCTCGGTGTCGGTATCGGTGGTGAGGTCGAACCAGATCCAGCCGCCATCCTCGAAGGGACCGAGGTCGAGCTCGAACTCGATTGCGCCGCGCCCGTCGGCATCGACGGGGACGAGGTCGCCGCCGATGCCGATACGTGAGCCGTCGATCTTCGAGCGGTACAGGTCAACGCGGGCGGTCCCGGTCAGCTCGACGCGCAGCACCACCGACTTCAGCGTCGACCAGCGACGCCAGTAGGAGGCGGCGAAGGCATTGAAGTAGGTCTCGAAACTGACCTCCGACTCACCGCCGAGGACCACCGAGGTGCGCGACGGGGAGTGGGCCCGGCGCAAGTTGCCGTCGGCTTCCACCAGGTAGAGGGAACGCACATCGAGCGGCTCGCCGGGACGCGGAAAAATCACCCGTTGTAGCAGCTCGGCCGCCTTCGATTCCGGCGCAGCGCCGGCCTTCGCCGCGGGCGTGTCATTCGTCGTCGCTGTAGTCATGTGACTCTCTCAGTCATTCTGTTCGACGAGGGGCGCGCCCGTGCTCAAGTGCGGGGCGAGCATGTTGTCGAACACGGTAAGCGCACTGGCGATGGCCATGTGCATGTCAAGGTACTGGTAGGTGCCCAGGCGACCGCCGAAGAGCACCTTGTTGTCACGGAGTTCGGCGGCGGCACGCTCGCGGTACTTCGCGACCATCGCCCGATCCTCGGGGGTGTTGATCGGGTAGTACGGCTCATCTTCGTCGGCGGCGAAACGACTGAACTCGCGCATGATGACGGTCTTGTCGTCGGGGTAATCGTCGCGCTCGGGGTGGAAGTGACGGAACTCGTGGATGCGAGTGTAAGGGACGTCAGCGTCGTTGTAGTTCATCACCGGGGTGCCCTGGAAGTCACCGGTCTCGAGCACCTCGGTCTCGAAATCGAGGGTGCGCCATCCCAATTGACCCTCGGTGTAGTCGAAGTAGCGGTCCAGCGGTCCGGTATACACAATCGGGGCGTCGGGGCTCGCGGCGCGCAGGTCGTCGCGCACATCGAACCAATCGGTGTTCAACCGCACCTCGATACGATCGTCGGCCGCCATGTTCGTCAGCCATGCGGTGTAGCCGTCAACGGGCAGGCCCTCAAAGTCATCGTTGAAATAGCGGTTGTTGAAGGTGTAGCGCACCGGCAGTCGGGTGATGTTGGCGGCCGGCAGGTTCTTCGGGTCGGTCTGCCACTGCTTAGCCGTGTAGTCCTTGACGAATGCCTCGTACAAGGGCCGGCCGATCAGGCTGATCGCCTTCTCCTCGAAGTTCGCCGCCGTCTTGGTGTCGAACTCGCCGGCCTGCTCGGCGATGAGGGCCTTGGCCTCGTCCGGGCTGTAGTAGCGGTTGAAGAACTGACAGACCAGGCCCAACCCCATCGGGAACTGGTAAGCCTGGCCGTCGTGCATCGCGAACACGCGGTGCTGGTAGTCGGTGAAGCCGGTGAACTGGTTGACGTAGTCCCACACCCGCTGATTGGAGGTGTGGAACAGGTGCGCACCGTACCGGTGGACCTCGATGCCCGTCGTCGGCTCAGCCTCGGAATAGGCGTTGCCGCCCAGGTGGTCGCGGCGCTCGACAATCAGCACCCGTTTGCCCAGCTGCGTCGCGGCACGCTCGGCGACGGTC
Source organism: Gordonia sp. UBA5067 (assembly GCF_002414845.1). GTDB lineage: Bacteria > Actinomycetota > Actinomycetes > Mycobacteriales > Mycobacteriaceae > Gordonia > Gordonia defluvii. Next base: position 23,025 of record NZ_DIAX01000073.1, on the reverse strand, counting down.
AGGCCGTACAGGCCCGATCCGACGACGATGAGGTCATACGAATCGTTATTGCTCACCACGGGTGTTCAGGGTATCCGACCGAACCTCAGAATGACGCATCGCGGAGACGCCCTCGGGTGTCCCAACGTCAGATTGCGCCGATCCGAGCCACTGCCCACCAGCGTCGCCACCCGCTGCGATCCCCGCCAGAGTCGCGGTGGCCGTTGTTCCCATCGGTTGCGGTTGTGCACGTCACGACCATCGCGACCGATCTAGGATTGGGTTCATGGCGCCGATCGAGTTCATCCCCAACGCGGGGGCTTGCCTGGTAACGACACACGTCCTGTCCGGGGATGGCCGGATACAGCGGATGGTGCGTGAAGCCGCACAGAATCCCCTGGACAACGGGTGGCGAATCATGAGTGACATCGACGCCGACGAACACCTCACCAACACTGAATACTGGCGGGTCGCCGACTACAACGACGTCTGCAGCCTCGAACCGGCGCTGATCGACGTGTGGGCGCTGCCGGTCGGGTCAGATCTGCACCTGTTTCGCGACGGGGGGGACCCGCGCATCGTCGACTCCGCGACCGGGCGGCAGGTGATTCCACCGGCCGCGGAGATGGCGGCCGCCCCCAGCGCCGACGCGCATGACGTCGCCAAGCGCGAAGACGCGATCGCCAGCGAGACGTGCACGGCGCTGTCGTCCATCCCGGATTGGACTCTGGCGCTCAACTCGGTCACCTTCACCGACGGCTCGCCACCCGCGAATCGCTGTCTGCTATTCGCCGCCGGCGAGGGCGACACCGACCTCGACCGATGGTTCTCCGGCGGAGTCCTGCCCCCCCTGCCGTTCGTCGCCGAGGCAACCCTGCCACCGGGGACCATCGCGCACCTCGCCCATCATCGCGAGGCCATGCCCGACGCCAGCCATCGTTTGTGGAGCACCATGGACTATGCCGTTCAACGCGACGGTCAGTTCTATTTCTTCGCCTGCCGCTACCGGTAGGTGAAGCCGTCCCGACTCAGATCGCGTCGACCCGCGGGAACCCCAGCGCAACGAGGCCGCCGCGCTTGTTGAACGCCCGGAGACCGCGGGGAGACAGGGCGACCGCCCCGGTCTGGGGCGTATAGAGCATCACCCCTCGCTGGAAGCGTTGTTGCACGCCCCGACCATCCTCGGTCAGCGCCGGCACACCCAGCGGCTGGCCCAGTGGCGACCGCCGGCCGCCGAGCGCCGTCTGCTTGGCGGCGAACGCAGTGCCGGCCGCGCCGAGCAGTCGGTCGATGGTGCCCTGGTCGAAGCGGACGTTGTCGGCGACGCCGCGCAGCAGGGACCCGAGGTCGAAGTTCTCCAGCGGTCCCGGTGCCCCGACGCCGGCCCCCGGCCCGGTGGGTGGTGCGACGATCTGCGGCTTGGTGGTCTGCCCGGCGATCGAGAACCAGGCCGACTTCAGCTTCAGCAGGGTCCGCGCTTCCTCGCCGGTGATCTCCTTGGTTCCGCCCGAACCAATCGCCCTGACCTTGAGGGCCCGACCGAAGTCGGGGCCCAGCCCATTGGCCTGCGTAACCTCGAGCGATTTGAGCCCGCCGACGCCGAATGCCCGTCCGACGCTGTCCGCACTCACCGTCGCCGTCCAGGTATGTGCCGGGGAAACGGTGTCGCCCTCGTCCTGCACGGCCGGAAAGTTGCCGCCGGCGGTGTAACCGCCGGTCGATGCGGAGAATTCGGTGAACGCGGGCACACCGCCGGCCAGCAGGATCTGTCCGGCGGTCGCATCGGCGGCAATGTTGGTGCGCGGGTCCTCCCCCGATACGCCGCCGTAGACCTGCGAGTTCATCGTGTCGTCGATCTTCTTGCCCTTGGCCAGTGCGGCGAGCGCATAGGTGCGCGCGGCCACCGCCTGGGCCTTCAACGCTTCGGCACCGCCTTCGTCGGCCCAGCGCGGCAGACTCTCGCGGGGGATCACGCCCTTGACGTAGTCGTCGACGTGGAGACGGTTGACCACTTTGCCGTCGACGAGGCCGAGGCCTCCGCGATAGACGGCACCGTTGCTGCAGAGCTTCAGCAGTTCGGTTGCCGGGCGGCTCGGTGCGGGGTTGATCGGGTCGACAAAGGGGCTGGCGCCGAGCGGCACCGACGCTACGACGGCACCGTTACAGCCGGACGTGATGGTGGCCGTGGTCCCGGCCAGGCGCACGGCCTGCCCGGGAGCCACTGTCTGGCCACCGACTCGCAGCCCGGCGTCCGCGCGCACATTCACCGAGGACTGCTTGGTGAGAATCACCGAGACCTCGGGTTTGTCCGCCTTCCCCGCGGTGGTGCCGCCGTAGTAGTGGCGCAAGATCTTCTCGGCCGGCCAACCCCTCTTGGCGTAGCCGAGCGCGCCCCACTGTCCCATTCCGCGACCGTGGCCGTGACCCCTGCCGCTGAGATTCACATCTGCTCCGGCGGTCAGCGTCACCGAGGTGACGGTGGCGGCGGTGGCGACGACGGCGGCGATGCCGCCGACGACGAGAACCGGCGCCAGGGCTGCGGACACGACCTTCTTCCGAACCTGTCGCATGACTGCCCTTCCGCGCCGTACCCAGCAAATCGGGCGCGCTCGCTATCGCTCCCGGCGCCGTCAGCGTGAGTCAAATGTGACTAATGAGACTCATGTGACTGTAGTGAATGGGACTAAGGGCCCACAAGCTCCCCCGGTCACAACCCGGTCACGAGTTAACAGCCCTGGCGCCCGCGTTTAGGTGCCCACTCGACAGAAGCGGGGTGCCCACTCGACAGAAGCGGGGTGCCCACTCGACGCAAGTGAGGTGCCCACTCGACGATCAGAAGTAGCGATTCAGCACCTTCGCGACGCCGTCGTCGTTGTTGGTCGGCGCAACCTCGTCGGCCGCCGCGATCGCCGCCGGATGCCCGTGCGCCATGGCCGCGCCGTGCGACGCCCAGCGCAGCATCTCAATGTCGTTGGGCATGTCGCCAAATGCGATGACCGCTTCGGTGGGCAACCCCGACAGTTCAGCGAGCCGCGCCAGGCCCGACGCCTTGTGCGTCTGGGGGACGGACAACTCAATCAAGCCGTTGCTGGTCGAGAAGGTGACCTCCGCCAAGTCGCCGACGGCGGGGATGAGCAATTCGGCCATCTGCTCGCTGCGCATCTGCGGTTCGCGGGCCAGCAGTTTCACCGCTGGTTCGTCGGAGATATCGACATCCTCGACGAGTTCGTGATCGGGGTTGAGCCACGCGTGCTGGTACCCGGTGGTGGCGACGAACGGCCGCGTCGCCGCATCGTGCGCCGAAGCGCCGGCGCGCTCGGCGGCCAGGCCGGCCTCGGGGAGCACTGCCTCAAGGATCTCTACCAGCTTGCGCAGCCTTGGGACCTCGAGCTGTGCGGCGTGCAGGATCCGGTCGTTCGCCACGTCGTAAACTATCGCCCCGTTCGCGCACACCGCGTAGCGCACCAACGATCCGCCGGGGCGCACCCCCACCAGGTCGTCCGGGACAACCAACTGGTCGGTCACCTCGGCGATCCAGCGCGGCGGACGCCCCGTCGCCAGCACCAGGTCGACGCCCGAGCGGACGGCGTTGGTGATCGCGGCAACCGTCGCCGCCGTCACCGTGTTCTGATCATCGAGCAAGGTGCCGTCGACGTCACTGGCGATGAGCGACGGGGCGACCGGGCCCGGGAAGGAACCGTTCACCCGCGCCCTGACTCGCGCTTGGCGGCGCGCAGGGCCGCCTTGCGGGCCGCCTCGTCGTCCTCGATCACCTTGGCCTCATCGGCCGTCGGCGCGGAACCACCGAGCCGGGCCGGCACCCACGGCTCGCCGGCCGGGTGCGGGTACTCGTCTTGGATCGCGTGCAGCATCGTGCTCATCGTTTCACGAACCTGCGACACCTTCTCGTCGACGGACGCAGTCGAGTCGAGCGCGACGCCGGAAACGTCGATGGGCGACCCGTACTCGAGGACGACGGGAAACCTGGTGTAACCGATCTTCCGGATCCCGCCCTTCGTCCACACGCGGTGGGCGCCCCAACAGATCACCGGGATGACCGGCACTCCCGCGGCCGCGGCCATCCGGACCGCACCGGACTTCAACTCCTTGATCTCAAAGCTGCGACTGATCGTCGCCTCCGGATAGACCCCGAGCAACTCGCCAGAACGCAGGGAATCGACCGCCGTCGCGTACGCCTCATGTCCAGCGGAACGGTCGACCGGAACGGTCTTGGTGTGGTTGATGAGGAACCGCATGATCGCGATATCCATCATCTCCGACTTGATCATGAACCGGATGCGTCGCCCGCGCGCCTCCACCCCGAGTGCGACGGCCAGAAAGTCGAGGTAGCCGGTGTGGTTGATCGCGAGAACCGCCCCGCCCGAGGCCGGTATGTTGTCGCTGCCGCGACGGTCGATGCGCAGCCCCTGGACGCCGCGCAGCCCAAAGGCAATCAGCTCAAGCGTGCGGTAGACCGGCTCCATCGGGGCTCCTCTCCACCATCAGGCTACCGGGGCGAGCACCCTTCGCTGTCAAAACAGGTGCGAAGCGACTACCGTCCTCCTGCTGTAGCCGAGGTAGAGATCGTCCGGCGGCGGGGTGTAGCCGGGCAGGCCGGCGAGGGCTGCGGGAAGCCGGTCGAAGTCGGCCAGCCGAACACGCAACGGGCCGCCGGCGGCGAAGTGCAACTCCACCTCCACCGGACCGCGTCCGCCTTGCACGTTGATGCCGACCATTCCATTCTGTGCCTTGGGGGTGACCGCACGACCCTCGACGGCGATCCTCGACACCCGCCCATCGGGGTCGTCGGCGACCAGCACGATACCCTCCGCCCCACGCGGCGAGGTCAGGACCAGTTTCAGCGTGCGAATGGCACCGGCGGTGACGTCGCCGACCACTCTCAACTGTGGTGGAACCAGCGCGGCGGGACTGGCCGGACCGACTCGGGCGCGCGGCGCGGCGGGTTCGGGGGCCGGATTATCGGTGATCGCCGGGCCCACGTAGCCCGACGCCCAGGAGCTCAGTGCCGGCGACTTCTCCGATGTCATCGGCACCACCCAGGCCGCGCGGCCAGAATCGGCATCGAGAATGTAGGCCAACTCGACCCGGCCGGGCCGGGCCGCAGACGGCGTGTTCGCCGCGACACCCAAGCCGGAGACCACGACCACTACGACTGCGGCGCCCGCCGGGAACACCGCCGCTCGGCGCCACCGGATTTGCGGCCGCGCCACCAGTGGAAGCATCAACAGGAGGGCCAGCACGATCAGCGGGAGCGACAGATACATGCCGTACCCCATCCCCAAATCGGATGCCATCCACCCGGTGGCGAGTATCAGGACCGCGGCCGGGACCAGGCCGAGCGTCAGCGCCACCGCCCGCCAGACCGGCTTGGGCGCGGCCAACGCGACCCAGCCACCCAATGCCGCAAAGGGTGCCGGCACCAGGACTGGGGCGAGCTGCGGGGAAAGGGCGACGCCGAGAACGCCCAACAGCGTCACCAGAACCAGCGCGGCCAGCCACAGGGCCCACACCCCTAGTCGCCGCACCACGATGTACCAGACCCCCAGCACCAGGCCGCCCACCACCACCGCCCCGATCTGCAGCCAACGCGGCTCCCACGGGCTGTCGACGAGGAGGCGGCGGAACCCGGGCTCGATCCACTTCAGCGCCGCCCAATAGGCGGATCCGGCGAACACAACCGCGGCCACCAGGAACAGGACCGCTACGCATCCGCCGACCACCTGCCGGAGCATCACCACCCGCCGGATCCTGGCGAATGCGACCAGCCCGATCACCAGCAGAACCGCGAGCACCACCAGCACCCACGCCCACCCGGCACTGAAATGGACCATCAGCCGGGGTGGCACGTTGAAATAGACAGCATCACCGGTCGGCACGGTGTACTCGGTCAAGTCCGCACCGACCAGCGCGCGCACCAGCGCCAGCGTGTTGTCGCCCATCTGCTGCATGGACCGGCGCCCGACATTCGACGGCGAATCCAGGGACGAGTGGTAGTACGCCCCCCGGCCGACATACGCGAAGTCCATCCCGGTGAAACCGGCAGCGTGGAACACGCTGAAGTCGGTGTTATTGGGGATGAGCTTGAAGAGCGATGCAGTGGTTGAATTCCCCGACGGATACGGCGCGACATCGGCGTACAGCCGGGTCAGCGCCTTGGCTCCGGGCGCGGCCCGGAACATGATGACCGGCCCGCCTGCGCCGCGGGCTTCGTGATTGAGGACAACGGCGTGGTCGACACCGGCGCGATGATCGTGAACGAATGCCTCGGCGCCGAGCAATCCGCTCTCCTCACCATCGGTGATCAGCAGCACGATGTCATTGCGCGGCGCGAAAGACCCCTGCGTCAATGCCCGGGCAACCTCGAGAATGGTGGCGACCCCCACGCCATCATCGTTTGCCCCGGGCCCGGTGGGGACCGAATCGTAATGCGCGGTCAGCAGGATCTGCCCACGCGGTGCCGTCCCCTTGATCACGGCGACGATGTTCTGGACGCGTGCCGCCCGGATGAGCCCGGCCGTCCCGCTCCCCCCCGGATCGACGATGCCCGTCGATTCGTGCAGGTGCGGGTCGAGGCCGAGGCTGCGCAACTGGTCGACGAGGTAGTCGCGCACCCGAGCATGCTCGGCGGTCCCGATCGGGTGAGGTTTGGCGGCGAACTTCTCGATCTTCCGCTGCGCTCGCTCGGCGGAGAACTGCCCAGGCGGGGCGTCGGCCGGCACCGGCGAGGGCGGTACCTGGTCCCAGACGGTGAGCACCGCGATCACAAGCAGCACGAGGAACCCGATCCACCCCGCGAGTCCCGCCGCCAACCGCGGGTCGGCGTCGGCGGCCTGCGCTTTGTCGGCGATGATCGCGCCCCCGTCACTTTCTGATTCCCGGCTCAGACGGCGGTGCCGTCCAGCATGTCAATTTGATTATCCTGGAAGCGATGGCCGCCAACCACGCCCTGCTTCGCCGACTTGCCCAACGGGAGCTGGCCAGCGGTGGTGGACTCGTCCGCCGGCCCGCCGGCGCAACTACCGTTGACGTCGCCTACCTGCGGACCAATCCCGGCGACGGTCTCCCGATCGTCGTCATCCCGGGCGGTCCCGGCCTGGCGTCGGCGCTGCCGTACCGGGGTCTGCGGCGGGACGCGACCGCACAGGGTCTCGACCTGGTGATGATGGAGCACCGCGGGGTGGGCCTGTCGCGGTTCGATGTCGACGGTGCCCCCCTCTCGGTGGCCGACGTGACGATCTCGGCGGCAGTGGACGACCTCGCCGCCGTACTCGACGATTCCGGGATCGACCGCGCAATAGTCTTCGGCAGTTCGTACGGCACCTACGTCGCCCAACTTTTCGGCATCCGCCACCCCGAGCGCGTCGCGGCGATGGTGCTGGACTCGCCGATTCTTTCCGTCGTCACCGACTTGGCGCTGACTCGCGACTACCGGCGCCAGCTACTCGTCGACGGGCCCGGCGCCACGCCGACGGCTGTACGCGCGCTAATCGAATCCGGTGCCGTGTCATCGATCGAGCTGAACCATGTCGTGACCTCGGTGTATGAGATGGCCGGCCCAGAGGTGTTGCGGCGCTTGGTGACTGCTCGGACCAAGGGGCGCGCGAAACTTGTCTGGCGACAGATCGTCCGGCTCGGCGAAACCGAAGTCGACGACGCCAACCCGTACGTCATGGAGCCCGATCTGGTCGCCGGGATCAGCTACTCAGAACTCGGGTACGCCCACGACCCCGACGGGTTGCCGCTCGATCCAGTCGAACCGTTCGCGGCCCACTCCGCCGAGGAGTTCATCGGCGAGCCAGTCTCCCTGCCCGCTGAGCTGCCCCGCTTCACCTGGCCCACTGCGGTGATCGCAGGCGAACGCGATGTCCGCACGCCGCCACCGATCGCCGCACAGATCGCCGGTCTGATTCCCGACGCATCACTGATCGAGTTGACCGGAATCGGGCACAGCGCCCTGGACTCCCACCGTCGCGCCGCACTTGCGATCATGCACGCCCTGCGCGAAAACCGGCACGCGACGCTGCCACAACAGGCCGCTGACCTGTCGGCGTTGCCGCGGCGGGGTTCGCTGCAGACCGCGTCGCTACTCATCCGCGCCGGCATCAACGTCGAAACCCGCCTGCCGGTGCCCACTCGGCGTGGTTGAGGTGCCCACTCGGCGTGGTTGAGGTGCCCACTCGGCGTGGTTGAGGTGCCCACTCGGCGAAATCAGGCGTCGGGGTCGGCCTTGCGCTCGGCCTTGCGCGCCAGCCGCTCGGCCTGCTCTGCGTCGTCGAGCGCGGTCGCCTCCGGCAGCGTCGGCGCACCACCGCCGAGTCGAGCCGGCACCCAGTACGCACCGGGCGGATACGGGCCGTTGTCCCGCGCATACTGCTGCTGCAATTCATCGAGCTTGGCGACCATCACCTCGTGCAACTTGGCGGTCAGCGCCTCCGGCGATCCGGTCGCCTCCAACGGTTCGGCGACCCCGATCGACACCGGGGTGTTGGTGCGGCCCAGATGCTTCGGGTGGCCCTTGGTCCAGATTCGCTGCGCGCCCCAGATGACCGTCGGGATGATCGGCGCACCGGACTCCAGCGCCATCCGCGCGGCGCCGGATTTGAATGCCTTGATCTCGAAACTCCGGCTGATCGTCGCCTCTGGATAGACGCCGACGAGTTCACCGGCCCGCAAGTACTCGACGGCGGCCTGGTAGCTCTCCGCGCCAGCGGTTCGATCCACCGGGATGTGCCGGAGGGCGCGCATCAGCGGACCGGTGATCTTGTTGTCGAAGACCTCTTTCTTCGCCATGAACCGCACCTTGCGCCGGCCCTGCAGATGGGCCGGCACGCCCGCCAGGGTGAAGTCGAGGTAGCCGGTGTGGTTGATGGCCACCACCCCCGACCCGGTCTTCGGCACGTTCTCGACGCCGGAAATCGTGAACTTGATGCCCTGCAGGGCCCACAGCGTGCGCGCTGCCCCGATGACGGTGTCGTAGACCGGTTCCATACGCGGAAGCTTATAAGCTTCAGCGCACCTACGGATACCGCTATTATCTAGAGGTATGCGCATCGACTCAGTTACTTCACGGCTAACTCTCAGCCTCATCGGCGCCGTCACCGCGGTAGCCGTGGTTGCCCCCGCAACTTCTGAAGCCTCAACACCCGGCCCACTCGTCGCCGGACCCGGGCAGGCTTCGCGCAACACCGCGGCGGTGCCCGCCCGGGTCACGCTTCCGTCAGTGCCCGGCAAGCAACTGTTCGTCGTCGCGACCGCGCCGGTGGGCATGGCCGGGCCCGCGGCCCCGGCGCCGGTCGTAGTCGCTGTCGACAAGACTCCCGCAAACCTGGCCAGCCTGGCCGACCTCGGCAGGCACGAAGTCAAGCAGGGCTATGTCAACGAGCAACAGGCTGCCTGGCAGGCTGCCGGACAAGGCGCACTCCAAGGCGCGGGGATCGGCGCCATCGTCGGCGCCATCGCCGGTGGAATCATCGGGATCCTCTTCCCAGTGCCCATCGTGAGCATCATTCCCGGGGCCAACGGTGGCCAGCCCGTCGCGGCCCGGGTCGCGCCGCCGGCTGCGGCACCGGTCAACCGCGAACTTCGGGAAATCCCCGATGTGAAGCTGCCCGCGGAGTCGCTGCGCGCCATCGAGGACGCCAAGCATGCATTCGCACGGGCCTTGAACATCCCCATCCCCCGATAATCTCCATCCCCCTGGTGAGGGTCCGATCACCAGGGTGCTGACCCGCACGGGCGCACGGCTGCGCAACCGCTCGCGCCGGCGGTGTCGGCGCTGGTCGACTGGAACGTCCGTCAGCAGCTCGGCCGGGCATTGGGTCTACTCCCCCGCTAGTCCATGTCAGACAAAGGTCCCCCCGGGCGAATCGAGTTTCGCCCGGGGGGACGTTTAGTCTGAAAGTGGACCGGCCCATCCCGATGGGCCGAACAGCCCATTCGTTGCGGAAGGCAAGAAGTTGCAGATCACCAGCGTCGGCCACGCCGGGTTCCATATCCAGACCACAGCGGGCTCCATCCTGTGCGATCCGTGGGTGAACCCCGCGTACTTTGCATCCTGGATTCCCTTCCCGGACAACACCGAACTCGACTGGGCCGAGCTCGGCCAGTGCGACTACCTGTACGTCAGCCATCTGCACCGCGACCACTTCGACGAGAAGAACCTGCGCGAGAACATCTCGAAGGACGCGACGGTCCTGCTGCCGGACTACCCCGTGCCCGACCTCAAGCGCGAGTTGGAGGCCCTCGGGTTCACCAAGTTCGTCGAGACCGTCGACTCCACCAAGCACCGCGTCAGCGGACCCAAGGGCGACCTCGATGTCATGATCATCGCGCTGCGCGCACCCGCCGACGGCCCCATCGGCGATTCCGGGCTGGTCGTCTCCGACGGAGAGACCACCTGTTTCAACATGAACGACGCCCGGCCGATCGACCTCGACGTCGTCCACGACGAATTCGGCCACGTCGACATCCACCTGCTGCAGTATTCGGGCGCCATCTGGTACCCGATGGTCTACGACATCCCCCGCAAGTCGAAGGCCAACTTCGCCAAGCAGAAGCGGCAGCGCGGCATGGACCGGGCACGCTCCTACATCGAGCAGGTCGACGCTACCTGGGTGGTGCCGTCGGCCGGGCCGCCGATGTTCCTCGACGACGACCTCTACGCCCTCAACGACTTCAACACCGGGAGCGAGTCAGACCAGGCGAGCATCTTCCCCGACCAGGCTGAGTTCCTGGAGCAGATGACGACCCACGGGACCGACGACGGTAAGACGCACCGCGGCCTGATGATGGTGTCGGGATCGACGGTCACGCTCAGCGGCTCGGAATTGCTCGAACTCAGCCATCCGTACCCCCCCGAGGAAGTGTTTGGCGAGAACAAGGCCGGATACCTGGCGCGAATGAAGGCGAAGTTCGCCCCGATCATCGCCGCCGAGAAGGCGACGTGGGCGCCGGCCGGCGGGGAGCCGCTGCTCCCCCAGCTGCAGGCGCTGTTCGAACCGGCCATGAAGGATTCGGACCTGATCTCCGACGGCATCGGCTACCCCGTCGGTCTCGTGGTTGGACCGGGCGTCGGGAGCGAAGGGAGCGGGCCTGAAAACACGGCGACCTTCGTGCTCGATTTCCCCAATCGCACGGTCCGGATGCGCGACGAGGGCGACGGCAAATACCGCTACGGCTTCCGCATCGCACCGGAGTTGGTGCGCACCGTCCTGCGCGACAACGAGCCCGACTGGGTGAACACCATCTTCCTGTCGACACGCTTCACGACCTGGCGCGTCGGCGGCTACAACGAATTCCTCTACACATTTTTCAAATGTCTCACCGAGGAGCGCATCCACTATGCCGATGGCTGGTTCGCCGAAGCGCACGACGACTCCGCGTCGATCTGCCAGGACGGCTGGGAGATGCAGCGCCGCTGCCCGCACCTCAAGGCCGACCTGGAGAAGTTCGGCGTCATCGAAGGCGACAAGCTCACCTGCAACCTGCACGGCTGGCAGTGGGACCTCGCTTCGGGCCGCTGCCTGACGTCGAAGGGACACGAAATCCGGGCCGAACGCATCGACGGCTAGCCCATGGCCCTCACCGCGCTGCCCGTCGTCGACCTGGGGCTGCTCGACGGCGATGAAGCCGACCGGTCCGCGTTCGGCGACGCCCTGCGCACCGCGACCCACGAGGTGGGCTTCTTCTATCTGGTGGGACACGGTATCGACCGGGCGACCCGTGATCGGCTCTTCGACACCGCCCGGGCATTCTTCGCCCTGCCCGACGAGGACAAGTTCGCCGTCGAGATGCTTGGGAGCCCGCAGTTCCGCGGCTACACGCGATTCGGCGGCGAGTACACGCAGGGCGCGATCGACTGGCGCGAACAGATCGACCTCGCCGCCGAGTACGAGCCCCTCGGAACTGAGCCCGGGTATCTCCGGCTCGACGGCCCCAACCTCTGGCCGACCGCTCTGCCCGAGTTTCGCGATGTCCTCACCGATTGGCAACACCGGTGCGGCGCACTGGGATTGCGCCTCATGCGGGAGTGGGCGCGCAGCCTCGGTGCCGACGAGAGCATCTTCGACGAGGCCTTCGCCGACCGGCCTTCGGCGCTGCTCAAGCTGGTGCGCTACCCAGGTCGCGAATCCAGCGACCGGCAGGGGGTCGGGGCCCACAAGGATCCCGGCGTACTGACGCTGCTGCTCATCGAGCCCGGCAAGGCCGGACTGCAGGTTGAGCATCGGGGCGAGTGGATCGACGCGCCGCCGGTCGAGGACGCCTTCGTCGTCAACATCGGCGAGGCCATGGAGTATGCGACCGACGGCTATCTGACCGCGACGATGCACCGCGTGATTTCTCCGCCAGTGGGTACCGAGCGCCTATCGGTGCCGTTCTTCTTCAACCCGGCCCTGTCTTCGACGATGCCGCGCATCGCGTTACCGCCGGAGTTGGCCGACCAGGCTCCCGGCGTGAGCAACGATCCGTCGAATCCGATCTCGGGCACATTCGGCGACAACATCCTCAAGGCACGCCTGCGGGCGCATCCCGACGTCGCCGCCCGCCACCACCCAGACCTGCTGTAGGTCGCGCCCACATCGTGGAAACCAGTCCTGCTCGGCCGCCATCGTCTCTCGACGCCCACAATCCCAGCGGCCCTTCCGTCACCTACTCCAACTGAGCCGAGCCGGCCAGCGCGATCGTGACCGCGCCGCCAACCGCGGCCAAAAATGCCACGGCGGCGACCGGCCACCAGCCCACCCGCACCTGATCGCCCAGTATGGCCAGCCCGACGGCAGCCGGGATGACCGTCTCGCCGACGACGAGCGCGGCCGCCGCTGCATTCACCGATCCGGTCTGCAGGGCGACGGTGAACAGGTAGAAGCCACCAACGCCGGCCAGGACCACGGCGTAGACGGCCGGATCACCGAGGAGTTTCGACACGGCGAACGGCTCGATGCCGTCCGCGATCCGAATCGATACCGCCATCACGCCGAACAGCGCGCCGGCCATTAGTCCGGCCGCCGCGGAAACCGCGGTCCCGGCGGCGACGCGCAGCAGGACCAGTCCGGTGAGCAGCAGCACCCCGGCAACGACGAGCACCCCGGCGTGCATCAACCCATGGTGCGCGCCGGCCCACCCCGATGCCGGACCGCCCTGCGGCCCGGCCGCCGCACCGAGCGCGACGAGCGCTGCAATGACCGCCACGATCGCGGCCCGTTCCCGCATCGACAACACCACTCCGAGGAACAGTCCGGCGGCGATCGCGGTGACTATCAGATTCGCCGAGACGATGGGCTGCGCCAAAAACAGCGGCAACTCGCGGTCGGCGACAAGATTGGCCGCGAAGGCGACCCCGTCAAGGCTCACCCCCAACAGGAAGACCGCGCTGAGCATCGTCGTGATCGTCGACCGCAGTGACGGCGGTGCGTCCCCGGCTGGCCGTTGGACCTGTGCCGCACGCGCCTGCAGGACCGAGCCGATGCCGTAGCCGAGCGCGGCGACGACTGCCGCGACTAGTCCAAGGCTCATGGTTCCCCTCCGTCACCGGGCGCGCAGGGGTTCATGTGCGAAGCGGCGCGTCCGGCTTCGGGCCCACTGGCGCGGACGAATCCGAGCCCGGCGATCACGGCCGTCACCACAAGCCAGCACAGGACTCCGATCAGGGTCGGCAAGACTAATACGTCCCGGCCGCCGTCGACGGCTCCGGCACCGGCGAACTCTCCGAGATCCTCGAGGGCGTTGCCGTACAACAGGCCCGGTACCGCGACTACGACGACGACCAGCACGGCCACGGCCACGGCCAGCCCCGCCAGTCCCAGGAACAGCCACCGCCGCAGGACCCCGGCCGGACCGGGGGCGAAAAGCTCAAACCCCAGAACGAGCAGCGCCTCCAGCGTCACGACCACCACGGCCCACCCGAGGGGCTGGATCGACGGCACCACACCGACGTCATCCCCGTAATAGAGGCCGAGACCGGCCCAGCGCATCGGGAGCCCACGGGCTTCCAGCGACACCCAGGGCAACAAGGTCAGCGCGCCGGCGAGCAACGCTGACAACGTGGCCGCGAGCGCGAGCGCGCGCGACGTCACCTCGTGGGCTCCAGCACCTCGACGCCGACCGAGGCCGCCAGCGCTGGTGGCAAAACCACCGAGCCGTCAGGCTGCTGATGGTTTTCCAGGATCGCAACGATCCACCGCGTCGTGGCCAGAGTCCCGTTGAGCGTCGCAGCCGTCTGCGGCTTCCCGTTCTCGTCGCGGTAGCGGATCGAGAGTCGGCGGGCCTGGAACGTCGTGCAATTCGACGTCGAGGTCAACTCCCGATAGGTCTGCTGGGTGGGAACCCACGCCTCACAGTCGAACTTGCGGGCCGCCGAACTGCCGAGATCGCCGCCGGCAATGTCGATGACCCGGTACGGCACGTCGATGGCGTCGAGCATCTCGCGCTCCCAGCTGAGCAGCTTGCGATGCTCGCCCTCCGCCTCCTCCGGGCGGCAGTAGACAAACCCTTCGACCTTGTCGAATTGGTGCACACGGATGATCCCGCGGGTGTCCTTGCCATAGCTGCCGGCCTCGCGGCGGAAGCAACTCGACCACCCGGCATAGCGCTTCGGGCCGCCGGACAGGTCGATGATCTCGTTGCTGTGATAGCCGGCGAGCGGCACTTCCGACGTGCCGACGAGATAGAGGTCGTCGTCGGGCAGGTGGTAGACCTCATCGGCGTGCGCCCCGAGGAAACCGGTGCCCCGCATGATCTCCGGACGCACGAGCACCGGAGGAATCATCAGGTCGAAGCCGTGACTGATGGCGGTGCGTGCCGCCAGATTCAGCAGACCCAGCTGGAGCAGTGCCCCGTTTCCGGTGAGGAAGTAGAACCGCGACCCGGACACCTTGGCGCCGCGCTCCATGTCGATGAGACCCAGTGATTCGCCGAGTTCGAGGTGGTCCTTCGCGTCGGTGATGGCGCGCGGCTCCCCCACCGTCTCCATCAGCACGAAGTCGTCCTCACCACCGGCCGGCGCACCCGCCACGATATTGGAGATCGCGCGTTGCACGGTGTCGCTCTGCACCTCGGCCTGGTTCTGCTCGGCGACCGCGGCCTTGACCTTCTCGGCCAGTTCCTTGCCGCGCGCCAACAACTGGGCCTTCTCGTCGCCGGCCGCCCGGCCCACGAGTTTGCCCAGCGACTTCTGCTCGGCGCGGAGGTTGTCCGCCTCGGCAACGGCGGCCCGCCGACGACTGTCTGCCTCCAGGGCCCGGTCGACGAGCGATGGATCCTCGCCTCGGATGCGCTGCGATTCGCGTACCAGTTCGGGGTCGTCGCGAAGAGTCTTGAGGTCGATCACCTCCCAGAGCCTACTCATGCGTCGGTCACCGGGCATTATGGAGGGGATGACTTCCGACGACGACACCGCGCTGACCGACGAGCAGCCCGACAATCAGCCCGACAATCAGCCCGACGGCGATCGCACCGACCCGGGTGATGCCGGGTCGGCGCCCGATCCGGATTCCCCTGGCCCGGCCGACACCCGCCGGGCGCGCTGGCGAACGGCGCTGGTCACCCATCCGCTGCGCGTCGTCCTCGTCGCGGGCGTCGCCGGCTCGGTGGCACTTGCCGCCACCGCCTTCGCCACCGGGTTGATCGACAACTCCGGCCAGGTCGGCGGCACGAAGATCGGTGTCGGCGACCGGATCGCCGAAGATGCGTTCACGCAGTCCGCGGCCGGCGATTGCCTGCAGTGGGAAGACGGCAAGCCCGGTGCGCCCAGCAAGGTCGAGTGCAGCGAGCCGCATCGATTCGAAGTGGCCAGCGCCGTCGACGGCAGATTCGTCTCCGGCGGCGAATTCGCCCCCACCGCCCCGTGGCCCGGGCCGGACCGGTTTGGCGTGATTCGCTCCGAACAGTGCCCCATCCTCGTGACCAACTACCTCGACGGCCGTTTCGACCCGCAGGGCCGATTCGTGCCGAGTCTCGTCTACCCGTCGGAGGCACAGTGGCAGCGCGGACAGCGCGACCTGCGCTGCGGCCTCATCCAGCAGGGCCTCGGCGGTAGCGAGATGGAGATCACCGGCCGCGTCGCCGACCTCGACCAGTCCCAGGAGTGGGCGCCCGGCACCTGCATCGGCATCAACCCCCAAACCCGTCAACCGACCTACCCGGTCAGCTGCGCCGAGCCGCACGCCTTTCAGACCACCGGGATCATCGACATGTCGGCCCGCTTCGGTGCCCGCACGTCGGGCCGGCCGTGGCCCGGCGCTGGCGCGCAAAACGCGTTCCTCACGCCGATCTGTCCAGTGCAGGCCCACCGGTTTCTGGGCGGCAAGCGCGAGTTCGAGAAGACGACGCTGAACATCCAGTGGTCGACGGTCTCGGAGATCGGGTGGCTGGCCGGGAGCCGCAAAGCGGTCTGCTACATGGGCCTGCCGTTCAAGGGTGGCTTCGCCACGCTGGTCGGCGACGCGCGGTCCCAGTTGCTGATCAACGGCAAGATCCCTACGCCGGCGCCGGCCGGACCGCCCGGGCGCGCGTTGCCGATCCCGGTCCCGATGCCGCCGGGCATCGCACCCAACCCGGCCGAAGAGCCGGCACCGGTCGGCTGAGCGTGCGGATGGACGACCGCGAGTTCGAAGAGTTGGTGGCCGACGCCCTCGACGAGATCCCCCCCGAACTCGCGCGGGAGATGTCCAACGTCGTCATCCTCGTCGAACCGGCACACCCGCAGAGCCCGCATATCCTCGGCCTCTACGAGGGGATCGCGCTAACCGAGCGCACCAGCGAGTACGGGGGCTTTCTGCCGGACACGATCACGATCTACCGCGACTCGATCCTGGCGATCTGCGCGACGCCCGGCGACGTCCGCGAACAGGTCCGCATCACTGTCATCCACGAGGTCGCGCACCACTTCGGTATCGATGACCGGTGGCTGCACGAGCACGGCTGGGCCTAACCGTCGAGACCCTCAGGGCCGATGCCCGCCCCGCACCGTCCATCGCGGGGCCGCTCACCCCATCGGGTTGTCCTCGCCCGCGGCGTCGCCGGCGAACGGTGCGAGGCGGTCGCCCCAGCGGTGCGCCGACCACGCGGAGTCGCTGCCCGGCGCGTAGCTCAGTTCGACGACACCGGTGTTGGGCAGGTGGTTGCTGACCGCGAAGCCCGGATCGATTCCGGCGAGGCGGGCGGCGATGAGCCGGATCGCCGCGCCGTGGCTGACCACGTAGACGTCGCGTCCCTGCGGTCCGGCCAGGTATCGCTGGGCAAGGTCTTCGACGACGGGAAGGTAGCGGTCGAAGACGTCGTCCAGCGACTCCCCACCGGGTAGCGCGACGGAGGTTTCGCCATGATGCCAGCGTTCGACGATCGAACTGAACGTCAGGTACGCCTCTTTGTCGTTGCGGTCCTCAAGGTCGCCGACCTGGACCTCGTGCAGCCCGTCGACCACCTCGGCGTCGACCCCCCACACCCCGCCGACCACCTCGGCGGTCTGCTGCGCGCGCCGCGCGACCGAGCTGATCAAGGTGACCGGGCGGCCGGATGCGGCGATATTCTCCAATCCGAATCGTGCCGCCTGCCGTCCGCCGAAGTCGGTGAGGGCAGCTCCGGGCATGGCGGTGTCGAGACGCTTCATCACATTCGACGTGGTCTCGCCGTGCCGGACCAGGTATAGCCGCGGCATCAGCGGTCCTCTCGGCTGTCGGTTCCACGCAGGCGGGAGAACCAGGTCTCACTCTCCCGGTGGTCGGGCGGGGGCATCCCGCCCGGGCCGTCGACGGGCCACGATCCGAGGAAGACGACTCGCTCGGCGTTGCGGTGCAGGGCCCGCAGCGCCTCCCCGATGGCCGCATCGTCGAGATGACCGACGGCGTCGATGAAGAAGCGGTATTCCACCCCGGGACGTTCGGGGTTCGCGTTGTGCCGCGGCCGGGATTCGATCCGGGTCAGGTCGATGCCGCGCGCGGCGAACTCGTCGAGCACTGCGAGCAGACTGCCCGGGCGGTTGAGCAGGTCCACGATGATCGAGGTGCGGTCCCGTCCGGTCCGCGCGGGAACCGGACCAGGGCGCCCCAGCAAGACGAACCGGGTGGCCGCTCCGACACTGTCGACGACGCGCTCGGCCAGCACGAACAAGCCGGTGGCCGCGGCGGCGACCGGGGTGGTGATCGCCGCATCGGCCCGGCCCGACACGACATCGCCGGCAGCGGCGGAGTTCGACGACGCCAGCACGAACCGGGCATTGGGAAACAGGTGCGCGACGCTCTCGCGAACCTGCGCTTCCGCGACCGGATAGGCGGCGATGGTGCGGACATCGCCGGGGTCCAGGTCGCCCGCCGCGGCGACGGTGAAGGCGATGTCAAGCAGGGTTTCGGCGAAGATCTGGACCCGATCGGCATCGGTTTCGGGGACCAGCGCGTCCATTGTCGCCGGCACCGATCCCTCGATGGAGCTTTCGGCGGGAACACATCCGAAGTCGGCTTCGCCCGAGCGGATGGCATCGACGACACTGTCCGGTCGCGGCAGCGCCAGCCATTCCACGCCGGCCGGGTCAACTCCGGCCAGCGGCCCGGCGCCGGATTCGGCGAGACGGTTGGCGGCCATTTCGGTAAAGGTTCCGGCGGGGCCGAAATAGGCGATCACGGGCACGCTGCCAGGTTAGCCGTATACTGGCCGCGGCGGTGCCCGAGCACCGTCGAGGCGATGGATCTCGCCGGGGCGCCCGAGGCCCGAACCGCCGCACCGGCTGATAGTTCCTGGTTGACGCTCGACCGCGCGCAGCGCGGCCGCCTGTGACCATGAAAGGAACCGGCCTCGTGTCCCCTTTTCCCCCTCTTTTACGGGACCCGCCGGGTCTTGCCCTCGTGTTTGCCGGCGGGGCAGCGGGAACCGCCGCGCGGCTTGGGGTGGAGCAGTTCGCGCCCGCCGAACCCGGGCAGTGGCCGCTGACAACCCTCCTGGTGAATATCACCGGTGCGCTAGTCCTCGCGGCGCTGCTGGAGTACCTCGCGTCCTCCCGGGTCGACGCCGAACTCGGCCGCGGTATCCGGTTGTTCGGCGGCACCGGCATCTGCGGCGGGTTCACCACGTACAGCACCTTCGCCGACGAGCAGGTCATGCTGATCCGCGACGGCCACCTTCTGCTCGCGCTGGCCTATGGCGGCGCCACGCTGGTCGTCGGGGCGCTCGGCACGGTGGCCGGGCTCGTCCTGGGGGCCCGGATTGCCCGACTTGGGCCGGATCCGGTCCGGTCGGTCGAGCCAGACCTGGTCGACCCGGATGTGCCGCGATGAGCGCCTGGGCGGTAGCGGCGTGTGCCGCCGGCGGGGCCGGCGCACTGGCCCGCTACGTGTGCGACGGGCTCGCGCGGGCGCGGGTGACCACCAGGCTGCCGGTCGCGACCATCGTCATCAACGTCGCCGGATCCGGGCTGCTCGGACTACTGACCGGCCTCGTCCTGTTCGGTGGCGCGCCGAGTGCGCTCACCCTGGTTGCCGGGACCGGGTTCTGCGGCGGATTCACCACGTTCAGCACCGCCAGTTTCGAGACGGTCGCACTCGCCCGCCGCGGTGACGGCGGTCGCGCACTGATTAACGCGATCGGCACCTGGGTCGCCGCCGTCGCGGCGTGCGGCGCGGGGATGTGGATCGCCTGGTTGATCCGCGGACAATAGGACGCGGGACAAGAGGAGTCGTCATGGCAATCAGTTCGTTCTCCGGCCGAAATCCCGGCCGCACCGATGTCAACCTGGTCGTCGGATGGGATCGGAGCCCGACGAGTAGCGCGGCGCTGCGCGAGGCGGTGGACCTCGCGCGCAGACTGCACGCCCGGTTGCACATCGCGCACATCGCCGACGACTCCGACCTCGGCATTGACCCCGACTCGCCCCTGTGGGAGGAGCAGACACGGGCCCTGCGCGACAGTAGCGCACTGTGGGTCCGGGCGCTGCTGGCCGACTTCGGGGACAACTGGACCTACCACAGTGGCCGCGGCAGCGCGGTTGGCGTCCTGCGCGCCGTCGCCACGAAAGCAGGCGCGACCATCATCGTGATCGGCGCGCACCGGCGCGGCCTGCCGGGCGTGCTGTCGCGGCTCACCCGCCGTCCACTGCTCCCGGCGCTCCTCGCGGAGGGGTTCACCGTCGTCATCGTACCACCGGCGCGGTGATCGCTAACGCTGAACCGCCGCCAGTCCCAGCCGATCCCCGATGAGCAGGAATCCGACAAACGCGACGACGTCGATGAGCGCGTGGGCGACGACCAACGGCCAGAGGCGGTTGGTCCGCTGGTAGAACCGACCGAAGACCAGGCCCATCACAATGTTCCCGAGCCCGCCGCCGATGCCCTGGTAGAGGTGGTAGGTCCCGCGCAGCAGCGCGCTGCACGCCAGCGCTCTCCCGTCCGGCAGCCCCAATTGCCGTAGGCGCACCAGAAGATATGCGACCACGACCACTTCCTCGGCGACCGCGTTGCCGATTGCAACGGCGATCAGCACGGGAGCCTGCCACCACGGCCCGCTCGGGTCGCTGGGCACGAGTGCCGCGTTGGCGCCGAGGAGGTGCGCGACCACGACCAGGCCCAGGCCGGGCACCCCGATCAGCACGGCCAGGCCGATACCGACGGGAAGGTCGCCGGCCGTGGGCCGCCGGGTGATGCCCACCGCAGACAGTCGAATCCCGCTGCGCCACAACAGGTAACACGCCAGTGCGGCAATCCCGCCCAACCGCACCACCGACAGCGACTGGCGGGCGAAGTCGATCCACCCGATCGGTGATCGCGACGGGTTGAGTGCAACGGTGCTCTGTCCGATTCCCCCCGTCAGTTGGGCCTCGACGAGCGAGAGGACCGCGAAGATCGCCGACATCCCGAACGTCAGCACCCCGACGACGGCGAGTTCGACCCACAGCCCACGCCGCTGCGCCGGGTCGGTGATCGGCTCGATGTTCACCGTGCCACCCTAATCAGTGGCCCGGTCCCACGCTGCCGAGCGCGCTAGTCGGCCAGCCAGGGCGGGGTGCCGACGCCGGTCATGCGGACGGTGCCCCACTGCGTGATCTCGGCGAGCTTCGCCGGCACGGCTGCGCCACGACCGCACGACACCTCGACCCGCTTGGTACCGGAATCGAAGAGTTCGGGCGCCTGCGCACCGTGCAGGATCCCGGCCCAGTGGTAGCGCCCATCGTTGCCGTCGACCTGGCCGCGAGCGCGCAGCCGCGCGATAACCTCCGCTCCGTCGGCGCGTACGCACGCCTCACCGTCGAACACGCCAGCCCAGGCTGACTCCGCGGTCAGCCAGTCGTAGTCACCGGGGTCGAACCGGGTCAGCGGGTCTACCGGCCGGCGCCACCGGCGCCGCTTCTCGATCGGGGGGTTGTGCTGCACCGGCGGACGCACCCGCACTCCGGTCGCCCCGGCGAGTTGTGCCTGAGTCAGGGCCGCGACCACGTAGCCGACCGACTCATCGCGCAGGTAGAACCGATTGGGGATCTGCTCGGCGGCCACGGTCAGATAGTTCGACGACGGGGCAGCGGCGTCCGTCACGACGAGGTCGGCCCGAGCCGGGTCGTCGACGAGACGGAACGCCAGCGGGGAGCGCGCCAGACGCCGACGGGTCGAAATGATCGCCGGCGACGCACCGACGAGCGCGATCATGGTCACGGCAGGAACCCCGCGCGTCGCCACAGGTACCCACCCACCGGTCCCATCAGCCCAGCTTGGCGCAGAAATGCCGACAGGGGCGCGAAGGCGCGGACCCGTACCTCACGGAAACTGGGATTCTGTCGGGCGATCCGGGCCACCGCGCGCGGGTCGGCGAGGCCGGCCCGCTTGTACATCTGCGGGTTGGTGAACAGGCGACGGAAGATCGGCCCGCCAAGGCCATGAAGGTTGGCCGCGACCAGGGTCTCCCACCGCGACCGGATCGCCGTGCGGCGCATCACCCCGTCCCGCGCGAACCCGATATGGCGTGCTTCCTCGGTGACGTGGATCTGCATGAGCCGCGCGACGATGGGCTGCAGGTCCGGGTCGTCGCGCATCTCACGCTGCAGGGCGTCGAACAATTCCTCGCCGACGAGGGTGACGACCCACAGCAGTGTGCCGCGCATCGCCACCGGAAGGAGGTGCATGACGGCGCGCTCCCAGGGACGCATCATGTATGGCCGGGCCCCGGTGCGCTCGATCACTTTGCCGAACATCGTCATGTGCCGGCACTCATCGCCCATCTCGGTGAGTTCATAGTGCGAGGTGGTGGCCGCCGGGTCGGCACTCATCAGCCGGATCAGCAATGCCCGGTTGAGCAGGTTCTCGAACCAGATGCCCACCGACAGCACATTCGCCATCTCCTGACGGGAGAGTTCGATCCGTTGCGCAATGGGCATCGACCTCCACAGGTCGGTCCCGTAGAGCGAGAGCACCTTCGGGGGTAAGAAGTACTTTCCGTCTGCCAACGGGGCATCCCAGTCGAGCTCGACGACGGGGTCGTACGAGCGAGCCGACGAACCCTTCAGGAGCCGATTCGCGATTGCCTGGCGGCCGCCGGCGTCGTATTCCCGATGTCGTGCTCCGGTGGTGGCGGCCGAGTCGTTGGTCACCCCCGGCTCGTTGTTCAACACAGTCATGAATCGCCCTCCTCTGTGACTCACCACACTAGAACCGCCGCGCGACTTACGTCAACGATTACTGTGCCAGTTGCTAATGTCACCGTTACTCGCAGCGGCTGACCGACACGGGTTCAGCCCGGCCTCAGCAGTGGTGCGTAGATTTGACCGGGTGAACGACCCGCGCGAGCAGCCGAATCTGCGGGGCCGCCGCCGAGAACAAGACCAGCGGAACGGACCGACTCAACCGGGTCGACCCGCTTCCCGCGGCGGACCCCCGCCGCCCAGTGCTGCCCGCGGCCCGGCGTTCCCCCCACCGGGTGCGGCCTCGGCTCGCCAACCGCCGGTCAACAACCCTCCCCCCAATCGCCGACCACCCGTCCCGCCCCGGTACGAGCCGCCGCGGGCCTGGTTCCCGCCACCCGTCCCGCCACCCCCGGTCCTGTCTCTTATACACATCT
>NZ_DIAX01000077.1:55509-55732 GCF_002414845.1 Gordonia sp. UBA5067 | reverse complement strand
CCACCCCGCCGAGTGGGCACCCCCGCCCCGCCGAGTGGGGACCCCCACCCCGCCGGCCTCCCGCCCGGGAGAAGTCAGTGCGACGGGGCTGCGGAAGGCTCCTCGGCCGCGACCACATCGGCCGGGTCGGCGTCATCGCCGACGACGACCGGCAACAGCCGGTTGACCACCTCGATGGCTACCATTCCGATGACGGCGAGGCCGAGGGCCACCGCGTTGCTGC
>NZ_DIAX01000077.1:0-55323 GCF_002414845.1 Gordonia sp. UBA5067 | reverse complement strand
GGCCGAGGGCCACCGCGTTGCTGCCCCAATTCGATGAGTCGAGGTTGAACCACTGCTGGGTCTGATGCCAGGTGAAGATGATCACGTAGGCCAGCGCCGAGCCGACGAGCAGGATCAATTTCCACCAGTTGTACGGGCGGGCCACGACCACGAGGACATAAAACGCGGTCGCAATCAGGGCGATCAGGGTTGCCGTCGACGCCTGGGCCACATCGGGCGGCACGTTGTCGATCTCGACGCCCAGCCTGGGACCGGTCGCTCCACCCGGGTTGACCAGCACGAATGTGATAAAGGTGACCAGCCCGACGATGATCCCGTTGGGCACGGCATGGGTGAGGACGCGCTTGACGAAGCCGCTCCGCGCCCGCTCGTTGTTCGGTGCGAGCGACAGCACGAACGCGGGCACACCGATGGTGAACCACGCCGAGATCGTGATGTGGATCGGCTGGAACGGGTAGGCGAGCGACGCGAAGCCGAAAATCTTGCCCGCCACGCCGGCAATCCCGACGAGCAGTGCCAACAGAACCGCATACACGGTCTTGGTGAGAAACAGATTCGCCACGCGCTCGATATTGCCGATGACCCGCCGCCCCTCGCCGACGACGTAGGGAAGCGTGGCGAACTTGTTGTCGAGCAACACGATCTGCGCCACCGATCGTGCCGCCGAACTGCCCGAGCCCATCGCCACCCCGATATCGGCATCCTTGAGGGCCAACACGTCGTTTACCCCGTCCCCGGTCATCGCGACGGTGTTGTGACGCGACTGCAGCGCTTTAACCATTGCGCGCTTCTGGTCGGGGCGGATACGCCCGAATACGGTGCCGTCCGATACCACCTCGGCCAGTTCGTCGGAGTTCTGCGGAAGCGCTCGGCCGTCAACGGCATTGTCGACCGACCCGAGTCCGAGTGAAGCGGCGACCGCCCCCACCGAGCGCGCGTTGTCGCCAGAGATCACCTTGACGTCGACATGCTGGTGTGCGAAGTACTCGAGGGTTTCCTTGGCATCTGGCCGAACGCGCTGTTCCAGCACGACGAGAGCGACCGGCAGCATCTGCTCGGTGGCACCGGGCTGGTCGACCGCCACCGCGGTCCGGCCCAGCAACAGCACGCGCCGGCCCGTCTCGCCGATCGCGGTGGCCCGGGCCGAGAGTTCACTGGCCGGGTCGAGCAGGATGTCGGGCGCGCCAATCAACCAGTTGCCCGCATCGCCGCCCGATGCGTCGGCAAACGACAGGCCGCTCCACTTGAGCGCCGACGAGAACGGCTGCACCGCCGTCGTCGTCCAATTGGGCTCGTCGCCGAACGCCTCCCCGATGGCCTCGATGCTCGCGTTGGGGCGCGGGTCGGCGGCCGCGATTGCCGCGAGCGCGGCGTGCAACTGTTCCGCACCGACCCCCGAACCGTCGATCGGCGCCACCTCCGACAGCCGCATCCCGTTCTCGGTCAGCGTGCCGGTCTTGTCGGCGCACACGATGTTGACACGCGCCAGGCCTTCGATAGCGGGCAGTTCATTGACCAGACATTGCCGTTGGCCGAGGCGAACTACGCCGACTGCGAATGCGATCGACGTCATCAAAACCAGGCCTTCGGGGATCATCGGAACGAGCGCCGCGACCATGCCGAGGATTCCCGGCTTGATCGACTCCCACGCCAGCGAGCCATCCCCCGCGATGAACAGCTGGTTGATGATCGTGAGGATCCCGGCAGGAATCAGCAGATAGGTGATGACCTGAAGGATCTTGTTGATGCCGGTGCGCAACTCGGAGTCGACAAGGGTGAACTTCGACGCCTCGGCGGCCAGCTTCGAGGCGTACGCGTCGGCGCCGACCTTCGTCGCCCGGTACGCCCCAGAGCCGGCGACGACGAAGCTGCCGGACAGGATCTGGTCGCCAACGGCCTTGTCGACCGGGTCCGCTTCGCCGGTGAGGAGTGACTCATCGACATCGAGCGCCACCGACTCGACGGTCTGCCCGTCGACGACGATCTGGTCACCGGGGCCCAGTTCGATGATGTCGTCGGCCACCACCGCTTCCGGGGCCACTTGCACGGCGACCCCGTCGCGGCGCACCGTCGGCGTCGCCTGCCCGACGATGGAAAGCCGGTCCAGGGTCCGTTTGGCGCGAACCTCCTGAATGATGCCGATTCCGCTGTTGGCGATGATGATGAGGCCGAACAACCCGTTCTTCCACGAGCCGGTGAGCATCACCAGCGCGAACAGCACGCCAAGCATCGCGTTGATGCGGGTGAAGACGTTCGCCCGGACGATCTGCCCCACCGTGCGACCGGTCTTGTCGGCGGACACGTTCACCTGCCCGGCCGCCACCCGCTGCGCCACCTGGGCGGAGGTCAGTCCGCGCACCGGATCAACCGGGTCGCTGCGTTCGGATGTTTCGACGCTCACGCCGACTCCTTCCACCAGTCCGGCGCGACGGTGGCGGTCCCGGTGCGGTTCACCACATCGATGCCACCCCCGGGCTGGGGAACCATGATGTCGACCGGCACCTGGCCCGGCGAGCCCTGCGCGGCGTGGGACAACCGCGCGGCGGGTTCGCCCCATGTGTGTCGCGCGAGGTTGAACGTACCCCAATGGATGGGAACGAGCAGTGAGTCCGCCCCGCGGGTCACCATTCGGTGGATGGTCAACGCCTCCTCCGGGTTGAGGTGGATGTCGGGCCACAATGGGTCGTAGGCGCCGATTGCGATCAGGGTCAGCTCGAATGGGCCGTAGGCGGCACCGACGTCTTCGTAGGACTCGGTGAAGCCGGTGTCGCCGGAGAAGAATGCCCGGTGGTGCGGCCCGATGATCGCCCAGCTCGCCCACATGGTGAGGTTCCGGTCGAGTCCGCGGCCCGAGAAGTGACGGGCGGGCACGGCGGCGAAGCGGATATCCGGCCCGCCGGCCGCGGCCACGGTGATCTCGTCGCCCCACTGTGCGGTACGGATCCGGCCGGCGGCGATCCCCCAGTGCCGCAGGTGCGCACCGACGCCGATCGGGCACACGAAGACCGCGGCCGGCTGGGTTCGGGCGAGTTCGACGACGGTGGCGGTATCGAGGTGGTCGTAGTGATCGTGGCTGAGCAGAACCACGTCGATCGGTGGCAGGTCGTCGACCGCGCACGGCGGTGCGTGCAGCCGGGCCGGCCCCACCAGCTGGGACGGCGAGCAACGCCGGGAAAACACCGGATCGGTCAGAATCCGTGCCCCGTCGAGTTCGACGAGAGCGGTGGCATGGCCGAGCCAGGTCACCGCGAAGGGGCGGGGCGGTCCGGCGAAGTCGGGTGCGGTGACCATGATCGGCGCGCTCGGCCGGCCCGGGCGGCGGACCATGTCGGCCAGTGCCCCGGCGGGACTACCGCTGCCCGGCCGCTGCGGATCGATGTTCACGAATCGGCCGCCGACGAGATACTGCGACCCGGCAACCTCGGCCGCGATGGCCGCCGGGGTGGCACCGACCGCTTTCGCCCCCGACAGCCCCGCACCGGCGAGGCGATTAGTGGTGGACGCGACCGCACCGCGCAGCGTCGTCGACGCTTGAGAACGAATTCGATTGCCCGTCATTGCGTCCAATCTAGCGACGGGAGCGGGTTAGGATCGATTCGCTCGAATCACTCCCCGGTGTCGGGGCCGGCCGGAAGGGGTGCGCCATGGCGCGGATGACGGTGGGTGAGCGCCGCGAGGCGCTGATCGAGGCCGCCCATCAGGTTATCGCCGACCACGGCGTGGAAGGCGCGACCACCCGACGGGTGTGCGCCCAGGCACAGATGCCCCTCGCCAGCTTTCACTATGCCTTCGAATCACGGATGGCACTGCTCGCGGCCGTCATCGATCAGGGGATACCGCGCGACCTGTTGTCGCTCGCCGACGAAATCCGCGAGAACACACCGGCCGACGGGTTGCGCGGCGTCGAGCGCGAAGTGACAGAGTCACTGCAAAACCTCTACAACTTGATGGTCGTCGATTCCGGCCGATTGCAGGCGACGGTGTCGCTGGCCCTCTACTCGCACAACAACCCCGAATTGCGCGAAGCCGGCCGGCAGATGTGGAATCGGTTGTGCGCGATCGCGGCAACCACCCTTGCCTCGATCGCCGGGCAACACGGAACGGCCTGGATCGTGGATCCCGACGATCTCGGACCGCTGCTGATCGCCGCCACCAACGCCATCACAATGACCTTCTTGACCACCGGCGACCCGACGACGACTCAGCATGTCGTCGACGGCACCGTGCGGTGGATGATGTCGTATGCGGTGCTGGACTCGATCGCCGAACCCGCCACCGGCTAGATTCATCCCTTGTGACTACCGATCGTGCTGTCTGGTTCGACGCGCCGGAGGCGTACTGGGCGGCGCTCGACGCCGCCGTGCGCGCGGCGCGCCTGTCGTCGCCAGTCTTGGTAATCGATGCAATCG
Source organism: Gordonia sp. UBA5067 (assembly GCF_002414845.1). GTDB lineage: Bacteria > Actinomycetota > Actinomycetes > Mycobacteriales > Mycobacteriaceae > Gordonia > Gordonia defluvii. The sequence continues at coordinate 50,914 of NZ_DIAX01000077.1, read as the reverse complement.
CACTCGAGCACAACATCGCCGACCTGCGACGCCGCGCCGGCGGCATACCCATTCGGGTGGCGAGCAAATCTCTGCGGGTCAGGTCGGTGATCAGCGACATCCTGCGTCGTGACGGGTTCGCCGGGGTACTCGCGTACACCGTCGACGAAGCACACTGGCTGGCCACCGTGGCCGAAATCCCCGACGTCCTGCTGGGCTATCCATCGGTGTCGCGGACCGCGATCGCACGGTTGATCGCCGACGACACCGCTCGCCAGCGCGTCACCCTGCTGGTGGACTCCGCCGAACACCTCGATGCCATCGACCTGATCGTTCCGCCGTCCGCGCGCGGTGACGTGCGGGTCGCGATCGATCTCGACGCCTCCCTGCGCTACGCCCGCGGGTTGGTGCACCTGGGCGTACGCCGGTCACCCGTGCACTCGGTCGCCGATGCCGGCAACCTCGCGCGGATGATCGCCAACCGGCCGGGCTTCTCCCTCGTCGGCGTCATGTCCTATGAGGCGCAGGTGGCCGGGCTCGCCAACGATGCGGACGGCTCTGCCCTGCGTAACCAGGCGGTCTCCGCCATCCAGTCGCGCTCGATGCGCGAGTTGGTCAAGCGGCGCGGGAAGGCCATCGACGCCATCGCCCAATTCGCCGACCTGGAGTTCGTCAACGCCGGCGGCACCGGTTCATTGGAAGCGACCGCGGCCGATCCGTCGGTCACCGACATCGCAGCCGGCAGCGGGTTCTTCGGTGGGCACCTGTTCGACGGGTATTCGCACTTCCAGCCCGCCCCGGCCATGGGGTTCGGCCTCGACGTCGTCCGCCGACCGGCCCGTGACATCGTCACCGTCCTCGGTGGCGGGTGGATCGCCTCGGGACCCCCCGCACCCGACCGTCTCCCGAAACCAGTGTGGCCGAGTGGACTTTCTTACGTGGCGAGCGAGGCCGCCGGTGAGGTGCAGACGCCGTTGCGAGGTCCGGCCACCCACCGTCTCGACATTGGGGATCGAATCTGGTTCCGCCACACCAAATCTGGTGAGCCGGCCGAACATGTCCTCGAGGTGGCGATCGTGGACCGCGGCGCCGACGGCGGCCCGCGCGTCATCGACGTCGTCCCAACCTATCGCGGCGAAGGGAAGTGCTTCCTGTGACCACCGGCCAGCACTGGGAGAACTGGGCCCGAACCGAATCGGCGGACCCCACAGTGGTGGAGCCCGCCACCGTCGAGGAGGTGGCGCGGCTCGTCGCCGACGCCGCTGCGACGGGCCGACGGCTCAAACCGATCGGTGCCGGGCACAGTTTCAGCGGCATCGGCGTGCCCGCCGATATCCAGGTGCATCTTGCCGGCCTGCGCGGTGTGATCGCAGCGGACGCGGATGCGCGCCTGGTCACCCTGGCCGCGGGAACCCACCTGCACGAGATCCCGGGGCTGCTGGCGCCGTTGGGTCTGGCGATGGCCAACCTCGGCGACGTCGATCGACAGACGATTTCCGGCGCCACGTCGACCGGCACCCACGGCACCGGGCTGGGCTTCGGCGGGATCAGCACCCAGATCGCCGGAGCCACCCTCGTCAACGGACGCGGCGAACTGGTGCACCTCGGTGCCGACGAGCCCGACCTATCCGCTGTGGCGCTCGGCCTCGGCGCCCTCGGTGTGCTGGTCGACATCACCCTGCGGTGTGTGCCCGCCTTCAACCTGGAGGCCGTTGAGGCGCCCGCCAAGCTGCCCGAAGTTCTGGCCGGGTGGGGCGACTCCCTCGCCTCGATCGACCACTACGAGTTCTACTGGTTCCCGCACACCGACTGCTGCCTGACGAAGTCGAATACGCGACTGCCCGCGGCCACGCCCGCGAGCGGACCCTCCCGGCTGCGCCGCTATGTCGATGACGAGTTGCTGTCGAACAAACTCTTCGGGCTGCTCTGCTCGGTGGGCCGGCTTGCTCCCGCGGTGGTGCCGGCCATCAACCAGCTCAGTGGCCGCGCGCTCTCGGCGCGCACCATCGTCGACTCGTCGACCGGCGTATTCATCTCCGCTCGCGACGTGCGATTCCGCGAGATGGAATACGCCATTCCGGTCGACGCGGTTCCGGACGCGTTGCGCGAGATTCGCGCGATGATCGAACGGCGCCGCTATCGCGTCAGCTTCCCCGTCGAGGTGCGCGCGGCCGCCGCGGACAGCCTGATGCTGTCCACTGCCGCCGGCCGCCGGAGCGGATATATCGCGGTGCACCGCTACATCAAGGACGATCCCGCCGACACCGCCGCGTACTTCGCCGACGTCGAGGAAATCCTGACCGGGTACGCGGGCCGCCCGCACTGGGGCAAGATGCACACCCGCGATGCGGAATACCTGCGATCGGTGTATCCGTCCTTCGACGACTTCGGTGCGGTCCGCGACCGGTACGACCCGGATCGTGTCTTCGCCAACGACTATCTGACCGGCGTCCTGGGCGACTGAACCCGCCCCCGGGCGGACGAGAACGACGCCGAGAACGCCGGGGCGGCACCACGGCCTCAGCAACCCCGGAAGACCGGCGTCCGACGTTCGGCCCGGGCCGTCCGGCCTTCCGTGAGGTCGGCACTGGTCCAGGCCCGCATCATCGCCGCAGCACGATCGGCGGGCGCCGCGTCGCGGGCACCGTCACCGTTGAGGACCAGCTTGTAGTGCGCGAGGGTGAGCGGGGCGAGTGTCGCGATGCTGGCCGCCCACCGCTGGGCGTGGGCCAGATCCCCGATGCGGTTGGCAAACCCGACCGCCAACGCGCGCTCGGACGTCAGCGCCTCACACCCGATCAGCATGCCACGGGCCGGCCCGGCCCCGACGAGCGAGACGAGGCGCCGGATCGTCCACTCGTCGACGGCGACGCCGATCTTGGCGGCGGGAATCTCGGCCGCCGCGTCCGGTGCCATCACCCGCAGATCGGCGGCCATCGCCAGCTGTAGCCCGGCGCCGAGCGCGGGCCCGTTGAGGGCGGCGATCACCGGCACCGGGGTGGACTCGATCTGCTGCAGGGTTGCGACGAGTCGATCAAGGAAGTCCTTGTCATAGACCGGGCCCGACAAGTCTGCGCCGGCACAGAACACCGGCCCCCGCCCGGTCAGCACGATCGCCCGCGCGCCGCCGTCGACGGCCGCGGCAAAGGCGGCGGCGAGGCCGGCGACCATCTCCTCGTCGAGCGCGTTGCGCTTGGTCTCGCGGGCCAGCTCGATGGTCACGACTCGGTCGGTGTGTGAACTATGGATCATGGCCGTCAACCTACCGCCCGTCTCGTGGGTGCGGAGTATGTCTACACTTTCTACCCATGCGCAAGCCGATACTCCGAATGACCGCAGCGGCCGCCTTCATCGGCGTCGGCGCCATCGTTGGCGTGGGGGCCGCGGCCGCCGGCGACGCCGACGCGAGCTGGCAATACCCGGGTGCCGGCGACCTGATCAGCTTCGACGTCTATTCAGACACCACGTGGACCACCGTGTCCTACTACAACGGTGTCAACATCCTGCGCCAGCAACACTTCAACTTCCGCCAAGACGAGCGGCTCCCCGATGGCCGCTACCACCGCGTCATTGCCTTCCGCAGCTCAGTGCCGCAGCAGATTCTCGCGGTGAAGATTCAGCAGGAGGGCCTGCGTGCCAGCTGCGCGATCAGCGTCAACCACAAGCTGAAGATTGCGCGCACCGGCTATGGCGAACGCGCAAATGCGTTGTGCGCGATGCGTAACGACCGTCCGCCGCGGCCGCTCAGCTGACGCCGAGCAGGTCGATCACGAAGACGAGCGTCTTGCCAGACAGGCGGTGCCCGGCCCCGGCGGGGCCGTAGGCGAGTTCCGGCGGCACGGTCAGTCGGCGACGGCCGCCGACCTTCATGCCCGGGATGCCTTCTTGCCATCCGGGAATCAGCACGTTCAACGGGAATTCGGCGGATTCGCCGCGGCCCCACGATGAGTCGAACTCCTCGCCGCTGTCGTACTCGACACCCACATAGTGCACGTCGACCGTCGAGCCGGGCAGCGCCTCGTCACCGTCTCCGACGACGACATCGCTGATCTCCAGCCTGGTCGGGGCCGGGCCGTCGGGGAACTCGACCTCGGGCTTCTCCAGCTTCGCCATGACTATCGCCGTCCCATCTCGATGTAGTCGCGCTCGGTGTAGCCCGTGTACAGCTGACGAGGGCGCCCGATCTTGGTCGTCGGATCGTTGTGCATCTCGCGCCAGTGGGCGATCCAGCCGGGAAGGCGGCCGAGGGCGAACAAGACGGTGAACATCCGGGTCGGGAAGCCCATCGCCCGATAGATCACGCCGGTGTAGAAGTCCACGTTCGGGTACAGCTTGCGCTCGATGAAGTAATCGTCGCTCAACGCGACCTCTTCCAGGCCTTTCGCGATGTCGAGGAGTTCGTCGGAAACGCCCAGCGACGCCAGGATCTGATCCGCGGTCTTCTTGACGATGGCTGCGCGCGGATCGTAGTTCTTGTACACGCGGTGCCCGAAGCCCATGAGCTTCACGCCGTCTTCCTTGTTCTTGACGCGGCGCATGAACTCCGCGGTGTCACCACCGGTCGCCTTGATCTCCTCGAGCATCTCCAGCACGGCCTGATTGGCACCACCGTGTAGAGGTCCCCAGAGCGCGTTTATACCGGCCGAGACCGAGGTGAACAGGTTGGCCTGCGATGAGCCGACCAGGCGCACCGTCGACGTCGAACAGTTCTGCTCGTGGTCGGCGTGCAAGATGAACAGCATGTCGAGGGCTTTGGCGACCTCGGGGTTCACCTCGTAGGGCTCGGCGGGGAAGCCGAAGGTCAACCGCAGGAAGTTCTCCACCAGTCCCAGCGAGTTGTCCGGGTAGAGGAACGGCTGCCCGACCGACTTCTTGTATGCGTAGGCCGCAATGGTGGGCAGCTTGGCCAGCAGCCGAATCGTCGAGAGTTCGACCTGCTCGGGATCCTTCGGGTCCAGCGAATCGGGGTAATACGCCGACAGCGCGTTGGCAGCGGAGGAGACGACCGGCATGGGGTGCGCGTTGCGCGGGAAGCCGTCGAAGAAGCGCTTGAGATCCTCGTGCAACAGCGTGTGGCGCTGGATCTTCTCGGCGAAGTCCGCCAGTTGGACCTCGGTGGGCAACTCGCCATGAATCAGTAGATAGCTGACCTCGATGAAGGTCGAGCGCCCGGCGAGTTGATCGATGGGGATGCCGCGGTAGCGGAGAATCCCCTCGTCGCCGTCGATATAGGTGATCGCCGACTTCGTCGCGGCCGTGTTGACGAATCCGCCGTCATACGTCGTCAATCCTGTCTGGGACAGGAAGTTCCCCAGCGCCACCGAATCGCTTCCCTCGGTGGCGGTGAGGATCGGAAGCTCCAGCTGTCCACCGGGGTAGGTGAACATTGCCGAGGCCGAATCGCTCGGTGCGCTGTTTTCAGCCGACACGAGAACCCCTTTACTCAGGTGAGAGTTTCTCCTACAAAGTAGACCCATCCGATCCGCCTCGCCGCACTCGGGTCGCCATCTCGGCCACCGGCAAACGGCGAGCCGCTAGGTTGGTCGTATGCGCGAGCGGCCGGCGGGGCGAGGGGCGGTACTGCTGGATTTTCAGGCCACCCCCGCACCCCGCGTCGCGGCCGCCGATGCCGCGGTGGCCCTGCGCGCCGCGCTCTCGGCCGGCGAACTCCCCGGTGTCGTCGACCTCATCCCCGCCGCCACGACGATCCTCGTGCAGGGGTCACCGTCGCGCGGCGTTGATCACCTGGCGCTGCACCGGGCCCTGCGGGCCGGTGCCGCCAGCGCCGCGGACACGTCCCCCGGCGAAGTCATCATCGACGTCCGCTACACCGGGCCCGACCTGCACGATGTGGCACTCCACCTCGGCTGGACGACAGGCGCGGTAGTCGCGGCGCATACCTCGACCCGGTGGCGTGTGGAGTTCATGGGGTTCGCCCCCGGCTTCGGCTATCTCGTCCCCGACGATCCGCAGGACCGCTGTCCACCGGCCGAATCCCCGCGCCGCGCCGAGTCGCGCCACCGTGTCGAGGCCGGGTCGGTCGCGGTCGCCGCCGGATATTCGGCGGTGTACCCGGGGATCAGCCCCGGGGGCTGGAACCTTTTGGGCCACACCGACGTCGAGCTCTGGGATGCCCTGGCCGACCCGCCTACCCCGCTGCAGACCGGCACGATTGTGCACTTCCGCGACCTGGCCGCGCAGGTATCGGGGTGAGGGCCGCCGCACCGCCGCCACGGCTCGTGGTGGTCGCCACCGGTCCGCTGGCGACGATCCAGGACCTCGGCCGCAGCGGCTTCGCGCACCTGGGTGTGCCGCGTTCGGGTGCCGCCGACCGCGGCGCACTGCGACTGGCCAACCGGCTCGTCGGGAACCCGGAACACCTGGCAGCACTCGAAGTGAGTCTTGGTGGGTTCGCAGTTCGGGCGGTGGGCGACATCGCCATCGCGGCAACCGGGGCCGACACGCAGCTCCTCCTCGACGGCCGCCCGACGGGGCGCAACGCCACCCTGCTCGTGCACGATGGGCAGCACCTGCTCGTGGGGCCGCCCGCGCACGGCTGCCGGACCTATCTGGCGGTACGCGGCGGTGTCGGCGCCGAGCCGGTACTCGGTTCGCGTTCCACCGACACCCTGTCGGGTCTGGGGCCCTCGCCGCTGGCCGTCGACGATGTGGTGACGGCGGGCGGCTCCGGTGCGGCCTGGCCGACCACCCAGTCTGCCCCGCATCGCGACGACGCCGCACCCACCGTCGTTCTCGCCGCGTCGCCGGGCCCGCGGGCCGACCGTCTGGTCGACTCGACGGCACTCTTCGCCGGCACCTGGACGGTCAGCGCGGCCAGCAATCGCGTCGGGACGCGCCTGGACCGCGTCGACGGCCCTCGCCTCGAGCATCGCCCGGGCCTGCCGGAGTTACTTTCCGAGGGCATCGCGCACGGCTCGGTGCAGGTGCCGCCGAGCGGGCAGCCGGTCCTGTTCGGACCGGATCACCCGGTTACCGGCGGCTATCCGGTGATCGCGGTACTGACGGCCGAATCACTCGATCGCGCTGGCCAGCTGACGGCCGGAACAACGGTTCGGCTGCGCCGCGTGGACTAAGACCGGCCCTGATTGACTCCAGGCTGAGACAGATTTAGACTTTCGTCTCATGACCGAGGTGATCGAGCCGACCACAGCCGCCATCGTCGACGACACTGTTCTCGACGACCTTCCCGAGGTCGACGCCAAGTCGGCCACGTTCGCCTACTTCGGCGACTGGCGCGGACTATTCCTGGGCCTGTGGTCCGGTTCCATGCAAAACATGCACCCCAAACTCGCGGCCGGGGTGTGGGAACACTCCGACTTCTTCGGCGAGCGCTGGGAGCGACTGTTCCGGTCGATGTACCCAATCGGCGGCGTCGTCTTCGACCCCGATCCCACCAAGACCGGCCAAGAAGTCCGCGACTACCACCTCACCATCAAAGGCCAACTGGAAGACGGTAGCCGCTACCACGCCCTGGACCCCGACGTCTTCTACTGGGCCCACGCGACCTTCTGGTACGGCAACATCCGGTGCGCCGAGGTGTTCGGACCGCCGATCAGCGAGGCCACCAAGCGCCAGCTGTTCGAGGAGTCGCGCACCTGGTACTCGCGCTATGGCGTGTCGATGCGCCCCTGCCCCGACTCCTACGAGGAATTCCTCGCCTACTGGGAGCACATGTGCCGCCACGAGTTGCGCGATCACGCTGCGGTACGCACCGTCCTCGACATCACCAAACTGCCGCCCCCGCCGTGGATGCCGTCGTGGACGCCGAAGTGGCTCTGGAAGATCCAGGCCACCCAAGGCCAGAAGGTGTTCCTGTGGATCACCACCGGCCTCTACGACGAACCGATCCGCGAGATGCTGGGCCTGCGGTGGAGCGAGCGCGACGAGCGGTTGTTCCGCCGGTTCGGGAAGGCGGTCAACGCGGCCATGGCGCTGGTGCCGCCGCGCTACCGCCGGCACCCGCGAGCCCGCGACGCCGACGATCGCCGGTCCGGCCGGGTACGGTCCGATGCCCCAATCCTGCAGACCCCGGCCCGCAACCTGCCCACCGGCGCCGAGCGCGACAACCCGATCCACTACTGCCCCGTCCAGGCGTCTCGTCGCGCGAACCTGCCCTGGCAGTCCAACGAGACTCACGAATAGCGCATCACCGCCCTTCGTGAACCCGTCGTCCTGGCCGTTCGTCCGACGGGCGGGTCGCCGACTGCTCGCTGGTCTCAGCTGCTCGGCGTGACCCGGTACCGGACGAACACCGGGACGGCAAGAGCGGCCACGATCGTCAGCACGACGACCGCCAGCCCGCCGCCGGCCGTCGCGACCGCGGTCCCGGCGACGGCGGCCACCCAGCCGTGGCCGACATCGGCCAGCCGCGGACCACCGGCGACGACGACGATGAACACTCCCTGCAACCGCCCGCGCACCGCATCGTCGGCCGCCGACTGCAGCATTGTCTGCCGAAAAGCCGACGACACCATGTCTGCGGCACCGCCGACGACCAGCGCAGCCGCCACCAGGGGCAACACCGGATACCAAGCGCCGTCGGCGAAGAACAGGGCGGTGCCGGCCACGGCCACCGCCACCCCCCACACGACGACACACACGACGACGGCCAGCCCCTGTCTGCTCACTCGCGAGACCCAGCCCGAGAAGATGCCGCCGAGCACCGCACCCAGCGGAATCGCGGCAAACAGCAGCGCAACCTGCCACCCGCCATCGGTCTGACCGCCGAAACTCTCGTGCGCAATCTGCGGGAACAGGATTCGCGGCATACCGAAAACCATGGCGATGAGATCGACGACAAACGACATCAGCAGCACCTTGTGCCCGCGCAGATAGCCCAGTCCGTCGAGGATGGCCCGCAGCCCGACCGTCGGGCGCGGGCCGTCGCCACTGACGCTCTCGGGTACCAGCGACGGCAGCCGCCACACCGCCCAGAGCGTCGTCAACAGGGACAGGCTGTCCAACAGGTACATCAACGAGAACCCCAGCACCGGCACCAGCACACCGCCGAGCAACGGCCCCACGATCGCACCGGCCTGCACGACCGTCATGTTCAGCGAATTCGCGGCCGGCAGTTGGGCCAGCGGCAGGATGCGCGGCAGCACCGCACTGCGCGTCGGCTGGTTGACGGCGAAGAACGCCTGTTGCACCGAGAACAGCGCGAGCAGCAGCCACACGTTGTTCAATCCGGCCACGGCCTGGGCGAAGAACAGGACTGCCGTCGCGATGAGGCCGGTCGTCGTCACCAACAGAATCGTTCGCCGGTCGACGACGTCGGCCAGCGCCCCGCCCCACAATCCGAATCCGACCAGCGGCACCAGACCGAACATGCCGGTCAAGCCGACGTACAGCGAACTCTGGGTAATCGCATAGATCTGCAGCGGCACCGCCACGACGGTGAGCTGGGCACCGACAACCGTGACGATGTTGGCCACCCACAGGTGGCGAAAGTCGTCATTGCCCAGCGGCCGGGTATCGGCCAGGAATCGGCGCACCGCGCGCTACGGCTGGAGCCTGGCGGTATCCCAGCGCCCTTCGCCGCGCACCGCGCACACACGGTTGTGCAAACGGTCGGCACGACCCTGCCAGAACTCGGCCCGGTCGACGTCGACGAGGTAGCCGCCCCAGTGTGGCGGCACGGGAATCGGTCTATCGCCGTCGATCCCGCCGAACCGCTCGGCGGTGCGCTGTGCGGCGGCCTCCAGCGCCGCCCGATCGGCGATCGGCTGCGATTGCGCGGACGTATAGGCCGAGATCTGCGAGCCGCGCGGTCGCGAGTCCCAATACGCCTGCGTCACCTCGGCGCCTACCCTGGTGACGCGGCCGCGGAAGTGGACCTGGCGTTCCAGTGCTATCCACGGGAAGGTCAACGAAGCGACCGGGTTTGCGGCCAGCGCGAGCCCCTTGGCGGACTCATAGCCGGTGAAGAAGGAGATTCCCGGCGCGCCAACCCCCTTGCACAGCACGGTTCGCGTCGCGGGCCGACCATCGGCGCCGACCGTGCCGACGACCATCGCGTTGGGCTCGGGGATCGTGGCCGCGACCGCTTCGGCCAGCCACCGCTCGAAGAGCTCCAACCACGGCGGATCGCCCGTCAGCCACGACACGTCCAGGTGCACGGCAACGCCGTCGGCGCCGGCCGTCGCGGCGCTGCCGTACCCGACGCGCATCGCAGCCAGATCGAGCGGGTGTTCGCTGCGCGGTTCCATAGGTGCCCAAGCTACTCTCGGGACGCTTAGGATCAGATCCAGGTCCCCGCCAATTCGGACAATCAGGAGTTTCCCCATGACCGCATCCGGTCCCGCCGTGCCCGCGGACTTCGTCCCCGGGCTCGAGGGCGTCGTCGCCTTCACCACAGAGATCGCCGAACCCGATAAGGACGGCGGCAATTTGCGCTACCGCGGCGTCGACATCGAGGACCTCGTGGAGAACCGGGTGACCTTCGGTGATGTGTGGTCCCTGCTCGTCGACGGCCGGTTCGGCCAATCGCTTGCCCCGGCACCACCCCTGGAATTGGTGACCCGCTCCGGCGACGTCCGTGTCGACGTTCAAGCGGCTTTGCCGACGCTGGCACCGCTATGGGGTTTTGAACCACTCCTCGACATCGACGACGAGCAGGCCCGCGCCGACCTCGCCCGCGCATCGGTGATGACCCTGTCGTACGTGGCGCAGTCCGCGCGCGGCGACCTGCCGCCGGTGCCGCAGGACCGAATCGACGAGTGCGCCAGCGTGACCGAGCGGTTCATGACCCGCTGGCGCGGCGAGCCCGATCCGCGCCACACCGAGGCCATCGACGCCTACTGGGTCAGCGCCGCCGAGCACGGCATGAACGCCTCGACCTTCACCGCACGCGTCATCGCCTCGACCGGTGCCGACGTCGCGGCCGCGCTGTCCGGCGCCATTGGCGCCATGTCGGGCCCGTTGCACGGCGGTGCCCCCGCGCGCGTACTGCCGATGATCGCCGAGGTCGAGGCGTCCGGCGATCCGCGCGCGCTGGTCAAGGGCATCCTTGATCGCAAGGAGAAGCTGATGGGCTTCGGGCACCGCGTCTACCGCGCCGAGGATCCGCGCGCCCGTGTGCTGCGCGAGACGGCGCGCCGGTTGGCCGTCCCCCGTTTCGAGGTAGCTGCGGCCCTCGAGCAGGCTGCGCTCACCGAGTTGCGCGAACGCCGTCCCGACCGCGCCATCGAGACGAATGTCGAGTTCTGGGCGGCGGTCATCCTCGACTTCGCGCAGGTGCCCGCGCCGATGATGCCGGCCATGTTCACCTGCGGGCGATCGGCTGGCTGGTGTGCGCACATCCTCGAGCAGAAGAAGCTCGGCCGACTGGTGCGCCCGGCCGCGATCTATACCGGACCGCCGCCGCGACGCCCGGAAGACGTGCCCGGCTGGGACAGCCTTACCCCCGATCCCGCCGTGTGAGACGGGGTGCCGGCACAACCGGGACCGCCCGGACAGCAGGCCTTCAGTCCCGCGTCGACACGGGAGACACTGCGGATCGTCGATACCCTCCGTAAGGAGACAGTGGGCGGCTTCTTGCTCGTCGGCGCCGCGGTGACTGCGCTGATCATCGCCAACAGTCCGTTCTCGGGCGCGTATACGACGGCCCGCGACACCGTCGTCGGATATGGGCCGTGGCACCTGGACCTCTCCCTCGGGCACTGGGCGGCCGACGGCCTGCTCGCCGTGTTCTTCTTCCTCATCGGACTCGAGCTGAAACGGGAGTTCGTCGAGGGTGATCTGCGTTCCCCGCGGACCGCGATGGTCCCGGTACTCGCGGCAGTCGGCGGTGTCGTCGTGCCTGCGGTCATCTATCTGCTCGTGAACCGCGGGGGGCCGGGAAGCCACGGCTGGGCGATTCCGACCGCCACCGACATCGCGTTCGCGGTGGCGGTGCTGGCCGTCGTCGGATCCAGTCTGCCCGCATCCCTGCGACTGTTCCTGCTGACGCTCGCCGTCGTCGACGATCTGATCGCCATCGTGATCATCGCCGTTGTCTACACCGATCACCTGAAATGGGTGCCGCTACTGGTCAGCCTCATCCCGCTGGCCGTCTTCGCCGGCCTCTCGCACCGATATTCGGACTGGTTTTCGCGCTCGCCCTGGGCGGCATGGGTGGTGCTCCTGCCGCTCGGAATCGTGTGCTGGGGCTTTGTCCACGCGTCCGGGATCCACGCCACCATCGCCGGCGTCCTGCTGGGCTTTGCGGTACCCGTACGGCGCGGTAGCACCCCGGCCAACCCGGACGGGCTGGCCGGCCAGTTCGAGCACCGCTTCCGGCCCCTGTCAGCAGGTTTCGCGGTACCCGTCTTCGCCTTCTTCTCGGCCGGGGTCGGCTTCAGCGGCGGCGGTTCACTGGGCGGCGCACTCTCGGACCCGATCGCGGTCGGAATCATCGCCGGGCTCTTGTTGGGCAAGCCCATCGGCATCATGGGAACCACGTGGCTCACCCTGGCCGTTTCGCGGACCAAGCTCAGCCCCGGCGTGCGCTGGCCCGACATCTTTGGCATGTCGCTGCTCGCCGGCATCGGGTTCACCGTCTCACTGCTGGTCGCGGAGTTGACGTTCCGTGGTGACCCGGTCTCGCTGGACCACGCCAAAATCGCGATCCTCACGGCGTCGACGGCGGCGGCGGTGCTTGCCGGCGCGTTGCTATTCGCCCGCAACCGGCACCACGCGGAGCACTGACTAGGGTTGGTGCGATCTGGTGCCCGGCACCACCGTGCGGCGGATGAACGCCCGCATCTGCGCAGCACTGCGCGGGGGATGGTTCGGGTACATCTGAAAACTCAGCCAGATCCGCATCACGAGTTCGGCCAGTCCCGTCATCGCATCCTGGTCGTAGCCCTGCTCCGCCCAGTCCACCGGCAGTCGCCGAAGCATCTCGGCACCCAGGGCTATCGCGCCCGACGACGTTGCCTCGCTGGTGAAGAATTCGGTTTCGCCGACCCGCAGCATCAAACCGAGCGCGGGCTCTTCCGGGAGCACCTCGAGGCAGTAGACGATCGTCTCGACAATCGCGTCTTCAGCGGTGTGGACGTGCGCCAGCGCCGTCCCCATCCGATCAAGGAAGTCGCCGACACCGTCGGCGGCAACCGCGGCCAGCATCTCGTTGACCGACGAGAAGTAGCGGTAGACCGTCTGCCTGGTGACCCCGGCCTCGGCGGCCACATCGGCCAGCCGCGTCTTCTGCAGTCCGAAGCGGGTGACACACCGCGATGCCGCCGCCAGAATCCGTTCCCGGGCCTCGTCAGAGTCCGCGGGGATGTCCCCCTGCCAGCCGCGCGTTCTCATCTCCCCGATGATTCCAGGTCCGTCGCCGAACACACCGACCGGTCGGCGTCGGGACGGTCGCCGCGCGCCTGACGCAGCGCCAGGACGAGGGCGCCCACCGCGACGGCGAAGCATCCGACGACATAGGGCAGGTTCCCGACCGGGGTGGTGCCGATCGGCGACGCGCCGGCGGCCGTGACACCGTCGGTCGCGCCAAAATAGGCTGGCAGCGCGACGAGCCACAGTACGGCGTGCACCCCGAGGAAGAGCCAGGGGAAGAACCGCAGGAACGGTGCGGCCTGCCGGGCCGGCACCGCCGACAACGCCGGGTCGGCCCGCAACCGGCGCAACTGGTGGACCAGCAGCCCCAGACCGGCGACCCAGATGCCGAAGACCTGGACGGCGAAGACGATGGTTTGCGCACCGAGGTTCGCGCTCTCGCTGCGCCCGAAGACCGCCGTCGTGATCGACATGAGCGGCATCGATACGACGGCCACGGCACCGGCCACCACGACCCGCCAGACCAGCGACCAGCCGCGCACCCGGCGGCCGCGGATCGTGGGGTTCTTGACCAGCAGCACGCACGCGAAGATCAGCACGGCAAAGGACACCGTGGCGAACAACCAGACGCTGCTCCACGGCACCGAATCAAGTAGCGGCATCGCCGACGGATTGCCCAATGCGCCGGCGGGCGCGTTGTAGAAGGGCTCGTCGACATTCCACGCCCACCACTTGAGCTGCGGCCCGAGCTGGTCGAAAATCTCGTAGAAGACCTGGTAGACCAGTGCGACGACCAGCGCACCGCGAAGCGCCGACCACTTCCGGCCGTCGAAGAAGCCCAGTGCCCGGACGATCTCGTAGGCAACCTGGCTCATCGCCGGATAGAAGCAGACGATGTAGAGCGGCAGGCGGTCGTACATGAACTCGACGGTGAAGACGTTATGGGCGAACATGAAGCCCATCGCGTCCTGCATGCCGAACCATTCCGGAAAATACAGCGGCGGCTCGATGATGAAGAGGTAGACCAGCGAGCCGATCCAAATCGCCAGGTTGGTCGGGTCACCGTCGCGGCGCAACCGGCGAATCGCGTGGATCAACGCCAGGACGGCGCCGAGGATGATCGTGACCTCGAGGACGGGGAGCGTCCAGTTTGCCAGGTCGGCCGGGTTACGCAGAGCCACAACCGGATTGGCGTCCTCGCAGAGGAATCCCAGGTAGCGGGTGATGATGTGGGCCGGTGTCCCCGGCTCGCAGATGGCCATCAGCGCGCCGTCCCGGCGGCGGCAATCTCACTGGGCTTGCCGAGGCGTTGCGCGCGCCCCCCGGGGGTCGGCTTGCCGTCGCGCCAGATCTCTGCCGGCGGATCCTGTTGCCAGTCGAAGCCGATTGGCTTGCGGGTCCGACCCAGGACGCGTTTGACGCCGTACCACGCGAATCCGGCCAGCACCCGCGGGTTCTTGATCATGTCGGTCACAGACTCGTCGAGGTTGAAGACCGCGGTGAAGTGTTCCTCAACCTTCCTATCCTCCCGGGTGGTCGCCGAGATGTGGTTGAAGATCGGCCAGGACGCCCGGTAGGCGAGCCGCTGACGCCAGCGCGGCGGGAGTTCGGTGCCCTCGGCGTTTTCATACCCCTGGTCCCGCGCCAGTGCGAGCGTCCAGATGTCATCGAGCAGCTTGCGCTGGGCGGCGAAATAGCCGGCCGTGAACGCGGCATCGATCTCGGTGGCCTGGGCCAACCGGTCGGCCAGCAGGACCGCCGACTTTCCTGCCGAGCTCATCCCCTGCGCGTAGAACGGGTTGAACCCGCAGATTGCGTCCCCGACCACGACGAGGCCCGCGGGCGGGTGGTCCAGACGGTCGTAGCGTCGCCGGCGGTTCCCCGTCGACTTGGTGACGAACACCTTCGAGATCGGCTCGCACATCGCGACAGCCGCACCGAAGGCGGGCGCCCGGACCTTGCGCGTGGCCTCGACGAACTCGTCCTCCTCGCGGGGCATGGGGTGTCCCCACGAGCCCATCGTCACCAGGACGCGGTCGCGCTCGATCGGGAAGATCTGGCACAGGAAGTCGTGTTCGGGTGGATGGGGCGCGGTGTCCGCCGTGGGCATCACCGACATCTGTTCCCACCACCAGGCCTCGGGGAGTTCGGCCGGCTTCTGATACCAGCGCGAGGTGTAGGTGACCCCCGCGTCGAGGGACTGTACGGGGACCTCCGGCCACCCCGCCTTCGCCAGCCACTTCGACACCGGCGAGCCGCGGCCCAGCGCGTCGATCACGAGGTCGGCCTCGATGAGCCGTCGGTCCCCCTCCGCGCCGCCGGTGACCCACACCCCGGTGACCCGGCCGTCGCGGCCGGGATCGCCGGTCGTCGACAGCCCGGCGACGACCATCCCCTCCTGCACGACGATGTTGGCGACTTGCGCCATCTTGTCGCGCAGGGTGCGCTCGATGAGTAGTCGCGACGAGAAGACCATCGTCATGGTGGTCTCCCCGCGCGGAATCCAGCCGGCACCCTCGCAGTGTGCCGCCGCCTGCGACGGCATCAGGTGCAACGCGCCCGCGTCGATCAGCGCGTCCTCAAACCCAGGATAGATCTGGGTGAGTGCGCGGCGGCCCGAGTTGAGCAAGAAGTGCGGGTGCTTGCTCTGCGGCACACCACGGCGGTGCTCGGCGGCCGCACCGATGACGTCGCGCTCGAGCACGACGACCTCGTCGAAGTACGGTGCCGCAGCCCCGGCGGCACACATCCCGGCGATGCTACCGCCGAGGACGACCACTCTGTTCCCACGTCGCATGGAATCCACCCATCGCTTTCTCAATTACGTCATACAGATTTTGTCTCGCGTCAAACCACTGCTCAAAACCCTAGAATGTGAGTCGGCTCACGTCAATCCCGGCACTCTCGCGACTACGAGCCTTCGACGTCGCGCCGGCGGAAGCGCCACCAGGCGAGCGTCCCGAGCCCGGCCGCCACCACCGCCAACACGACGACCGGCCCCCACCGCATCGGCTGGGCGGGCACCGCCGGCAGATGCGTGAACGGCGAGAGACTGCGCACCCACTGCGGCAGTCCGAACAGTTCCCCCATCGGACCGAGGAGGAATGCGGCGACGACCATCGCCCACCCGCCGCCCACCACCAGCCGGGGGGCGATCCCGTACAGTGCCACCACACCGGCCCCGATGACCAGGGCGGCCGGAATCTGCACCGCCACACCGCGCAGGGCGTTGGACATCATCGACGCCCAGTCGCCGGTGACCGCGCCCGCACCAAAGCCGACCAACAGGCCGGCCACCAGCAGCAGCACGACTATTCCGACGACGATCACGCCGAGCTGGCTGATGATGTACCCCGACCGCGAAACCGGAGTCGCCAACACCGACTCGGCGCGGCCCGCGCTCTCGTCGCCGCGCACCCGGGCCATCGCCGTCACCGCCCACGTCGACGCCGCAAAGCCCAGGTAACTCATGATGACGGCGAAGTACACCGTGGACAGTGCGCCCGGACCGCCGAGTCGGTGCAGGTACTCGACCATCTGCGGGTTGTCCTGCGTCAGCGATGCCGCCGCGTTGACCAGCACCCCGATCAAAAGGGCGAATACCCCGATCCCGGCCATCCAGCCGAGGAATCCGCCCCGATGGAGAGTCACCGCAAGCGCGGGCAGCGACGACACGTCCGAGGCCGGGGGGCCCGGTCGCGGCGCGACCAGCCCGCCGCCGAGGTCCCGATGCTCACTGACCCAGGCCGCGCCGGCCACCCCGACGAGGAAGAACGCGACACTCGGCACGGCCGGCCACCAGGTGTTCGCACCGAACGGATCCATCCGCTGCGCCCACCCCACCGGGTTCGTCCACTGCAGCCACCTCAGCCCGGTGGAATCGGCGATGCCGCGGACCACGTAGCCGCCCAGCACCACCGACACGGCCAAGAGGTTGGCCAGCCGGGCAGTCGTCGCCACCTGGGCGGTCAGCGCGGCCAGCCCGATCGCCGCCAGCGCCGTGGTGGCATATTGCCCGCCGACCACGGCGGCTTCCGCGCCGGTCGCCCCGGCCGACCCCATCAGGAGCGCCATCCCGGCCCCGACGACCACGGCAAATCCGGCCGCGACGAACACCGCCGCGGCCAGTGGTGCCAGCCGCCCCGTTCGGGCGGCGCGAATCAGCTCGACCCGGCCCAGTTCCTCCTCTTTACGGGTCAGCCGGGTGACCATCAGCGCTGCGCACACCGCCGTCGTGGCGATCATGAAAAGCCCGGCCCGCCACGAGGCGATCGACGCCGCGGACTGCACGTGCTCGAGCGGGCCGAGGAGTAGTTTGAACGCCGCATTGGCCGCGGCCCCGGCGGCCAGCGATGCACGCTCGGCCGCCGTGCCGTACAGCGTGCGGATCGATGACACCGTTGCCGCGCTCGTTACGATCAACACCACGACCGTGACCGGGACGATGATCCGCTCCCGCCGCAGGTTCAGCCGGGTGAGCAGTGCGACGGACGTGAGGTCGGCACTCATGCCCGGCCGCCGGCATCGGAGTCATAGGCGTGCAAGAACAGCTCTTCCAGGCTTGGCGGCTCGACCAGCAGCCGACTCACCGTCAACGCGCCGAGCGAGCGCGTCACCACTCCCAGGTCGTCTTGCGCGACGGTGAACGACACCTCCACCCCGCCCGGGGTGTGGGTGGCCGAGAAGTCGTGGACACCGGCGATGGCGCTCAGCTGCTCCTCGCCCCCGCCGACGACGGTCGTCCGGACGCGGGAGCGCCGCAAGTGCCGCAGCTCCTCCAACGTCCCTGTCCGCACCGTCTTTCCGGCCCGGATGATGGTGACGGACTCACACAGTTCCTCGACCTCGCTGAGGATGTGGCTCGACAACAGAACCGACGATCCGCGCTGCGCCGCCTCGCGCGCGCACAATTGGAACTGCTGGGCCATCAGCGGGTCCAGGCCCGACGTCGGCTCGTCGAAGATGAGCAGTTCGGTCTCGGCCGACAATGCGGCGATGAGCGCCACCTTCTGCCGATTGCCTTTGGAATAGGTACTGCTGCGCTTGGTGGGGTCCAGTTCGAAGCGCTCGATCATCTCGGCCCGGCCACTCGTGGCGGGATCGATACCGCGCAGCCGGAGGAGCACGTCGATGCACTCGCCGCCGGTGAGTTGCGGCCAGAGACTGACCTCGCCGGGCACATAGGCCAATCTGGGGTGGATGGCCACGGCATCGACAAACGGGTCGGCACCGAACACCCGCACCGTCCCACCGCTACGGCCGAACAACCCGAGCAGGACGCGGATCGTCGTCGACTTGCCCGCGCCGTTGGGTCCGAGGAACCCGGCAACCTCGCCGGCCGCGACGGTCAGGTCCAGCCCGTCCAGCGCCGCGAACGACCCGAACCTCTTGACGAGGCCCTCGACCTCGATGACGTCGCCCATGGCGCACCCCAGTCCGCTCGCCTTGCCGTGTGTCTTCCCACAATGGCACAGGCCGGTGCGGCGGCGGCGGTGCTCGCCACTAGAATTGCCAGCCATGACCGACACCGCGCAGATCATTATCCCGGCCGACAAGCTTCCGCGCGACGGGCGCTTCGGCTGCGGCCCCTCCAAGGTGCGCCCCGAGCAGCTGCAGTCCCTGGTGGACACGGGCGCGTCGGTATTCGGTACCAGCCATCGACAGGCCCCGGTCAAGAACGTCGTCGGAGCGATCCGCGACGGTTTGAGTCAGCTGTTCACCCTGCCCGACGGCTACGAGGTGGTCCTGTCCAACGGCGGCACCACCGCGTTCTGGGATGCCGCCGCATTCGGCCTGGTGCGCAAGCAGGCGCTGAACCTGACCTACGGCGAGTTCTCGTCGAAGTTCGCCACGGTCACCAAGAAGGCGCCGTGGCTCGACGACCCGAAGGTGATTGCCACCGATCCGGGCACCGCACCCGACCCGGCAGCCATCACCGCCGACGATGCCGCCGGTGTCGACCTGGTGGGCTGGGCGCACAACGAGACCTCGACCGGTGTCGCCGTCCCGGTTCTGCGACCGGGCACCGCCGGCGATGCGCTGGTCGCCATCGACGCCACCTCGGGGGCCGGTGGCCTGCCCGTCGACGTCGCCGCCACCGATGTCTACTACTTCGCACCGCAGAAGTCCTTCGCCTCGGACGGTGGCCTGTGGGTAGCACTGATGAGCCCGGCCGCACTGGAGCGCATCGCCGAGATCGCCGCTACCGACCGCTACATCCCCGAGTTCCTGTCGCTGTCGACCGCCGTCGACAACAGCGCCAAGAACCAGACGTACAACACCCCGGCCGTCGGGTCGCTGCTGCTGTTGGCTAACCAAATCGAGTGGATGAATGCCAACGGCGGCCTCGACTGGTGTGTGTCGCGCACCGCCGACTCCAGCTCACGACTGTATTCGTGGGCCGAGAAGACTGCCTACACCACTCCGTTCGCTGACGAGCCGCACCGCAGCCAGGTTGTCGGGACTATCGACTTCGACGCCTCGGTCGATGCCGCCGCCGTCGCCAAGGTCCTGCGCGCCAACGGCGTCGTCGACACCGAGCCCTACCGCAAACTCGGCCGCAACCAACTGCGGATCGGCATGTTTCCGGCCATCGATCCCGACGACGTGTCCGCCCTGACCGACTGCATCGACTACGTCGTCGACCACCTCTGACACGTCCGGTCGACCACCGGCATACCGTCACGGGGCGCCGTTAACCTGCGTGTCTGCGCCTCCGACACACCCGCTGTGCACTAGCCTGGGACAAACCACCGAACCAGCGACGAGGAGGGGCAGATGCGGGAGCTGCGCGTCACCAGCGTCGACGCTGACGCCAGCTATGTCATCTGTGTCGACAGCAATACCGGCGAGAAGTTCCGCATCCCCGCCGACGATCGGCTGCGCGCGGCTGCGCGCGGTGACGTCACCCGCCTCGGTCAGATTCAGATCGAGATGGAGTCCGCCCTGCGGCCCCGCGAAATCCAGGCCCGCATACGCGCCGGCGCCAGCGTCGACGAGGTTGCCGCGGCCGCCGGTACGACCGTCGACCGGGTTCAGCGGTTCGCCCATCCCGTACTCCTCGAGCGCGGGCGCGCCACCGAACTGATCCGTGCGGCCCACCCGATGCGTGAGGACGGCCCAGCCTTGGCCACCCTCGATGATGTCGTCGCCACCGCACTGCGGGCCCGCGGGATCAATCCGGCGGTGGCCACCTGGGATGCGTGGAAAGCCGAGGACGGGAAGTGGGTCGGACAGCTCGCCTGGACCGCCGGGCATACCGAGAACCATGCGCATTGGCGGTACACCGCCGGTTCTCAGGGCGGCACCGCTGAACCCCTCGACAATGCTGCCGACGAACTGGTCCATCCGGACGCCGGTGCGCGCCACCAACTCCAGCCCGTCGCCGATCCCGTCGAGTCGGTGACCGTCAATGCCGACACGGTGATCCACGCGCAGCAGCGCACCACCGAGGCCGACCCGAATCAGCGCACGCGCAGTGGTGCGAAGCCACCCAGCCCGGCACCTCCGGAGGTCGGGGCGCAGCCGGGCCCCAGGCGCGGACGTAAGCAGCGCAAGCCCGAAGTCCCCGGCTGGGAGGAAGTCCTCCTCGGCGTGCGCAGTACCCCCAACCAGTAACGGCTACCGGCCGCTGCGCGGCCGAAGATCGCGCGGGCACTCGTTCTTCGCCGGTTGCCCCTGCAACCTGGCGTCGAGCCACATCACGGCCTCCGGAAATCCGGTCAGAGCAGCGATGCCGTGCTCGCCCAATGCCTCCCGGTAGGTCGCGTTCGCGCCCAGCCGGCATTGACTGCGAAAGAGGTTGCGGGCGCCCGTCGCCGGTATCCAGAACTCCTGGGTTCCGTTGAAGATGTACAGCGGCACGCCGGCCCGCCGGTCCGCCATCTTGGTTGCGGCATAGACCTGGTAGGCGATCGGCGAATGGAACGGGTCGGGATCATTGGAGAACAGTTGCATCGGCAGGAAGGTCTGTCCGGCCAGCGCCTCCGGGATCAGGCACACGTTCTTCAGTGGCGACGTCGCGAACCATTGGGCGGCATTGTTGACCATCGTCAGCATCTCCGGGCGTTCGCGAGCAATTCCCAGCGTCGCGGCATGGAATACGCCGGTCGCAAGGTTCGCGTTCATCGACCCGACGAGGATCTGGAAGTCGGCGGGCACCCCGCCGAGTGCCGCCCCGACCATGCGCGGCGCCAGCTCTGGCGCATAGGAACCGATCAGCTTGGCCGAACCGTTGGTGGCGATGGCACCGCCGGAGTAGCCGAACATGCCGATCCGGCTGTTGCCGAATTTCGCCCGGTCCAGATTGGCGGCCGCCCGCAGCGAGTCGAGAATGACGTGCCCGGCGACCACTGGTTCGGCATACGACTGGCGCGGGCCCTGATGGTCCGGAACGATCACCGTGTAGCCGCGGGCCAGCGCGAGTTGGGTCGTCGGCGGGATGAAATCCGACGCCCCAGTCGCGATACTCACCCCGTGCGCGAGGGTCATCCCGGCCGTGCACGCGGCACCGAGTGAATCGATCGGCAGATTGTTCACCACGATCGGCCGCGCCCCCCGGCCGAGCCACCGGTCGCGCGGGACCAGAATGGTCGCGGTGCCGAACGAGGGCCGTCCGCGAGCGTCGCGCGATGCGAACTTCACCTGCGTCGCGCTCGAGATCGGCGCCGTCACGAGCAGCCCGGCCGGCCACGTGACGTCGCGACTGGCCAGCAACTCGCCCGGCGCTCGCTGCGCGAGGTCCGGTGCCCAGCGATCAAAGAACGGGTCGCCAGTCGGATCGGGCAGCACCGCCTCCCGCAACTCCTGCATGCGATGGCTGAATCCCGGCGTCTGTGCGCGCTGCGGAATCCGCGCGAGACGTGGAAAGGGTGGCGGCGGAATCAGGGCGTTGATCGCCCGGGGAACCTCGTTGGGGATGGGGCCCATGGTGAACGGCTCGTCGGGCATCGGTTTGGCCATGCCCGCCGGTGCCGTCACGAGGACGGTCGCGGCGGCCAGCGCGGCCACCCAGAAGACGAGCCGGGCGCGATGCAGCCTCATCATGTGTCCCCCTTGGACTTTGGAGGAACGCTAGTGCTCGGCGTCGCGGCGTGTCGGCGGTTTCACCGGGTTGCCGGGTGGAAACCGGGTTCCTGCCGCTACCGTCGCGCCAACTCGTAGAAGGCGATGGCGGCGGCGGTGGCGACGTTGAGGGAGTCAGTGCCACGACTCATCGGGATGCGGGCGCGCACATGACTGGCGCGCATCGCCGCGGCCGTCAGGCCCGGTCCCTCCGCACCAACCAGGAATGCCACCTTTCCCACCCCGTCAACCGCCTCCGGCAGCAGTGGGACCGTCGGATCGGGTGTCAGCGACACCGTCGTCATGCCCCGCTCGCCGAGCAGATCCAGTTCGCGGGGCCACTGCGGCAGTTTCGCGAACGGCATGAGCAGCGCGTGCCCCATCGACACCCGCACACAGCGACGGTAGAGCGGATCGGCGCAGCCCGAACCGAATAGCACCGCATCGACGCCCAGTCCGGCGGCATTGCGGAAGATCGAGCCGATGTTCTCGTGGTCGTTAACGCCTTCGAGGACCGCGACGATTGTGGCCCCGTCGATGGCCTGCTCGGCAGTGAGTTCGGCCGGCCGTCGCGCGACGCCGAGGACACCACGGTTCAGGTGAAAGCCGACGACCTCGGCCATCACCTCGGCGCTCGCCCGGAAGAATGGCACGGCGCCGGGATCGGCCGTCGGCACCAGGCTCGTCGACAGCTCGTCGAGTCGACGGTTCACCCCGAGGAATGCGTGCGGCGCGAAGCGGGAGGCCACCATGCGCTCCACCACGAGGACCCCTTCGGCGATCACCAGCCCTTTACCGAGCGCGCCCCCCGGCAGCACCGGCAGATCTGGCCGGCGGTCGACGGAGTTGAGGTCGCGAAAGTCGTCGAGCCGCTCATCGTCGGGGTCGATAACGTCGACGATCTGCACCGGGAGTGTCGTAGGGGCGGGCACCCCCGATACGGTAGTCGCATGGCTTCCGGTCCCGATCTGCAGTTCCGCCCCGCCATCGACTCCGACTGGCCGGAGATCTTTGCCGCGGATGCCCGGGCATTCGGCATCACCGCGCCGATCGACGAGTACCAGCGCGCCAATTCGCGAGCGCGAATCAACAACGAGGACATCGTCGTAGTGCGCGACCCGGCCCTTCCCGGCGATCCGCTGGTGGGCAAGGCCATGTACTACCGCCTCACCATGTCGGTACCCGGCGGCGGCCGACTCGACTTTCCGGGCCTGACGTGGGTGTCGGTGGCGCCGACCCACCGCCGCCGGGGCATTCTTCGTGAACTGATCATGCGGCTGCGAACGAAGTGGGCGCAGGAGGGCCAGCCCATTGCGGCCCTCTGGGCGTCGGAGGCCACCATCTACGGCCGGTTCGGATTCGGCCCGGCGGTCTTCGCCGAGGACGTGCGGATCGACGAGCGCCAGTCGCTGCGCCTGCCCGCCCCCGCCCAGGCGCAGGTCCGCTTCGCCACCGCCGAGGAATTCGCCGGCCACGCGCCGGCCCTCTATGACCGGTGGGCCGATGTCCACCCGGGCGTGATGAGTCGCGACCTTCTGTGGTGGCAGTCGGTACTCGACGACCGGCCGGCACACCGATTGATCACCACCGGCGAACGCCAGTACCTGCTCCACCCCGACGGCTACGCCGTCTACCACCTCGATACGGCGAACACCGGTCCCGACAACCTGCCCGCCGCACACGTCGACGAGGTCGTCGCCGTCACCGATGAGGCACACACCGAGCTGTGGCGAATCCTTGCGTCGCTCGACCTGGTCGCCACCACGACCGCGACCCTGCCCGTCGGGGACCCACTCCCCTTCAAACTCGCCGATCTGCGCGGGGTGAAGACGACCTCGCGCCACGACACCCTGTGGATCGCCATTCTGGACGTCGCGGACGCGCTGGGCGCGCGAACCTATGCGGCCGACATCGACACCACGCTCGTCGTCGACGATCCGCTGGGCACCACCGGCGGCCGCTACCGGCTGCGCATCGTCGACGGTTCCCCCGACGTGGTCCCTGGCGACGGCGCGGCCGGCGAGATCGCCTGCGACATCACCGTGTTGGCCAGTCTGTTCTTCGGGGCGGTGGACGCGCGGGCACTGGCCGCGGCGGGACGAGTGCGGGCAAGTGACCCCGAGCTGCTCACCGCTTTCGCCGCCGTGTGGCGTACGCAATCACCTCCGGCCACCGGCACCGACTTCTGACTCCCCCGGGTTCGCCAATCCCACTTCGATCGACGCTGAACTGGCGAAGCCAGGTGGGATCGACGCTGAACTGGCGAAACCAGGTGGGATCGACGTTACGTCAGCAGCCCCTGAATCGGGGCACGGGCGAAATAGACGACGAAGACCGCGGCGGTTGCCCACAGGATCGGGTGCACCTGACGCGCCCTGCCCCGCGCAGTCGCCAGCACCACCCAGCTGATGAAACCCAGGCCGATGCCGTTGGCGATCGAATAGGTGAACGGCATCGTGACGATGGTCAGGAAGGCCGGCAGCGCGTACTCGAACCGGGTGAAGTCGATGCTGCGGACCTGCCCGATCATCAACGCACCCACGATCACCAGTGCCGGGGCGACCGCTTCCAGCGGCACGACCGTGTAGAGCGGGGTGAAGAACATCGCGGCCAGGAACAGCACACCGGTGACCACGTTGGCCAAACCGGTACGGGCACCCTCGGCGATGCCCGCGGCCGACTCGACGAAAACCGTGTTCGACGAGGCCGAGCCCAATCCACCGGCGATCGCCCCGGTACCCTCCACCGCAAGCGCCTTGCCGATGCCCGGCAGCGTCCCGTTCGCGTCGGCAAGACCGGCTTCCTTGCCCAGCCCGGTCATCGTGCCCATCGCATCAAAAAAGTTCGACAACACGATGGTGAACAACAAGATGGTGGCACCGATCGCCGGTGCGGCGATGACGTGCGCGGCGGTCCCGTGCTCGGTGAAGGCACCGAACAGATCGACGTCCCCGACGAGCGACAGATCGGGCGGACCACCGATCGAATCGGGCAGCCGCGGGGTGTTCAAGGCCCACCCGCCCGGCTGGGCGACCGCCTCGATGATGATGGCCAGCACCGTCGTCACGACTATGCCGATCAGCAGTCCGCCGGGCACCCTCCGCACCGTCAGCACCCCCATGACCAGCAGCCCGATCACGAACACGACCACCGGCCAGGTGGCGATCGAACCGGAGTGGCCGAGCTGAACGGGCACGGTGGTGTGCGCCGAGTCGGGGACGCGCCGAACAAACCCGGAGTCGACGAAGCCGATGAAGGCGATGAACGCGCCGATGCCCGCGGCGATTGCCGCCTTCAGTTCCGCCGGCACCGCATTGAACACCGCCGTCCGGAACCCGGTCACCGCCAGCGCGACGATGATCACGCCGTTGAGGACCACCAGTCCCATCGCCTGCGGCCACGTCGCCTGTGTCGTGACACTGACCGCGAGAAGACTGTTGATGCCCAGCCCGGCGGCGAAGGCAAACGGATAGTTCGCGATCACGCCGAAAATCAGGCACATCAGACCGGCGACGAGCGCGGTCACAGCGGCCACCGCCGCCATCGGCAGCACGTTGCCCGCAATGTCGGCGTTGAGCGGCTTGCCGGGCGTGCCGCCGATGATGATCGGATTGAGCACCACGATGTAGGCCATTGTGAAGAAGGTGACGACTCCGCCGCGCACCTCGCGCAGCGGCGTGGACCCACGGGCGGTAAGGGCGAAGAATTTGTCCACGCGGGCTCGGACGAGCGAAGGTGTCGACGGTACCTGGGGCGCGCTCACGAGAAGACGTTAACCTGGATCCTATGGCCGACGTGCGTAACGACTCCCCGACCGGCGAGAACATCCCCGAACTGCCCGCGGTGCTGCGCGAACCCGCACCGGTCATCGTCGTCGGGATGGCCGGGTGGCTCGTTGCGACCATCGTCGCGGTCATCGCCGGCGTCGGCGGGCTGACCCTCGCCGTCTGCCTGTGGGGATTGGGGGTCGGCGTCCTCGGCACGATGATCGTCGGGGTGCAGTTGGCGGCGGTTCGGCGCGGTTCGAAGACGGCGCAAGAAGGCCTGGAGTAGCCGGCCGCAACCTCCGGCGATCACGCCAGGCCGGCGAACTCCACCGCGGCCAGACATCGGCGCGCATACGCCTCCACGCCGTCGAGTCCGGTGACGTCCACCCGGGAGATCATCGCCGGACCGAATTCCTCGGCCAACTCCTGCGACGTCTGCTCGTATCGCGCCCGCAACTTCCGCAAGGTGGCCGGATCCTCGTGGATCTCCCGCTCCGCCCGCTGCGCGAGGCGCGCGGCGCACACCTCCGGCGGTGTGTCGAGCCAGAGAACCAAGTCCGGAAGGGTGGTCTCACAGACCTCGCCCAGTGCCGCTGCTGCGGCCGCCGGACCACCCGAGACCAGCGCGGCCACATCGTCGACGACGGTTGGCAAGTCGGCCGCGAGCCCGCTGCGCGCCACGATTTGCGCCTGCCAGTCCAGCAGCGCCGCACTGGCGCCACGACACTGCCGATCCGCATCGGCGAAGATTGCGGCGATCGTCTCGTCCGGAGTGCGCGACGACGCCACCAGCCGCTGGTAGACCGGCGCGTAGACCATCGTCTCGACGATGGGATGGCGCTCGCTGATCATCAGTCCCGGACGGTGCCGCTCCCGAAGGAACTTCTCCACCTGGCCGAACATCGTGATCCGCAGGAAGAGGGTGGCCGCCTTGATCCGTGCGTCGGACGCCCGATCAGCGGCCTCACCGACCGCGCGCAGCTGCCGGGACAGCTCCGCCGCCGGGACATCGCGGTTGTCGTGGAAGTCCGGGCAGTGCATCGCGAC
This sequence comes from Gordonia sp. UBA5067, assembly GCF_002414845.1. Classification (GTDB taxonomy): domain Bacteria; phylum Actinomycetota; class Actinomycetes; order Mycobacteriales; family Mycobacteriaceae; genus Gordonia; species Gordonia defluvii. The sequence goes on along the minus strand of NZ_DIAX01000077.1, from coordinate 23,765 downwards.
GGCGCCGGCCTGATTGTCGTCCACCAGCTCGCAGAGCCGCTCGATCACCGACGTTTTGCCGCTGCCGTCGATTCCGACGACCGCCACCCGCGCGGTCATGCCCGCACCTGCGCCAAGATCTCCCCGGCGATCTGCGCCGTGAGGACCGCACGATCGGCGGCACCGTCGAGTTCGATCCACCCCAGCTCCGCGGACAACCGGTCCAGTGTCACCTGGGCATCGGCCTGCACCTGCACGAACTCCTCATCGGCACCGAAGCCACTCTCGTACGGGCTCAGTTCGGACTTACGGGCCATCGCGACGACGGGTTCAACCCTCAAGTAGAACGTCCGGGCCGGTTCGGGGAAGCCGGTGACCCACGCCCGCAGCTCCGCCGGATCACCGCCCAGCGCAACTTCGGAAGCAAAGTACTTGTACCAGTGCGCATTGAGGATCGCGACCTGTGGCTGGCGGGACGCGGCGAGATCAATCGCAGCGTGCAAAGCGTGGAACAGGAATAGCGCCCGGGCCCGGGGGCCCAGCACCCGCAAATATTCTTGCACCTGCGCCCGATCGGAAAAGCCCAGCAGCGGAGCGGTAACGGGATCGGTCAACCCGTCCCAGATGCCGACCTCCACCGCGTCGACGCCTTCGGCCACCAGCGCCGCCACCAGCGCGGCGGCCTGCGTGGACTTGCCCGATCCGTCCCCACCGGCCAGACAGACCCAGTGGGTATCGAGCGGAGCGGTCATTGTTCACCCGCCCCGTCGGCGACGTCCGGGAAGTCGAGGCGTTCGACCCGGCCGGAGCCACCGTCGAGCCGAACCCGCTCCCCGTCAGAGATGAAGCTCATCAATCCTGGCACGCCGACCACCGCCGGGATCCCGAGCTCCCGGGCCAGCACCGCTGAATGCGACAGGGTGCTGCCGCGCTCGATCAGCAGCGCGGCCACACTCGGGAACAGCGGCCCCCAGCCCGGGTCGGTGCGCATCGTAGTCATCACCTTGCCCCGAACGTCCAGATCATCGTCCGGACTCATCACCACCTGGATGGGCGCCTCGACGATGCCGGGCCAACAGCCGGTGCCGGTCAGCACGCGCTGGTCGGTGCCCTCGTGGGTTTCGGCGGCCGGGCCGCGCCGCATCGTCGGCGGCCCCAGCGTCTCGAACTGGTTCGGCGGTTCGACGAGGCCGTGCGCGGCGAACTCGGCGCGCCGCGCAGCCGCCAGCGAGGCGAGATCGGCGGTCATCGACCGACCTTCGGCGAAAGCCGACAATTCCTCCATGGTCAGGTAGAAAACATCGCGCGGCTCCTGAATCTGACCGGAGGCGTGCAGCACCTCACCGATCCGGAGATAGACCTCTCTCCCGAGACCGACGATCCGCGTGCGCGTGAGCCGCATCCGCTCCCGGTCGCGGACCGACGCGCGGGCCTTGCGCATGATGCCGGCCAGCCGGCGCCGTTGGCGCGGCGGAAGGCTGTCGAGCACCTCGCGCTCGAAGCGGGCCTTGCGCTCGCGGTGCGCCTTCTCGAAGGTGTCAACGCCGACCGAGCGGTCGCGCACATAGTTGCGCAGGACGCGGGCGACGAAAACCGGGTCCTGTCGCAGCGAGATCGTCTCGAGCTTCTGCTCACCGATGCAGCGGTCGCCAAACTCGTCGATGAACTGTGCCAGCGTGTCGGCGACCTCGGGGGATGCGGCGCAGAGCTCGGCATAGCCGTCACCGGTCTCCAGGGCCGCGGTGAGCGCGGGATCGTCTCTAATCCTCTCCGCCAGGCGGAGCAGGATCAGGGTTGGCTGCAGGGACTCGACGGCCTCTTCCGAAGCCAGCAGGCCGGCCACGATCTCATCGGGCTCCTCGTGCCCGAGGGAGGCGAGCAGCCGCCGCGCCCGTCCCGCCTGATTACTCAGGTAGAGGTCGTTGAGGATCTGCACCGCCCATCGACTGAACAGCGCCAGGCCCCGATCACCGAGGTCGAGCAGCGCCTCCAAATCACGCGCGCCGCCCAGCTCTTTTCTGATCGCGCGGACCTGACCGCCGACCTCGTCCTGGAACGCGTCGACGATCGAGGCCCGGTTGGCCATCCGCCACCCCAGGGTCGCCACCACCGGGAGCATCTGCGGCACCGCGGCAATCCGTTCCCGGGTGGTCCGGTGGGTGCCCTCGATGAAGTCAACCGGCTTTTCCACGCCGATCATCCGCTCGACGTCCTCTTTGTTGCGATCGAAGAAGGGTGCGAGTTTGAGGACCCGATACCAGTTGTTGATGTTGTAGTACACGCGGCCGTCCACCAGGCCGACCATGTTCCGGAGTACCTTCTCATGCTCGGTGATCACGGTGGACCGGACGCCGATCATGCGAAGCGTCTCGGTGAAGATCACGTCGTAAACGCGTGCGGCCCAGGAGAAGGTGAGCGGTGTGGTGACGCCGTTGAAGCTCTCCTGGATGTTGCTGTTGTCCCACACGATGCGCCAGTCACCGACACGCCCGGCCAGCGCGGTGATCGGTCGCGCCTGCAGGAACGCGATGCGGTCGCCGTCGATGGTCCACTCGATGTCTTGGGGGCCACCGAGCCGCTCCGCGAGTCCGACCGCGGTGCGGACCAGATCCGAGAGCTGCGCCGGGGCGAGGCAGCGCTCGTGACGCCGATCGTCGCCGATCTCGCGGGTCGCGGTTCCCCCGTCGGCCCGGATGACCTCGATATCCTTCTCGGCCACGGTGGCGGCCAGTTCGGTGCCGTCGTGCGCGACCGTGAACTCATCGGTGGCGCACAGTCCATTGACGACGCCTTCGGCAGAGCCCCAACAGGCGCTCACCAGCGCTTCGTCGAGCGCCCCGGATACCGGGTGCGCGGTGAACAGCACGCCGGAGGTCTGACCGGCAGCCATCTCCTGAACGACTACGCCGACCGGGCGGACCTGCATCGCGACGGCATCGTCGCCTGCCGAGTACTGCAGCGCGCGCACGCTGAACGCCGACGCCCAGCAGTCCTTGACCGACGACGCGACCTGCTCGATCCCGGTGCGGTACAGAAAGGACTCATAGATCCCGGCGAAGGAGCGATCGGCCCCGTCCTCACCGACTGCGGAGCTGCGTACGGCGACTTCGCCTCGGCCGTCGAGGAAGACGGCCAGCGCTGCCGTCAGTACCGGCGAGAGTTCGGTCGCGGTGATCGCCGCGGCTATCTGCTCGCCGAGCGCCGCCCGATCGGCGTCGTCCGCGGGGCGCTCGAGCCGACCGATCAGATCGGCCGCACCGCTGCGCCGCACATGCTCGGCGCAGGCGTCTACGCCGATCGCCGTCCAGTGCGGGACGGCCGCGCCGGCGGAATCCAGGCGCGCCAGCCCCACCGCCTTGCCACCGAACCGGGACTCATCGTCAACGGTCACCGCGGTGCCGTCGAGCAGGGCGCACCCCGAGAGGAAGGTGGACGCGGGGGCGGTGTTCTGATTCGTCATTCGATCCTCATGGCATCGACGATGGACAGTCGGGAAACCTTGCGAGCCGGTGGCACCGCGCCGAGCGTGCAGACCACCAGGACGCCGAAGGCGATCGCAAAGGAGGCCGGCACGAGGGCGAAGCCCACGTCGACGTTCCACGCCCGAGACGAGGCGATGTCGGCGATCACCTGCTGGATGAGCCCGAAGGCGATGCCGCAGAGCGCACCGATCACGGCGATGGCGAGGGACTCGGCGAAGACGGTGCGGACCGTGAACCGGCGGGACGCGCCGATCGCGCGCAACACCCCGAGTTCGCGACGACGGTCCAGGACCGACAGGAAAAGGGCGTTGAAGACCGCCACCACGGCGATCGCCGTCACGATCACCCAGATCACGTGGTTGAGGGTCGTCGCCTGCGCCAGTGCGTCCCGAAAGCCGGCCACGGCCGCTCGGCCGGAAAAGGCGTGCACCCCGGCCGGAACCCCGGCCTCCAGTCGATCGACGACAGCTGCGCCGGCACCCGGCTGGGCGACCACCTGCAACGCGGTAGCGCCGGGTGCGCCGAACCATTCCTGCACCCGGTCGTATCCGATCGCGATGGCGCCGTTGAGGCCGGAGAAGTAGGGGACGGTGGCGAGCACCGCAATGGTGTGTCGCCCGGTCGGCGTGGTGATCGACAGGTCGTCGCCCGCGCGGAGTCCGAGCGACTCGGCCAGGTCGGTGGTCAGGACGACACCGTCACCGGCCACCACCCGGGCACCGAGTTCGGGGGCAACCTGTCGCAGGAGCGGGTTCACCGAGCCCGCGGCCAGTCCGAAGAGCAGGGCGCGCTGGCTCCCGACGTCGACGAACATCGCCTGCTCGCGGACCACTCGTGCCACGCCGTCGGTCTGGGTGACCCGGTCGATGAGTTCGGCGGGCAGCGCGGCACCGGTGGCGAACGTCCCAGGCGCCGAGGTCGACACCCAGGCGTCGGCCTCGGCGAGCGGGGCGAACGAGCGCTCCGCGGAGTCGACGGCGTTGGCATTGCCCGCACTGATCGCCAGGCTGGCGGCCACCGCCACCGCCACCACCATCAACGTCGCCCACGAACGGCGCGGCGATCGGGCTATCGTCTCCCCCGCGAGCGCGCCGGGACCACCCCACCGTGCGGCGAGCGCAGCAGCCGCACGGACCAACCAGTCGCCGATCGCGAAGCTGAATGCGAGCAGGGCGGCGAACATGACCGAGATGCCCGAGTTGGCGAGGATGCCCGGCTGGGTGGTCGCCGCAAACACCGAGGCGGCGGCCAGCACCACTGCGGCGGCCCCGGCTGCGACGCGTTGCCAGCCGGGGGTCCGGTCGATCCGGGACACCCCGACCGGGGCGAGCGCCTCCACCGGCGAGACGCGGTAGACCGCACGCGCGGCGAAGGCCGCGGCCGCCACTGCGACGACGATCGAGCCAAGCGCCGCCGCGACCACCACCAGCGGCGGAACGGAGAAGGCGACGCGGGCGCTCAGCGTCTGCATGAACACCGCCGGCAGGCTACCCACGGAGTACCGGCCGATCAGGATGCCGATCCCGGCACCCAGCACGGCACCGACGGTGGCGTACAGCGCGGTCTCGGCGAGCAGGTCGCCGACCAGCGCGCGCCGCGTGCCGCCGAGGGCCCGCAAGATAGAGAGCCGGGCACGCCGACCGGCGACCGCCATGCTCATCGTCGTATAGATGAGGAAGCCCGCCACCAGGAAGGTCATCGCCGCCGACGAAACGGCGACGTAGCGGATCAACTGCACACCGTTGCTGGCCTTGGCCTGCGCCGCGGCCGGTGGTCCCACCAGGGCACGGCCGTCAACCGCCCGGCGGATGCGCTCGGCCACCGTTGCGGTGTCCGCACCGGGGTCGGTCACCACCAGGATCGAGTCGATCGCGTTTCCGCGACCGGCCAGCAGCTGTGCCGTCCGGGCCGTGGCGAAGAGAAAGCGTCCGCCGTTGAACGCCTCGGCGTCGTCGCCCTGCAGGACGGCGACGATCGTGGCAGCCCGGCCGTTGATCGGTGTCGCCGCACCCTGCGGGAAGCCCGACTGCGGACCGGCGAGAATCCCGTTTGGCGTGTTGACGAGCGCACCGAGATGCTCGGCGACCATGTTCTGGACCGGGCTGTGCAGCCGGCCCGCCGAGGCGTCGGTACCGAGCAACAGCAGATCGCCGTTGGCGGTGGCAACCCGTGCCTGGATCAGCGGGACGGCGGCGGCGACCCCGTCGACCGCCGCGACCGTGTCGCGGAGTTCCCCGGGGATGCCAGCGCCGGACGACGCGGAGACTTCCAGACTCGCGGTCCCCACCAGGCGATCGCCCAATGAATCAATGGCACCGTTGATCGAGGTGAGGATGCACAAGACTGCTACGAGGAGCGCCGTCGCGGCCGCCACGACGACGGTGGACGCGATCGCACGCCCACGATGCGCAGACAACTCGCGCAGGGTGAAGACGGCGAACCGGTCGATCATTGCGCGCACGGAGCACCCCGCTCATCGGCGACGATGCGGCCGTCTGCCACGGTGATCCGCCGATCGGCGACGGCTGCACCCGCGACATCGTGGGTCACCATCACGATGGCGCGCGGCCGCTCGGCGTCACGTGCGAGCGAGGCCAGTAGCGCGATCACTTCCGCGCCGGACCTGCTGTCCAGGTTGCCGCTGGGCTCATCGGCGAGGATCACCGGGGGATCCATCATTAGTGCCCGGGCGACGGCGACACGCTGCATCTGACCGCCAGATAGTTCGGCGGGCCGGTGTTCGGTCCGATCGCCGAGCCCCACCAAGTCGAGCAGTTCCACCGCGCGTCCCTTGGACTTTCGCAGGCTGGTGCCCGCCAGCAGCGCCGGCATCGCCACGTTTTCCCAGGCGGTCATCGCCGGCAGCAGATTGAAGAACTGGAAGACAAAGCCGATACTTTCGCGCCGGAAGCGAGCCTGATCCTCCTCGTCGAGTGCCGCGATCTCCCGGCCGTTGAAGGCGATGGTCCCCGAATCCGGGCGGTCGAGCGCACCCAGCATGTTGAGCAGGGTGCTCTTGCCGGAGCCGGACGGCCCGACGACGGCGACGAAGGTCCCGGGCTCGATCGACAAATCGACTCCGTCGAGGGCGACCACCGGCCGTTCTCCCACTTCGTACCGCTTGATGACATTCTTCAGTTCGAGCATTCGACCACCTCCGAGACTGTGGGCAGCGCGGCGCCCAGGAAGCCGTCCTCGAGACATCTGTCGAGGAGCGTGCGCAGATAATCCGTGTCCGTCACCGGGACGGTCAGGCGAAGCGTCGTGGTCACCTCGTCGGTGACGAAGACCCGCTTGCGATCGAAGTACGAGACGTACTGGACGCCGATCCGTTCGTAGTATTCGCGTTCCAGGTCGTCGAGGTCGTCGACCCGGAACGAGGACGGCGGCACGAAACGGGCGACCTCGAACGAGGGATACTCGGCGAAAACATCGGACATGACGCGCAGCGAGACGCCGCCGGCGCCCACCGCGTGGAAGGTCCGCCCGCGCGCCCGACCGGTATCGGCGACGACCGCGGTCACCACCGCGGCGACGAAGTCGACGGGAGCCAGCGCGAGATCGGCGTCGTATCGGCCGGGCAGGGTCCGCAGCTTGCCCTCGGTGATCAGTCGCACCACGGTGTACAGGTTCTTCTTGTCGCGGATCGCGCCGGTGCCGGTGCGCCCGGTGACGATGCCCGGCCGCACGATGGCCCAGTCCAGTCCCGGGCAGTCCCGAATGTATCGCTCGGCGGTGAACTTACTCTGCTCGTACGGGTTGCCGAAGCCACTGTCCTCGCCGTGCTGGTCCTCGGTGATGACGCCGTCCCGCCGGCCGCACACATATGCGGTGCTGACGTAGACCAGCGGCACGCCCCACTCCAGGGCGAGTGCGGCGGCATTGCGGGCGCCGCCGACGTTCAGCTCTTGGTACAGCTCCTCGGCAGCGGCGAAGTCGGTGGTCGCGGCGGAGTGCACCAGCACCTCGACCCGCTCGGCCAATGCTGCCCGCAGTTCCGTGGACAGGCCGAAGCCGGGTTCGCGCACGTCGCCGCACACGTATGTCACCGGCGCCGCCGGATCGGCGGCGAAGTCGGTGGCCGGGAACTCCCGGCCCGCCGAGTCGACGATGGTCTGCTTACGGTGGGTCAGGACGATCACCCGCCGGTCCGCCGCCCGCAGCTGCGAGACCACCTCGGCGCCGACCAGCCCGCTCCCCCCGGTCAGGAAGACAGCACGCTCAGTCATCGGCGGCCGCCAACCGTTCGCGGGCGACCAGCTCGACGACGTCGCCCACCCGGAGCACGTCGACCAGCTGCGCCGGGTCGTGGCGCGGCAGCGAGAAGGTGCGCTCGAGAGCGATCGTCAATTCGACGAGCCGGATCGAGTCGAAACCCAAATCCTCGATCAGCCGCTGGTCGTCGGTGATCGCCGCAGGTGGGTCGGGTGCCATCCGCCCAATCAGATCGCGGGTGGCGGTCGCCAGGTCGTCGGACATCATTGGGACTTCCTCATCGTTTGGGTGCTTCGGGACATCAGGCGCTCGGTTCGTGTGGCTGCGTACCACCGGAGGCGAGCAGATCGGCGACCTCGTCGATCGGCAGCTCTGCATCGAGATAGGCCGCCAGGCGCAACCAGTCGTAGGCGATGTCGAGCGTCGCCCGCCACTGCGCATACGAGTTGAACGACGCCGGGAACGTGATCCCGGCAGCGGACCGGACGAGCGCAACCATGCCGTCGAGCTCTTCGACGGTGCCGGCAGCACCATCGGCCGCGGCGAAGCTCGCCGCCGCGGCCGCCCGTACCCGGTCGAGCAGCTCGCCTCGCTGGGGGAATGCCGCCGGCAGTAGCCACTCCAGGGTGTCGGCGGGGGCGACGTCGGCCGGTAGCGGACTGACGCCGGCGGCCGACAGCACCGCACGGACAGCCGCCTTGACCAACCGATCGGCAGCCCGATCGGCGACTCGCAGTTGCTGTTGCGCGAGCGCGCCCATCAGGTCTTCGCGGGCATTCTCGATCAGCACGTTGGACCAGACCAGGGCCGAGGCGCATTCCACGAAGCGCTGCGCCGGCAGCGGACTCAGGGTGATCCGGCGCTCGACGGCGCCACCACTGAGGCCGAGGACCAGAACCTGCGCCGACGGCGGCGGGGTGACCGGCCGCTGCGGTTTGACCATCGCGACGGCCGGGACGAGCGGACCGCCACCGGACCAGCGCAATCCGACCAGTCCGAGCCGCACGAATTCGGCCACCGTCGCCCGGCCTGTTGCGCCGAGACGACCGGCCAGCTCGACCAAGGGACGGCTGAAGACCACCGCGCGCCAGCATTGCGCCGCATGCTCGCCGAGTACGAAGACATCCTGCTTTCCGCGCACCACGTGGACGTGTCCGTCGATCGGCCAGGACGTTACCCCGGGGGCCCGTGCCAGCACGATCGAGTCTTCGCCGCCCGCGACGTCGACACCCAGCTCGCGGGCGAAAGCGAGCACCTGCGCGGGATCGGCACGGCCGGCCGCGAGCGCCGCATCGAACCGGTCATAGCGATCGGTCACGCCGGCGTCGCCGATGCGATCGAGTTGCGGGCCGGTCCACTTCGACTCGAGGTATGTCTCGCCGGCCGCGGCGGCCCAGCTCTTGAGCGCCTGCAGCAGACCGTCACGCATCCATGCCGGGCCGTCTGCCTGCCCGAGCACCGACATCGCCAGACCCTGTCGCAGTGCTTGGGCCGCCCGGGCGCGCCACCACATGTTCATCACCGTGGCAAAGCTGTCATAGGGCAGGGCCGCTTTGACCGCGGCCACGTCGACGTCACCGGAGCGGACCGTCGCCGCCCGCAGAAACCGCTGGCACCGGTTGAGCACGTCCTGATCGAGGCCGATCAGAATGTCGTCGGAGGCCTCGAGGGCGGTGCGGGCATAGGCGAGCTGATCGCGCAGTTGCCGCTCGGAGCGGGTCCGGACCTCCACGCGGCGTCCGTCGACGAAGAGGACCGTCGGCATGTCTGGGGTATTCGCGTCACCCGGGGAGATCACCAGGAAGTCGATATCGGAGCCCTCGTTGCCGAAGCCCTCCGCAATCGATCCCTCCAGCACGATCGATGCCCGCGAATCCACCTCGACCCGGGTCAGCGCATGATCGAGCAGGGTGCCGATCTCCGTGTCGCGCAGGGTCGATAGCGACGCCCGCCGGTCCTCGATGGTGCCCTGACCGGATGCGCCGTCACCGGTGTGCACCACGACGTCGGCACCGAAACCGGCGGTCCGGAACCGCTCCCACATTACCCGGCGGCGCGGCTTCCCACTCGATGTGCGCAAGATCAGGCCGCGCGTCCCGGTGACCAGCACGATCCGCGGCGCCGGACCCAGATCAGCCCGAAGCAGGTTCCGCGCCTTCGCCATCCACTCGCCGGGAGGTTCTTCGGCGAACAGCACCAGCCCTGGATTGGTGCTGCCGTCCTGCATCGCGACGGCGGCGATTCGCTGTTTGGGCACCCCGGTCTCCGCCGCGATGCGCTCGTCGACTGCTTCCATGAACAATGCCTTGCCGCGCACCTTGAGGCTCGTTCCCATCCGGCCGAGAACGTACAGCGCACCGTCGTGCACGAAGCCCGCATCACCGGTGCGGAGCTCATCGCCGTCGATCGCGGTAGCGCCGGCCCCGGCGTCGGCGGTCACTCCTGGCCGATAGTCCACCGCCACGCCCGGCCCGCGGACGACGATCTCGCCGAGCACTCCGGCCGGCAGGGGCGCGCCGTCGTCGTCGACGATGGTCAGCCCAGAATCGGGCGCAGTTGTGCCGAGCGCCCAGATCCAGCCGTCGCCGACAAACTCGTCGCCGGCGAAGACGGTCTCGTCGTGGATGCGGACGGGGGCGCCGAAGGCGGCGTCGGCGGCGTCGATGCGCATGGCGCGCAAGGGCCCGCGGCCGGTCATCGTGACCATCAGGGTGGCCTCGGCCAGCCCATATGCCGGGCGCAGCGCCTCAACGTCGAAACCGCCGGGAGTAAGCAGGGCACTGAAGCCGGCCATGTCGGCTGATCCGATCGGCTCGGCCCCGGTGATCACCGTGCGCAGCCTGGAGTAGTCGAGACCGGCGACCTCCGGTGCCGTCACCCGGCGGGCCGCATAGCCCAACCCGAAGGAGGGGGCAACGGTGTGCTGGCACTGGGCGAGCGATCGCAGCCACTGCCGCGGGTCGCGGATGAAGTGGTCCGGCCGCATCAGCCACAGGTCACCGCCGCGGGCGAGGGTGGTGAGCAGCCCGCCGACCAGTCCCATGTCGTGGTAGAGCGGGAGCCAGCTCGACGTCGAGTCGCCAGTCTGCCAGCCGCCAGAGGCGAGGATGAATCCCGTGTTGGAGGACAGGTTGCGCCAGGAAATGCGAACACCCTTCGGCGTGCCCGATGAGCCAGAGGTGAATTGCACGACGGCGGTGTCGTCGGCCGTCAGCGCCCGACGGCGAAGCACAGCGGCCCCGATGGCAGTCTCGCCCACCTGCAGCAGGGTGGTGATGCCGGCCTGTTCGGCGGGACCGGCGAGTATGTCCCTCAGTTCCGGGGCCACCACGACCGCCGACGCGCCGGCGTTGCCGAGTAGCGCGGTCAAATGGGTGCGGTAGTCCTCCCCCCCACCCAGGACCGGCGGCGGCAGCATGCTGATGGCCGCGCCCGCGCGCCACGCGCCGAAGATAGCGGTGATTGCGTCGAATCCGGTGGGCACGGCGACGGCGACGGTATCCCCCGAACCCACGCCGGCCGCGGCAAGGACAGCGGCGAAGGCCCGCACCGCGGTCGCGACCTCCACGTGCGAGCGGGTCGTCCACGTCTCGCCGTCATCGTTCGCCACCCGGATCAGCCCGTCCGGCGGCGGCGTGTCGATCCACGCGCACAGGTCGTGGAACTCGGCGGCATCGGCGCGGGTCGGCGATTCCAGACTCACTGGTACTCCTTCGTTGGGGCGGTGTTCGCAGCGGCCTGCTCCTCGAGGAAGCCCGCGAGGGCCCGGGGCGTGCAGTACTCGAACAGGTCGACGACGTCGATCTGCCGTCCGAGCTCGCGGCGCAGTAGCTCGCGGACCCGCAGTACCGTCGCCGAAGTGCCACCGGCATCGAAAAACCTGGTGTCCGGACCGAATTCGGCGCCGTCCAGCACTGCGCCCCAGATCTGTTCGACAACGGTTTGCATCCGGCTATCGCCGACCGCACCCGCAATCGGACCGTCCACCTGATCGGTGTCGGTGTAGCAGCGAATCAGACTGTCGCGATCCACCTTGCCGTTGACCGTCGTCGGCAGTGCGTCGATCAGGATCACCCGGTCGGGGATGGCATATCTCGGCAACTCGCCGGCGAGCCGGTCGCGGATGGCCGCCTCGGTGGCACCGTCGACGGGGACGCCGAAGCAAACCAGCTCGGCTTCCAGTCCCGACCCGATCACCAGTGCGCGGGCGACCGACATCAGACCACTGTGCAGGCAGGCGTTCTCGACTTCGCCGAGCTCGCAGCGGTGACCCCGGAGCTTCACCTGGCCGTCGTTGCGGCCGAGGATTACGAAGTCACCGTCGGCATTGAGGTATCCGCGGTCACCGGTGAGGTACACCAGACGACCGTTCACGCGGCGCAGCACGCGAGCGGTCGCCTCGGCATCCAGATAGCCCGCCATCAGGCCCGCACCGCCCACCGCGAGCTGCCCGATGACCCCGCGCGGCAGCACGCGGAGCTCATCGTCGACCACTTCCATCGACATGTCGGCGAACGGGCGGCCGATCACCGATTCGTCGGGGAAATCCGCCGGATCAGCCGGCAGCCGGTAGGCCGTGTGGTACATCACCGTCTCGGTAATGCCGTAGGCGTTGATCACCGTCACATCGGGCCGGGCCGAGACGAACGGACCAGCGGCGGCGAAATCGAGTCGCTCCCCCGCCTGGATGATGTGGGTGATCGAGGGTGCGGCGACCAGTCGGTCGGCAAAAATGCTGAACGCCGAGGCAGTCTGGGAGACGATCTCCACCTGATGGCGGTCGACGAACGCGGCGAGCGCATCCGGATCGCGCTTGACCGCGAGTTCGGGAATCACCACCGCACCCCCGGCCGCCAGTCCCGACAATAACTCCACCATCGAGATATCAAACGAAATGGAGTGGAAATTGAGCCATCGCGCCGCACCGATCCCGGTGTCGGCCTGTAGGCCGGCAAAGAATCGGCCAGCCGCCCCGTGGGTGATCTGAACCCCTTTGGGAACACCGGTGCTGCCCGAGGTGAAAAAAATGTACGCAACCTGATCGGGATCGACCGGGGCCGGCGGCCAGGCGCCGGCCGGCAGATCCAGCGGCTCGCACAGCACCACGGCATCCCCGGAACGCGCGGCTGCGGCGGCGACCGCGCCGGCCGGAACAACCACCGTCAGGCCGCGTATCGCCTGGGCGATCTTCGGCAGCCGCACGGCGAGGTTGTCCGGGTCGATCGGCACGTACACCCGCCCCGACGCGAAGACCGCGAGCATCGTGGCGACCAACTGCGGACCTGCCGGCAACGAAACGGCGACGTGGTGGCCGGCGTTCTCGTCGAGCCACCGCGCGACGACACCGACCCGCTCGGCGAGCTCGCCGAAAGTCAGGACCACGTCGTCGGTGATGACCGCCGGCCGATCCGGATGAGCGGCCACCGCGTCGGCGAACACCGACACCAGGGTCGCGGTCGGGAATTCGGTCGACGCATCGACCCGTGAGGTGAGCGTCTCGACATCCCAAACGAGCTCGCCGATCAACCGTTTCCCCGGACCGCCGACGGCATGGGCCAGCACGTGCTGATACATCCCGGCGACGTCGACCGGCGGAAGATGGTCGGCGCGTTCGACGATCAACTGCTTCGCGTCGTCGCCCACCTCCACCGTCACCGACAGCGGCCGCTGCAGAAAGCGGCGGTCGACGTGGACGGGACGGCCGGATGTGCCGTCGACCGCGACGGCCAGTGGCCGCGGGTACAGCGTGAAACCGACCGAGGGCGCTGCCGCGTCAAGCCCGTCGGCGGCGACCACCGATCGCGCGAACTCGGAAAACGGATGCTGTTCAAACTCGATCAACTGGTCCAGTTGACTGTCGGCGACCAGGGCCAGGTCGACGACGGTGAGTTCGGGATCCAGGTCGAAGCGCAGTGGCAGAACGTTGACCCGGACACCGCGGGTGCGCGCCGCCGACGGGCCGCAGCGGCGGTTGGCCATCGGGGTGGCGATCACCACGCTGTCGGCCCCGGTCATTGCCGAAACGGTCACGGCCAAGGCCGCCACCAGCACCGAGTAGCGGCGGACGCCGACCTGCCCGGCGAGTGCACCGGCGGCCCGGTAGAGCTCGGGATCGAGATCATGCCGGCCGATCGAGCCGGGAATGCGGCCAAACTCGTCCCGGCGATCCCACCCTGGCACCGAGAGATCCTCAATCCCGGCGAACAACGCGCGGAAGTAGTCGACGGCCTCGGCCCGGGGGCGATCGAGCCGCTCGAGGACCTCCGCCGAGGAGCTCGAATCGGGCAGCTCGGCCGCCATGTCCCGATAGCGCGCGGCGAAATCCTCGATCAGCTGCAGGTAGCCGAAGCCATCGGAGACGGCATGCGAGCCCGCAAAAAGGAAGTAGGCGTCCTCGCCGCAGGTCGCAACCTCCGCGTGGAACTGTCGGGCCGCCGACGGCGGGTAGACGACGTCGCCGATTTCGCCGGCCCGACCTGCCACCGCCATCTCGTCCGGGTAGGAGACCACCGGTACGTCGTGGACGATGCCGTCGCGGCGGACCAGCACATCCATCTCGGCGGTCAGCTCGAACGACTCGGTGAACGCGCGACTCTCGTTCAGCACCGAGGCCACCGCCGCGGCGAACCGGCCCGGATCGGTTTGGCCCGGCAACGACGAGGCGAGCGCCCAGTTCGGCGCCGGATCGTCGGGCCGCAGCTCGGCGGCCAGCACGATGCGGCGCTGAATCGGGGAGGCGGGCAGGCTGTCGCGCGTCGTCATCGAGTGGCCTTTCGGTCGGCAGCACCGGTGAGTACCCGCGCCACCACCGCCGCGGTCACCGCACGATGGGCCGCGTTGGTGAAGACGCTGTAGTGATCGCCGGGGACGTCGATCACCTGAAATCCGGACCGGGTCCAGCCAGCCCAGTCGGCGGTGCGGTCGGGGTCGATCCCCAGGGCGGCCGATCGCGGCGCGCTCAGCGGGGTGCGCGCGCGCAACAGGGTGATCGGCGCGGTCACCGCGGCCGCCGGCCGATACGCGTTCAAGGCCGCGCAGTTCTCCAGCCAGATCTCGGTGAAGTAGTCGCGCAATTGTTGCTCCCGGGCGTCGGCACGGTAGTCCGGCAGCGCACCGGCCGCGGTGGCCAACAGGTCGGCCACCTCCACGCCCAGGCCGGTGGCATCCGAACCCGGCGCACCGAAGGCGTCCGGTGCGAACGAGTCGATCAACAGCACCCGGCCGATCCGCACGCCGCGGCCCTCCAATTGCCGGCAGATCTCCAGCGCGACGTTGCCGCCGAACGAGTAGCCGCCGACGACCATGTCGTCGCGGACATGTCCGCCGTCGACAAGGGTCGTGACACAGGCGGTCGCCACGTCGGGCACCGAGTCGCCCGGCCGCACCGCTCGGAAGGCCGCAAACGACAGCTGCGGCGCCGACCGGCGCAGCGCCGTGTAGCAGAAGTTGGTACCGCCGGCAGGCGGATACAGGTACGCCAGCGGCTCACCGTCCCCCATCGCGATGAGTCCGGCGGGCCGCCGGGCATCCGTCGCCGGCTGGGTCACGGCCGCCTGGGCGGCAAGTTCGGCAGCCGCCTGGGCGGCAAGTTCGGCAGCCGCCTGGGCGGCTAGTTCGGCGGCCATCGGGTCGACGCCGGTGAGGCCGTCGAGGCGCGTGAAGTCGGGCGAGAAGCCGACGGCATCGGCAAGTTTGCCGACCACTGACACCAGCCCCATCGACTCGCCACCGAGTTCGTAGAAGTCGGCACCGGTGGGCACGGGGACGCCGATTTCCGCCATCACCAGGCGACGGAAGGCCTCGGCCACGTCGGGCCGCGCCGGGCCGGCCGACACCGCCGCCGCCGGCTGACTGTCCGAAACGAGTGGCAGCATCAGTTCCCGCTCATCGAGCGGTGCAACCGGTAGCAGGATGGGGCGCCCCACCGCGGACGTCGTGCCCGGGGCGTCATCGCCGGACCCTCCGGCAAGCGCGGTCACCAAGTCGCTCAGTGTGGTCGCCGTGTGCCGCCAGGTGACGTCTGCGGCGGTACGGGCGTCCAGCGTGGCGCCGACGTCGTGGACGGACAGGCCCGGGTGCGCGGTCAGGAAGTCGGCGAGGTCACGGCGATAGCGCGCCAAGCCGGCCGGGGTGCGCGCGGAGAGCACTATCGTCGCCGGGCCGTCCGCGTGGGTGGATGCGGGCTCCGGAGGCCGCCGCAGCACCACGTGTGCATTGGTCCCGCCCATCCCGAATGAGCTGACCGCGGCGAACGGCACGTCGGCCGCCGCCGGCTCCCAGGCAATCGCGAACCGAGACCCGGCCAGGTCGAGACTGGGGTTGGGCTCGGTGAAGCCCGGCTGCGCATACACCGTCTGGTGACGCAGGACCGAGATGGTCTTGAGTAGGCCGATCATCCCGGCGGCGGTGTCAAGGTGCCCGTAGGCCGCCTTGGCCGCGCCGAGACCGCACTCGGGGAGGGCGGCGCCGGGGTCGTCGTAGACGCGGCGCAGCGCCCGGAACTCGATGGGATCGCCCAGTGCCGTACCGGTGCCGTGCGCCTCGATATACCGCACGCTGCCGGCGGCGGCGCCCGAGCGGGCGAGTGCTGCGGTGAGCACGCGCTGCTGTCCTCCCGCAGAGGGCGCGGAGTAGCTGATCGCCGTGCCACCGTCGTTGTTGACTGCGGTACCGGACACGATGCCCAGGACAGCGTCCGGGCCGGCCAGCGCATCGTCGAGCCGCCGCAGCAGCACGGCGCCGCCCCCGGTGCCGCGGACCGTGCCGTCTGCCTGCACGTCGAAGGGCCGGGAGCGCCCCGTCGGCGACATGATGCCGCCATCGGCGAACCGGTAACCGATGCGCTGCGGAAAAGCGATCGATGCAGCTGCTACCAGGGCGACGTCGATGTCTCCGCAGCTGAGCGCCAAACACGCCTGGTGTAGTGCGACCAGGGAACTCGAGCAGGCGCTTTGTACGGTGATCGCCGGACCGGTGAACCCGAAGCGGTGCGCGATCCGGCTGGCCGCGAAGTCGCGATCGTTGCCCACCAGCGATCGGTAGTCCATGCTGCCCAGCACCGGCCGGTCGGCGGCGGAGACCCGTCCGTCCAGGTAGCTCGACGACGAGACCGTCGTGTACACGCCGACTCCGTCGCCGCCGACCACTGCACCCGCGGACTCGATGGCACGGTGGGTCAAGGTCAGCAGGAGTCGCTGCTGTGGGTCTGTCCACTGCGCCTCGGCCGGCGTCATATCGAAGAATGCGGCATCGAATCGTCCGGCCTCGGGCAAATCGGTGCCGACCGGAACGTACCGGGGATGCCCGACATCGACGCCGGCACGTCGCGCCGCAGCCAGATCGGCGTCACTGAGCCCCTCGATATGCACGCGGGCGGCAAGCAGATCGTCGTGCAAACCGGCAAGGTCGGTGACACCGGGCAACGCCACCGATGCGCCGACAACCGCGAACTCCGTCATTGGACTATCGGCCGCTCAGTGGACCAGGAACAGTGCGACCGAGCAAATGATCTGCCCGATCAGCCACAGCCCGGCGGAGGTCTCGGAGACGTCCTTGGCGGTGAAGCGGTCGGGACGCACCGCAAACCGGATGCCCGCACCGATCGGGAGCAGCAGTGTCAGCCCCAGCGCCAGGTAGGCCCACCACACGCCGACCCCGAGGGCGTTCAGCATGCCTGCTTCGATCGCGGTGACCGCCGTGGCCAGGACCAGCAACGTCACCACTGTGCCGCGCAGCCCCAGTGAGGTGGTCCACGAACTCGTCTCCTTGGTGTAGTCGACGACCGAGTCGCGGGTGTCCTCCGGGGTCCGCGACTTGCGGGCGATCTCCAGCAAGAGGGCCGCCACGCACCAACTCGCGACTAGCCACCAGACTTGCGCCGTCACCAGTTGTTTGCCGGCACCCATCTGGGCGGCCCACACCGAGCCGAACCCCCAGAACGGGATCACCGTCAGCGCCAGCAGCACGCGCCGCGCCTCCAGCCACTCCCCCAGTGATGCCCATTTGACCTGGACGAACTGCACCAGGTTGTTGGTGATGAAGATCAGCAACAACCACATCGTGGCCAGGCCGATACCGCGGTCGATGTAGAGCGAAACGCCCACGATCAGCAGCACGCAGAGGATCGCGACGACCTTCAGGTTCGTGAAGGTGACGATCCCCCGCTGCAGCACCCGCTCCGGGTAGTACGCGTTGTCGTGGGGGGCATCCTTGTGGTCGTCGATGCAGCGGACCATCAGGGTGTACGCGATGAGGGCGAGGCAGCCCAGGAATAGGTTGAGGGTGAACGCCGGGCGCTCGCCCACCATCATGCGGCCCACGGTGTAGGCGGTGAGGAACATCGGGAACTGCCCGGCGGCCTGCCAGAGCGGAAACCGCTCATTCGAGTAGGCGAGCAGTCGGAGGCCGAGGTTGGATTCCGGTGTCAGTTCGGACAGCGCCATCATGCCTCTTTCGATTCGGGGGATGGGGTGGGGTTGTGACGGGCCAGTTCGCCGTAGGCGTGCGCATCGTGGGCGCAGAAGACGGTGACCTCGTCGCCGTGCTGCTGCACCAGCGCGGCCAGACGTGCCGCGGTGCGCACCCGCCGCGCGGCCAGCAGCGGATCTGGATCGCCGAATGCTGCACCGCCGAGCAGCAGGCCCGGCAGGTATCGATTCAGTTGCAGCGCAGACACGTAGGCGTCGCCGGCATGCAGCAGCCACCCACCGTCGACGTTCACCGCGATCCCGACGTGCCCGGTCGTGTGCCCGTACAACGGCACCATTGCCAGCCCGGGCAGGCCGGCGAGTTCATGCACCCCGGCGAAGCCGAACCAGCGATCGCCGCCGTGACCGGCCTGGCTGAGCTGCCAGTTCGGGCCGTGGGCATACTGCTCCCGGCGATACCGGACGCGGCCGGTACGACCCGGGTGCATGGCCGCGCGATATTCGCGGTCGTGCACGTGCACCCGTGCCCAGGGGAAGTCCGCCAGCCCGCCGGCGTGGTCGTAGTCCAAGTGCGTCAACACGATGTCCGTCACGTCGCGGGGCTCAAGTCCCAGCGCTTCGATCTGCGCGTAGGCGGTTTCCGCGGGGTCCAGCACTGGCCGTAGCAAGCGGTGCGAAAGCCCCAGGACCCGATCCGGCTCGGCGATATCGGCGCGACCGTAGCCGGTATCGATCAGTACCAGGGCATCGTCGCGCTCGATCAGCAGGCAGTGTGAGACCACGGCTCCGCCGAGCATCGTGCCGCAGTTCAAGTGGTGTACCCGCATGGTGGTCAGACCTCGCTCAGTCGTCGGCACACGTTCACCACGCGCTCGATGTACGGCAGCCGGCGCAGTGTGTGCACCATCAGGTACAGGGAGATCCGGCGCATCACGAAGTCCGCGAGGGCGAGCTGGAAGCCGCGCGCCCACTCGTCGCGGTCAATGGCGACCCCCGCGGCGGCGGCCACCGCTGCACGATGGAATTCCACGTAGCCGCGGATCGTGTCGAGATCGGTGTCGGGCGTCAGCACGTAGGAGAGGAATTCCACCAGGTCCCGCTGGGGCAGGTGCACGGTGGCGAGCTCCCAGTCGTAGGCCACCAACTCAAACCGCTCCGGAGCATCGGCGACCACGCGCAAACCGATGTTCCGCGAGTTGAAATCGTTGTGCACCAGGGTCTGTGGCAGGCCCGCCATCTCCGGCCACCAGTCGGCGCTGTCGTCGATCCAGGCGACGATCTGCGCCAGCCAGGCATCGTCGAGCAGGTCCGGATACTCCTTCTTATGGTGCTCGAACAGCCCCAGCCAGAGTTCGCTCATGTCGATCACGCGCGCCGGTTCGGTGGGCTCGCCGAGCCAGTCCAATTCACCGAGTTCGCCGACCCGGCCATACCACCGCCCGTGCAGGCGGGCTATCCCGGTGAGCGCACCGGTGATGTGTTCGGGCCGCCAGTCCTGCGGCCGCTCCGCCGAATCGATCAGAATCACATCGTCGCCCAAGCGCTCCAGGAACAGGAGGAAGGCCTCGCGTGCGGGGTCCTCGACAATCCCGTAGCAATGCGGCAGCAGTCCGGCGGCCACCGCCGGCTCGCGGTACAGCTGCAGCTCACGCATGTGGGTGCCGAGGAACCCGCTGGCATCACCACCGCGCGACCACGCCTCGGACAGGCGCCCGCCGGCCAGGGTCACCATGCGGTGCGCGGCAAGCATCACCTCGGTGTCCAGCGGCTTGGACTTGACGATCAGTTCGAGCGGTTCTGCCCCGCCGTCGATGGTGACGTCCACCGGAAAGACGCCCACCAGCTTCTGCGTCGACACCCGCTGGGTGAGTTCGCTGATGACACTGTTGCCGTCGGTGTCACCGACGACGTCGACGGCGGTGACCGCACCGGCATCGAGCACCGACCCCAAGAGTGCGGGATTGAGGTCGTCCCGGGTGAACCACTGCACCGGCCGGTTGCGGCCGAGACGCTCGTGCGCCGTCGCGAACTGGCCGCCGATCACCGCCGACATCGTCGACAGGTCGAGGGCGAGTGCGTACCCGGCGATGATCTCGCCGAGCCGCGCAGCGGACCCGGTGCCGGTGCAGCCGATCATCTCGAGGTAGTCGTTCTGCTGCGGCAGCTGCGTGCCGCCGCCGACGGTTCCGATGGAGAGCGTAGGCAGCAGCAGGGAGGCGTAGATGCCGTCGCCGTCGGGCTCCATCGTGAGGATGCCGGACCCGGACTCGTGCACGCAGGCGATGTCCTGGCCGGTGGCGGCGAAGACCGCGGCGATCGCGTTGGCGACGTTGACGTTCGGGAAGCCGCCCGCCAACGCCGAGCCGGTGACGCAAATGCCGTAGGCACGCAGCATGTCGTCGCGGGTCACCTTCAAGACGCGCTCGAGGGTTTCGCCGTCGACGTGACATTCGGCGGTGACCCGCATCCCGCGACCGTTGGCCAGGGCGCGCTGGCTCAGTTTCTTGTCCCCTGCGGAGTTTCCCTCGATGCAGAACGAGCGCAGCGCCATCTCGGGGTGCCGCGCAAGTTGCTCCTCGATCCACAGGCACGACCGCCAGGTGCAGGCCGTCGTCATGTTCTGCCCGGAGGCATCGCCGGTCTCGTACTCGAACACCACGTCAACGCTGCGACCGATCTGCAACGGCACCAGCCCGATCAGACGTGCATGCCGGGAAACCTCGGCGATCTGCACGGACAGGTCCTGCGTCTGCTCGGCGATCCAGGTGGCAAACCGGCTGGCCGCGACAATGTCGGTGAAATCGAAGCGCGGCGAACGCACCATCTGCTGGCCGAGGACCCGGGTCCGCACGCCACCCGCGCACGACACCGCGTGCGCCCCGCGGGTCGCCGAGGCGACCAGCGCACCCTCGGTGGTGGCGAACGGCGCGGGAATCCACCCGGTGGCACGGTTACCGTCGAACAGCAACGGTCCGGCCAGGCCGACCGGAATCGCCACACTGCCAACCAGATTCTCGATGTTGCCGACCAAGCGCGCTGGATCCAGATCGAAGCGGTCGAGCGACTTGAGTGCGGAACCGCTCAGGCCGCGGACCCAGTCCAGGCGCCGCCGCCGGGCGGGCTCGTTCTCGTGACCACGATCGGGCACCCGCATCATCGCGGGCTCGGTCGAATCCATCAGCAAAGCGCCTCTCTCCAGGTCGCGATGCGCCCCATCCAGGCACAGCATCAGCGGGTCGCGCAACCGAAAATTTGTTACGGCCGCAACTTGCCAGCCGGTAGGTTAACACAGCCTTGGTGTTACCCGGTCCACACAATTCGCCCCCGCTGGTCAACAGCACTTCATGGCCGGAGCGTGATTCACCGCATTTGCCGGGGACCGCTCACCCCGTGGGAGCGGGCACCGCAGCACGCCGGTGGCGCAGCCGCGCGACGGTCGCCACGACGGTGATCCAGAGCGCGCCGAGGACCCATCCGGCGACCACATCGGTCATCCAGTGCACACCGAGATACACCCGACTCAGTCCGATGGCGAGCGACAGGACCGGTGCGGCGAGCAGCACATCGGGATGCTCGCGGATCCAGGCCGACCCCCGGAACAGGGCGACGGCGATCAGCCCGAAGACGACCGCGCTCATCATCGCGTGCCCCGACGGCATCGACTGATAGGCGGCGTGGGCAAGGCGATCCCCGGCCGGCGGACGGTCGCGGTCGAACGCCCGCTTGAGGACGATCATCACCACATACGCCGACCACGAACCGGCCAGGATCATTGCGGAACTGCGCCATTGGCGAAACACCGCGAATGCCGCGCTGGCCGCTATCGTGACAACGGTCAGCGTCGCCGTCGAGCCGAGCCAACTCAGCCCATACGCGAGGGCCGTCCAGAATCCGCTGCGGTTGTCGACAACAAAACCGAGGACCCCGGTGTCCACCGGCGGGATCGACATCGCACCCAACAGATCGCTTCGCATGGCGCCACCGTATCGGAGGTCGCTATGCCCGGGTCGCGGGTGCGACGTGGGTGATGCCGGCAGCGTCGCGCCACCACCGGAGGTGATGGTCGCCGGTATCGGTCGCGACGATCAGGTCGTCGTGCACGACGACCGTCCCGCGCGGGTTCACCAACCCCTGCTCGGCCGCGAAGACGACGGTGCCGGCGTCGGCACCCCACGTCGTCGCCCGGCCCGCGCCGACCACCCGCGCCGCGACCGCCTCCGTCGCCACCGGAAGATCGAGGAGTTCGGCGAGTTCGTGTGCCGCATCGGCACCGACCGGCAGGCCGGCGATGACCGCCCGGCCGGGGTCCACCACAAACAGATAGTGCACCGCGTCGATCACCACCGCAGCCTCGACCACCGACCCGTCGAGGACGCGGACACCGGGCCGGCCGTCGAGGAGCGCGTCCAGCGCTTCGGGATCGACGTCGCGGCGTCCGAGCGCGGCGACGACCTCGCCGTAGGCCCGCACCGCGGCCCCCGGCTCGACGACCCGGTTCCGATCTCCGAGGTTCGTCAGAAGAGCCGCCGCCGAGGCCGCGTCGGACACGGCTTCGCCCAGGAGGACCCCGGTCAGGGCGGCCGCTGCGGGATGCGCGAGGGGGTCCACGATGCCGGCGAAGGCGGGCGCGTCCGGACTGCGGTAGGACCCCAGCGCGCGGCCATCGATCCGGGCGTTCGTGCGCAGCCACCAGGCGGTGTAGCCGTCGCGGTCGGCCAGCAGCGGGGCGGTCACCGGGTCGCCGGCGAGCAGTGTCAAAGCCTCGCTCCAACGGTCATCGGGAACCAGATCAAGGTCGCGCACCGCAACGATCGCCGCCGGCGGCTCGGGGAGCGTCGCCCACCACCGATCCTCGTCGTCGAGGTCGTGGTCCGGCGCGGTCGGCCACTGCGCCGAGATAGTCAGGAACCCCCATCCGACTCCGGCGCGGCGCAGCGCCGAGGATCCGTACCGATCCGCCACCGCAGCGTCGACCAGTGCAAACGGCAGGTCGTCGCCGAGGGCCGCCGCCAATGGTGAGTCTGGGAGCAAGAGCTCGTCCACATGGACCAGCTCCCCGTCACTGTCGGGCAAGAGGAGCTCGGCGGCCACGACGGGTGCCAGTGCCGCATCCGGATCGGCCGCCAGCAGGGCGAGCACCTCATCGCCGAGCGCGCGGACCTCGGCGTCGGCGCCGTTGTCGGCGACATCGGCCAACGCGGCGGCGAGGCCCTCATGCGCAACCAGCTCCCCGATTCCGACCCGATGTGCCCCCAGTCGTTCGAGGAGTGGGTGCACCGCGTCGGGGGCGACCATGGGCGCCCACGACGCCCGGACGCCGGGCGGCGCGAGACCAAGTCCGCGCGCGCCCAGGTTGCGCCGGCCGTCGACGCGCGGTACCGGTAGCGCGCCGAGCTCCTCGGCGTCGCCCGCGGTTCCGACCAGCGGCGCGAGCGCCTCGTAGAGGTCGGCCCACCACCGATCCGGGCGGTCGATGCCGGCCAGCGCCTCGGCAATGTCGGCCAACCCGATCGCGCGCGCCCCGACCGCGATCAGCCCGGCCCGCGCAACCGGCCCGGACACGCCCGGGTGGGCGAGCGAACCGAGCACCGGCCCCAGACACGCCGCGAGGTCGTCGGACAGGTCCGCGATGATGAGGGTGCGCGCCGGCACCAGATCCGCG
>NZ_DIAX01000052.1:11283-15808 GCF_002414845.1 Gordonia sp. UBA5067 | reverse complement strand
CGGTGAGCCGACTATCGTGGCCGATGCCGGGATCGCGGGCGCGGTGCCGGCGGCGCTGGCGCACGAGCCGGCACTACTGATCACGACGGGCGGGACCGGGCCCACCTCCGACGACCACACCCCCGAAGCCACCGCCCCCCATCTGACCACCGAACTGCCCGGTATCGCCGAGGCGCTGCGGCAGGCCGGCCGCGCCTCGACGCCGTTTTCGTCGCTGAGCCGTGGCCTGGCCGGGTTCGCCGGCCGGACACTGGTGGTGAACCTACCCGGCTCCCGTGGCGGCGTCCGCGACGGGATAGCGGTCCTCGACCCGTTGATCACGCACCTGTTCCACCTCGCCGCCGGCGGCGGCCATGAGTAGTCGCCTGCCCGCCATCGCGTCGACCCCCCTGGATCCGCGGGACTGCGAGCGCGCCGTCCACACCGCCGCCGACGGTGCCATCGTCACGTTCACCGGGACCGTTCGCGATCACCACGACGACCGCGCGGTAACCGCGCTGCGCTACGAGGCGCATCCGCGCGCCGGTGAATTCCTGGCGCAGGTGTGCGCGGAGCACCGCACCGCCGACGTCCGCGTCGCGGCGCAGCACCGGATCGGTGAGCTCTCGATCGGCGACATCGCCGTCGTCGTCGCGGTCAGCGCGCCGCACCGGCGGGAGGCATTCGCGGTGTGCGCGGCGGTGATTGACGCGGTGAAGGCCGTCGTTCCGATCTGGAAATACGAGACCTACGCCGACGGCACTGCTGACTGGCAAAACCCGGGCTGTTGATCGACCACGACAGGAGATAGGTACACATGAGTTCCGTTGGGGCCGCCCTGACACTCGTCGCGGTGCTGCTCTGGCTGGGCATGGTGATCGCGATCTCGTTCCTCGAGGCGCCGCTCAAGTTCACCGCGCCCGGGGTCACCCTCGCGATCGGCCTCGGAATCGGGCGTCGGGTGTTCCGCGCACTAAACGCCGTCGAGGCCGTACTGGGCGTCATCGCCGTCGCCGGAATCGTGCTGGCCTTCGCCGCCGGCAATCATGGCCCGGCGGCCATCTGGGTCGGTACTGTCAGCGCCATTGTCTGCCTCGCCGCGCAGGTCGTCGGCGTGCGGCCCGCACTGAACCGCCGATCCGACGAAGTGCTCGCCGGCGACGGCACCACCGCGCAGGACCGGCGCAGCACCGCGCACTTCTACTACGGCGGCTTGGAACTGGTCAAGATCGTCGCACTCATCGTGGCCGCGATGGCCCTGCTGCTGCACGGCTGACCCCCACCGGCTGCTATCCGCCCCGCACCCTGGTGACCAAGGCGTTCACCGGTCCGGGGATGAGCAGAAGCAGCAGCGGCAGGCTGCCCACCGACGGCCAGACCAGGGTGATGACCAGGGCCACCACCAGCGCCAAGAGGGTGCCGACGCCCGACCACCCGGCCAGGCCGGCACGAACGTCATCGTCGTCGACGAGTAGGTCGCGATGGCGGGCCCCTTGGCGCGCAATGGTGATGAGAGATCCGATGGCGACGGCCAGCACCACGAGGTAGAAGGCATCCGCCCAGGGCACTTGATCATTGGAGATCAGCGCGGTGGCCAGCGGAAGCACGACGATCGAGAGCAGCCAGGCGAAGTGGACGTTGAACATCGTCGAGTTGTAGTTGCGGTAGTTCTCCATGATCTGGTGGTGGTTGCGCCACAACACCCAGATAACGGTGAAGCTGACAATGAACCCCATCAACTCGTTGCGGTGCTCGCCGACCGCCTGGAGGAAGGTTCGCTGCACCTGCAGTTTGCCGGCGACGTCGGCCACCGGCAGCACCAGCAGCGTCATCGCGATGGCTACCACCGCGTCGGAAAACATGATGAGCCGCCGCAGGCCCTCGGTGGTGCGGCGCTGCGGATCGTTCGGCATGGGATGAAGCGTAGGGCGTGCGGTCGCCCGGCGCTGATACATTTCAGGCATGCCGTACCACGGTTCACCGGGCGAGGACTGAACATGCGCCCGACCGCGTGGGAGCCTGCCGAGGCGACCTCGCCCGACCCCGATCCGCAGGGCCGGGCAGCCGAGTTGGCCGGCTTCCTCGACGGCCGGCGCACACTCGCCCTCACCGGGGCAGGGCTCTCGACGCCGTCGGGGATCCCCGACTACCGCAGCCCCGGCGCACCGCCGCGGACCCCGATGACAATCCAGATGTTTCTCGGTTCTGCCGAGTTCCGGCGCCACTACTGGGCCCGCAACCATCTGGGCTGGCGGCACATGGACGCGGCACATCCCAACGCGGCACATCGAGCGCTCGCGGCAATGGAGTCATCCGGCCTGGTCACCGGTGTGATCACGCAGAACGTCGACATGCTGCACATGAAGGCGGGTTCGCGACGGGTCATCGATCTGCACGGCTCCTACGGACGGGTGATCTGCCTGGACTGCGGGCACCGACTTTCGCGCTACACCTTGCACCGGGAACTCGAGGCCGCCAACACGGGGTTCTCCGATCGGGTCGTCGGCCGTGGAGCGATCGAGGTGGCCCCCGACGCCGACGCCGTCCTGACCGACACCGCGGAATTCGTCGTGGTGGACTGCCCGCGGTGCGGCGGGATACTCAAACCCGACATCGTCTATTTCGGTGAAGCGGTCGCGAAAGACGTGGTGGACCAGGCCTTTGCGATGGTCGACGCCGCGGATGCCCTGCTGGTCGCCGGTAGCTCGCTGACCGTCATGTCCGGCCTGCGGTTCGTCCGGCACGCTGCCCGGATCGGTACGCCCGTGGCGATCGTCAACCGGGGTGCGACGCGAGGTGACAGCCTTGCCGCGATCAAGATCGATCACCGCTGCGAGGTGATTCTCCCCGGCGTCACGCGGGCGCTGAGCCAAGACTCAGCCTGACTTATGAACCTTGTTGCATAGCAACATAGTGCACTGCTACTGTGCACGTATGGCGCTGGAGAATGCGATCATGGTTTCCCTGGCCGAACGGCCCGGCACCGGTTATGAAATTGCGCAGCAATTCGATCGGTCGATCGGTCACTTCTGGTCGGCGACGCATCAACAGGTCTATCGCACCTTGAAAAAGCTCCACGCCGACGGCCTCGTCGACTTCGAACCCGTCGTGCAGGACGGCCGACCGGACAAGAAGGTCTATCAGCTCTCCGGCCTCGGGCGCGAACGCCTCGCGACCTGGGTCTCCACGCCCACCCCGGTCACCCCCCTTCGCAACGAAATCGGTGTCAAGATCCGCGGGGCCGAGCACGGCGATCTCGGCTCGGTCATCCTCGAGGTCGAGCAATACCGGGAGAAGAGCCGCCGGCTCCTCGGGCTCTACCACGGATTCGCCGAGCAAGACTATCCCGACCCCGACGCGCTGACCGGCCGCAAACTGCACCAGTACCTCGTCCTGCGCGGTGGCATCCGCGGGGCACAGAGCGCCGTCGACTGGTGTGACGAAGTCATCGACGGCCTCACCCGCGAACGTAACCGCACCACCGCCGATCAACCCAGCCCCGTCTCCGATTAAGGATCACCGTGACCTCTCCCGCCGCCCCCAACCCCCACTACCCCCGACTATTCGAACCGTTGCGGATCAACGGCCTCACCCTGCCCAACCGCATCGTCATGGGGTCCATGCACACCGGCCTCGAAGACCGCGTGTGGGACACCGACAAACTCGCCGCGTACTACGCCGAGCGAGCACGCGGCGGCGCCGGCCTCATCATCACCGGCGGCTTCGCCACCACCCGGACCGGCCAGCTCCTGCCGTTCGCCGGCAAGATCACCAACGGTGTGGACGTTCGGCGTCACCGCCGGCTCACCCAGGCCGTGCACGAGGCCGGCGGGGCGATCGCGATCCAGCTCATCCACGCCGGACGCTACGGCTACACGCCGCTGAAGGTCGCGGCGGGATCCGAGCCCTCGCCGATTCACCCGTTCAAGCACCTCAAGATGACCGAACCCATCATCTGGCATGTCATCAAGTCCTTCGGCCAGTCTGCGAAGCTCGCCCACCGGGCTGGATATGACGCGGTCGAACTCATGGGCGGCGAAGGTTACCTGATCAACCAGTTCCTCTGCCCGCACACCAACGACCGCACCGACAACTGGGGCGGCTCGACGGAGAATCGTCAGCGCTTCCTCGTCGAAATCATCAAGGCCGTGCGCAAGCAGGTTCCCGCCGACTTCCCGGTCATCCTGCGCCAGTCGATCGCCGACTTCGTGAAGAACGGCCAGACGTGGGATGAGATCGCCCTCCTGGCACGCACCGCGCAGGATCTGGGCGTCGACGCGATCAACACCGATATCGGCTGGCACGAGGCCGGCGTCCCGACGATCGTCACCTCGGTGCCCCGCGGTGCGTTCGTCAAGTTCACCGAACGGCTGCGCGCCGAAGTGTCGATCCCACTGATCGCCTCCAACCGCATCAACACCCCGGAGTTCGCCGAGGAGATCCTCGACCGGGGCCGGGTCGACGCCGTCTCGATGGCCCGGCCGATGCTGGCCGACCCCGAGCTGCCCAACAAGGCCCGCGACGGCCGCGCCGACGAGATCAACAC
>NZ_DIAX01000052.1:0-11155 GCF_002414845.1 Gordonia sp. UBA5067 | reverse complement strand
CACCTGCATCGCCTGCAATCAAGCGTGTCTCGACCACGCCTTCGTCGGCAAAAAGGTCTCGTGCCTGCTCAACCCCCGCGCGGGCCGGGAGACCACCCTCACCCTGGGCCAGACGCGTCACGCCCGCCATGTCGCCGTCATCGGGGCCGGCCCGGCCGGACTCGCCGCCGCCGTGTCGGCGGCCCAGCGCGGCCACCGCGTCGAGCTGTTCGAGGCCGGCGAGACCATCGGCGGCCAGTTCACCATCGCGGCCCGGATCCCGGGCAAGGAGGAGTTCAACGAGACGATCCGCTACTACACGCGGCAACTCGAGATCAACAACGTCACGGTCCACCTGGGCGAGCGGGTCACCGCCGAAGCGATCCTCGACGGCCGCGCCAGCGCCGCCACGGGCGACGCGGCGAAGTTCACCGACGTCGTGATCGCGACCGGCGTCGTCCCGCGCATCCCCGATATTCCCGGCATCGAGCACCCGATGGTGATGTCCTACGCCGATGCGGTGCTGGGTCACCGCGAGATCGGCAAGCGCGTCGCAGTCATCGGCGCCGGCGGGATCGGATTCGACGTGACCGAGTTCCTCACCGTCGACGAGTCGCCCACCCTCAACCTCAAGGAGTGGGAGCAGGAATGGGGCGTATCCGAGGACCTGTCGATCCCCGGTTTCATCACCAAGCCGCGGCCGCTGCCCCCGGTGCGCGAAGTGTTCATGGTTCAGCGCAAGCCCGGCCGGCAGGGAAAGACGCTGGGAAAGACCACCGGCTGGGTACATCGGGCCACCGTCAAGATGAAGGGCGTCGAGCAGATCTCCGGCGCGGTCTACGACCTGATCGACGATTCCGGGCTGCACCTGACGCTCCACGACAAAGAGGGCAATGAAACCGGCAAGCGAGTACTCGGCGTCGACAACATCGTCGTCTGTGCCGGACAGGAATCGGTCCGCGATCTCGTCGATCCGCTGACCGTTGCCGGCCTCACCACCCATATCATCGGCGGCGCCGACCTCGCCTCCGAACTCGACGCCAAGCGAGCCATCCGACAGGGCACCGAGGTCGCGGCCGCCCTCCCCTGACTACGATTGGGGTCATGGGAATACCACAGCCATCCACGCAGGCCAGAGCAGTCGTCACCGGCGCGTCGTCGGGCATCGGGATGGCCCTCTCCCGTGAACTCGCGGCCCGCGGCCACGGCCTGATCCTGGTCGCGCGCCGCGGCGACATCCTGGAAGAGCTCGCCACCGAGTTGCGTGAGCACTACCGGGTGCCCGTCGAGGTTCGCGCGATAGACCTGTCCGATGCGACGGCGGTGACCGTGCTGTGCGGCGAACTCGAGGGCCGGGAGATCTCGATCCTCGCCAATAACGCGGGGGTGGCGACGTTCGGCCCCCTCGTCGATCTCGACCCGGGCTATGAGCGGGCGCAGGTTCGGTTGAACGTCAACGCCGTGCACGACCTGACGTTGGCGGTGCTCGGGCAGATGGTGAAGCGGGGTTCCGGCGGAATTCTCATGGTCGGCTCCGCCGCCGGCAACATGCCGATCCCCAACAACGCCACCTATGCGGCGAGCAAAGCGTTCGTCAACACGTTCAGCGAATCGTTGCGCCCGGAGGTGAGCGGCCTCGGCGTGCACGTCACCCTGTTGGCGCCCGGACCGGTCCGGGCGCAGCCCCCCGCCGCTGCTGAGTCGAGCAGCGTCGACGCGAACGTGCCCGACTTCCTCTGGCATGACACCGCCAAGGTCGCGAAGATGAGCCTGGATGCGCTGGATCGCAACAAGATGCGCGTCGTACCCGGTGTGCTGTCGAAAGCGATGTCGGTGGCCGGTGGATACACGCCGCGGAAGCTGACGGCGCCCATCGTCGGCGCCTTCTATCGCAAACTCGGCGACTGACGGGACTAGGGTGGGCCGCGTGCAAGACAAATTGGTATGGATCGATTGCGAAATGACCGGACTCGACACCACGTCGGACAAGCTGATCGAGATTGCGGCACTGGTAACCGACGGTGACCTCAACATCCTCGGCGACGGCGTGGACATCGTTATCCACGCCGACGATGAGGCGCTGGCCAACATGCCCGACGTCGTCACCAAGATGCATGCGGCGTCCGGGCTCACCGATGAGGTCCGCGCGTCGACGGTGACCCTGGCGCAGGCGGAGCAGCAGGTCCTCGACTACATTCGCGCCCACGTGACCTCGTCGGGGCAGGTGCCACTGGCGGGGAATTCCATCGCCACCGACCGAGCCTTCCTCGCCCGCGACATGCCCAGGCTCAACGAGTACCTCCACTACCGCATGGTCGACGTCAGTTCGATCAAGGAACTGTGCCGCCGGTGGTACCCCAAGGTCTACTTCGGCCAGCCCCCCAAGGGGCTCGCGCACCGAGCGCTCGCCGACATTCGCGAATCCATCCACGAGTTGCGCTACTACCGGGCAGCGGCCTTCGTTCCCGATCCGGGCCCCGACACCGACACGATCACCGCCATCGTGGCCGACCTCGACCAGGCCTGATCTGGGCGAACACGCCGACCGGCAACCGATTGGTCATCGTCGCCGTGGACCCGCTAGAGTAGGAGCCTGGCTCTGGGCGACGGCGATCCCGCCGGTCAGTGCCGATGGTGGCTGTAGTTCAGCTGGTAGAGCACCAGGTTGTGATCCTGGATGTCGCGGGTTCGAGCCCCGTCAGCCACCCCGAAAGTCGGCGCCCGCATCTTCACCGATCGGGCGCCGTTTTCGCTGCCACCCAAGGAGGGCCTCCCGTGTTGGATGAGCAAAACATGAGCAGGGTGAAGCGCCTCGGAGTCGCGAGCTGGTCCGCCCTGGGCATCGTCGGAATCGTCGTCGTCGCGTCCATGGGGATCAGCGCCATCAGCGGCATCCTGATCCCCCTTGTGGTCGCCGTGATCCTGGGCATGGTCCTCGAACCGGTCGCCACCCTCTTGCGGCGATTGGGCGTTCCCACCACCGTGGCCACCGCACTGACCCTGCTGATCGCGATCCTCGGCCTGGCCCTCACCCTCACCATTGTGATCCGTGGCTTCCTGTCGCAGATCCCGGAGATCTCCCGCCAGCTCACCACCGGCTGGGGCTCGATGGTCGAATGGATCCGCAACCACGACCTCGACCCCGCGTGGCTCGAGCGTGCCCGGTCCGCGTTCGAGGGCCACTCGACGCAGCTCGGCCAAGGCCTCCTCGGCGCGGTAACCCACACCTTCTACGGGGCCGTCTCGCTCATTATCGGCATCTTCTTCTCGGTGTTCTTCCTGTTCTTCACCCTGCGCGACGGATACAGGTTTCCGTCCTGGTTGGCCCGATCCACCTCGCTCGATGAGGAGACAGTCGTCGACGTGGTTTCGTTGTCCCGAGACTCGGTGCGCGGCTACTTCCGCGGCACGGCCATCACCGCCCTCATCACCGCACCGATCTTCATGGTGCCGCTGCTGATCCTGCGCGTGCCACTGGCCGTGCCGATCTTCATCCTCTACTTCTTCCTGTCGTTCCTCCCCTTTGTGGGCGCCTGGATCACGGGAATCTTCGCGGTGCTCATCGCCTTTGGGGCCGGCGGCCTCCCGGCGGCGCTGATCATTGCCGCCACGTTCATCATTTCCAACGGCACCATCCAAAGCGCGGTCAGCTCGTGGGCGCTGGGCAATTCGCTACAGCTGCACCCGGTTTCGGTCCTTCTGGCCACCATTATCGGCGGCACGGTCGCCGGGCTGCTCGGCATGATTCTGGGCGCGCCGGTCCTGGCGGCCACCCTGAAGTCCATGACCGCGATTCGCCAACGCCGGGCGCGTCCGGGCCCGACCGGAGCGCCGGCGATCCTCAAACCTGATCTGGCCCACTAGCGCGGCGCAGGCGGATCGCGCCGATGAACCCGAGAGCGAGGAATACCGTCGCGACGAGCAGCGCCCACCGGGTCGCATCGGCGAACCCGGTCGTCAGGGCTCGGACCGCGGTGGCCGTCTGGTCGCCGAGCAAGCCCGCATCGCCCTGGGCGCGCAGCTGCGCAATGGTGGTGCCGGCCGACTGTCGCGTCGTTTCGGCGAGCTGATCAGCGGCCTGGCCGCGGATTCCCGCCGTATTGAGCGCGGACGGGAGCGTGAGCGCCAGGGAGATCGACAGGGTGGCGCCGGCGAAGGCGGTGCCGAGCGCCGATCCGATCTGTCTGAAGGTGCTCTGCGTCGCCGACCCCTGACCGGAGATGGTGACGGGCACGTCGCGGAGCACCGTGCCGGTGAGCTGGGCCGAGGCCAGGCCGAGACCGAGGCCGTAGCAGGCCAGCGGGAGCGCGATCAGCCAGCCGGGGGTGTCGCCGCTGAGGATGAGCGCAAGCGCAATCGCCCCGGCGACTTCGAGGGCGAGTCCGATCAGCACCGTGCCCGGCGCACCGAATCTGGCTGCCAGGTGGCGGGCGGCCGCCCCCGACAAGAAGGCTCCGACGGCCATTGCCGCGAGCACCAGCCCGGCGCCCATCACATCGAGTCCGAGTGCGTTGATCAGGTAAAGGGGCAGAACGAAGAGGATGGCGAACTCGCCGACCGCGACCATGCCGGCGGTGAGGTTGCCCCACGAGAACGTGCGGAAGGAGAACAGGCTGAGATCGAGCAGCGCCGATCGCTGCACCTTCTCCCGGTGTTGCTCCCAGATCACGAACAGGACGAGGGCGACGACCGCGATGGCCAGTGCGACCGGAATGACCGAGACCCGCTCGCTGGGCCAGGTGCAGCCGAAGATCGACAGTGCCCTCTTCGGGGTCCACCAGCCCAGGTCGGGCCCCTCGATGACCGCGAATACGAGCGCACCGAATCCGATCGCACTGAGCAGCGCCCCGTCGACGTCGACGCCGGGACGCTTCTTTTCACCCCGGGTCTCGGGGACGGTGATGAGGGCGGCGATGAAGACGAGCGCACCCAACGGCAGGTTTACGAGGAAGATCCAGTGCCAGGACGCCCACTGGGTGAGCGCACCGCCGGCCAGCGGGCCGATAGCAGCGGCACCGGAGATGACCGCCCCCCAGACGCCGAACGCCGCAGCCCGGGACTTCCCCCGAAAGACCGCGTTCACGGTGGACAATGTGGCGGGCATGATGAACGCCGCACCGACCGCCTGCACGGCGCGCGCGCCGATCAGCAGGCCGGCCGACGGCGCCGCGGCGGCCATGAGACTGCCGCCGACGAACACGACGATGCCGGCGAGAAACATGCGCTTGCGGCCCAATCGATCGGCAAGGCTGCCGGTCGACAGCAGCAGTGCGGCCAGGAGCACGGCGTAGAGGCTGTTCACCCACTGGGCGTCGGTGAGGTCGAGGTGCAGGTCGCGGATAATCGTCGGGAGTGCGACGCCGACAATCGTGCCGTCGAGCACGATCAGGCCGAGCCCGATAGAGAGAACGGCGAGGGCGAACCAGTCCCGCCTACTCGGGCCGGTCTCGGGGGCTTCGGCGCTCATCTGTCCTTCCCGGCGCGGGCCGCAGTGGCCGCGCTGCACGACGATGAGCGTACCCAAGGCCTCGATGGGAAGTGCACTGCAGCATCGAAACTCGCGACCTAGTCGAGATCGGCCTCGGCCGTCACCACGGTGTCGGGCCGATCGGCTAGGCGACGCCCGAATCGGACGCGCTTGCGCTCGCCGACAGGGACGGCACCTCGACGAGCGGATAGACACCGTTCTCGTCGTGCACCTCGGTTCCGACGACGGGCGGACTGAAGACGCACAGCATCCGCAGCCGGGTCGTCGCGGCGACGGTGTGACGCTCGTGGCCGTCGAGGAGATACATCACTCCCGGCGCCAGCACATGGACCTCGCCGGTCTCCCGGTTGGTCAACGTCCCCTCACCCGCCACGAGCCAGACGGCTTCGACGTGGTTGGCGTAGTGGAAGTCGTTGACCGTGCCAGCGGCGATCGTCGTCTCGTGGAAGGAGAACCCGACCCGGTCGCCACCGAGCACGATCCGTTTGGAGCGCCAGCTGCCGTTCGGCGCGACGACGTCACGATCGGTCCCGGTGATCTCGGCCGTCGACCGAACGATCATGCCAGCACCTCGTCGACCGCCTGAGCGAGAACGGTCAGCCCGACGTCGAGATCATCGGCGCCAATCGTCAACGGCGGCAACAGTTTGACGACCTCGTCGGACGGACCCGATGTCTCCACCAGCAGTCCGGCGTCAAAGGCCGCCGCGCAGACACCGGCGGCCGCCGGCGCGTCGTCGAAGACGAGTCCGCGCACCATTCCACGCCCGCGATGCGACAGCCCGCGGTGCGTTTCGCCCATCTCGGTGAAAGCGGTGGCGATCCGGTCCCCCGTCGCGACGACGTCGCGCGCGAGGGTGTCGTCGGACCAATACTCGCGCAGTGCGGCGGCACCGGTGATGAACGCCGGGTTGTTGCCGCGGAAGGTGCCGTTGTGCTCGCCAGGCCCCCAGACGTCGAGATCGGGACGGATGAGGGTCAGCGCCAGCGGCATGCCGTAACCGCCGATCGACTTCGACAGCGTCACGATGTCGGGCACGATCCCGGCCTCCTCGAAGGAGAAGAAGGTGCCGGTGCGCCCGCACCCCATCTGCACATCGTCGACGATGAGCAGGATTTCGCGTCGACGGCACAGTTCGGCCAGCGCCCGCAACCACTCGGCGCGCGCAACATTCACCCCGCCTTCGCCCTGCACGGTCTCCACAATGACCGCCGCCGGCCGGTTGAGCCCACTGCCCGAGTCGTCGAGCACGCGCTCGAACCAATGGAAGTCTTCGACGACGCCGCCGAAGTAGTTGTCGAACGGCATGGGTGTCGCGTGGACGAGCGGGACACCCGCACCGGCGCGTTTCATCGAGTTTCCGGTCACCGAGAGCGAACCCAGCGTCATCCCGTGGAACGCGTTGGTGAAGCTGATAATTGATTCGCGCCCGGTCACCTTGCGCGCCAGCTTGAGCGCCGCCTCCACCGCATTAGT
Source organism: Gordonia sp. UBA5067 (assembly GCF_002414845.1). Classification (GTDB taxonomy): domain Bacteria; phylum Actinomycetota; class Actinomycetes; order Mycobacteriales; family Mycobacteriaceae; genus Gordonia; species Gordonia defluvii. The sequence continues at coordinate 4,212 of NZ_DIAX01000052.1, read as the reverse complement.
CCCGGTCGGCCCGGGGAACTGAACCTTATAGTCAAGGCCGCGCGGATCAAGGATCAGCTCCTGGAACGAGGTCAGGAACTCCCCTTTCGCCTCGGTATACATGTCCAGGCTGTGAGTGATGCCGTCCCGGGCCAGGTACTCCAGCAGCGGGCCCTTGAGTGCGGGATTGTTGTGTCCATAGTTGAGCGCACCCGCCCCGGCGAAGAAATCGAGGTAGCGCCTTCCGTCGACGTCGGTGAGCCATACCCCCTTGGCCCGACTGAAAACGGCCGGCCAACTGCGGCAATAGCTCCGAACCTCCGACTCATGGTCGGTGAAGATCTCGCTGGTCACTGGTTGCGATAGGAGTTGCATCAATATTCCTCAATTCGTTTCGTATGTCTTCACTGGTTTCGTATGTGGTGGGCGATGATCAGGGCTCGAGGATGTAGAGGTCTTCGGGCTCGTGCCCGTCGCCGAGATCGGTCGCGGCGAACAGGGGGCGACGGGACAAGGTCAGGCCGCGCTGCTTGGCCACCGCGGCGAACAGGGCTTGCGACGCCGTGTTGTCCGGGCTGATCGTGGTGTGCAGGCGGCTGGCACCACCGGGGGCGACGCCGTCGAGCAGGTGGTTGAGCATGCGGGCGGCGACCCCCCGACCGCGGAGGCGGTCGTCGACGGCCACCTGCCACACCATCAGGACCGACGGGTCGGCGGGACGTCGATAGCCGGTGACGAAACCGGCGAGCTCGCCGTCGACCTCGGCGACCACCGATGTGGACGGGAAGTCGTGACACCACAGCACGTAGGCATACACGCTGTTGACGTCGAGCACGCCCGTATCACCGGCCAGGCGGTGCATGGCAGCACCGTCGGAGAGTCGCGGCTGCCGCAAAGCAGGCCCGTCGGACGTATTCGTGGTCGCGCTTGTCTGTGACAGCCTCATACCTGAATCGACCGTAACCACGACCGGGGACCAAAGTCACCCCGCAGCGGAAATCGGACACCGAAATGGTCGCCTTACCACTGCTCAACCCACATGTGTGAGATGGCTCACACTCGGTTGTGGGCTCTTGCCTCAGCCCTGCGGTGCATCCCCGGTGATCTCGCAAACCCACTGATTGCTGCTGTCACTCCAGATGTAGTGGCCCGGCGCATCATTTTGGTCGGTACACGGCTTGCCGCCCGGATCGTCGTCACGACCCTGCGGCAGCTGGTTCTCGGGCTGCGGCTTCTCTACGGGATTGGGCTGGGCCGGTCCCGGCGCTGCCGGAGCCGGCGCTGCCGGAGCCGGCGCTGCCGGCGCTGCCGGAGCCGAGGGTGCCGGAGCCGAGGGTGACGGAGCCGAGGGTGACGTCGCCGGCGTCGACGCCGGCGAACTACTACTACTCGGGGTTTGGTTCGTTGAGGTCGAACATGCGCCGAGCACCAGCACCCCCGCGGCCATCGGTGCGAACACCATCATTCTCATCGAACGGTTCATCGTTGTTCGGCACGCCATGGGTCAGCTGCCGAACGGCGGCGGCGCCGGTGCAGGCTTCGGCTTGCCGCGAGGCGCGTTTCCGGTGATGTTGCAGATCAAAGTGTTGTTATAGGCCGACTTGTCCGGGTTCTCCCAGATGTAGTATCCGGGCGCCCCGTTTTGATCCGTGCACGGCGCACCATAGCGGGGCTCCGCCGCAGCCGTCCCAGTGGTCAAACCACCCACTCCAAGGGCCAGACCGGCGGTCAGCGCGACCGTTGCCGCCACCTTCTTACCAATCGGTGTCATCGCTTCTCATCCTCTCCGTGTTCATTCTCTCCGTATTCAGCGCTTCGGCCGCCAATGCCACTGGCGAACACCCGCCCGTCACATCAGTTGTGCGCCGCACCCCGGCGTACTGCGGTCGACGCTACTCGCGCATCCGCGGCCGCAACTCGGATTCGCCTTCAGCGACACCACGCAGCCCGATCAGTAGACCCGGGCCCGCATGAGACTCACGTTGTAGGTCGACCACTGACTCAGGGTGAAGTACAGATCATTGCCCCTCGACCAGGGATGGATGAATCCGCCGTAGAGCTGCGCCCCGTCACCCGAATGAACCAAGTCCACCGGCTGCGACCACACCCCCTGCGGGGTGCGCGCCGTGCGCAGCACGATGGCGGACCGCACGATGTCCAGATAGGTCATCTCCCATAGTCCGGTATCGGCGTTGAAGCGCACCGACAGCTCGCCGGTAGGGCCGCCAAACAGGACCGAAGCCGCATTGGCGTCGCGCGAGGGTATCCATCGGCCGTCGTGCCAGTACTGGTACGACGTCTTGTTGAGCACCTCGGTCTGGCGGGCTCGCGCCAGGCCCACCGAACCGTAACGCGAGTTTGGCGTGCCAAACATGTACACGTAGTCACCGTCGGGAACCATCGACGAGACCTGGAACTGCGATGTCCCAAAGACGTTGTCCCACCGCAGGTGCGGGTCGCGCGTCCACGTCGACCCACCGTCGTCGGAGTACGCCAGCCCGCCGTAGTTGGTCCACCACACCCCGGGAACCATCCCCCACATACGGACCGACATGTAGGTCATGAACTGCCGGTCGCCGATGGCGAAGCCCGACGTGGGGATCGTCGTCAACTCGTAGAAGTTGATGTGGCGCGAGTCGACGACCTGAACCGCATGACACCGACTGTCCTGGACCATGGTGTCGATGGACATGCCGTTGCCCAGGTCACGGTCCGAGCTGAACCCGATGACGTTGCTGCGCCAGTCGCCCCCATTCGCCCCTGGCGGCTTGAAGCCGTTGCCGAACGTATCGCCGAATGCCACCGCGATCTGCCCCGGCTTGGACTCCCACATGATGCCGAGGTCGGTGCCCATGACCTGCCAGCGCTTGTCGGTCCGACTGGTCGAGCCCTTTCCGGTGAGGGTGGACACCCAGCGCACCGATCGGACGCGCGGCGGGCGCGGCGCGGAGGCCTGCGGGGCGCGATCGAATCCCGGGTTCACCGCTGCCGGCGGCGGCGGGACAATCGGCGGATGGGGATTGGGCACCGGGTACGGAATATCGATCGGCTTGAGCTTGAACGTGATCTTCGGTGCCGCCAGGCTGCCCAACGATCCGGTGGCCCCCGATGGCTTCGGCTTCTTGTGGTCGGTGAGGTCCGGGCACGGATCGATGCAGCGCTTCTTCTTCGTCGGCGGTTGCTGCGACGGGATGCGGACCGGTGTCTTATGCGGCGCCGGCTCGGGCACCGGCAGCAGGCGCGGGTAGGGCAACTCGAGCCGAAACTCCTTCGGCAACATGTCCGCGGGGCCAATCGGATGTGGTGTCGGCTTTGCGGGCGCATCATTCACGCATCCCGAACTGGGGAGCATCTGCGCGGCAGCCGACCTGCCGACGGGAACCAGGGCACCCGAGGCGAGCGCCGCCGAGACTGCGAGCCACACGATGCGCCGACGGCCGCTACCCATGCGGTACAACGCTACAGGGAGCGCGCGATAACTTCCTTCATGATCTCGTTGGTGCCCGCGTAAATCTTCTGCACCCGGTTGTCGGCCCACATGCGCGCGATCGGGTATTCGTTCATGTAGCCGTACCCGCCGAACAACTGCAGGCATTCATCGGCGACGACCTGCGACCGGTCGCTAGTCCACCACTTCGCCATCGCGACGGTCGGGATGTCCAATTCGCCGTTGATGTGCTTGATGATGCAGTCGTCGACGAAGACCCGCCCGATCCGCGCCTCGGTGGCGCACTCGGCGAGCTTGAACTTGGTGTTCTGGAAGGCGAACACCGGCTTCCCGAATGCTTCCCGCTCCTTGGTGTAGGCGACCGTGTGCTCCACCGCCGTCTCCATGCCGGACACGGATGTGACGGCGATGATCAGGCGCTCCTGCGGCAGTTGCTGCATCAATTGGATGAACCCCTGCCCCTCTTCGGAACCCAGGAGGTTCGTCTGCGGCACCCGCACACCGTCGAAGTTCAGCTCCGACGTGTCCTGACCGCGCTGGCCGATCTTGTCGAGCACCCGGCCCCGGCTGTAGCCCTCGCGCTCAGCCTCGACGAGGATCAGCGAGATGCCCTTGGCGCCCTCATTCGGGTCGGTCTTGGCAACCACGACGATCAGGTCCGCCTGGCCGCCGTTGGTGATGAATGTCTTGGATCCGTCGATGACGTAGTCGTCGCCGTCCTTGATGGCCTTGGTCTTGACGCTCTGCAGATCTGACCCGGTGCCCGGCTCGGTCATCGCGATGGC
>NZ_DIAX01000005.1 GCF_002414845.1 Gordonia sp. UBA5067 | reverse complement strand
CCGCACACCCGCCGACGCCGGCGTGGAGCTGTGAGGCAGTAGCGCAACCCCCGCCGTCGCGCGAGCCCACGTCGCCGCGGGTGCGTCTTTGGTCGCTATCGTGGTTGCGTCTCGTCGTCTCCACGACGGAACCCCCGCCCTCGTAGCTCAGGGGATAGAGCGTCGGCCTCCGGAGCCGGATGCGCAAGTTCGAATCTTGCCGAGGGCGCCATTGGGTTTCTGCTGTGATCAGGGCATATGTCCTGATCACAGCGGTGGTCAGTTCACAGCTGTGCCGGGCTGTTCGCCACTTCTACCCGCCAGTGGTGGGAGGAGATTCGTCTGGCGGGTCTCACCGAGTGGAAACTTCGGCGACTGATGGAACTTGTGGCCTTGCGACAGGCGGTCGGGCCCGCGAAGGTGGCGGCGTCACGTGAGGCCGTGACCGTTTGGCGTCGTCGGCACCGGTGCCAGGGTTATGGGCGAGCAGCATTGGGTGCCCTGAACGCCACGGTCGGGTCGGGGTCAGCACACTGGCGGCCTCCTGTGGGACGATTCGGTGATGCGAGTGTTGGGTGCGTGTTCTCTCGGCGGCGCTGGTCACCTCGAACCACTGCGACCACTTCTCGATGCTGCTCAGCGTCGGGGTGCGGACACGTTGGTTGCGGGTCCGCCGGCTATCGCTTCGATGGTTGAGCAGATGGGCTTCCGGGTTGCGGTCTGCGGCGAGCCGCCCGAGGATGTTGTCGGGCCGATTCGTGAACGTTTGCCGACGGCGCCTGCCGCTGAGGCCTCGGTGCTGGGCAACCGTGAGCTGTTTGGTCGACTGGCGACAGCGGCCATGCTGCCTGGTCTGGAGCGCATCGTGGCGGGGTGGGGCCCTGACCTTGTTGTGCGAGACCCGTGTGAGTACGCCTCGGCGGTGATCGGGCATCGTGAGCACATCGCCATGGCGCAGGTGGCGATCGGCCTTGCCGATGTCGAGTGGGGATCGATCGAGGTGGCCTCTGCGGCGCTCGAAGTCCACCGTTCGGGCCTGACCGACGAAGTCAGACTGACGCCGTACGTGACCCGGTTCCCCGCCTCGCTCGACTCGTCACCGTTTCCTGACACGCGCCGTTACCGCGAGACCCCCGGGCATCCAATGCCCCTTCCGGATTGGTGGGACGGATCCACTGCTCCATTGCTCTATGTGAGCTTCGGAACGGTCCTGGGCCACATGTCGATGGCTGCGACGGCCTATCGAGTCGCGCTCGCCGCTGTCGGCGAACTCGACGCACGGGTGCTCCTCACCGTCGGTCGCCGATTCGACCTCGACCAGCTCGACGCGATCCCGCACAACGTCCACGTAGAACCCTGGGTCAACCAGCCCGACGTGCTGGCTGAGGCCGACGTCGTCGTTTGTCACGGCGGTTCGGGCACAACCTTCGGTGCGTTGGCCGCCGGCGTGCCGCTGGTGATCGCTCCGATGTTCGCCGACCAATTCGCCAACGGCGCCAAAGTGGCTGCCTCTGGCGCAGGTGTAACCCTGGGCTCCGGCGCTGCCGGTGGCCGCCGGCGCCCGCTGAGCTGGGCCGACGGCAGTCCCCTGGCTCAGGCGATCGAGACTGTGCGGCGCGACCGCTCCTATCGCCTGGCAGCACATCAGATCGCAACCGAGATGGCTTCCGCCCCCACCATCGATGAACTCCTGATGGACTTGCTGGCTCAATAGAACGAACCACGCACGGTCTCTGGGTGGAGCGCGGTTGGTGCGTCATCGGGTTGCTCGTCCTCGACGTTGAATGGGTCACTCAGCTCTCCGTGGACCCGTCGGATCGGCGTCAGGGGCTGGGAAGCGCGCTGCTCGAGCGGGCAAAGGAGCGGTCACCCGATGGGCTGGATCTGTGGACGTTCGAGCTGCACGTCGGTTCACAACCGCCCGGCACGTCGAGGTGTCGACCGGTCGACAGCGCCTATGTGGTGCTCGACGGCGGTTGCTGTTCGTCGCCGAAGGAGAGCCCGCAATCGTCGACGGCGTACTGGACGATGGCGGGCGTGAGGGTGTGTGAGGTGTCGATGGCGAGCTGCGTGCCCTGTGGTGTGCTGAACACGATGTTGAGGTTGAAGTCGACGGTGCTGAGGTAGCGGACGTACTCGTCATAGGCGGTCTTGTAAGCCGCGACGTCGCCGGCGATGGCGGCGGGCGCCGCGGTGTTGGCCTGCTCGAACCAGCCTGCCGCTTCGGTGAAGGTCGCCTTGGTCTCCGTCGGGCTCGAGTCGTCGGTCGGGGAAAGCAGGACGATCAGGTGGGCCATCGCCTCGCAGAACCCGCCTTCGGTGGGGTTCGCGGCGGTCCCGGTTGCTGCAGTGGCGGCAGCGGTGTTGGTCCCGGCGTTCTCGTTGTCGCCACACGCGCCAGTCGTGGCGCACAGCACGACCGACACGACGACGAGACGCAGGCGCGGTCTCACGTGGGGATCGCTCGCGAGTGGCGTTGGGCGAGGCGGGCGATGCCGAGCAGCACGCCGGTTCCGGTGGCCACGAAGGCGACCAGGAGGGCGAGCATCATGACCTCCCATGCCTCGACTCCGAAGCCGGCGCCGACGATGACTGCGACGATGATGCACGGGCCGGCGAGCACGAGCTTCCACCAGCCGTCCGTCGAGAGCTTGGCGCCGATCGGCCCGGACCGTTTCCAGGCAACGGCAGCGATCGTGCCGGCGACGACGGCGATACACAAGCCGATGACGACGATCGCGATGTTGCTGCCCCCGAGTATTGCAAACAGCAGCCCGCCGGCGGCGAGTGCGGTGAAGAGCAGCGGGATGAGGTGGGTCGATGGTCGGTTCATGCGTGCCTCCAAGTGTTGGGTCGGGATCGTGATGGCGAGGTCGAGAGTGCAGCGGGCACCGACCAGCCATGCCGGTTCGTCGCTGCACTGCTCGCGTAGGAGCTGCACCATGTCGGTGCCGTACTCGTCGCGGAACTCGCGCGGGTAGAGGCGCAGCAGCGAGCGGTAGACGCGCACCGTCGCCCGGTCCCCGTTCATGCCGGTGCCCCACCGGCCAGGTGACCGGCTACCCGGTGCACCAGCGTTTGCAAGCGGGCGAGCTCGGCAAGTGCCACCGCCCGGCCATTGGGGGTCAGTTCGTAGTAGCGGCGGCGCTCGGTGTCGGTGTGGGCGGCGCGGTCGGTCGTCTCGATGATGAGACCGTCGTCGACGAGCCGGTTCAGCGTCCCGTACAGGGTGCCCGGGCCCATCTTCACTGCACCGTCGCTGAGTTCGCCCACCCGTCGCATCAATGCGTAGCCGTGGAGCTCACCTTCGAGAAGGGCGAGCACGATGTGGAGCGAGGCGGCCGGGAGCGGCTTCGAAGTGCGCTTCATAGTCGAAGTATGATATACCGATTTCCGATAGTCAAGGGCTTGCCGGGTAGGTGGACCAGCGGACCAATCGCAGCCGCCTGCGGCACCCAACCCAACCCAACCCATCGCGCAGACTGGCGGGCAGACCCGACCCAGGCTGGTGTCAGCGGGCGTCGCGGACCGCGCGCTCGACTGCCTCGGCAGCGAGACGCGCAGCGCGCTCGATGGGGATCTCGAGGACATCGAGGAACTCGAAGAGAGCCGAGGAGGACACAACGAGCAGCGTCGTGTCCACGATGTCGTCGACACGTTCATCGTCGAGCCCCGGTGTCTCGCGGAGCAGAAGGGCACGGGTGACGTCGCGAAAGAACGGAATGCGGGCGCGGCGGATCGCCGCCCCGCTCGGGCTCGTGTGTTGCGCGCGGATCAGAGCCTCTTGGTCGAGTAGTGCTCGCCACGCTTCTTCGAGCCATGCGTGGAGGTCGATCAGGTCGAACTCGGCGGCGGGCAGGTTCGATGCGGCAACTCGGTCGCCGACCGCTGCGACTGCGTCGACGACGTGCTGTCGCGAGGGGAAGTAGCGATAGAGCGTCCGCAACGAGACTCCCGACGCGGCTGCCACTTCGGGCATCGTGAAGTCACACGTTCCGCTGGCGCCGACAAGATCGACGACGGCGTCAAGGATTCGGACGCGAGTCCGTTCAGCGTTCTCGGCGCGGATGCTGCGAGGCGGCAACGGCGGTGCAAGCTCAGGCGGTCGGGTAGTCACGGCGCGAGTCTACTTGACATTGTCATGTCATCTTGGCATAGTCGTGCCATGTTAGAAGTACACGTCGACGTCACCATCCGACGACCGCTTGAGGAGGTGCTGGCACAGTTCGGCGATGTCGGTGATCACGAACGCAACGGCCATCACCGTGGCGTGAGCTTCCACGTGTTGTCCGAAACCTCGCAGTCGTGTTCGTACTCCCAAGTGTCCCGCGTCGGGCCTGTACGACTCCGACAGCATTTCGAACTCGACAAGAGCGTTCCGGCCCATCAGGTGAACGCGTTGATCTCTGGTCCGTTCTCACCCGGCTCGATCAAGTTCGACATCGTTGCCGACGGTGACAATGGAGCCAACGTCACCGCGACGTTGTGCTCGACTCGACCAGGGCTGACCCAGCTGGCGGCGCCGCTACTGCGGCGTTCGTTGGCACGTGCCCTCACCCGCAGCCTCGAGGAGGACCGCGACGATCTGGAGTCCGGACGATATGCGTCGAGACTCGGAGCTACATGACGGGTCGCACGTGGTGACGCCCTACGACACCCTCGGCGTTGCTCGCGACGCATCCGATACGGAACTCCGGTCCGCCTACCGCACTCGGGCGAGGCAGCTCCACCCCGACCTCCGGAGAGACCGAACACCGACGGAACGCGCCGACGACGAACGCGCAATGCAGTGCCTCAACGCAGCGTGGCATGTGCTCCGCGAGCCCGATCGCCGGCACCGCTACGACCAATCGCTCGACGAGCTCCGAGCCGACGGTCACCACGTCGAGCCCGCCACCGACAACCCGCCAGCGCACGTCGACGAACCAACCGGGCCAGCCCGCGTTCGCCCCATCATGGCCCTCCTCGGCGCCTTGCTGGCCTGCACGATCGGCACCGCGTTCGTCCTCCTCCACGAGACATCGAGCCAAACTCCGAGCGAGGGAGTCGGCGCCGTCACCGCCGGCGACTGCGTCACCGTCCGCGGCGGCCACATCAGCGAGATCGTCCCGTGCGACTCACCGAATGACGGCCAAGTCATGTCAGAGATCCCCCGCAGCCAAACCTGCGCCACAACACAGCGACTCGTCGACGGCCGAATTGGCGGATCAACCTTCTTCTGCTTGGACACCACCGGCCGCCCATGAAGCGAGACCGGGCACACCACACCACGGACAAGATGGCTCCGTCACCGCATCAGCCTCAACGGGACACACCTCGCCATGACCGGACGCCGATCGGGCCGAGGTAGTCGGTCGCCGCCTCGTGGAGGAGCATCGCTTCCCGTTCCGCATACTCCGGAAGTTCGTTCGTTTCGATACCGCCGACATCGAGGCGCGGATCGACGCCCGCCGCGTCGAGCCGGCGTCGTCACTCGTTGGGCGGGGCACACCAGCCGTCAGCCGTCGGTGGGCAGGGTGGCGTTCGGCGGGCGGGCGCCGCCCAGGTCTGGCGTCACGTCGCTGTAGTCGCCCATCGGGTCGGCCGTTTGTGCAGCAGCTTCGGCGACGGCTTGGTCGACCACGTCACTGAGGTTGGCCCACGAGATCTGGCCGGCCACTTGACGGGCCTGCGCTTCTGCGAACATGGCCTCGGCGGTGTCCCAATCGGGGGTCGAGCCCACCGACAGGACCATGTTCACCACGTTCACCTGGCCGGCGACGGCCACCGCCAGATAGCCGTCGATCATCGACGTCCACTGCTGGAGCGAGAGGGTGAGATCGGCATCTCCGGTCTGCGACATGGCGACGAACCCGTCCGATTCGTCGGAGATGATGATCACCAGATCGCCCGCGGGGTCGTCGACCAGCCACGTCGCCGAACTGCTGGTGGTCCACGGATGCAGCACACGCGCAGTCTCCACGTGGAGGGGGTCGTGACACACGGACTGGTTGCGGCACTTGTGAATCCACTCCATCCCG
>NZ_DIAX01000025.1:22286-23353 GCF_002414845.1 Gordonia sp. UBA5067 | reverse complement strand
GTAGGACACCGCCGAACACAATTTACGATTCAGGCCCCACACATTTGTGTGGGGTCTGAATCTTTTTCCGGTATCGGTGTATTCGCCGGTAGTGTGGTCGTGGTAGTCAGCAGAAGAATGGAATAGCGAAGATGAGCGCAGGGGATAGCAGGCCGGCCCGGGGCGGTCGGCCGGACGGTGATCGCCAGGGTGGTCGGTCTGGCGGCGGGCGGTCCGGCGGTGGCCGGCCGGGCAGCGGCGCTGCTGGTCGTCCCCCCGGCGGCCGGTCCGGGGACGGCAGGCCGGGCGCTAGGCGCCCGGCTGGCAACGCGGAGAATGCAAGCCGGGCTCGTAAGCACCCCGACGACCCGGCCTTGCCCGACGATATCGCGCCAGCTGATCTCGATCCGGCGGTTCGGCGCGACCTGCGGACGTTGGACAAGGCAAACGCGGACGCGGTGGCCCGACACCTGGTCATGGTCGGACGTCTCGCAGACGAGGACCCGGTGCTGGCATTGAGCCATGCGCGCGCCGCCCGGAATAGGGCGAGCCGGATCGGCGTCGTGCGCGAAACGGTCGGCATTGCCGCCTACCACGCCGGCGAATGGCAGGAAGCGCTGAGTGAGTTGCGCGCAGCACGACGGATTCTGGGCGGGAGTGCGCTACTTCCGCTGATCGCTGATTGTGAACGCGGCCTCGGCCGTCCCGAGCGCGCGCTCGAGATTGCCCGTGGCGACGACGCCCGGAGCCTGACGGCTGACGATCGGCTCGAGATGCTGATCGTCGAGGCCGGCGCTCGCCTCGACCTCGGTGAAGCCGACAAAGCCGTGGTCACGCTGCAAGCCGCCGACTTGGCACCGGGCCAAACGGGTCCCGAGGCGACGCGACTGTTCTACGCCTATGCCGAGGCGTTGCTCGCCGCCGGCCGGCGCGATGACGCGATGACCTGGTTCATGAACGCGGCATCGGCTGATGTTGACGACCTCACCGACGCCGAGTTGAGGCTGGTCGAACTCGCCGATAGCCCGCCGGGACTGCCGACAGGGCCCGAAGTTTCATCGGCCGTGGCCGTGGTGTCGCCTGAGGTG
>NZ_DIAX01000025.1:473-22164 GCF_002414845.1 Gordonia sp. UBA5067 | reverse complement strand
AGGTGTCGGCGGCTGTGCCCGTGGCGTCGGCGGCTGTGCCCGGAGTTCCGTCGACTGTGCCCACGCTCGCTGAGGAGTTTGACGCGGTATTACTCGATCTCGACGGGACGGTATTCGCCGGGCATCGTCCCATCCCCGGAGCTGTGGAGGCCGTCGCCGAGCTTCCGCACGAGACGGTCCGCTACGTCACAAACAATGCGAGTCGGCGACCGGCGCAGGTCGCCGCCCACCTGTGCGAGCTCGGTTTTTCGGCGACACCGGATCAAGTCGTGACCAGCGCTCAGGCCGGCGCCCGGCTCGTGGCCCAACAGGTTCCCGCCGGTTCGACGGTCCTCGTGGTCGGAACCGATGGTTTGGCCGCCGAGATCGGTGAGGTCGGGCTGGTGCCCACCCGGTCCGCCGATGATGCACCGCGCGCGGTCATCCAAGGTCATTCGCCCCAGACTGATTGGGCTGCGCTGTCCGAGGCCGCGCTGGCCATTGCTGCCGGTGCGGTGTGGGTTGCCACGAATGTCGACACGACGCTGCCCAGTGAGCGGGGCTTGCTCGTCGGCAACGGCTCAATGGTTGCCGCGGTGGCGTCGGCGACGAAGGCGTCCCCGTTGATCGCGGGCAAACCGGCGTTGCCGCTGCTGCGCGATGCAATCGCCAGTGTCGGCGCCGCCAATCCGCTCGTCGTCGGTGATCGGTTGGACACCGACATCGAAGGTGCCAACGCGGTGGGCGTCGACAGTCTTCTGGTGCTCACCGGTGTGAGCTCGCTGCGCGATGTACTGGCCGCACCGGCGGCCCGGCGACCGACCCATATCGGCGTCACGCTGGGCGCACTGACCGCCCCTGCCGCGTTGAGTGCCGTGGGTGGCCGCCACCGCTGGACGGTGACGGGCCGCGGATCCTCGCTGACCATTGCCGCAGACTCCGACGATGCTGATCCCTTATCGGCGATCCCGGCGCTTGTGGCGCAGGTCTGGGCACGTGGAATGTCGGCGCAGGAAGCGGCCGACCTCACGGTGACCTCGGCTAACTCCGCAGTGGCCGATCTGCTTGGCGGCCTCGGCGTCGGCTAACGTGGAAGCATCATGACCAGTCCTGACTTCGCCCAGGGCGCGCCACGACCTGGGCCGCGCCTGTCGGCGGCAGCGGCGCTGCCGTCTCCGGTGTCGCCAGAGAAGGTGGTCTCGGCGATTGGTGAGATGCTCGACGAACTCGACGAACTCGGCCGCCACGTCGCCGATGGTGACGGCGGCTCGCCGCTATCACTCGCACAGCTCGGTGTCCTCGATCGTCAGGCCGATCTGCTGGAGCGCGCTCACCGCGTGCTCGCCGATGCCTTGTCCGCCATCGATCACGCCTGACCGATGGCTCCACGCGCGCGTCTCGACGCGGAATTGGTCCGGCGGGGATTGGCGCGCTCGCGTGAGCACGCCAGCGCGCTGATAGCGGCGGGCGAGGTGTCGGTCAACGGAACGGCCGCGACGAAGCCGGCGACGAACGTCGCGAGGGACGCGCCCATCGTCGTCGCGGTGCCCACCCATCAGTGGGCCTCGCGCGGGGCACACAAACTGATCGGGGCACTCGACTCGTTCGAACCGGCGGGGTTGTCGGTGACCGGTCGGCGGTGTCTGGACGCCGGCGCGTCGACCGGCGGCTTCACCGACGTTCTGCTCAATCGGGGTGCCGTGAGCGTAGCTGCCGTCGATGTGGGCTATGGCCAGTTGGTGTGGCGGCTGAGATCGGACGAGCGGGTACACGTGCTGGACCGGACCAACGTCCGATCGCTGACCGCGGAGCAGATTGGTGGGCCGGTGGATCTAACCGTGTCGGACCTTTCCTTCATTTCGCTTCGGCTGGTCCTCCCGGCGCTGGCGGCCTCCACGAAGCCCGGTGGGGATCTCGTACCGATGATCAAACCGCAGTTCGAGGTCGGCAAGGACCGTGTCGGTGCCGGCGGGGTCGTCCGTGACCCGGCGCTGCGCACGGAGGCGGTCCTGTCGGTAGCCCGCTGGGCAGTTGCTCTGGGACTGGGCCTGCGCGACGTCGGTGCGTCGCCTCTGCCCGGGCCATCAGGCAATGTCGAGTATTTCTTGTGGCTCACGCGCAACTGCGACGACGACGAGCTGGCGAGGCGGACCGCACAGTTGCCGGCAGCCTTGTCGGCGGACCCCGATACGCTGGTGGGCATAGACAGCGGGTTCGATCGCGAGGCCGTCGCCGACCTTATCGCCGGCGTCGTGGCGTCGGGACCGCAGTAGGCCCATCGACCGCGCCCGCAGGGTGGGGACGAGGACAGAGAGCGAGCGCAGACCGTGAGCACCGAGCAGTGAGCAGTGGGCAGGACCGTCGCGCATTTCTTGTTGTTGCGAATACCGGCCGGGCTGAACATAGCGGCGCGATGGCGGCGATCGCGTCGCGCTGCGTCGAGGGCGACGTCGAATTACGCGTCGTCGATCCCGACAAGCGGAATTCGGCGAGTGGTGCCCAAGTAGACATCGACCGACTGCGGGCACTGGGCGCGACGGTGACGCGCGTGGAGCCGGATGAATCGGCCGGGCAGGACTGCGAGGTGGTTATCGCCCTCGGCGGCGACGGCACCTTCCTTCGGGCCGCCGAACTCGCCTATCCCGCCTCGGCTCCGGCGATCGGAGTCAACCTCGGCCACATCGGTTTCCTGGCCGAGGCAGAGGCCGGATCGATCGATGAGGTGATGTCTCGACTGGTGCAGGGCCGCTATACCGTCGAGCCGCGGATGACGCTGGACGTCACGGTGATCGGCCCTGATGGTGCGACGCTGGCGCGGACGTGGGCACTCAATGAGGTCGTTGTGCAGAACGATGCGCACCGTGGCGTGCTCGAACTGATCACGGAGGTCGATGGCCGGCCGGTTTCTGCTTTCGGTGCCGACGGCGTCATGGTGTCCACGCCCACCGGTTCCACGGCCTACGCCTTTTCCGCCGGCGGGCCGGTGATGTGGCCCGATCTTGAAGCGATACTCGTGGTGCCCAGCAACGCCCACGCATTGTTCGCGCGACCGATGGTCACCTCCCCGCATTCGCGGGTGGCCGTGGAGGTGGAGTCGCTGCACCCGGCCCTGGCGGTGTGTGATGGCCGTCGGTCGTTCCCGTTACCCCCGGGAGCGAGGGTGGAGGTGGTCCGCAGCGAGCGATCGGTGAAGTGGGTCCGGATTGATGCGGAGCCCTTCGCGGATCGGCTGGTGACGAAGTTCAGCCTCCCGGTGACGGGTTGGCGGGGCCGCTCACGAGTTCCCGGCGCCCGGGCCCAGTCACCCAGCAGACCGGAGGGGAAGGGCTAGATGCTGGAGGAGTTGTCGATCAGCGGCTTAGGCGTTCTGGAGAACGCCTCGGCCGAGTTCGGTCCGGGTTTTACCGTGCTCACCGGGGAGACGGGTGCGGGCAAGACGATGGTTGTCACGAGCCTGCACTTGCTATCCGGCGGCCGCGCGGACGCGAGCCGGGTCCGCACCGGGCACAGCAAAGCGATTGTCGAGGGGCGGTTCCGGCTCGGTGATGAGGCGTCGGCAATCAGTGAGCTTCTTGAATCGGCGGGCGCCGAGGCGGACGACGACGCGTCGCTCATCGCCGTGCGCACCGTCGGATCGGATGGGCGTTCGCGTGCTCATCTGGGCGGTCGGTCCGTACCGGTGGGTGTGCTGGGTCAGGTCACCACTTCGATGTTGACCATCCACGGGCAGAACGATCAGTTGCGGCTGCTGCGCGCCGATCAGCAACGGGCCGCACTCGACCGATTCGCTGGGCCGGGGGTGGCGGCCGCGATCGAGGTCTATCGAAACGCTCGTTCGCGGTGGATCCACCTTGCCGATGAGTTGGCGCAGCGTCGGGCGAGTTCGTTCGAGCTGGCGCAAGAGGCCGATCGGTTGCGATTCGCCGTGCAGGAACTCGACGCGATAGATCCACAGCCGGACGAGGATGTTGCGCTGACCGCGACGATCAAGCGGCTGACCGATCTGGAGACAGTGCGGGCTGCGGGCGCGCATGGGCACGCACTTGTCTCCGGCGACGGTGAGGACGGCGCGGGGGTGATCGCCGAGCTCGGCCAGGTGCGCACGCTGCTCGAGTCGTCTGGCGACGAGGGTTTGCGAGCATTGTTGCCACGGGTGCAGGAGGCGTTGGCGGTGGTCACCGATCTCGCAGCGGACCTGGCTGGCATCGTTGGCAGCCTTCCGGTCGACGCGGCTGAGCTCGACCAGCTGCTCGTGCGACAGAGCGAGCTCAAATCGTTGACTCGCAAGTACGCCCCGGACATCAACGGTGTGCGGCAATGGTGGGTGCAGGCGCGGGCGCGACTGGCCGAGATCGATGATCCGGTCGAGTCGATCGAAGAGCTGGTTGAGACTGTGGCGGCAGTGGCGGCCGAGGTTGCCGCGGCCGCCTCCGCCCTGCGTGTGCTGCGAATGGCCGCCGCCAAGGAATTGGGGGAGCGGGTCACCGAGGAGTTGGGCGGACTGGCGATGGGTGATGCCGCTCTGCAGGTGACCGTCGTTCCCGACGTGTGTGCTGACGACGGACCCCCCGGTGGCGAGTATCCGGCAGGTGTTCCGTCGGCGGTGTCGCCGGCGATGCGGCGCACGTTGGTGGTGGACGGGCAGCGGTGCCATGTGGGTGGGCACGGCGCCGATATCGTCGAGTTCGCGCTGGTGCCGCATCGCGACGCGGTACCGCTGCCGATCACGAAGTCGGCGTCTGGCGGTGAGCTGTCGCGGGTCATGCTGGCCCTCGAGGTCGTGCTTGCCTCGCCGGATGGGGGTTCGGTGATGGTGTTCGACGAGGTGGATGCCGGTGTGGGCGGCCGCGCGGCGGTGGAAATCGGGCGTCGATTGGCGCGACTCGCGCGTAATCACCAGGTCATCGTGGTGACGCACCTGCCGCAGGTAGCGGCCTTCGCCGACCATCATGTCGTCATCGGCAAGGATGCCGGCGGCCGGACCAGCACCGTTGCCACCCTGGCCGGTGAGGAGCGCGTGGCTGAACTGGCGAGGATGCTGGCGGGACTCGGAGACACCGAAACGGGGCGTGCGCACGCCGAGGAACTGCTGACGACCGCGCAGGCCGACCGGATCCGCTGAAACCGCTGCATTCCAGATCGGTAACCCTTCGAGGCCAGAATACCTACGCGGGCTCCACAAACGGGTGGGTGCGGCGTTAGTCTGTTGCCTATGGATGTGACGCGAGGTGCTGCAGAGAACCCGGATTCTCCGCAGCAGGGGAAGATGACGGTTGGTTTGCATCAGGAATACCTGACTGCGAAGACGCGTGAAGTGGTCACCGGTATCGCTCAGGTGCGCACATCGGTCGTGACCGAAAACGAGGAACTCTCGGTTCCCGTCAGCCGGGAGTTCGTCGAGGTTGATCGGGTGGTGGTCGATGACCGCGAGGTTGACGAGGTGCCCAGTCCGTATTGGGACGGTGACACTTTCGTCGTTCCGGTTGTCGAAGAGGAAATAGTCGTCGTCAAACGATTGGTGGTCCGCGAGGAGGTGCGCGTCACGCGGCATCGCAAGACGAAGAACGTCGTCGTCGATGGCGAGGTTCGGCGGCAACGCGTCGACGTGGTGCAAGTCGATCCGCATCATCGGGTGCGCGCAGAGATTCCAATCGAGACCCGAAGCGATTCGAATACCGGGCGTCACGGACACGTCGGCAACGATTAGGGTTTCCTTTCGAATCGGACTTGCCCAATTGGCGCGGACCGATCTGTCACGATGTATACAAACTCACACAGTGTTGACCAGTAGGCTTAACGGAGGGAATGCGAAATGATTGTGACTTTCGCCGGGTACGACATCAAGGTCGGTACCCCTGTGGTTTCTCGGGACGGTGCCGAAGTCGGCACTGTTTCCGATACGCAGGGCGCCGATCTCATCATCGATGTCCACAACAACGCGGCTAATATGCTCCTGGCGGAGAGCGGTGTCGCAGCTTTCGAGCCGGACTTCATCCGGCTCGACGTGACTGCGGCACAGGTTGCCGAGGGCGACTGGGTTGCCGTTGGCGGAGCACCCGAGACGGCCCCGGCACCGTTGGCCTCCGTGGCCGAGCCGGTCTCGACTCCCGAGCCGGTCCCAACTCCGGTCCAGGCTCCAACTCCGGTCCAGGCTCCGGAGCCGGTCCCGACTCCGGAGCCGGTTTCCCCGCCCGTTCCCGCCGCGGTCCCGGCGGCTCCGGCGGCTTCGGCGGCACGCACGGTGGAGCTGCACGCCGAGGACCTGGTGGCCGCTAAACGTGAGGTGCCGACGGGCGTGGTCAAGGTCCACAAGAAAGTTGTTGTCGACAATGCTTCGCTCGACGTCGACGTCTTTGAGGAGAAGCTCACGGTGAACCGCACCGAGCTCAACGATGACGTGGTCGACCCGAGCTACGCCTTCGAGGAAGGTGTGTTCGAGATCGAGTTGCGCGGCGAAGAAGTCGAGGTTGGCAAGCGGGTGCGCCGCATCGGCCAGGTCGAGTTCGGCAAGGAGCGGCAGACGCGCACGCAGCGGGTGACCGGTCAGACCCGGCGGGAGGAACTCGAGTTCGACGAGCAGCCATACGGGGATTCGACCGCCTAGATCTTCCACCCGATCCCGGTGATCGGCAGAGCCCCGCGTCGTGCTCCGTGACGTGGGGCTTTCGCCTCTCCTTCGGTGGGGTAGGTGCGACTGCTGTGACAAAAGTGGTTGGTGTTACGGCGCGCCTTCGTGCGCTGCCCGGACAAACCACACATGATGTGCGGTATGAAGATGCCTGCCGTACTCAGCCGTTCCCAAGCAAATCTGCCTGGCACCAGTGGAATCGCCAGGATCGACAAGGACACCAAGCGGCTTCTCGAACGAGTCGGCCCCGGCGATGTCGTCATCCTCGACGAGGTCGACCTGGACCGAACTACGGCAGACGCCCTGGTCAAGGCTCAAGTGGAGGCCGTGGTCAACGCCGCACCGTCGATTTCGGGCCGCTACCCGAACTTGGGGCCGGAGGTCTTGGTCGCGTCGGGAATCGCCCTGCTCGACAACGTGGGTACCGAAGTCTTCACCAAGGTGCGCGACGGTGTGAAGGTCCGGATCAACGATGGCAGGCTCTACATCGGTGAGCGCCGGGTCGCGCTCGGCAGCGAACTGCTGGAAACCGACATCGCCGATCAGATGATCGATGCGAAGTCCGGAGTCGTCGACCATCTCGAGGCTTTCTCCGGTAACACCATCGAGTACCTGCGCAGTGAATCGCCCCTGCTCATCGACGGAGTCGGGGTACCCGAGGTCGATGTTGAACTCGACGGAATGCACGTCGTGGTGGTAGCCGATGGTCCCGACCATGTCGCTCAACTGCGTGCGCTCAAGCCGTTCATCCGGGAGTACTCGCCGGTCATGATCGGTGTCGGGGCCGGAGCCGACGCATTACTCAAGGCCGGCTACCGGCCGGCATTGATCGTCGGCGATCCGGATGAGATCTCGCGCGACACCCTGCGCTCGGGAGCGCAGTTGGTGCTACCCGCGGACACCGACGGCCACGCCGTCGGGCTGACCCGCATCCAGGATCTGGGGGTGGGTGCCATCACCTTCCCG
This sequence comes from Gordonia sp. UBA5067, assembly GCF_002414845.1. Lineage (GTDB taxonomy): Bacteria > Actinomycetota > Actinomycetes > Mycobacteriales > Mycobacteriaceae > Gordonia > Gordonia defluvii. The sequence goes on along the minus strand of NZ_DIAX01000025.1, from coordinate 14,591 downwards.
GCGGCGGGTTCCGCAGCGGACCTGGCGCTTCTGCTCGCCGATCACCACGGTGCGGATCTGATCGTGACGGTCGGCTTCGGTGGGGGACTCGACGACTTCTTCGACCGTTCGCGGCGGGAGAGCAACCCATCGACGTTCCTGACCCGGCTGAAGGTCGGGCCGAAACTGGTCGACGCGCGGGCCGTCGCTTCGCTCTACCGGAGCCGGGGCTCCGGCATGGGGATCGCCTTGCTCGTACTGGCCACGCTGGTAGCCGTGATCGCCACGCTGATGCTCTCGGGCAACGGGGCCGGTGTGGTCGACTACCTGGTGCAGCAATGGCACCAGCTCGTTGCGTGGGCGACCGGGCTCGTGAACTGACGACGTAGCAGCGACATCTGTGATTTCACTCCGCCAGCACGCGATCTCCTTGGTCGCCGTTTTCGCCGCCCTCATCATCGGTCTGTTCCTCGGAACCGGCTTTCTCGGCGACAAGGTGAACTCGCTGACCGGGACCAGCCGGGACCGAATCGGCGACCTCAACGACCAGCTCGACGAGGCGAATGCGGCCCGCAACGCCTCCGATGGCTTCGCCCACGCCGTCGCGCCCCGCCTGTTGCACGATCAGCTTGCCAAGAAGAGCGTCGTGGTCGTGACGGTGCCCAACTCGGCCGACGACGACGTCACCGCGGTCAAGGAGTCGCTGTCGTCGGCGGGTGCCCGCTTTGCCGGGCAGCTGGCCCTGACCACCGGACTCCTGCGCGATCGGGAGAGTGAAAAGCTGCGGTCGATCATCGACCAGTCGATTCCGCCCGGGCGGAATCTGCGTCCTGAGCTCACCGATTCGGGCGGACGCCTCGGCGACTTGCTGGGGCTGCTGCTTCAAACCGGACCCAGTCGCGGCAACCTGCCCGCGGCCGAGGTGGCCACGTCGTTGCAGTCGTTGCGCGAGGGGGGCTTCATCTCCTTCACCGATGGTGCGCTTAATCCAGGTCAGCTCGTGGTCGTCGTGGCCGGGGGAGCATTCCCGGCTGACTCGGGCGCGCAGGGGCAACTCGTCGGCCGGTTCGCCGGAGCGTTCGCCGCGCGCGGACTCGGCGGGGTGCTCGCCGGGCGGGTCGGGTCGGCGAAGGGCGGATCACCGGTCGCCATCGTCCGGGCCGATCCGTCGTTGAGCAACTCGGTTGCCACCGTCGACAACGTCAATCAGCCAATCGGCCGGATCACCACGGTGCTCGCCCTTCGTCAGGCGAATCAGGGCAAGCCGGGTGCCTACGGGATCGGTGCGGGTGCGATCGCCATCACACCGCCGGCCTGATTCCTGCCTTCCCGCGACACGGCGGGCCCGGTGATGCACGGATTGCGGCACCGAGGTGTTACCGTGAAGTCCCGTAGGTAACCGGGGTTTCAGTCCCCGGATCGGTACCGATCGGGAGAGTTTGCTTGCGACCTTTGCGCCACGGAAGTGCTGGCACCAAACACATCTTCGTCACTGGCGGCGTCGCCTCGTCGCTCGGCAAGGGATTGACCGCTTCAAGCCTCGGTCAACTCCTCACCGCGCGCGGCCTGCACGTCACGATGCAGAAGCTCGATCCCTATCTCAACGTCGATCCGGGCACGATGGATCCGTTTCAGCACGGCGAGGTTTTCGTCACCGAAGACGGTGCCGAAACCGACCTGGACGTCGGCCACTACGAGCGCTTCCTCGACGTCAACCTGTCGCAGGCGGCCAATGTCACCACCGGGCAGGTGTACTCGACGGTCATCGCCAAAGAACGGCGCGGCGAGTATCTGGGCCAGACCGTGCAGGTCATCCCGCATATCACCGATGAGATCAAACGACGTGTGCTCGACATGCGCGAACCGGGCGAGGACGGGGTGCGCCCCGATGTCGTCATCACCGAGATCGGCGGTACGGTCGGCGACATTGAGTCGCAGCCGTTCATCGAGGCCGCCCGGCAGATCCGCCACGATGTGGGACGGGACAATGTCTTCTTTCTGCATGTCTCCCTCGTCCCGTATCTCGCCCCGTCGGGGGAGTTGAAGACCAAGCCGACGCAGCACTCCGTCGCCGCGTTGCGCAACGTCGGTATTCAGCCCGATGCCCTGATCCTGCGCTGCGATCGGGACGTCCCGGAGGGGTTAAAGCAAAAGATCGCGCTCATGTGCGACGTCGACATCGAGGGCGTCATCTCCACGCCGGACGCACCGAGTATCTACGACATCCCGAAGGTCCTGCACGCCGAGAGCCTCGACGCCTATGTGGTCCGGAAGCTGGGTCTGCCCTTCCGCGACGTCGACTGGTCGGTGTGGGGGGAATTGCTCCGCCGCGTGCACGAGCCCAGAGAGACCGTCCGGGTCGCCCTCGTGGGCAAGTACGTCGACCTGCCCGATGCCTACTTGTCGGTGACCGAGGCCATTCGGGCCGGCGGGTTCGCGCACCGGGCGCGCACGGAGATCGTGTGGGTGCAGTCGGATCTGTGTGCCACCGATGCCGGTGCCCAGCACGAGCTCGGCGACGTCGACGCGATCTTGGTTCCCGGCGGCTTCGGCATCCGTGGTATCGAGGGCAAGGTCGGAGCGATCCGCTATGCCCGCCGGCGCGGCATTCCCTTGCTGGGCCTGTGCCTCGGGTTGCAGTGCGTGGTGATCGAGGCGGCGCGCTCGGTCGGATTCGACGATGCGAACTCGACCGAGTTCGAGCCCGACACCACCCACCCGGTGATTTCGGTGATGGCCGACCAGGAGGAGGTCGTCGCGGGCGAGGCCGATCTGGGCGGCACGATGCGACTCGGCTCCTACCCGGCCATCCTCGGGGAGGACACCCAGGTCGCACGGGCCTACGGCGAGACCGAGGTCACCGAGCGTCACCGCCACCGGTTCGAGGTCAACAACGCCTACCGCGACAAGATCGCCGAGTCCGGACTGGTCTTTTCGGGGACTTCGCCGGACGGGCGGCTCGTCGAGTTCGTCGAGTACCCACGCGAACAGCACCCGTTCCTCATCGCAACGCAGGCCCACCCGGAGCTCAAGTCGCGTCCGACCCGGCCACATCCACTCTTCCGCGGCCTCATCGCCGCAGCGCTGGCGTACAAGGCCGCCGAGCGACTGCCGGTCGAGATCCCGCGGCGCGACGACGACGTCGCACCGGTCCCCGCGGAGTAGTTCGGTCATGCCCGGTGGTCAGCACGAGTTCACCGTCACCGCCTCGAGCGTCCAATACGACGGAGCGATAGTGGCGTTCCGCGTCGACGATGTGGTGATGCCCGGCGGGCGCACCGCGCGCCGCGAAGTCGTCGAGCATCCGGGCGCCGTCGCCGTCGTGGCCCTCGACGCACAGCGGCGTATCGCGCTGGTGACCCAGTACCGGCACCCCGTCCGCCGGCGGTTGTGGGAGTTGCCCGCCGGTCTGCTCGACGCGGCGGGGGAAGAGCCGGTCGCCGCCGCTGCGCGCGAACTCGCCGAGGAGGTTGATCTTGCCGCGGATCGCTGGGAGGTTCTCGTCGACCTCGCGGTTTCGCCCGGGTTCACCGATGAGGCCTTGCGAGTCTTTCTGGCGCGCGGGTTGAGTGCGCTGCCGGCCGCGGATCGGGTCGATGAGGAGGCTGACCTGCGCTGGTCGTGGGTGGCGCTGGACGAGGCGGTAGCGATGGCGTTGCGCGGCGAGATCGTCAATGCCACCGCGGTGGCCGGGATCCTCGCCGCGGCCCGCGTCATCGAACGAGGGGACTCGGTCCGACCGGTGGATACCCCGTGGACCGATCGGCCGGTGGCGTTCGATCGCCGCAAGGCGGCGCGGGGTGAGCAGGGCTGACCACGATGGCGCCATCCCTGGACGAACAGGTGAACCGATACCTCGATCACCTGGTGGTGGAACGTGGCGTGGCGGCGAACACCGCTTCGTCGTATCGCCGGGACCTGTGGCGATACCGGGACTTTCTGGCATCCTGCGCGATCATCCACCTCGGCGACGTCGAGGAGTCGCACGTGCGGGACTTCCTCGTCGCCCTGCGATCACCCGCCCCGGAGGGCGCTGACGGATCGGTGGCGCTGGCGGAGAGCTCGATCGCGCGCACGCTGGTGGCCGTACGCGGTTTGCACAAGTTCGCACTCGCCGAAGGCCTGTGCAGCAGCGACCCCGCTCGCGCGATTCGGCCGCCCAAACCCGCACAACGGTTGCCCAAAGCACTGTCGATCAGCGATGTCGACGCCATCCTGGCAGGTGCGGGCGGTGACGAGCCCCGAGGGCTGCGCGACCGTGCGCTGCTGGAGCTGTTGTACAGCTGTGGTGCACGGATCTCCGAGGTCGTCTCGCTCGACGTCGACGACCTCGACCTGTCGCACCGCGCCGTTTTGCTTCGCGGCAAGGGCGGCAAACAACGGTTGGTGCCGGTCGGCGGGCCGGCTGCCGAGGCGGTCGAGACCTATCTGGTCCGTGCGCGTCCGACCCTCGCCGCAACACGCAGCGGGCCCGCGGTATTCCTCAATGCCCGGGGTGGGCGCCTATCGCGCCAGAGCGCGTGGCAAATCCTGTCCGATGCGGCGGCCCGAGCCGGAATCACGACGGCGGTCTCGCCGCACACGCTGCGGCACAGCTTCGCGACGCATCTCCTCGAGGGCGGGGCCGATGTGCGGGTCGTGCAGGAATTACTGGGCCACGCCTCGGTGACGACGACCCAGGTCTACACGCTGGTTACCGTCTCGACATTGCGCGAGGTCTACGCCACCGCACATCCCCGCGCCCGCTAGGGTGGACTCAGTCATCGAGCCGAAGAGAGGAGTCGCGGTCTGTGAGCACGCCGGAGCCCGACGACAAGTATCGCCTGTCGGTGAGTAGCTCGGGCGCCGACGACGAGGCCGACTCCCCCCAGGGGATCGCCGGCGGCGAACTCGGTCCGACGGGGCGCCCGGTGCGCGAGATCCCAGTGCCGCGGCCGCTGAGTTCGCACGGACCGGCGACGATCGTCGCGGTCTGCAACCAGAAGGGCGGCGTCGGCAAGACCACGTCGACGATCAACATCGGCGCTGCGCTCGCCGAGTACGGGCGTCGGGTGCTGCTCGTCGACCTCGACCCCCAGGGTGCCCTGTCGGCCGGGTTGGGGGTGGCCCACCACGAACTCGAACAGACCGTGCACAACCTGCTGGTGGCGCCGCTGGCGTCCATCGATGACGTGTTGCAGCGCACGCGAGTCGAGGGGATGGACCTGCTTCCCAGCAACATCGACCTGTCGGCCGCCGAGATCCAGCTGGTCAACGAGGTGGGCCGGGAACAGACGCTGGGCCGGGCCTTGCACCCCGTCGTCGACCGCTACGACTACGTTCTGATTGACTGCCAGCCGTCGTTGGGCCTACTCACGGTGAATGCGCTGGCCTGCTCGGACCGCGTGCTCATCCCAATGGAGTGTGAGTACTTCAGCCTGCGCGGACTCGCCCTGCTCACCGACACCATCGAGAAGGTGCGCGACCGGCTGAATCCGCGGCTGGAGATCGGCGGCATTCTGGCCACGATGTTCGACCCGCGGACCGTGCACTCGCGCGACGTCATGGCGCGGGTGGTCGAGGTGTTCGGCGAGGTCGTCTTCGATACCGCGATCAACCGGACTGTCCGGTTCCCGGAGACCAGCGTTGCCGGTGAGCCGATCATTTCCTGGGCGCCGAAGTCGGCGGGGGCCCGCGCGTACCGCGATGTTGCCGCCGAGGTCATCGCCCGCGACGCCGAGCATCCGTGATCCCACCCGCCGGGCCGGGCCGCCCGGTCGAGCCGGCGGCCGACGCCGGGTTCCGGGTCAGCCTCGCGAACTTCGAAGGCCCGTTCGACCTGCTGCTCAACTTGATCAGCCAGCACCGGCTCGACGTCACCGAGGTCGCGCTGCACGAGGTCACCGACGACTTCATCGCCTACACCAAGGCGATGGGTGACCAGATGGACCTGGAGCAGACCACCGAGTTCCTGGTCGTGGCGGCCACCCTGCTCGACTTGAAGGCCGCCCGGCTGCTCCCCGCTGGGGAAGTGGACGACCTCGAGGACTTGGCGCTGCTGGAGGCCCGCGACCTGCTGTTCGCGCGACTTCTCCAATATCGGGCCTACAAGCAGGCGGCGGCGCTGTTCGCCGAACTCGAGGCGACCGCACTTCAGCGCTATCCGCGCGCCGTCGCCCTCGAAGACCAATTCGCACAGCTGCTACCGGAGGTGACGCTGGGCGTGGATCCGCGGGGATTCGCCGAGGTCGCCGCGGCGGCGCTGACGCCCAAGCCGGTCCCCACCGTGGGCCTCGATCACCTGCATATCCCGAAGGTTTCGGTGCCCGAGCAGGCCAAGCGGCTTTCGGTGTTGCTGCGCGGTGCCCCGAACGGCAGCCTGACTTTCGGCGAACTCGTCGCCGAGTGCGTGAACGGGCTCGAAGTCGTGGCCCGGTTCCTGGGGCTGTTGGAGCTGTACCGCGAGCGTGCGGTCGGATTCGAACAGGAAGTGGCGCTGGGAATACTCATCGTCAACTGGACTGGCGATCGCGCCGTCGACGAGCTGAGCATGGAGCGAGTGGAGGACTACGGATGAGCGACGACTCGACGCAGACGACCCTGGACGCGGAAGACGCGATCATTCTCGACGATGCGGGGCTGCGATCGGCACTCGAAGCGGTGTTGCTCGTCGTGGACACCCCGGTATCGGTGGAGGAACTCGCGACCGCCACCGACCAGGACCGCCTGCGCGTCAAAGAGATGCTGACCCGGATGTCGAACGACCTGACCATGGCGGGCAGCGGCATCGACCTGCGGTACACCGCCGACGGGTGGCGGTTTTACACCCGCGCCGAATTCGCGCCCTACGTGGAGCGACTACTACTCGATGGCGCGCGTTCGAAGCTGACCCGCGCAGCCTTGGAGACGCTGGCCGTCATCGGCTATCGGCAGCCAGTGAGCCGGGCGCGCGTTTCGGCGATCCGCGGCGTCAATGTTGACGGCGTGATCCGCACGCTCGTCGCGCGCGGACTCATCTACGAGGCCGGCACCGATCCGCAGACCTCGGCCACGACCTACGGGACCACCGAACTATTCCTCGAGCGACTCGGGCTCGCGTCACTGTCGGAGCTGCCGGATCTGGGACCACTGTTACCCGATGTCGACCTGATCGAGGACCTCACCGAGGAGCTGACGTCGGATCCGCGATTCGCCAAACTCGGCGCTGGCCAGGCACAATCGGAAGAACCCACCACAGCGCCGGAAGCGGCGCCAGACGACCACGATCAGGACTGAGGACAATGGCATCCGCTAGCCGCGACGGCACACCGGGACCCCGACGATCAGGCGGCAAACCGCGCACGAGCTCGCGGGTCAATGCCGCGTCGGGCAAGGTTCGGTTGAACAACGCCAAGCCCGCCAAGCGTCAGCACCGCCCGCCCGAGGATCGTGCCGAGGGTGAGTTCGTCGGCTCCGCCGGAGCGCCCGAGGACCCGTACAATCCGTCCGGCACCCGGTTGCAGAAGGTCCTTGCCGCTGCTGGGGTCGCGTCGCGTCGCGGAGCCGAAGAGTTGATCGCGGCCGGTCGGGTGAGCGTCGACGGCGTCGTCGTCACCGAGCAGGGGATGCGTGTGGATCCCCGGCAGGTCATCGTCCGGGTCGACGGCGTGCGAGTCCTCATCGACGAGGACATGACTTATCTGGCGCTCAACAAGCCGGCCGGGTACCACTCGACGATGGCCGATGATCAGGGCCGTCCCTGTATCGGCGACCTCGTGGCCGAGCGGGTCATGGCCGGGCAGCGACTGTTCCACGTCGGCCGCCTCGATGCCGAGACCGAAGGGCTGTTGTTGCTCACCAACGACGGCGATCTCGCCCACCGGCTGATGCATCCCTCGTTCGAGGTGCCCAAGACCTACCTGGCGACCGTGCGCGGCGAGGTGCCGCGCTCGCTGTCGCGCCACGTGCGCGAGGGAATCGAACTCGACGACGGCCTCGTTCACGTCGACGAGTTCGTACCGCTGCAGGTGTGGGATGGTTCGTCGCTGGTGCGGATCACATTGCACGAGGGCCGCAATCGCATCGTTCGCCGTCTGATGGACCATCTCGGGCACTCGGTAACGCGGCTCGTCCGGACCGACGTCGGGCCGATCCATCTCGGTGACCAGCGGCCGGGCTCGATTCGGGCGCTGGGCCGCGACGAGATCGGCGCGTTGTACAAGGCGGTGGGGTTGTGATCGCGCCGGCGACCGTCGTCGCGATCGACGGCCCGGCGGGCACCGGCAAGTCCTCGGTGTCGCGAATGCTGGCGGACCGGGTGGGCGCCCAATACCTCGACACCGGTGCCATGTACCGGGCAGCGAGCCTGGCGGTGTTGCGCAGCGGCATACCTGTCGATGACGGGTCGGCCGTCGCCGATCTCGTCGACACGCTGTCGATCGACCTTCGGGACGGGCCCGACGGCACCGTGGTCGCGCTCGACGGCGAGGACGTCTCCACGGCGATCCGTGCCGACGACGTCACCGACGCCGTGTCGGCGGTGGCGGCGAACCCGCGGGTCCGCGCGCGGATGGTCGATCTGCAGCGCCGCGTCGCAGGGGGGCGCTTCGTCGTTGTCGAGGGCCGGGACATCGGCACCGTCGTCTTCCCCGATGCGGAGCTCAAAGTCTTTCTGACCGCCACGCCGGACGAGCGCGCGCGGCGCCGTCACCGGCAGAATCGTGCTGCTGGACGCGACAGCGACCTCGCGCAGGTGTTGGCGAGCGTGAACCGGCGCGATCACCTGGATTCGACTCGGGCGGCGTCCCCGCTGCGCCGCGCCGAGGACGCGGTCGAGTTCGATACCAGCGACCTCACGGTGGAGCAGGTTCTCACAGGTTTGATCGAGTTAGTGGACCAACGGATCGGAGTGCGACGGTGAGCGACGAGATTCTCGGGGTGGAAGCACTTCCGGGTGACGGCGTGTGGGCCGACGAAGCCGACTGGGAGATCGTCGACGCGGCCGGCGGCGACGCGGCCGCCGACGTGGCGGCAGCACTGCCGTCGGTGGCGATCGTCGGCCGCCCCAACGTTGGCAAGTCGACCTTGGTGAACCGATTCCTCGGTCGGCGCGAGGCCGTGGTGGAAGACCTGCCGGGAGTGACGCGCGACCGGGTCTCCTATTCGGCGAGCTGGTCGGGCCGGTCGTTTCTGGTGGTCGATACCGGCGGCTGGGAGCCCGATGCGAGGGGGCTCCAGCAGGCGGTCGCCGATCAGGCCGAGCGGGCGATGGCGGCGGTCGACGCGATCGTGCTGGTCGTCGACGCCACGGTGGGTCCGACGGCGACCGACGAAGCGGTCGCGCGGGTCCTGCGGCGCGCAAAGGTGCCGGTGCTGTTGGCCGCCAACAAAGTCGACAGTGAACGAGCCGAAGCCGATGCGGCCGCCCTGTGGTCACTGGGCCTGGGCGAGCCGCACCCGGTGTCGGCCGCACACGGGCGCGGCGCCGGTGACCTCCTCGACGAGGTGCTCAAAGTGCTGCCCGAGCGAACCGGGGTCGCCGCGCCATCGGGGGGACCGCGCCGAGTGGCGCTGGTCGGCAAACCGAACGTCGGCAAGAGTTCTCTGCTCAACAAACTTGCGGGCCACGAGCGTTCGGTCGTCGACAATGTGGCCGGCACGACAGTCGATCCGGTCGACGAGCTCATCGAGCTCGACGGTCAGACGTGGCTGTTCGTCGACACGGCCGGGCTGCGCCGCAAGGTGCGCACCGCATCCGGTCACGAGTACTACGCCTCGCTGCGGACCCGGTCGGCATTGGAGGCCGCCGAGGTCGCGATCCTGCTGATCGACGCCTCGGAGCCGCTCACCGAGCAGGACTTGCGGGTACTCGGGCTGATCGTCGAGACGGGACGCGCGCTGGTCATCGTATTCAACAAATGGGATCTCGTCGACGAGGAGCGGCGTCTCACCCTCGACCGCGAGATCGACCGCGAGTTGAGCCGGGTGCCGTGGGCGTCGCGGGTCAACATCTCGGCGATGACCGGGCGGGCGGTGGGCAAGCTGGTGCCCGCGCTGGACGAGGCCCTGGCGTCGTGGGACAAGCGGATCGGTACCGGGCAGCTCAATAATTGGATCAAGGACATCGTCGCGGCCAACCCGCCCCCGGTGCGCGGTGGGCGCCAGCCCCGGATCATGTTCGCCACCCAGGCGGCGACTCGGCCGCCGACGTTCGTGCTGTTCACCACGGGCTTTCTCGAAGCCGGATATCGTCGGTTCCTGGAGCGTCGCCTGCGTGAGGAGTTCGGCTTCCACGGTTCGCCGGTGCGCATCAACGTGCGGGTGCGCGACAAGCGCGAGCAGCGCCGCAAACGCTGAGAACTTGATTGTTAGGATGTCCTTATTCCGGAGTCGCACGACATCCGCGAGACGAGAGGAAGCCGTCATGATTCTTCGCATTGCCGGTGCGGTGAGTGCCCTGGCTGCCGTCGCACTGTTCGGCGTGGTCGGCTGTACCAACTCCGAGGAAGCCTCGACATCGACGGGCTCGACGCCTTCGGTGGTCCAGGCGCAGGAGATTCTGCGCACCCTCATCAGTCCGGACACCACGCCGGCGGCGGCGGCCGCGCTGGTGGATTCGCCAGACGGGTCGTGGGGGGCCAAGCTGCACGCGTTCGCGCTGGCGGCCGCGCGCGGCGGATACACGCCGGACAAGTTCACGGTGCAGTCGGTTGCCGCGGAGGGGGCGGACACGGCAGTCGCCCAGGTGTCGGTGGCCAGTCCGCATGCGCCCGCGCCCGTCACCGTGCCCTATACGTTCAACCGGGTGAATGGCACGTGGAAGCTGTCGCCGGAGTCGGCGCAGGCTCTGGTCGGCATGGCCGCGACGAAGTCGCACTCCTGATCGCCCCCCGCCGGATCGCCACGGTCGTCCCTCAGTGAGGTCGGTACGCCGCGCCGCCGTCGCACTGCTCGCCTCGGGCCTGATGCTGGTGGGCGGCTGCTCGACGGCCCCCCTCGACGTCGGCGGATCGACTCCCGCTGAGACTGTGGTGCCTACCGGCCCCCGAACCGCCGCCATCCCCGCTGATCCGGTGCCCGTCGCCGTGAATCCGGTGCCGCAGCTGCCGACGACTGTTGCCTCGCTCGATGGCCCGAGCGTCACCGTGTCCGATGTCAATCGGATCGTCGCGCTCGACCGTTTCGGAACCTATGGGACGACCGTGTTCGCGCTTGGTCTGGGCCGCAACCTCGTGGGCCGCGATATTGCGACGAAGTTTCCGGCGGCACAACACATTCCGGTCCTGACCCCCGATGGCACCAACGCCAATCTGGAGGCACTGCTCGCCCTTCGGCCGACAATTGTGCTCGCCGATGCATCGCTCCCGTCGGTCTCGGCGCTGGCGGTTCGGCTGCGTGCGGCGCGGATACCGGTGGTGCTGGGCGATCCGGCGCGAAACCTCGACAATACGGCCGCTCAGCTGCGGGCGACGGCCGCCGCGCTGGGGGTGGTGCGCGCCGGTGCAGAACTGGTCCGGCGAACCGAGGCGCAGATCGCGGAGGCGAGGAGTCTCATTCCGAACCTGAAAACCAAGCCGAAGGTGGCGTTCCTGTACGCCCGCGGCACCGGCTTGATGATCCTGGGTGGTCCCGGATCGGGGGCATCGGAACTGATCGAGTTCCTCGGTGGGATCGACGCGGGTACCGCAGCCGGGTTGCGGGAGCCCTACACGTCCCTGACCGCTGAGGGATTGATCAAAGCGGCCCCGGACGTGCTCCTCATGATGACCGACGGGCTGGCTTCGGTTGGGGGGATCGACGGGTTGCTGCGGGTTCCCGGCGTCGCGCAGACGCCGGCCGGCCGGACTCGTAGCGTGATCGATATGGCCGACGGTCAGCTCCTGACGTTCGGGCCCCGCACCGGTGCGGTGGCCCTGGCCCTGGCCAAAGCCCTCTACCGGAGCTGATGTGGTGCACACGGATTCGCGGGCAGGGGAGATCCGGCGGGTGCGGGCGGGTGTCGCGCTCACGGTGGCTGTGGGCGTCACCGTCGTCGTCGCACTGTACGCGATGGCGACGGGTCAGAACCCGGTGCCGGTGAGCCAGGTCGTCGGCTCGCTGCTACACCACATCAGCATTCCGCTCGGTCCGTTACCGGACCAGGTCGGCGAGGACACGCTCTGGCAGGTGCGGATCCCGCGCGTCTACCTGGCGTTGGCTGTCGGCGCGGCGCTGGGCTGCGCCGGCGCGGTCCTCCAGGGGATATTCGCCAATCCGCTCGCCGAGCCAGGTGTCATCGGCGTCTCGTCGGGTGCTGCGGCGGGTGCGGCGGGAGTCATCGCCGTCGGCGGGTTGGGGGCGGCGGGCTATTTCGTCGCCGCGGGAGCATTCGCAGCGGGGCTGCTGACCACGCTGTTCGTCTACCTGGCCTCTCGTTCGGCGGGACGCACCCAAGTGGTCAGCCTGATCCTCACCGGTATCGCCGTCAATGCGTTCGCCGGCGGACTGATCGCCTTTTTCACCTATCGCGCCACGCCCGCCGCCCGGGACCAGATCGTGTTCTGGCAGATGGGCAGCCTAAATCGCGCGACGATGGACCAGGTGCTGCTGGTCGCCGCGCTCGTGCTGATCGGGCTGGTCGCGTCGATGCTGCTGGCCCGGCGAATCGATCTGCTGGCACTGGGCGAGTACACCGCCGGTCATCTGGGGGTCGACGTCGAGGGGCTGCGGCGCGTTTCGGTGGTCATCGTCGCCCTGTTGACGGCGGCGGCGGTCAGCTTCTGCGGCATCATCTTGTTCGTGGGCCTGGTCGTCCCGCATTTCATGCGGCTGATCGTCGGTCCTCGTCACGCCGTGTTGATTCCGGCGAGTGCCGTCGCTGGAGCATGCCTGCTGACGGCCGCGGATCTGGCGTCGCGCACGGTAGTGCCCTACGGTGAGCTGCCGATCGGCATGGTCACGAGCCTCGTCGGCGGCCCGGTGTTCTTGTTCCTGCTCCGGCGGGAGATGAAGCGCGGGGGATGGATATGACCGCGTTGCGCGTCAGCGGTCTCACCGTGTCGCGCGGCGGGCGTCAGGTTCTGGCCGACGTGTCGCTGGACCTCGCGGCGGGGGAGCTGCTGTGCCTGGTCGGGCCCAACGGCGCCGGCAAGTCGACGTTGGTCTCGGCGATCGCGGGCACGCTGGCCGTGTCGGCGGGAACCGTTGAACTCCTTGGCGATCCGATTGCGGGAATGTCGAAGATCAACCAGGCAAGACGGCGCGCCGTGCTCCCTCAGGAGCACAGCATCGGGTTCACGTTCACCTGTGCGGAGGTCGTTCAGATGGCGCGGCACGCTTGGTCGCGCACCGCGAACCGCCACGCCGACGACGCCGCGGTCGCCAGTGCCATGGCAGCGTGTGACGTGACGGGTTTCGCCACGCGCAGCTTCGGGAGCTTGTCCGGTGGCGAGCGGGGACGGGTCGCGCTGGCCCGGGTGTTGGCCCAGGACACCCCGATCCTGTTGCTCGACGAGCCGACCGCGGCGATGGACCCGCACTACCAGGAGCAGGTCATGGCGATCGTGCGGCGCCAGGTCGATGCGGGGGCCGCGGCACTCGTCGTCGTCCATGATCTCAATCTCGCCGCCGCCTACAGCGACCGCGTCGCCGTCCTGGCCCCCGACAAGAACGGTTGCGGTCGCCTGGTGGCCATCGGTGCCCCGCGCGAAACCCTGAGTGCCGAGCGGGTCAGCGAGGTGTACGGGCTGGCCATGGACGCGCACGACATCGCCGGTCAGCATGTGATCCTGCCGCGGCGCGCACCGGACTGAGTGGGCCGTATGCGATACTTTCGGACATGAGTGCTGCTGGACTGATCGTCATCGGAGTCATTCTTTTCGGCATGATCGTCGGCGGATTAGCGCAGTTGATCCTCGGGACGGCGAAGGTCACGACCATCGATTGGTCACTCGCGTTCTTCTCCGGCATCGCCGGTTCGTTCGTCGGCGGTCTGCTGCACAGCCTGATCACCGGGCAGGGGTTCGCGATCCGGCCGATCGGGCTCATCTGGTCCCTGGTCGGCGCGATCATCGTGACGGCAGGCTATGTCTGGTACCGCAAGCGTGCGGTGGCCAAGTAGGCGGCCGAGCCGATTTTTCCACGCCGACGCGCGTGCGATAAGGTAGGTCTCGCTCTAGCGAGCAACGGGCTGTGGCGCAGTTT
>NZ_DIAX01000025.1:0-247 GCF_002414845.1 Gordonia sp. UBA5067 | reverse complement strand
GTCGCAGGTTCAAATCCTGTCAGCCCGACAGCAGGTCAGAGGCCCTATCCGAAGTTCGGATAGGGCCTCTGTTCTATCTCGTACCCAAACGCTGTACCCAAACCAGCCCAAACGTGCCTCAATCGAAGTACAACACCGTGTTGAACTCTGTTGAACTTTCAGACTGTAGAGATAGTTCTCTGACCTGCACATATAGAGGCAATACAACAGCCCCTACACGTTCCACACCTTTTTCTAGGTTCCCAGG
>NZ_DIAX01000057.1:40180-64310 GCF_002414845.1 Gordonia sp. UBA5067 | reverse complement strand
GTTCGAGTCCAGTTGGGGGAGCAACTAAACCGCCTGTTCACAGGCGGTTTTTTGTTTTCGTTCTTCCCGGGCTGCCCGCGCTACGCGCCTATTCTTGGCAGATGTACCGGCTGTGGCAATGGGTTTGGGACCGTCATGGTGCGCAGTTCACCGTGTGGGCCATCCTTGCGCTCGGTGTCGTCCTCCTGTTTCCCGTCAACCTCACCTTCGCAGCCGTGGTACTCGGAATCGAGCGTCCCAACAACTGGGCCCGTGCGGTGCCGCTCGCCATCGCTGCTGCCGCGGCCTGCACCATCGCGCTGGCGGCGGTGCTCACGCCGATCGCCCACCGCTGCCTCCGGCCGGTCGATCGGTGGGCGGCGGGGCCGGGGGGCGACCGGCACGCCGCACTGGTCGGCACCTACATGTACTCCCGCCAGGCGGTACCCGTTTCCACCGCCGCCGGTATCCCGGTCTTTGCTGCACTCTTCGCACTCTCGGCGGTGATCGGCGGGGCCAGCACCGCGCACGTGATCCAGTTCGGTGCCGTTGGCGCCGTCACCGGCTTTGCGGCCAACCTCACCGCCGCACACGGCATTGTCGAAGCGGCCATGCGGCCGGCCCGCCTGGCGCTCACCCGCGACTCCGACATCGGCGACACCATGCCCCGCGCCCGGCCGTCGTTCGCCGTCTGGTCGAACACCGCGGCATTGACCGCGGCATTCACCTTCAGCCTGCTGGGCGCCATGCTCGGCGCCGCGGCCGGCAATACCCGGCCGGCTCCCCTCGTGTATGTGGCGATCGCCGCCGCAGTCACGATCTGGATCGCCGCGCCCATCACTGTTGGCGCGGCATTCGCCCCGTCGCTGACCGCGCTGCGCGACCTCGACGACGCCGCCGACCGGGTCGCCGCCGGCGACTACACGCACCGGCTTCCCGTCGTCCAAGACGACGACTTGGGTACCCTCGCCGGTTCCTTCAACCGCATGCAAACCGGACTCCTCGAACGCAAACATCTGCACAGCGCCTTCGGCACCTACGTCGACCCAGCGCTGGCCGCACGACTCCTCGAGCAGGGCGACAACATCTTCACCGGCGAACGCCGCACCGTCACCATCATGTTCCTCGACATCCGCAACTTCACCCCCTACACCGAAACCCACACCGCCGAAACCGTCGTCGGGCGCCTCAACGAACTGTTCGAGATAGTCGTACCCACCGTGGTCACCACGGGTGGCCACGTCAACAAGTTCCTGGGCGACGGCGCCCTCGCCGTCTTCGGCGCCCCCACCAACCTCGACAACCACGCCGACGCTGCACTCGCCGCGGCCCGCCACATCCACCAACAAGTCACCCACCACTTCGGCAACGACCTGCACATCGGCATCGGCATCAACACCGGTCCCGTCATCGCCGGGACCATCGGCGGTGGCGGGAAGCTCGAATTCACCCTCATCGGCGACAGCGTCAATGTCGCGGCCCGCGTCGAACAACTCACCAAAACCACCGGCGACTCCATTCTGCTGACCCAGGCCTGCCGCAGCGCACTGCACGATCCATCGCCGAACCTCCTCGACCGCGGCACCCACCGCATCAAGGGCAAAATCGAACCCGTCCACGTCTACGGTGGAGGCTGAACTCGACACAGACGCGCAACGCCCGGGAAGGCGGCCACATGCTCGACTATCTCCGCCGCGGCCTGCATCGTCTGGCCGGCCCCCGCCCGGCCACCATCGACACCATCGAACCCGGCCGTATCGTCATCGCGCCGCGCCGCCCGATCGACCTGCGCGACGAAGCCGCCATCACCGAGGTTATCGACCTCGCAGCCCGGATCGGGGCGGTGCTCCTCGACGCGGGGACCGGCGCCATCGACACCAGGCACCAAGTGGAGTTCGTCGCCGCCATCTACGGCCTCGACGACGTCGATGTGGACGTCACCTTCAACACCATTTTGATCTGCGCCCGCCGCGGCCCCACGTTGCCGCCGATCACCGCCTCACGATCGGTGTACTACCGTTCATTGGACTTCACCCGACTGGCCCAGGTGGACCGCCTGGTGCGCAAGATCCGGCGGCTGTCGATCACCCCGGCAACCGCCCACGCGATCGTCGACGATATCTCCGCCGCACCGCACCCCTATCCGCACTGGGTCTCCACCTTCGCGTGGGGGCTCATGGCCCTCGGTGTCGGCATCTACCTGGGCGGCACGTGGGTCGTGTGGCTGACCGCCTTCGCCACCACGATCGTGATCGTCGCGGTGAATCGGCGGCTCAACCGCATCGGCACGCCACCCTTTTTCCAGCAGCTGACCGGCGGCTTTCTCGCGGTGTTGCCGGCCGCCCTCCTCTATCCGGCGCTGCAGGGCAGCGGGCTGGGCTTTCGGCCCGCACAGATCATCGCCGCGGGGATCATCGTCCTGCTCTCGGGCCTCACGCTGGTGGGAGCCGTCCAGGATGCCATCACCGGCGCACCGATCACCGGGACGGCCCGGGTAACCGAGGTACTGGTGATGACCGGCGGAATCCTCGTGGGTGTGGCACTCTCGGTCCGCTTTGTCGGGGTATTCGACGTGAATCTGCCGTCGCTGACGACGGTGGCGCCGTTCGGTGCGGCCGACGTCCCGGCCCGCATCATCGGTGGCGCCATTGCTGCGGTGGCATTCGCCCTGGCCAGCTATGCCGAGCGCCGCGCGCTCTCCGCCGCGTTCTTCGCCGGCGCGATCGGCGCCGGTGTCACCGGCGCCTTGTACCTGACCAGCCTCGGGCCGGTCTTCAGTTACGCCATTGCGGCGATCATCGTCGGTCTGCTCGGTGGCCTCGCCGCACGTCGAGCATTGACCCCCCCGCTGGTTATCGCCGTCGCAGGTATCACCCCGCTGCTGCCCGGTAGCGCGATCTACCGCGGGATGTACGGCCTGATGACCGGCACCGGTGGCGGTCGCGAGATGGCTACCGCCGTTCTCATCGGCTGCGCCCTCGCCGCTGGCGTCACGCTCGGGGAGTTCATCGCCCGTACGCTGCGCCAGCCCCACCTGCCCAGGGGCATCACCCGATATCGACGACGCACGTAATACGACAAACCGGTCAGGTTATGCTGGCCGGATGACCACTCACCTGGCGAAAGCCCTCAGCACCTTGGCCGTCGCGGCAGCCGGTTTCGCCCCGATCGTCCTCACCGCCACCGCGCACGCCGCCCCGCTACCCGGCGCGACCCAGGTCAAGACATACAAGAACTGCGACGAGGCGCGCGCCGACGGGAATGCACCGATCCGCAAGGGTGACGACGGCTACAGTTCGAAACTCGACCGTGACGGCGACGGCATCGCCTGCGAGCCGAAGCCCTAGCAATCCTGCGCCTGCTGAAGCAGTCCCCCGCGTGCGCTACCCTGGCATCGTGAGCATCCCCCGTTTCGAGGAGTTCGGCGCGCACTGCGCCCGAAACAGTTGACCGCGCCCCGCGCCGATCACGCTGATCGGCCGGCCACAGCTGCCCTCAATCGGTAGCCGACTCCTCGCGTCGGCCTCACAGTCTGGTCCACGTCATGCAAGAACTCTCGTCAGCAATGATCCGGTCCGCATTTCGCGGCGCCACGCGCAGCGAGGTCGCCCGGGTCACCTATCCCGATCTGGGCTCAATCAACTTCGCCGGCCTCGACTTCCTCGGCTGGCGCGACCCCAAGATCCCCCGGCGCGCCTACCTGGTCGTCGAGCAGACCGACGGAGTCGTGGCCCTGCTCCTCACCCGTGCGACCGCGACGCCACGCGGGCGGGCCATGTGTTCCTGGTGCACCGACGTCAATCTCACCGAGGCCGCGGTGCTCTACACGGTGCGCCGCGCGGGAGCGGCCGGCCGGCGTGGGTCGACGCTGGGCATCCTGATCTGCGAGCGGTTCGGTTGCTCCCGTCACGCCCGCCAGTTGCCGCCGGCCTACCACCGCGGAACCGATCTCGATGCCGTCCGCGCGGACCGGGTCGCCGCCCTGCGTCGGCGGATCCGCACGTTCGTCGACGAGGTCCTCGCCGACAACGACTGATCCGCTGCCGGTAGGCTTTGCCACTGGGCGTTTCGCCCGCGGGGCGATAGCTCAGTTGGTTAGAGCCGCGGACTCATAATCCGCTGGTCCCGGGTTCGAGCCCCGGTCGCCCCACCTCCGCCCCCGCCTCAGGGCCCGCGAACACCAGAAGCGGCACAACATCTCGCGGCTACGAGGCCAGGATCCGGACACCCGGGTTCTGGCCTCGGCCATCCCCGCTCATGGCATCCTCATAGCCATGAATGCGTCACTTCGGCAACGCCGAGCCCTGCCAGCCGTCGTCGCGGTCTCACTCGCGTGTACCGCCATCGGCATCGGTACGACTATCGCTGCTCAACCAGCCCAAGCGGTCCCGTCGGTGGGCCCGAACGTCTCGCCGACAATGTTCACCGGCAATCGCGGCACCGGCTGCACGTACAACGTGTCCGTGGTCGTGACCGACCACACTGCCCCGGTACAGCTCCTGATCGTCGATGAGCACGGCCAGGTGGTCAGTCGTCTCGCTACCCGAAACGAGCGGCGCACCGACCAGAAGCGCGTCGTCGAAGGCGAGTGGCTCGCGACCCGCGTCGGCACGATGCGCGCCGTCGCCATCCAGAACGGCGTCACGAAGCAGACTGCGCCGTTCCCGGTCACGTCGGGATTCAACACCGGATCGGCGTGCTTCGGGGCCTAGCCGACGGCGTCGGCCCTCACCCCACGCACTTCGTCAGCACGCGCCGCATCGCGTCACGCTCGGGCGGGACCACCCACAGGTCATAGGCCCGCTTCACCTGAATCTGGCGCGCAACGTAGGTGCACCGGAAGGACCGGTTGGGCGGGAGCCACGACGCGGCGTTGGACGATCCCTTCTGCTGATTCGCCCACCCGGCGGTGGCCTGCAGGTTGCGCAAGTCGTTGGCGAATTCGACGCGCCGCTGCGGCGAGTGCTGCTGCGCGCCGGTGCGCCACGCATCGGCAAGGGCCACGACGTGATCGATCTGGATCCGTTTCACGTCCACCCCCCGCTCGAAGCGCAGGCGCTGCGCGGTGTACGGGTCATCGAGCCACCCACTCAGTACCGTGCATCGGCCCCGCATCTCAATATCGGTGAGGTCGCGCTGCAACACGTCGTCCCTCGTCCGGCATCCGTTGCGCCCCTTGTCGACCGACACATCGTCGGACCATGCCCGCCCAAAAGCCGACCGGCGATAGCCCGTCATCGGAGCGCTGCCTTTCACCGGCAGGCGGCCGAGTTCGGCGAGTGCTGCCGCCGCCATCGCCGAAACATTCGGCGCCGGCCGGCCCACCGGCACGGAGTCGGCGAGCGACGCTGGGCCGGGCGACGACACCGGTGGTACCGACGACTCGTTGGCGGCTGCTGAGTTTCCCGGCATCGGAGCCGCCGCACAGGCCGTCAGCACCGACCATGTCACCGCTGCGCCGAGACCCAGGTGCCAGTTCGTTGTCGTTCTCATCGCACCAGTGTTGCCGATAACCCTGACATCGCCGCTACTACGCCGCCGCCTGCACGCACACAACCCCCGGCTCGAGCGCCATCCGCATCGTCAGCAGCCCGGCTTGCACAATCCAGCGGATATCACCATGCGGAAGGTCTTCCCTGGTCACCGTGATCAGTTGGACGTCACCGCGCTCGACGTTCGCGATCGGGCCGCGCACCACGGTGCATTCCAGCGGATAGGACGCCGCAGTGTCGGCGGGGTTGATCGGCCGACCTTGGGCACGCAGGATGAATCGCCGCGCGATATGGGCGACGAAGTCGTCGGGATAGATCTGCTGCGCCGCGTTCAACCGGATGCGCGGGCACGGATAGCCCGATTTCGCCTCCGACCACGGGACGTGCGCGTAGGCGGACTCGTAGCGCCCCCACGCCACTCCGGCCTGACCGCTCACCGGCCGCTGCGCGAAGATCGTCGCCACCGTGGCCGGTTCGGCGAAGTACCGTTCGGCGATGTATTGAGGTGCGATCGTCCAGCACTTGGCCACTACCGCCGCCTCCTGGCCGTGTGAGACGTCCGCAGCCCACTTCGCCATGGCCCCCGGGGTGATCTCCGCCTGCAGGCCGTCGGTGTTCACCACGATCGGGGCGGCGGCGGGCCGGTTCGTGGTGGCGGGTGCAGTCGAACTCCTCGCCGGCGGTGGGGCGGTCGCCCTGCGCTCCGCACGGTCGCGGGCACCGCACCCGGTCACGACCATCACGGCGCACACCACCATCGGCACAATCCCGGACCATCGGCGCATACCGTCATTGCATCACATGACACGGCCGCACCGAGGCCCGAACCGAACAGGTTCAGGGCACCTCGACGACCGGATCGACCGCCTGCTCCAGCAGGCTGCGGCGGTAGGCCTCGAGGGCGACCAGGTCGCCGAACACCCCGTTGTAGGAGTCGGCGTCCTCCGTCGGCGACATGCGGCGCAGTTTCGACTTGATATCGGCGATCTGCTGACCGACCCAGACCTCCTGAAGGCGTGCCAGCACCGAGCCGATGTAGCGCGGGACAGCGTCGTCGTCAACGCGCATCGGCTCGACGGCGAGTTCGGTCACCAGTGGCCCGATCACCGGGTCGTCGACGGCTTGGTGCACCTCACCAACCCATTGCGCGCCGCCCTTCCCTGAGGCGGTATCACCGACCGACCGCATCGCCGCGCGGATCGACGCGTAGGCGGGCTCGCTGAAACACTCCAGCGGCAGCGAGTCAAATACGGTCCCGGCGATCGCCGGATACTGCAGGGCGGCCTTGAGTGCCTCGCGCTGCGGCCACAACCGTGGATCCGTTGGCAACGGCTTGGCGGTGGGCGGCGGCGTCGACGATGCTTCGGGCCGTACTCGCGGCCGCGGGCCGGGCTGTTGCGGACGGCCTCGACGCTTGGCGTTTCGCGCCGCCTCTTCGCGCACCCGCCGCAACACCTGGGCCACCTCGTCCCAGCCGACCCAGCCGGCGAGCTGGCGCGCGTATTCGTCACGCAGTGCGACGTCCTTGATGCGCGCCACCACCGGAACGGCTTCCCGCAGTGCGTTCACCCGCCCTTCGGCGGTGTCGAGGTCATGCTGTTTGAGTAGCGTCTTAATGGCGAATTCGAACATCGGGATGCGTCGGGCGACGAGGTCGCGGACGGCGGCCTCCCCGTGCTGCTGGCGCAGTTCGCAGGGATCCATTCCATCTGGGGCAATCGCCACGAAGGTTTGCCCCGCGATCGCCTGCTCGCCCTCGAACGCCTTCATCGCCGCCGCTTGACCGGCCGCGTCACCGTCGAAGGTGTAAATCACCTCACCCCGGTAGTACGAGTCGTCCATCATCAGCCGACGGATCAGGGCGAGGTGGTCGTCGCCGAAGGCCGTACCACAGCTGGCGACGGCGGTGGTGACGCCGGCCAGCTGCATGGCCATGACATCGGTGTAGCCCTCGACGATGACGACCTGGTGACCCTTGGCGATGTTCTTCTTCGCATGGTCGAGACCGAACAACACCTGCGACTTCTTGTACAGCATCGTCTCGGGCGTATTCATGTACTTGCCCATGTTGTCGTCGTCGTAGAGCTTTCGCGCGCCGAAGCCGATGATGTCGCCGCCCAGGTTGCGGATCGGCCACAGCAGACGACGGTGGAAGCGGTCGATCGGACCCTGCCGACCCTGCTTCGACAGCCCCGCCGCCTCGAGTTCCTTGAACTCAAACCCTTGCGACAAGAGCGCTTTGGTCATTGTGTCCCAGCCGGCCGGGGCGTAACCGCACCCGAAGGCCAGTGCCGCCTGGCCGTCGAAGTCCCGCTCGGTCAAATAGTCGCGCGCCGGTTGCGCTTCGGGGGTGCGCAGTTGTTCGGCGTAGAACTTCTGGGCGGCGGCGTTCGCCGCAACGAGCCGTGCGCGCGTGCCGCGGTCGCGCTGCACACTGGTTCCGCCGCCCTCGTAATTGATGCGGTAGCCGATCTTGTCGGCCATCTGCTCGACGGCCTCGACGAAGCTGATGTGTTCCTGCTTCTGCAGGAAGGTGTATACGTCGCCGCCCTCGCCGCAGCCGAAGCAGTGGAAATGGCCGTGGTTGGGTCGAACATGGAACGACGGCGTCTTCTCATCGTGGAAGGGGCACAGCCCGGTCAACCGATCCGCGCCGGCCCGGCGCAGGGCGACGTAGTCGCCGACGACATCCTCGATCCGGACCTGTTCACGGATGGCCGTGATGTCGCGATCGGGGATTCTTCCTGGCACACCGTTCAGTCTAGGTGGGAGCGTGGGTCCCTCACGACGAGACGGCGGCGCGCAGCCCCGCAAGGGCGGTCCCCGTCAGCAATATCATCGCCGAAAAGCCGCCGATCGGTCCGGTGAGCGTGCCGCCGCCCCTCGGCAGTGGCCCAGGTATACCCGTCGCTCACTGGCCGGCCCTCTCCCCACGGGGATCGCCATCGTCGAGGTGCTCGGCCAGATACCGGCCGGTCACACTGGCCGGGTCGCCGGCGACCTCCTCAGGAGTGCCGGTGGCGACGATCCGACCACCTTCGGCACCCCCGGACGGACCCAGATCGATCACGTAGTCCGCGTTGGCGATCAGATCCAGATCATGTTCGATCACCATCACGGTGCCGCCGCGGTCGAGCAGGCCCTGCAGCACCGTCAGCAGTACCCGCACGTCGAGGGGGTGCAGCCCGACGGTGGGTTCGTCGAAAACGAACAGCGCCGAATCCTGCCGCCGCCGTAGCTCGGCGACCAGTTTCAGTCGTTGCGCCTCCCCGCCGGACAACGCCGGCGTCGCCTCGCCGAGCGCAAGATAGCCGAGCCCCACGTCGATCAGTCCGGCCAGTTTGCGGCGCACGGCGGGCAGGTCGTCGACGTACGGCAGAGCATGGTCGACGGGGATCGCCAGCAGGTCCGGCAGGGCGATCGGTCCGCCTGCCCCGGTGTCGCGGACATGATCCCAGGCGGCGGGCGCGTAGCGGCGACCGTGGCAGTCCGGGCAGTCGATGTCGACGTCGGGCAAAAATTGCACATCCAGCGAGATTCGACCGGTGCCGTCGCAGCGCGGACAGCGTAGCGATCCGGTGTTGTAGGAGAAGTCCGACGCGGCAATCCCCGCCGCCTGCGCCGACGGCAGCCGCCCATACACGCGGCGCAGCTCGTCGAGCGCCCCCGAATAGGTCCCGACCGTCGAGCGCACATTGATCCCGATCGGAGTGGCATCGACCACGTCGACCTTCTCGATGCCGGCGGCGTCGACGGCTTTCACGTGCAACGGGGCCTCACCGCGCAGCGCCGGCACCAGCGATTCGAGTACCAGGGTGGTCTTGCCCGACCCGGACACCCCGGTGACCGCGGTCAGCCGTCCCCGCGGGATCGCCACCTCGAGCGGATGCACGGTGTGCACGGCGGCAGTGGACAGCCGCAGACTCCCGCCGTCGAAAACCTGAGCCGGCGACGGTCGTTCCCGAACGGCGACCTTCTCCGCACCGGACAGGAAGGGCCCGATCCGCGACTGCGGGTCGGCGCCGACGTCGGCAACGCTCCCCTGCGCGATGACTCGTCCGCCGTCATTGCCGGCGCCGGGACCGATCTCGATGAGGTGATCGGCACCGCGCAACACCTGCGGGTCATGGTCGACCATGAGCACCGAATTGCCCCCGGCCACCAGGTCCCCGAGCACCCCTTGCAGGCCGATGAGATTCGCCGGGTGCAATCCGATCGACGGCTCGTCTAGAACATGGAGCACGCCGGTCGTCTCGTTGCGGACGGCGCGAGCCAATTGCACGCGCTGGCGCTCACCGGTCGACAGCGTCGCGCCCGCCCGGTCCAAACTCAGGTAGCCCAGACCGAGGTCGATCAGACGCCGGCTCATCCCGAACAGGGTGCTGATCAGTGCGTCGGTCATCGGCGCGAGCTCGTCCGGCAGGGTCGCACCGACGGTGGGCGCCCAGTCGATCAGGTCGTGCAACGGCAGCGCGGTGACGTCGGCGAGGTTCTGATCGCCGATCCGCGGGGCACGGGCGGCCGGCGAGAGCCGGGTGCCCTGACAGTCGGGGCAGGTGCGTTCCCGCAAGAAACGACTGACCCGGGCCAATCGTTTCTCGGTTTCGGCGCGTTTGAGTTCTTCGGTGACGGTCAGCCGGGCGTTACGGAAGGTGAAGTCGAGGTCGTGCACGCCCTTGACCGAGGTCACCGTAATGTGCTTCCTCTCCTCCGGGCCGTCCAACACGATCTGCTTCTCGGCCTCGGTGAGGTCACGCCACGGGATGTGGGTGCGGACGCCGAATTCACGGGCGATCTGCGGCTGAACGTTGAAGCCGAACATCTGCCACGGGATGACGGTGCCCTCGTCGATCGACAGATTCTCGTCCCGAATGAGTGCGGCGTCGTCAACGTCCCGGACCGTGCCGAGCCCGTCGCACGCGGGGCACGCACCGGCCGAGTTGAAGGCGAGGGCCTCGGCACCGGGGCCGACAAAGCCGGCCCCGCATTCAGGACAAACGATCGGCTCCTCAGCGGCCACACGCAAGGTGGGGGCCTGACGATGCCCGTTGGGGCACACGTGGGAGGCGAGCCTCGAGAACATCAGGCGCAGTACATTGAGCAGTTCGGTGGAGGTGCCGAAGGTCGAACGCGGGCCGGGGACTGCCGGGCGCTGGCGTAGCGCGAGCGCCGCCGGGACATGCGAGACGCGGTCGACGTCGGCGCGCGGAGCCTGGCCGATGCGGCGTCGGGTGTAGGTGGAGAGCGCTTCGAGGTAGCGGCGTGAGCCTTCGGCGTAGACCACGCCCATCGCCAGAGAGGACTTGCCCGACCCGGAGACTCCGGCGACCCCGACGAGTTGCCCGAGGGGAATGTCCACGTCGATGCCACGCAGGTTGTGTACCCGGGCGCCGCGCACTTCCAGGCACGACGGCCGAGTGCGATCGGGGACTCTGCCGGGCACGCCGTTCATTCTAGGCGGGCCGGGGAAGCCTCAGGACGCGACTGCCGGGTGCGGACACCTGCTACCCCAGATGCGCTTGGATGTCGGAGTTGCGCCGATCGGTGCGCTCGAGGCGCCCCTCGGTCATCGACGCAATCTGATCGACGATGACCCGTAGTCGCTCCCCATCGTCAGCGGCGTTCTCCCAGGCCGGGACGAACAGGGGATCAAGCCCGCCGGGGCCCGCCTGCACCATCCAACTCGCGACGCGGTGGATGCGCTCGCGCTGACGATCCTGGACCGTGAGGTGGTGCTGGTCCGAGAAGATGAACTGCAGTGCCATCGTCTTGAGTACCGCCACCTCGGCGGCGACGAGTGGCGGTACTTCCAGATTGGCGTCGTAGCGAATAACGGGACGCTCGTCGAGCTGCTCACGCGTTGCCATCACCGCCGCCGTCGCGAACCGCCCGATCAGTTCCGACGTCATCCGCTTGAGCGCGACCGCAGCACCCAGGGTGCCGTCGTAAGCCCCGGCCGCCATGACGACGTTCATCTGCGACAGCCGATCCGCCGCCTCTACCAGTTCCCCGGCGTCGAGACCCTGGAAATGCGCGACGGCCAGGTCGGCGAGAGTCCGACGTTCGGCCGGATCAGACAGTGCGCGCAGATCCAGCCGATCGGAGATGACGCCATCCTCCACGTCGTGCACCGAATAGGCGATGTCATCAGCCCAATCCATGACCTGCGACTCCAGGCTCTGCCGCACACCCGGGGCACCGGCGCGAATCCACGCCAGCGCTGGCTCATCGTCGTCGTACGCGCCGAACTTGCTGCCCGGCCGCTCCCGGGTCCACGGATACTTCAGCGTCGCGTCGAGCGACGCCCGCGTCAGATTGAGCCCCGCGCTGTTGCCTTGTGTATCAAGGACTTTCGGTTCCAGCCGGGTCAGGATGCGCAGATTCTGCGCGTTTCCCTCGAAGCCGCCGATGTCGGCGGCCACCTCGTCGAGTGCCCGCTCCCCGTTGTGCCCGTAGGGCGGATGCCCGATATCGTGGGCGAGCCCGGCCAGCTCGACCAGGTCGGGATCACAACCCAATCCGACGGCGATCCCGCGCCCAATCTGCCCGACCTCCAGCGAATGAGTCAGCCGGGTGCGCGGAGTATCACCCTCGCGCGGCCCGACGACCTGCGTCTTGTCGGCCAATCGGCGCAGCGCTGCACAGTGCAACACCCGTGCCCGGTCCCTCGAGAACGCACTTCGGTGCTCGATGGTACTGCCTGGCAGGCCGGCGGCCTTCTCCCCTTCGGGAACCGCACGCCGGAGATCGGCGTCGGTATAGATCGCGACGGCGACCGAATCAGTCAAGCACCCAACCCCGGTCGACGGCGAAGTCGGTGACGCGCTGACGGATCGCGACGATCTGCGCCGCCGTCAAGGCGCCCGACGCGTCGAGGAGCAATTCGGTGATCTCCTCGGTGAACGCCGCGGCGTCCATCGACCCGTGCCCGCCGCGCGGGCGCCGGGGGCGGTCGCGGCGATCGGAGTTTCGGTCGCCGCGGTCGCGGTCAAAGCCGCCCCGACGATCCGGGCGGTGGTCGTCACGACGTCCGCGCGACTCCTCGAACGCCCCGGCCGGGGCTTCCTGGGTGATGACCAGGTTGGTGGCCTTCGCGCCGCGGTCGGTGTCTTCGACGTCGAATTCGACCAGCGCACCCGCCTTCAACTGAGACTCGTCGACGTCGAGGTCGTTGATGTGGATGAACACGTCGTCGCCGCCTTCATCCGGCGCGAGGAACCCGAAACCCTTGTTCGTGTCGAAATGCACGATCTTTCCACTGACAGCCACAACTACCCTCTTCCACACTCAACTCGAAACGCCGAGCCCATCGCCCGACGGCTCAATCTTCGCACGTCACGGGTTGTGGTTGCGCCTTTGCCCGGAATCCGGCGCTGCGTCGGTCTCAAGCGTCGACGACCTCGATGCCGATGGTTCCGCCTGCACCTCGGCGCAGCTTGCTGCCCCACACCAGTGCTTTGCCGGCCAGCCCGTACTTGCGCCCGATCAGGCCGCGAGCCCGCTCGGTTCCCGCCGCATCCAGAATCCGTCCCACCCCGACGGCCTCGGGGCCGACCGTCCGCTTCCCGAGTGCGTCGCACTTCTGCACGAGCACTCTGGAGTTTCGACGCAGCCGCTTGACCTTCCACGACTCCGTCTCGGTCCACACCACCAGCGCGTCGCCGTCGCGGACAGCCCAGATCGGCGCGGGCACGGCGGTCCCGTCCTTCCGAAAGGTCGTGAGCATTACGTACTTGGCATCGGCGATCTCGCCGACCGTTGGCGTTGTCATGGCTGCCACTCTAGGTGAACCGCCCGCCGATCCGGTCGTGCTCGTGAACCGCGGGGGCCGCGCCGGCCGCGCGTCGCCCACGACCGCAACCTCAGGATTCGAGGTACCGCACAACCTGATCGCGCACATCACTACCGAACGCGACGATGAGCACCTCGGCAACGTCGGTATCGGCCCCACGGATCGTGTCCGCAGCCACGGCGATCGCATCGTCAAGCGGCCAACCGAAGATCCCGGCACTGACCAGTGGGAAGGCGATCCGCTGCGCACCCAGCTCGTCGGCAACCTCCAGCGACCGCCGATAGCACGCGACGAGCAGCGACCGATCCTGTTGACCGGCAATATAGTTCGGCCCGACCGTGTGGATCACCCACCGCGCCGGGAGGTTGCCCGCCGTCGTCCATCCCGCATCGCCGACAACAAGCCCATTGGGGAAGCGGCGCACGCAATCCTCAAGGATCGCCATTCCTCCCGCACGGTGGATCGCGCCGTCCACTCCCCCGCCACCCCGCATCCGCGTGTTTGCCGCGTTCACGATGGCGTCGGCGTCGACGCGGGTGATGTCGTCATGGATGACCCTCGGTTCGGGCATGAACCCATTCTGGCAACTCGGACTGACATCATGCAGGCCGTCGTGGGCTGCCCTCTTCAGCCCGCGTTCACAACTTCACGGGGGAAGTACCCCCAGGGCGACTGCAGGTGCAGGTCCGAGCATCGCCAGACCCGAGGTAACCCGACTGGTAAGCGATGATCGGATCCGATGGGCACCCGTGGTTCAGAGCTCCCAAGGGAGGTTGATGTCGCACCACGGTCCCCGGACCGTGCCCGTTGGTTGAGGACCGGATAGAGATCAGCGCCCGGTCGGGGTTGGTCCTCCACGCACAGCCGCGCGAACGACCCCGGCCAACCCGGCGGACCTACGATCCGATCAACTTCCCGCCGAGGTACTCGACGACCTTGTCCAGGGCGACGCGCTCCTGGGCCATGGTGTCGCGCTCGCGGATCGTCACGGCTTGGTCGTCAAGGGTGTCAAAGTCAACGGTGATGCAGAACGGTGTACCGATCTCGTCCTGGCGGCGATAGCGCTTACCGATCCCCTGAGCGTCGTCGAACTCGATGTTCCAGTACTGGCGCAACTGCGCGGCCAGGTCGCGGGCCTTCGGCGAGAGTGCCTCGTTGCGCGAGAGCGGCAGGACCGCGGCCTTCACCGGCGCCAACCGCCGATCAAGCTTGAGTACGGCACGAGTGTCGGTACCACCCTTGGCGTTGGGCACCTCTTCGTCGGTGTAGGCGTCGCAGAGGAAGGCCATCAGGCTGCGGCCCAATCCGGCGGCCGGCTCGATCACGTACGGGGTGTACCGCTCGCCGGTGGCCTGCTCGAAGTACTCGAGTTTCTCACCGGAGTGCTCCGAGTGGGTCGACAGGTCGAAGTCGGTGCGGTTGGCGACGCCCTCCAACTCGCCCCACTCGCTGCCGGCAAAGCCGAACTTGTACTCCACGTCGGTTGTGCCCTTGGAGTAGTGCGACAACTTCTCTAAGGGGTGCTCGAACAGGCGCAGGTTGTCCCGGTCGATGCCCAGGTCGACATACCAATTCAACCGCTCATCGATCCAATAGCGGTGCCACTGGTCATCCTCACCGGGCTTGACGAAGAACTCCATCTCCATCTGCTCGAACTCACGCGTGCGGAAGATGAAGTTGCCCGGCGTGATCTCGTTGCGGAAACTCTTGCCGATCTGGGCAATGCCGAAGGGCGGCTTCTTGCGCGAGGTGGTCAGCACGTTCTTGAAGTTGACGAAGATGCCCTGGGCGGTTTCCGGGCGCAGGTAGTGCAGCCCCTCTTCGGACTCGATCGGCCCGAGGAAGGTCTTGAGCATCATGTTGAAGTCGCGCGGCTCGGTCCACTGCCCCCTGGTGCCGCAGTCCGGGCAGACGATCTCAGTCATCGGGACGGCGTCGGGGTCGTCGAGGCCCTTCTTCTCCGCGTATGCCTCCTGCAGATGGTCCTGGCGATGACGCTTGTGACAGTTGAGGCATTCGACGAGGGGGTCGTTGAACACCGACACGTGACCCGACGCCACCCACACTTGGCGCGGAAGGATGACCGACGAGTCCAAGCCGACGACATCGTCGCGGCTGGTGACCATCGAGCGCCACCACTGACGCTTGATGTTCTCCTTCAACTCGACGCCTAGCGGCCCATAGTCCCAGGCTGAGCGGGTACCGCCGTAAATCTCACCGCAGGGGAATACCAGACCGCGCCGCTTGGCGAGGTTGACGACAGCATCGACTTTGGACGGCACGGCCACAGGTTTCGGTTCTCCCACTCGGATGGCTAAACAGGCGGATCGAGATTGATATCCCAGCCTAGTCGCTGCAGGTGGGCACGGCCCGTCGCCCCCGCCTCACCTGCCACCTGTTCGCCGCTACTACCGATTTCGCCGTATATTCACGCTGCACGAGCACGTGACCAGCAGCATTAAGTAGGTGGGGCAGGTTCACCGGTCAGCAATCGGCGGATAACCTGCAGTTGTGGTCGACCCTTCGCGCGGCGCGCTCTGCGCCTGTAGCGAGTGGCCGGCGGCCCGGGCCGGCGAACTATCGGCGGAGGCGCACCTGGCCAACGCGATGTCCGACCTGCTGATGTGCGATCCAAGCATTCTGCGGATCGACGACGCCGTGACCTGTTTGGCACCCGGCCCGGGACCCGGCGCCCGTCAGTGCCCGATCCGCTCAACCGGATATCCCGCGCTGCGCCACGCGGTGAATCCGCCGTCGATATGGGTCACGTCGGTGAGGCCCATCTGGAAGAGGGTCGCCGCCGCCAGCGCCGAGCGCCACGCCGATGCGCAGTACAGCACGAGCCGCCGACCGTCATCCAGGGACGGCCGATAGTAGGGACTCGCCGGATCCACCCAGAACTCCAGCATTCCGCGCGAGGCGCGGTACGCGCCGGGAATCGTGCCAGTCCGTTCCCATTCGCGCACCTCTCGGATGTCGACGAACCGTACCGACGCGGCGCCGAGTAGCTCTCGTGCCGCATCGAGTGCCAACGGTGGGACCAACACGTTCGCGCCGGCTACCAAATCGGCGGCCGAGTGCGCCAACGGCGTTCCTGGAATCCGAGCCACGTCGACGGTCCTTCCTTGGTCGTTGGCTCCATGAAACGCCCCACCGCATTGCACGGCAACCCGCATTGCTGCCGATGCCCACGGCCAAATGAAAACTAGTTCCGATAAGCTTGGTACGTTGGATTCCCACTAGTACGTTGGATTCCCACTAAGGAGCCCCGCGTGACCAGCCTTCCGCAACCCCGTGCCGATGTCCGGACCGACCCGGCGGCCCTCGATGCCGCCAGCGATCTGCTGCGCGCCCTCGCCGCGCCGACACGCATCGCCATTGTCATGCTGCTCGCCGACGCCCCGCGCTGTGTCCACCAGCTCGTCAACGATCTGGGCCTGAACCAGCCGCAAGTCAGTCAGCACCTGCGCGTCCTGCGCGACCTCGGGCTCGTCGACGGGCGCCGCCGCGGTCGCGAAGTCGAATACGCCCTCGTCGACGACCACGTCGCCCACATCGCCATCGACGCCATCGTCCACGCCTGCGAACGCATCGACGGACCCGCCGCGCCGGCCACCCCAACCGGGCAGCACCGACCGATCCGGCCAACCGCCTCGTGACGGGCCGGCCCAAACCGCCGGTCACCGGTCAGCGCAACACGCGTCAGCGCGAGGCGATCGCAACGGCCCTCAGTGGCACCGCCGACTTCCGATCGGCACAACAGATCCACGACGAACTCGTCGCCCACGGCGAATCCATCGGACTGACCACGGTGTACCGCAACCTGCAGACTCTCGCCGACTCCGGCATCGTCGACGTTCTGTGGGACGGTTCGGGCGAGATGCGCTACCGGCACTGTTCGACCACACATCACCATCATCTGGTTTGCCGGATGTGCGGCCGTACCGTTGAGATCCGCGCCGACGAGGTAGAGGCCTGGGCGTCGAAAGTCGCTGCGGCCCATGACTTCGGCGACATCAGCCACACCGTCGAGATCTTCGGCGTCTGCGCCGACTGCCGCGCCGACCACTAGTCACGCGATCGGCGCGATCTAGCCCAGATCCTCCGCCAGCGCCGACCCACCCGAAAGCACCAGGTGCAACACGGTAATCAGCGGTACGTCGTCCAGCTCACCGAGCGGGAACGCGTACGACAGCAACACGTCGGTATGCCGTTCACCGGGTGTGGTCCGACGCAGCGACCCGAAGCTCAACATGGTGCCGCGCTCCTCCAGCAGATCGCGCAGCCGGTCGTCGTTGGTCACGGCCCGGGCGACGAGTTGCGTCACCGACACCACCTGTAGATCCTCGGCCAGTTCGAGCACCCGAACCGACGCCCGCGTCGTGCCGACATGCACCAGCACCGACTCCGCGTCGGTCTCCTCGACGGTACCCAGGGCGGCCAGCAGCCCCGCGATCCGGGCGATATCGCTCATTTGACCCCGCCGAACCGCCGGTCGCGCTGCGCGTACTCCAGGCAGGCGGCCCAGAGGTCACGGCGGTCGAAGTCGGGGAACAACTTCTCCTGGTACACCATCTCGGCGTACGCGGATTGCCACAGCAGGAAGTTCGAGAGCCGCTGCTCCCCCGACGGCCGCAGGAACAAGTCGACGTCGGGCATGTCGGGCTCGTCGAGATAGCGGGCAAACATGGACTCGTTGATGCGTTTGGGATCGAGTTCGCCCCGGGCGACGCGCATCGCAATCTTCTGCGCGGCGTCGGCGATCTCGGCGCGGCC
Source organism: Gordonia sp. UBA5067 (assembly GCF_002414845.1). Taxonomy (GTDB): domain Bacteria; phylum Actinomycetota; class Actinomycetes; order Mycobacteriales; family Mycobacteriaceae; genus Gordonia; species Gordonia defluvii. The sequence goes on along the minus strand of NZ_DIAX01000057.1, from coordinate 46,271 downwards.
GCCGTAGTTGACGCACATGGTCAGCGTCATCAGTGTGTTGTTCTTGGTGAGTTCCTCGGCGACTTCAAGTTCCTTGATCACGCTGCGCCACAGGCGCGGACGGCGCCCGGCCCAGCGGATCCGCACGCCCATCTCGTTCATCTCGTCGCGCCGACGACGAATCACGTCACGGTTGAAGCCCATGAGGAAGCGGACCTCCTCGGGGCTGCGCGCCCAGTTCTCGGTCGAGAACGCATATGCCGACAGCCAGGTCACGCCCAGTTCGATACAGCCGCAGACCGTGTCCATGAGTACGGCCTCGCCGCGCTTGTGCCCCTCGGTACGCGGCAGCCCACGGTCGGTGGCCCACCGACCGTTGCCGTCCATCACCAGTGCCACGTGCTTCGGCACGAACTCGGGTGGAATCGCGGGCGGACGCGCCCCAGATGGATGCGGGTCGGGCGGTCGGACGTTCACATGGCCACCCTATGGGGATCGCCGCGCTCGATGAGTGGAAGGGTCCGCAGCTGCCGCTCCAGGTGCCACTGCAGATGCGCGGCGATCAACCCGCTCGCCTGGCGCCGCAACGACTCGGTCGCATCGCCGGTGACCTCCCACTGCCCACGAAACATCGCCTCCATCAGGTCGAGCACCCCCGGCGACGGCAGCGCGGCGCCGGCCGGGCGGCAATGCACGCACACCGCACCACCGGCAGCGACGTGAAACGCCCGGTGCGGACCGGGGGTGGCGCACCGGGCACACACCTCGAGCGCCGGCATCCAGCCGGCGCAGTGCATCGCCCGCAACAGATAAGCGTCGAGGATCAGCTGGTTCTCCCGGGTCTGCGACGCCAAAGCCCGCAATGCCCCGACGGTCAGCCGATGCAGATCGGGCGCCGGGGCGCGCTCCTCCCCGGCCAGCCGCTCCGCGGTTTCGAGCACCGCGCATGCAGTCGTGTACCGGCCGTAGTCGGCGGCGATGACATCGGCCAGCGCATCGATGCTCTGCACCTGCGTGATCGTGTCCAGGTTCCGCCCCGGATAGAGGCAGATGTCGATGTAGGCGAACGGCTCCAACCGGGCACCGAACTTAGACCGGGTACGCCGCACGCCTTTGGCCACCGCGCGCACCAGCCCGTGCTGACGGGTCAGCAGGGTGATGATTCGATCGGCCTCACCCAGCTTGTGCTGGCGCAGGACGACGGCCTCGTCGCGGTAGAACCTCACCGAGTCATTCTGTCACCGATGTCGGGTCACTTCGATTCTGACACGGCCGCCCGGGCGGGGATCTCGGTCACGGTCACCGATTGGTCGGCATCGGCGTCCACGAGCTTGGCCAGGCGCGGCGGCACGGACAGCGCGTTCGGCCGCCGGAACCAGCCCTTGCGATCGTAGTACCTGGTGCCCAAGACGCCCAGCAGCAGGCCGAAGACGAGACCGGCGACAGTCATGACCACCGACCGCATGAGGCCCGACGCGGGGTCGGCGTCGAAATAGAGGATCGACCGCACCCCGTAGTAGACGAGGTGCATCGGTTCCACCGCGGCGATCCAGCTGAACACCCGTGGACTCGCCTCCAGTGGTACCGTGCCGCCCGACGACGGCAACCCAAGAATCACGAAGAAGACCAGGTTGATCAGCAAGCCGGGATTGCCGAACACCGCCATCATGGAGCTGGCCGTCACCCCCACCGCGGTGATGACCAGCACCGAAAATGCCCAGAGGACAAAGGAATTGGGCAACGATGTGCCCACCATCGCACACACGAGCAGGAACAACCCGGCCTGCACCGCCGCGATGATCAGCATGATCATCCACTTGGCCGCCAGGGTTCCCCAGCGCGAGATCGCCAATCGCTTGCGCAGCAGGAACAATGGCCCGAATTCGATCGGCAGCTGCCCGAGCTGCCCGTCGACGATGATCGACACCACCATGGCGCCGGAGAAGCCGGCGAGGACCAAGAGCAGCGTGAAGTAGAAGGCGCTCAGCCCATTGGCCGCACCGTCGGGCAGCGGTTGCGGCTCGGAGACCACAATGCTGATCGGCTGGGACAGGGCCAGCTGCGTCGCACCGGCGAGCTGGACGCTGTTCCCGAGCTCCTTTCGGACGTTCTCGATCAGCTGCTGACCCGCCTGCTTATTGACCTCTCGATCCATCTCTTGGGCCATCATCGTCGTGATCGACGATGCGAAGGTTCCCGAGCCCCGGTGGATGAGGACGTCGATCGCGGGCCGCGAGGGCTGGTTCGGCAGGACCGCCGACCGAGCCAGGCCCAACATGAGGTTGGTGAAGTTCGGGTCGATCGCGATAACGCCGTAGACCTTGCCCGTGTAGAGCTTGTGCATCGCGTCGGCGCGGCTCATCTGCTGCAGCGTGATGCCCTGTTTGGCGGTGGTGGGCACCAACTGCTCGACGATCTGGCGGCCGACATTCATCGTCGGACTGTCCGGCGTCGCGCGCCCACCGGAGTCCTCGTTGACCAGCGCGACATGGAAATCGTGCAGGTTCTCCCGGGTGTTGACCACGGCCCCGAGATACACCGCCGCCATCAGGCTCATGAGCGCGATGACCACCGCCACCGGCGCAATCCAGAACCGTGGATGCCCGACGACGTCGCCAATCGCCGACCGTGCCTGCTCGTCGTGCCGCGCGTCTGTCTCGACGCCACCCCTCGCGCTCATCGGGCCATTCTCGCATTGCGCGATGACCGGTACGCACGAGACGCTAGAACCCCATCCGCCGCAACTGCTTCGGGTCGCGCTGCCAGTCTTTGGCGACCTTGACACGCAGGTCGAGATAGACGCGAGTGCCGAGCAGCCGTTCGATCTGTTGCCGCGACTGCGTCCCAACGGCTTTGAGACGTGACCCGCGGTGGCCGATGATGATTCCCTTCTGACTGTCGCGCTCGACGTAAAGGATCGCGTACACATCGACGATCTCGGAGTCCTCGCGCGGAATCACCTCGTCGATCACCACCGCCAGCGAGTGCGGTAATTCGTCGTGCACACCTTCGAGTGCGGCCTCGCGGATGAACTCCGCCATCAGGACCTGTTCGGGCTCGTCGGTCAGCTCACCGTCGGGGTAGAACGCCGGCCCGGGCTCCATCTGCGACACGAGCAGGTCGACGAGAACGTCGAGTTGCTGGTTCTTCTTGGCCGAGACCGGCACGACCTCACTCGTCTCGCCCAATAGCCCGGACAGGGCGATCAGCTGCCGGGCCACCTTGTCAGGCGTCACACGGTCGATCTTGGTGACGATGCCGACGACCGTCGTCGTGGGCGCCATCTTGCGCACCTGCTCGACGATCCAGCGGTCACCGGGCCCGATCGCCTCGTCGGCGGGAATACACACGCACACCACGTCGACCTCGGAATAGGTGTCCCGCACCAAGTCGTTGAGCCGCTGCCCCAGCAGTGTCCGGGGGCGGTGCAGTCCCGGGGTGTCGACCAGGATCAGCTGGGCATCCGGCCGGTTCACGATGCCTCGGATCGTGTGGCGCGTCGTCTGTGGACGATTCGAGGTGATCGCGATCTTCTCCCCGACCAACGCGTTGGTCAGGGTCGACTTGCCGGTGTTGGGTCGGCCGACAAAGCACACGAAACCAGAACGGAACCCGTCCGGTGGCAGTTCAAGCATCAAGTGGCTCCCCACGACGATCGGTTCGGATGACGGCCGCCGATGGACTCGCCTCGGCCAGCGCGGCCAGACCTGGATCATCGTCGGCGCCGCCGACGAGGACGGCCGTCTCGAATTCGCCGGCCCCACTGGCGAGGGCACCGGCCACCGCGACCTGCAGCGCGCTGAGCCGCAACGACCGCAGACCCACCGGGGCACCGGCGTACGTACGACCATCGCGGTCGCGCACCGCCGCTCCCGACAACGCCTCCGCACGGGCCATCGCCCCGCGCGCCAGCGTCACCAGCTTCGCATCGTCGGCCTCAAGCGGCGCCATGGCCGACCTCTGACCTGCCGTGCGCCTCATCGGCCGCCGACGGTTGATCTGATTCGACCCGTGACACCAGTACCGAGGTGATCCGCTGACGGCCCTGCCGGTTGGGGCCGCCCTCGGCGACCAGACTAAGCCCGTGACACCGCACCTTCGCGCCGGGCAGCGGCACACGCCCGAGGACGAGCGCAACGAGACCGCCGACGGTCTCGACCTCATCGTCGTCGATGTCGACGCCGAACAGTTCACCGAGGTCTTCCACCGGCAGCCGCGACGACACCCGAAAGGTGCCGGGGCCGAGTTCGGCGACCGGCGCGACCTCGCCGCTGTCGTATTCGTCGGTGATCTCGCCGACGATCTCCTCAAGCACGTCCTCGATGGTCAGCAGGCCGGCGATCCCGCCGTACTCGTCGACGAGCATCGCCATGTGGTTGCGCGTGCGCTGCATGTCGGCGAGTACCTTGTCGAGAGTTTTGGAGTCCGGAATGAACTCTGCCGGACGCATCACATCGGCGATCTCGACCGACCCGGCGAGCCCGGCGATAGCACGCCCGGTGACGTCTTTGAGATAGACGACGCCACGGATGTCGTCGGGGTTCTCCCCGATAACCGGCAGTCGCGAGTGCCCCGAGCGAATTGCCAGGCTGGCCGCTTGGGCGGCGGTCTTGTCCTGCTCGATCCACACCATCTCCGGCCGCGGCACCATCGCCTCGCGCGCGTGGGTGTCGGCGAGGTCGATGACGGACTGGATCATGCGGCGCTCGTCGTCCTCGACGACGCCGCGCGCGGTCGCCAGGTCGACGACCTCGCGCAGCTCGATCTCGGTGGAGAACGGTCCGTTTCGGAAGCCCTTACCCGGGGTGACGGCGTTGCCGATCAGAATGAGCAGGCGCGTCAGGGGTGTCAGCAGGACACCGACCCCTTGCAGCACGGGTGCACTGATGATGCCGATCGTGTAGGCGTGCTGGCGGCCAAGCGTACGGGGCCCGACTCCGACGGCCACAAAAGAGACCACCGCCATAATGGCGATCGCAGCAAGCAGCCCCCAGCCGGCGCCCCACAGCCGCACCAGGGCCACCGCGGCGAAGGCGGTGGCGGCGGTCTCGCAGATGACGCGCAGGAAGACGACGAGTCCAACGTAGGTCGGGCGCTGTCGCAGCACCCGGTCCAGGCGGCGGGCACCGGCGCGGCCCTGACTGATCAGATCGGCGACCCGGGCCTGTGACGCCGTGGTGAGTGCGGCATCCACCGCGGCAAACAGCCCTCCGAAGGGAGTGAACGCCGCGGCGGCGAGCAGGAAGGCGAGCTCCAGGGGCACCGGTTCAGCCCTCGTCCGTTTCGGCGAACCCGATCTTGCGCAGCAAGTCGTCGTCGCGCCGGGACTGCCGGGCGGACCGGTCGCGGTGCCGCCGGTCCTCGTACCACTCGTCGAGAATTGTGCCCTGCAAGCCGAACATCTCGCGCTCCTCCTCCGGTTCGGCGTGGTCATAGCCGAGCAGGTGCAGCACGCCGTGCACCGTGAGAACGGCCAACTCGTGGTCGAACGAATGCCGCGCTTGCTTGGCCTGCTCCGCGGCGAACTCCGGGCAGAGCACGATGTCGCCCAGGGTGGCCGGCCCGGGTTCGTCGTCCGAGCGTCCCGAGCCGGGCGTCAGCTCGTCCATCGGGAAGCTCATGACGTCGGTGGGGCCGGGCAGGTCCAGCCACTTCACGTGCAGGCCGGCCATGGTGTCGAGATCGACACACAGCACCGACAGCTCCGCGCCGGGATGCACGTCCATGCGGGCGAGGGCGAAGCGGGCGGCGTCGAGGATGAGTTCAACCGGAACGTCGACCCCCGACTCGTTGGCAAGTTCGATGCTCATGGCCGGCGCTCCCGTCCGCCCCGGCGCACAGCCCGGTTGCCGCCGCCGTTCTCGTCGCGGTCGTAGGCGTCGACGATGTTCGCGACCAGGCGGTGTCGCACCACATCTGCACTGGTGAGCCGGGAGAAATGGATATCGTCGATCCCCTCGAGGATGCGCGCGGCGGCGTTGAGACCGCTCTCCGCCCCACCAGGCAGGTCGACCTGCGTGACATCGCCGGTCACGACGACCTTCGAACCGAATCCGAGACGGGTGAGGAACATCTTCATCTGCTCACCGGTCGTGTTCTGCGCCTCGTCGAG
>NZ_DIAX01000057.1:26979-40025 GCF_002414845.1 Gordonia sp. UBA5067 | reverse complement strand
CGCCTCGTCGAGGATGATGAACGAGTCATTCAGGGTGCGGCCCCGCATGTACGCAAGCGGCGCGACCTCGATGACCCCCGCCGCCATGAGCTTCGGGATCGCCTCGGGGTCCATCATGTCGTGCAGTGCGTCGTAGAGCGGCCGCAGGTAGGGGTCGATCTTCTCACTCAGAGTGCCGGGCAGGAAGCCGAGGCGTTCCCCCGCTTCGACGGCCGGGCGGGTCAGAATGATGCGGGTGACCTCCTTGGCCTGCAACGCCGCCACCGCCTTCGCCATCGCGAGGTAGGTTTTTCCGGTACCAGCCGGCCCGACACCGAATACGATGGTGTTGTCGTCGATCGCGTCGACGTAGCGCTTCTGGTTCAGCGTCTTGGGCCGAATGGTCTTGCCACGCCGGGAAATGATGTCCAGGCTCAGCACCTGGGCCGGCGACTCGGCGGTCGGGTCGGCCAGCATGGTCACCGACCGGCGGACCGCGTCCGGGGTCAGCGGCGCACCGCGTCCCACGACATCGAGCAGTTCGGCGACGACGCGATCAGCCGTCGCAACCTCGGCGGCGGTACCGGACAGGGTGATCCGATTACTCCGGACGTGGATGTCGGCATCGAGGAGTTCCTCGAGCACCCTGAGGTTGACATCGCCGGCGCCGAGCAGACCGATGATCCGCTCGGGCGCGACCTCCACCACCGTTTCGGCATGCGGTTGATCGGCATGCGGTTGATCGGCGTGCGTCACGTGCGACACCACTCCTTCACATTTGTTTCCGCCCAGTGTATCCGCGCCGGCCACTCAAATACCCAGGGAGCGCAGGGTCGCCCGCGTGCCGGCACTGCGCGGGTCGACGAAGGCGTCGTGACCCTCACCGGGGACGACGACCAGTTCGGCGGACTGCCCTCGCGCCGAGACCGCGTTCACATAGTGACGGCTGCAGTCGACGGGAACGGCCGCATCGTCACCGGCGTGGACCACGATCACATGTGCATCCATTGTCGGGGCGAAGATCGGCGATGCCTGGGCGTAACGGTCGGGAATCTCATCGTAGGGCTGACCCATCACGGCCCGCGGCGTGGGCCGATCGTGGACCTGGGCCGGCGACAGATCCAGCAGCGCCGACTGGGCGACTACCCGGGTGATGCGGGCGCGCGCCGTTGCGGCCCCGAGCTGCGCCGACGCCCAGACGGCGAGCATCCCACCAGCCGAATGGCCCACGACGGCGACGTCGTCGACGGCGATCCGCGCAGCGAGGTCGTCGGGCAGCGCCGCCGGCACCACGTCGTCAAGGGCACGCAGGGCAGCGATCGTGTCCCGGCCGGGCCCCGGCCAGATGCCGCCGTCCTCTTCGGTGCGGCGGTACTCGATGTTCCACACCGCCGTACCGCGCTGGGCCATCAATCGTGCGATGGCCGTTTGGATGGTCAGCGCGTAGCGCGTCGAGAAATAGCCACCGTGAACGAGGACGACCAGCGGTACCCGCTCCTGCGCGTCGACCGGCTCGTACAGATGCCCGAACTGCGACTCGTGTGAACCGTAGAAGATCTTGTGGCGCTTCAGGACTGACCCCGATCCCACCGATCGGTGAGGACCCCCAACGCACCCAGCGCGACCGCAGCCGTCGTCGACGTCCGCAGCACCTGCGGGCCGAGCACCGCGGTGTGCCCGCCCAGCGCCGCCAGGTCGGTCAGTTCCTCCTCGGACAACCCGCCCTCTGGGCCGACGACGAGCAATACCTGTGGCACGCCGCGAAACCCGATGCGGCCAAAAGACTCACTACCACTCTCGTGCAAGGAGACGACGATCCCGCCGGCGCCGATCACCTGCGCACACCGAGCCCGCACCATCGTCGTCGACGCCAGTCCCGACACCTCGGGAATCCATGCCCGACGACTCTGTTTGGCCGCGGTCGCCGCGGCACCGCGCCATTTGGCAACCCCCTTGTCCGCCTTCGATCCCACCCAGCGCGCGACGCTGCGCGAACTCTGCCAGGGCACGATCACGTCGGCGCCGGCCTCGGTGGCCAGTTCCACGACGAGTTCGGACCGCTCCGACTTGGGCAGTGCCTGCACCACGGTGACCAGCGGGCGCGGACGGTCGACGTAGCGATATTCCAGCGCCCGGACCAGCAAGGCGTCCTTGCCCTTGGTGGCGAGCACCTCGCACGTGGCCGACGCACCGGCTCCGTCGCCCAGGACGATGGTCTCGCCGGCGCCGATGCGGGTGACGGTGACCGCGTGACGGCCCTCCGGTCCGGTCAGTTCCACCTCACTGCCCGCGGCCGGCGCCTCGTCAATCCAGAACAGCGGCGGGCTCATCAGCTCAGCGTCCGGCGAAAGCGCTGCGCAACCGCGAGAACAATCCGCTGCTGGTGCCGGTCGACGTCGCCGACGCCAATTCGATCGTGTCCCCGATGTGCTCGCGGTATTCCTTGAGCAATTCAACGGCCCTCGAGTCCAGTTTCGTCGGCACGCTGACCTCCAGGTGCGCGTGCAGACTGCCGCGGACCCCGCTGTTGACGTGCGGAATGCCCCGACCGCGAATGGTGACGATCTGCCCGGGCTGGGTGCCGGACGGGATGGCGATGTCGATGTGCTCACCGTCGAGAATGCCGTCGATCGTCAACTCACCGCCGAGCGCCGCATCGGCGAACGGCACGTTGACCGTCACGTGCAGGTCATCCTTGTCGCGCACGAAGATCTCGTTGCGCCGCTCGTGGATTTCGACGTAGAGATCACCCGCTGCACCACCGCCGGGCCCGACCTCGCCCTGACCCGACAAGCGCACGCGCATCCCGGCCTCCACGCCCGGCGGGATCTTCACCGTCACCGTGCGCCGCGTGCGTACCCGCCCATCGCCGCCACACTTGCGGCACGGGTCGGGGATGACCTCGCCGGTACCCCCGCAGGTGGGGCAGGGCCGCACGGTCATCACCTGGCCCAGGAATGAGCGCTGGACGGCTTGTATCTCGCCTGCGCCATGACAGGTGTCGCACGCGACCGGCACCGAGTCGCCGTTGGTGCCGGCGCCCACACACTGGTCGCAGAGGATCGCCGTGTCGACGGTGATCTCCTTGTTGACCCCGGCCGCACACTCGTGCAGGTCGAGCGTCACGTTGACCAGTGCGGGCTCACCGGGCTGGACCCGGCTGCGCGGCCCGCGGCCGCCACCGAACCCTGATCCGCCAAAATTGCCGCCACCGAAGAACTGCTCAAAGATGTCGCCGAGGCCACCGGCGCCGAAGCCACCGGCCCCCGGGCCGGCCAGCGGGTCGCCGCCGGCGTCGACAATCCGCCGCTTCTCCGAGTCGCTGAGCACCTCGTAGGCGGTGGTGACCTCTTTGAACCGCTCCTCTTCGTCGGGGTTCAGGTCCGGGTGAAGTTCCCGCGCCAAGCGGCGGTAGGCGCGCTTGATCTCCTGGTCGTCCGCGCCTGGCTGAACGCCCAGGATTCCGTAGTAATCACGTGCCACTTGCTGCTTCTATCCTCAAAATCGATTCCGGGTGCGCCGGGCGCCGCGAATCCGTGCGATCAATGCACGGTCAGCGCTCGCCCAGCACCTCTCCAACGTACTTGGCCACCGCAGCAACCGATGCAATGGTGTTCGGGTAGTCCATCCGCGTCGGCCCCAGCACGCCGACGCTGCCGAGTACGGTGCCGCTGGCACCGTACGCGGTGGACACCACCGACGCACCGCGCAGGTTGTCGTTGCGCGTCTCGCGCCCGATCTGCACCGTCACCCGGTCGGTGCGCGACGTGCGCGCCAACAGTTTGAGCACCACGACCTGCTCCTCGAGTGCCTCGAGTACCGCATCCATCCCGCCCAGGTCTGCCGAGAAGTCCGATGCCGCCCGAGCGAGGTTGGACGTCCCGCCCAGTACCAACCGGTCCTCCTCCCGCTCGACCAGCGTCTCGACGAGTACCGCGGCGACCGCGATGACCAGGTCGGCGATGTCGCGGGGAGCCGAGTTCGCGACCTCGGCGACTGCCGCCGAGGCCTCGGTAAGGCGTTTGCCGTGCAGGGCGCCGGCGAAGGCGTCGCGCAGGAGCACAACCTCGTCGTCGGTGATGTCCCGGCTCAGCGCCACCATGCGCTGCTCGACCCGCCCGCTGTCGGTGATGACCACGAGCAACAGCCTTGCCGATGTCAGCGCGACGACTTCAAGATGGCGCACCGTTGCCGTCGACAACACCGGGTACTGGATCACCGCTACGTGCCGGGTCAGCTCGGCGAGCAGTTTGACCGAGCGCCGCAGCACGTCGTCGAGGTCGACGCTGGAATCGAGGACCGACAAGATGGCCCGCCGCTCAGCCTGCGACAACGGCTTGATCTCACTGATGCGGTCGACGAAGAGTCGATAGCCCTTATCGGTGGGAACGCGACCCGAACTGGTGTGCGGTTGGGCGATGTACCCCTCGGCCTCGAGCACGGCCATGTCGTTGCGAACGGTGGCACTGGAAACACCCAGTTGGTGGCGCTCGACAAGTGCTTTGGACCCGATCGGCTCCTGCGTGTTGACATAGTCGGTAACGATGGCGCGAAGGACGTCGAAACGCCGTTCGTCCGTCGATGTCATCGAGGCGCCTCCTCCCTGCGGTCCGTCACCCCACGACACGCCGAGTGGGCAAGCCGAGTGTGCAATATGGTGAGTACGACCATATTAGTCGGGAACGGCGGGGTGATGATCTTCAAGGCGGTACAGGACGGAAAACCCTATCCCGAGCACACGCTGTCGCCCCGCACCTGGGCGAAGATCCCGCCCCGGCAATTCCGGCTCGACCAGCTGACGACGGTGACGACGGTTCTCGCGCTGGACAAGTTGCTCAGCGAGGACTCGACCTTCTACGGCGACCTGTTCTCCCACGTCGTGAAGTGGCGCGGCGAGATCTACCTCGAGGACGGTTTGCACCGGGCGGTGCGCAGTGCGCTGCGCAACCGGCCGATCATCCACGCGCGGCTGCTCGACCTCGACGCAGTCGACTTCTCCCCCGGCGCGCCGCCCCTGGAGGAGCAGCTCGACGATCCGGCGATGCGGCCGTCGGTCGCCCGGCACCGCGCCACCTGACCGGCGCACCGCCCGGTCAATCGACCAGGAGCTGGCGCACCACGCCGTCGGCGAGCAGACGACCGCGGTCGGTGAGCACATATGCCCCGCCGGCGAACCGCAGCAAGTCGCTGCGCACCGCTTCCTCGGCGCGCGTCCGCTCGTCGTCGGCGAGGAGCGAAGCGGGCAGCCCCGAGCGCATCCGGAGGCGCAGCATCAGGGCCTCGACGTGCACGTCGCGCTCGGTCAACACTTCGAATCCGTCACCGGGCCAGCGAGCTTCTGACAGGGCCGACGCGTAGGACGCCGGATGCTTGCGATTCCACCAGCGGGCGCCGCCGACATGCGAATGCGCGCCCGGGCCGATGCCCCACCAATCCTCGCTGCGCCAGTACGCCTCGTTGTGGCGACATGCCGAGTCCGTCCCGCGCCCCCAGTTCGACACCTCGTACCAGTCGAATCCGGCCGCGCACAACCGCTCGTTGACCCGCTCGTAGCGGGTGGCGAGGACATCGTCGTCGGGGGCGGCGATTTCGCCGCGCCGCACCTTGCGCGCAAAGGCGGTGCCGTCCTCGACGATCAGCGCGTAGGCCGAAACATGATCGACCGGCGCGGCGAGCACCGCGTCGAGGGTGACATCGAGATCGGTGTCGGTCTCCCCCGGCGTGCCGTAGATGACGTCGAGGTTGATGTGGTCAAACCCGGCCGCGGCCGCCTCCCGCGCCGCCGCGGCAGGCCGCCCCGGGGTGTGCGTGCGGTCCAGGATCGCCAGGACGTGCGACGATGCCGACTGCATCCCCAACGACACCCGCGTGTAGCCGGCCGCGCGGATCGCGTCGAAGAACTCCGGCGACGTCGACTCGGGATTCGACTCCGTGGTGACCTCCGCGCCGGGTGCGAGGCGGAAACTGTTGCGCACCGCGGCGAGGAGGTCGGCCAGCCCCGCGGCCCCGAGTAGCGACGGGGTGCCGCCGCCGACGAACACCGTCGACACCGGGCGCGAACCGAGGAGGTCCGCGGCACCGTCGAGTTCGCGCCGGACCGCCTCCGACCACGACTGCGGCGACGACGAGGAGCCGAGTTCGCCAGCGGTATACGTGTTGAAATCACAGTAGCCGCACCGCGACGCACAGAACGGGACGTGCAGATAGAGGCCGATCGCCTCACCGCCGCGCTGAGCGCGCAGCCGGTGCGCGACCGGCTCGGGCAGGTCGCGCCAGCGCGGCGTCGCGGGAAGGGACATCGCTCCATCATCCCGCACCACCTGCTGCGACCGCATATCGCTCTTTCTCTCACGGTGATCGAAAGTCTTCCCAAGTAGACGCGGTGCGGTCCGGCATGGCACTATGGCCGGGTGACTACACGAGGGCTGCGCCTGATCCAGCGGCGCCACATCGACCTCATGCGCTGCGACAGCGCATCCTGTATGCGCTAGCCGGATTCGGCCAGCGAGTAGTCCCTTCCGGTTGCGCCTAACCGCGCACCGTTCCCGGATGCCGAATCCGCGTCACCTTTTCATGACCAGCCCCATGAACGCTGCGCAACTGTGCTGTGCGCAAGGAGAATCCATGACGCTCACCACCCCCGCGACCGTCGGCGACGACGTCGACAGTCCGCCCGCCCGGCCGGCCGGCGACCAACCCGCCCGCCGCGCGCGGCCCGCCAAGCGTCGCGCCGAAGGCCAGTGGGCCCTCGGCTACCGCGAGCCGCTGAACCCCAACGAGCAGTCCAAGAAGGACGACAACCCGCTCAACGTCCGCGCGCGGATCGAGAACACCTACGCGAAAGTCGGCTTCGACGGCATCGACAAGGCCGATCTGCGCGGCCGGTTCCGCTGGATGGGCCTCTACACGCAGCGCGCCGAGGGCTACGACGGCACCCACACCCACGATGACAACGTCGACTACCTCGAAGCGCCCTATTTCATGATGCGGGTCCGCACCGACGGCGGTCGCCTCAACGTCGCCCAGCTGCGCGCACTTGCCGGGATCTCCCGCGATTTCGCGCGCGGCACCGCCGACATCAGCGACCGGCAGAACATCCAGTACCACTGGATCGAGATCGAGAACGTTCCGGAGATCTGGCGTCGGCTCGACGAGGTCGGCCTCCAGACCATCGAGGCCTGCGGCGATTGCCCCCGCGGCATGCTCGGCTCCCCATTGGCCGGACTGTCGGCCGACGAGGTCGTCGACGGCACCCCCGCCATCGAGGAGATCACCCGCCGATACATCGGCAACCCCGACTTCTCGAACCTGCCGCGTAAGTTCAAGACCGCGATCTCCGGCCAACAGGACGTCGTGCACGAGATCAACGACGTGTCGTTCGTCGGCGTCGAGCACCCGCAGCACGGTCCCGGCTTCGACCTGTGGGTCGGTGGCGGCCTCTCGACCAACCCGATGCTCGCGCAGCGCCTCGGCGCCTGGGTGCCGCTCGACGAGGTTCCCGACGTTTGGGAGGGCGTCGTCTCGATCTTCCGCGACTACGGGTATCGCCGGCTGCGTTCCAAGGCCCGCCTGAAGTTCCTCATCAAGGATTGGGGCGTGGCGAAGTTCCGTCAGGTGCTGCAGGATGAGTACCTCAAGCGCGAGCTCGCCGACGGACCCGCACCGGTACCGCCCACGCACCCGATCGACCATGTTGGGCTCACCAGGCAGGTCGACGGCCTCAACGCCATCGGCTACTCCGCGGTGTCCGGGCGCCTCTCGGCCGACATTCTCGACGCGGTCGCCGACGGCGCGCAGGAGGCCGGCTCCGATAGCGTCCGGCTAACGCCGTACCAGAAGCTGGTCGTCGTGAACGTCCCCGACGACAAGGTCGCCGGCCTCGACACCGCGCTCGAAGCCGTCGGCTTGACGTCGCGGCCATCGCGGTGGCGGCGAAATCTCATCGCCTGCACCGGACTGGAATACTGCAAGCTCTCCTTCACCGAGACCCGCAGCCGCAGCCAGGCGCTGGTGCCGGAGATGGAGCGGCGCCTCGCCGAGCTCAACGATCAGCTCGACGTGCCCATCACGATCAACTTCAACGGATGCCCCAACTCCTGCGCCCGGGTGCAGGTCGCCGATATTGGTCTCAAAGGCCAGCTCATCGACAACGGCGAGGGCCACCCGGTGGAGGGCTTCCAGGTCCATCTCGGCGGGGCGCTCGGCTTTGACAGCGGGTTCGGCCGGAAGCTGCGCCAGCACAAGATCTATGCCGACGACTCGATCGACTACATCGAGCGCCTGGTCCGCAACTTCATCGCCGGACGCGCCGAGGGCGAGCGCTTCGCGCAATGGGCCGCCCGCGCCGACGACGCCGAACTGCAGTGAGGGGAAACCGATGACCACCACGCTCGACACCGACCGGCTGCGCGACATCGCCGCTACCGGTGCTGCCGACCTGGGCCCCGATGCCACCGCGCACGAACTGTTGGCCTGGACTGCCCGGACCTTCGGCACCGACTTCATCATCGCCGCCAACATGCAGGACGCGGTCCTCATCGACGTCGCCGACAAGGCTGTCGACCGCGCTGCCGTCGGGGGCCGGTTGAGGGTGTTGTTCCTCGACACCGGATACCACTTCCCCGAAACGATCGGCACCCGCGATGCGGTCAGCCAGGTCTACGACCTCGACCTGGTGAACGTCACCCCGGAAACAACCGTTCCGCAGCAAGACGACCTCCTCGGCCGCGACCTCTTCTCCCGCGATCCGGGCGAATGCTGCCGGCTGCGCAAGGTCGTGCCGCTGCGCGCCGCGCTCGCCGGGTACTCCGCCTGGGTGACCGGGATCCGCCGCACCGAATCGCCGACCCGTGCCGACTCGCCGCTGATCTCCTTCGACGAGGGTTTCGGGCTGGTGAAGATCAACCCGCTGGCCGCCTGGACCGACGAGGAGTTCGAGCAGTACATCGCCGACCACTCAGTCCTCGTCAACCCCCTGGTCGATGACGGGTACCCCTCAATCGGGTGCGCGCCGTGCACCGCGAAACCAGCTATCGGAGCCGATCCGCGCAGTGGCCGATGGGCCGGGCGCGCCAAAACAGAATGCGGGTTGCACGTCTCATGAGTATCGATACCCAGACCACACCCTTCCTCCGCGACGACGACGAGTTCGACACCCTCGACGCCCTCGAGTCGGAGTCCATCCACATCTTCCGCGAGGTGGCCGGGGAGTTCGAGCGCCCGGTGATCCTGTTCTCCGGCGGGAAGGACTCGACCCTGCTGCTGCACCTGGCGATCAAGGCCTTCTGGCCGGCCCCGCTGCCGTTCGCATTGCTGCACGTCGACACCGGGCACAACCTGCCCGAGATCCTCGCGTTCCGCGACGAGATCGTGGCGCGCTACAACCTGCGCCTACATGTGGCCAGTGTGGAGGAGTACCTCGCCGACGGGCGGCTCACCGAGCGCCCGGACGGCATCCGGAACCCGCTGCAGACGATTCCGCTGCTCGACGGCATTTCCGAGAACCGGTTCGACGCGGTCTTCGGCGGCGCCCGCCGCGATGAGGAGCGGGCCCGGGCCAAGGAACGCATCTTCTCGCTGCGCAACGCCTTCGGCCAGTGGGATCCCAAGCGTCAGCGCCCCGAGCTGTGGAACCTGTACAACGGTCGCCACGCGCCGGGCGAGCACGTCCGGGTGTTCCCGTTGAGTAACTGGACCGAACTCGACGTGTGGCGCTACATTGCCCGCGAACAGGTACTCCTCGCCCCGCTCTACTATGCCCACGAGCGCGAGGTCTACTCGCGCGACGGCATGTGGATGACCGCCGGGCCGTGGGGCGGGCCGCGCGAGGGGGAGACCGTTCAGGCTCGTTCGGTGCGCTACCGCACCGTCGGTGACGGCTCCACCACCGGGGCCATTCTGTCCGAGGCGGCCGACAACGAAGCCGTCTTGGCCGAGGTCGCCACGTCCCGACTCACCGAGCGCGGCGCCACGCGCGGCGACGACCGCGTCTCCGAGGCCGCCATGGAAGACCGCAAGCGCGAAGGATATTTCTGATGAAGCACTCCCCCGACCTGTTGCGCATCGCGACCGCCGGCAGCGTCGACGACGGGAAGTCGACGCTGGTCGGCCGCCTGCTCTACGACACGAAGTCGGTGCTCGCCGACCAGATCGATGCGGTTCACCGTGCGTCGGAGGCCCGTGGCCTCGACGGCCCCGACTTGTCGCTGCTCGTCGACGGACTGCGCGCCGAGCGTGAACAGGGCATCACCATCGACGTCGCCTACCGGTACTTCGCGACCGGCGAGCGCTCCTTCGTGCTCGCCGATACCCCCGGCCACGTCCAGTACACCCGCAACACCGTCTCCGGCGCGTCCACCGCACAGCTGGTGATCCTGCTGGTCGATGCCCGCAACGGGATCGTCGCGCAGACCCGCCGCCACGCAGCGGTGATGGCACTGCTCGGTGTGCCCCAACTCGTGCTCGCAGTCAACAAGATCGACCTGGTCGACGATGCGGCCGAAGTCTTCAGCACGATCACCGCCGACTTCGCCGAGCTGACCCGCTCACTGGGCTGGTCCGATGACCAGGTGCTCGCCATCCCGGTGTCGGCCCTGCGCGGCGACAACGTCGCCATCGCCTCGGACCAGACCCCGTACTACCACGGCCCGACGCTGATCGAACACCTTGAGACCGTCCCCAATATTCACGAGCGCACCGGCGAACCGGTCGGGCTGCGCTTCCCGGTGCAGTACGTGATCCGTCCGCGCACAGCCGAGTTCCCCGACTACCGTGGCTATGCCGGACAGATCGCGGCGGGCACCGTGTCGGCCGGCGACGAGGTGGTCATCCTTCCGTCGGGCACCCGCACCACCGTCGAGGCGATCGACACCCCCGACGGCCGGTTGGCCACCGCACACACCGGGCGCAGCGTCACGCTGCTGCTGGCCGACGACGTCGACGTCTCGAGGGGTGACGTCATCGCCGCGGCCGGCAACGCACCGACGCCGATCCAGCAGTTCAGCGCAACGGTGTGCTGGCTCGGCGACAACGCGCTGCGCCCGGGGGCCCGCCTGCTGCTCAAGCACGGGACCCACACCACACAGGCGATCGTCAGGGCACTCGACGTGCTGTTCGACGAGCAGGAACTCGCCTTGGTGGATGCGCCGGAGTCGTTGGAGCTCAACCAGATCGGCCGAATCTCGGTTCAGACGGCCGAGCCGATCGTCGCCGACGACTACAGCCACAGCCGCGAATCGGGCAGCTTCCTGCTGATCGATCCGGCGGGCGGCAACACCCTTGCCGCCGGCCTCGTCGGGGACGCGCTGGACCAGCTGCACCTGACCGGTCGTGTCTCAGTGTGAGCGTCCTCCTCGTCGGACACGGCAGCCGTGACCCCCGGTTCGCCGCGACGGTCACCACGATCCTGCGCGCCGTGCGCGTCGCACTGCCCGACGAACGCGTTGAGGTCGCCTATCTCGACCTGAACCAGCCGCTGGTCGCCACCGTCCTCGACGAGCTGGCGGCGACCGGCGCCCCGGTCTCGGTGGTGCCGCTGCTGCTCGGCGACGGCTACCACAGCTGCTTCGACCTGCCGGTACTACTCGACGCGGCGCGGCGCCGCCGGCCCGCCGTGCCGATGATGCAAACCCCGGTGCTGGGCAGTGCTGCGCTGGTCGACGCCTTGTGCGACCGGGCGCATCAGGCCGGACTGACCTCCGGCGACGGGCTAGTGCTGTACGCGGTCGGCTCGTCGGACGAACGATCCGACGACGCGGCGCGACGACGGGGCAGCGACGTTGCCGCTGCGCTCGGAGTGCCGGTCCACGTCGTGTTCGCGACCAAACTCGGCCCCGACGCCCAGGTGCTGCGCGACGCCGTGGCCGCCCTGCACCGCCAGGGCCGCCGGCGGATTGTCGGGCTCCCCTACTTCCTGTCCCCCGGTTTGCTCACCGAACGCGTCGAGGCACTGCTCGACGAACTGGCGCCGGGCTCCCCGGTTGCGGCACCGCTGGGCAATCATCGCACCGTCGTCGACGCGATTGCCGCATTCGCGGCACCCGCACCGATCCGCACCATCCGACGCGAACGCGTCGGGCACTGACGATCGGGTCGGGCCGAACCGACCGTCAGCCCTGGATGCGGGTGCGGCCCGCGCCCCATTCGGCGTCGCGCAACTCGTTCTTGCGGATCTTGCCGGTGGACGTCTTGGGCAGTTCGTCGATGAAATCGACGTCGCGCGGGGCCTTGTAGGAGGCGATCCGGCCTTTCACATGCGCGATAATCTCCGCCGCTGTCACCTGTTGCCCCGTTTTGAGGACCACCAGGGCCTTGGGCCGCTCGCCCCACTTCTCGTCGGGCACCCCGATCACCGCGACGTCGAGAACTGCGGGATGACTCACCACCGCCTGCTCGACCTCGACGGTGGAGATGTTCTCGCCGCCGGAGATGACGACGTCCTTGGCCCGGTCGAGTAGCTGCACATAGCCGTCGGGGTGCATGACGCCGAGGTCGCCCGAGTGGAACCAGCCGCCGGCGAACGCCTCCGCCGTCTTCTCCTCGTCGTCGAGGTAGCCCTTCATCACCATATTGCCGCGCATGACGATCTCGCCCATCTCGACGCCGTCGGCCTTGACATCGACCAGTCGGCCGCTGCTCTCATCGGTGCGGACGACGCGCAGGCGGTCCGCGGTGAGCATGCCGACGCCCTGTCGCGCCAACAACACCGACAGCTCCTCACCGGAGAGTTCGGACCAGCTCGGGTCCGGCTCGCAGACCGAGTACGGCCCGTACGTCTCGGTGAGACCGTAGACGTGAATGATCTCGATCCCGAGGTGGCGGATCGCCTTGATGATCGTCGGGCTCGGTGGGGCCCCCGCGGTTGCGATCGCCATCTCAGTGGTCATCGGGTGCGCCTCGGGGGCGGTGGCCAGACTCGTGAGCACCGTCGGGGCACCGGACATCCGGTTGACCTCCTCCGCGTCGATCAGGCGCCACATGTCGTCGCCGCGCACCGCGCGCAAGCACACATGGGTCGCCGCGAACGCGGTCACCGCCCACGGTCCACACCAGCCGTTGCAGTGGAACAT
>NZ_DIAX01000057.1:17801-26795 GCF_002414845.1 Gordonia sp. UBA5067 | reverse complement strand
CCGTTGCAGTGGAACATCGGCAACGTCCACAGATAGCGGGTGTCGATTGAGAATCCCTGGGTGATCGCGGTGCCCAGCGAAGCCAGGTACGCGCCCCGATGGGTGTACATGACCCCCTTGGGCTGCCCGGTGGTGCCCGAGGTGTAGTTGATGGAGATGACCGCGTTCTCGTCGTCGACGTCCCAGTCGAACACCGCATCGGCATTGCCGCGCGCCATCAGCTCGTCGTAGCGCAGCGCGACGCCGTCGTACTCCCCGTCCTGGCTCGGCGTCTCCACCACCTCCCGGACCGAGTCGAACTCGATCCCGTCGAGCGCCGCCAACAGGCCGGCATCACCGACCAGCAGGACCGCCCTCGAATGGTTGCAGATGTAGCGCACCTCGGCGGGCGCGAGCCGCGTGTTGACGGCGACCAGGACACCGCCGATGAGCGGCACCGCGAAATGCGCGCTCAACAACTCCAGCGAATTGCTCGCCAGATAGGCGACCTTGTCCCCCGCCCTGACTCCCGATGCCGTCAGCGCGCTCGCCAGCCGCCGGACGTCGGCGGCCAGTTCGGCATAGGTCAGCCGGCGACCGCCGTCGATCACCGCGAGTTTGGTCGGATGAACGTCGGCAGACCGCACCAAGAAATGCAGCGGGGTCAACGGGGTATCGAGCCCCGAAGCGGCGCGGGCAACGCTGGTCATGGATCCTCAATTCGTCAGTGTCTCCTGACAGTCCTACTCCACGCCGGTGTGATCCTCGCTACGCGCCGCCGAATTCCCCTCCCGTTGCAACGCCGCTGCAACCCTCTACCGATCGAAGGCGGCAATCTTGGTGGCGCGCGCGTAGACCGTTTCCCCGGGCTGCAAATGCAGCGCGTTCTGGTCCCCTCTGGTGATCTGCGCGGCGAACTCGTCGCCGGTGGCGGCGGCGAGCAACTCGACGCGCGTCTCGAATCCCAGATTGACCACGCGCGCGACGGTGGCTTTGACCACCCCGGTGTCCAGGGCCGCGTCGCCACCGGGCAGGGCGATCTCCGGATTGCGCCCGATCCGGATGTCGTGCGGGCGCACCAGTTCGCCGTTGACCCGAACGGTCGAGCCGAGGAAGGAGGCCACGAACGGATTGGCCGGCCGGTCATAGAGGTCGTCCGGGGCACCGACCTGCTCGATGCGGCCCTGGTTCAGGACCGCGATGCGGTCGGACACGTCGAGCGCCTCCGCCTGATCGTGGGTCACCAGCACCGTCGTCACATGTACCTCGTCGTGCAGGCGGCGCAGCCACTTCCGCAGATCCTCGCGGACCTTCGCGTCGAGCGCGCCGAACGGCTCGTCGAGAAGCAGCACCTGCGGATCGACGGCCAACGCACGGGCCAGGGCCATCCGCTGCCGCTGGCCGCCGGAGAGCTGGGCGGGAAAGCGCTTCTGGAACACGGTCAGACCGACGATGTCGAGCAACTCGTCGACCTTCTTGTCGATCTCCCGCTTGGGCCGTTTGCGGATCTTGAGCCCGAAAGCGATGTTGTCGCGCACCGTGAGGTGTTTGAACGCGGCATAGTGCTGGAACACGAACCCGATGTCCCGCTTTTGCGGGGAGGCCGCCGAGACGTCATTGCCGTTGATGATGACGGTGCCCGAGTCCAGGCTGTCGAGTCCGGCGATCGCTCGCAGCAGGGTGGACTTCCCCGACCCGGACGGTCCGAGCAGCGAGGTCAGCGACCCCTCCGGGATGTCGATCGACACATCGTGCAGCGCCGCAAAGTCGCCATAGCGCTTGTTGGCCCCGATTACCGAGATGGACATGTCACACGCCTTCCGTGAGGAGTTGGGGGTCGAGGCCGTGCGGCCGGGCGGGCGCACCGGGCACATTCTCGGTCAGTGCCGCCGACCCGCTCGCCTGCGCGTAGCGGTTGCGGACGCGCCGCTCGATGAGTGTCATCGCCACCAGGACCAGGACGGCGACGCCCATCAGCAGCGTGGCCGCGGCATAGGCGCCGAACTCGTTGTAGTCGTCGGTGTAGCGCGAGTGCACGAGCAGCGTCAGGGTCTGGGACACACCGGGAAAGTTCGACGACACCATCGTCACCGCGCCGTACTCGCCGAGCGAACGGGCGATCGTCAACACGACGCCGTAGGTCAACCCCCACCGGATGGCCGGGAGCGTGACGCGGCTGAACGTCTGCCACCCGCTGGCGCCGAGCGTGACGGCCGCCTGCTCCTGTTCGGTTCCGATCTCCCGCAGCACCGGTTCGACCTCGCGGACGACGAACGGCAGGGTCACGAACAACGTCGCCAGCACCAGGCCGGGGAATCCGAAGATCACCCGGAAGCCGAGGCTCTCGACGCCACCGAACCACCCGCCGTGTCCCCACAACAGGATCAGGGCGACGCCGGCGACCACCGGCGACACCGCGAAGGGCAGGTCGACGACCGATTGCAGCAGGCCTTTGCCGGGGAAGTTGCCACGCGCCAGCGCCAGGGCCGTCGCCACCCCGAATACGACGTTCAGCGGGACCACGATGACCACGATCAGCAGGCTCAGCTGCAGCGCCGATAGGGCGGCGGGCGTGGTGATCCACTCCCAGAATTGGCCCAATCCGTGTTCGAAGGAGCGCCAGAAGATCAGCCCGACCGGGACGACGAGCAGTACGAACAAGTAGAGCAACGCGACGGTTCGCAGCGCGTAGCGGGTGAATGGCGAAACTTTCATCGGTCATCGTCCTCTCGCACCGACTGTCGTCGCCCGACGAGCCGCAGCGCGAACAACACGACGAAGGCGATCAGGAGGAGCACCACCGACACGGCTGCCGCATTGACCGGCTCGTCAGTCTCGATTTGCTGCTGGATGTACTGCGAGGCGACCTGGGTCTTTCCCGGGATGTTTCCGCCGATCAGCACAACCGATCCGAACTCGCCGATGGCCCGGGTGAATGCGAGACCGGCGCCGGTGAGGATCGCCGGAAGCAGCGCGGGCAGCACGACCTTGGTGAAGGTGAGGCGATTGCTCGCGCCGAGCACCGCGGCCGCCTCTTCGACGTCGGTGTCGAGTTCGAGCAACACCGGCTGCACCTGGCGCACGACGAACGGCAGGGTGACGAACGTCAGCGCGATCACCAGGGCCGGCCGGGTAGCGTTCAGCACGATGTCGATCGGTGAACTCGGCCCGTAAAGCGACAGCAGCACGAGGCTGGCGACGATCGTCGGCAGCGCGAAGGGCAAGTCGATGATCGCGTTGACGACGCTCTTGCCCGGAAAGTCGTCGCGCACCAGCACCCAGGCGATCAGCGTGCCGAAAACGACGTTGACGAGGGCGACGACGACCGACACCCCGACGGTGATCAGCAGGGCGTCGATCGCGTTGCGCGCGGTGACCGCCTCCCAGAAGCCGCTCCATCCGTCGCCGAACGATTGGACGGTGATCGCGGCCAGCGGCAGCAGCACGATGATGCTCAGCCAGAGCCAGGCGACCCCGACTCCCGCCGGTGAGACACCGTTGAACGTCCGCGACCGGCCGAGGAATCCGTTGGGCGCCGACGAGTCCGCGGCGACTGCCGCGGTCATGAGTGGCCCCCGGTGGAGTTGTAAATCTTGGTGATGGCGCCCTTCGCTCCGAAGAGCTTGGCGTCCACCGCCTGCCAGCCGGCCAGATCCGTGCCGTCGTTCTTCGCCGCGGTACCGGCGCCGAGAACCTTGCCGAGTTCGGCGATGGTCCACAGCCGGTCGATCCGGCCGGGGAAGGAGTGCGCGGTTTCGGCGACCACCTCGGGTACGACGGGCCGGAATCCGGTCTGCGCCCACAGTCGCTGCGCGCGTGGCGTGAAGAGGAAGTCGACGAACGATTTCGCGGCGACCTTGTCGGTGCTGGTGTTGACCACGGCGACCGGGTTCTCGATCTTGAAAGTCTGCGGCGGGACCACGTACTCGACCTGGTGGGCGCGGCTGGTGGTCGCGTTCGCACGGTCGAGCATGATGGCCTCGTTCTCGTAGCTGATCAAGACGTCCCCCTGCCCCTGCTCGAAGGCCGTCGTCGCTTCCCGGCCCGACTTGGGCTGCACGGTGATGTGATCGCGCACCAGCTCGGCGACGTAGTCGAGTCCGGCCCGCACGTTGCGGCCGCCGTCGCTCTTCGTGGCAAACGGCGCCAACAGGTTCCACTTCGCCGATCCCGAGCTTCCCGGATTCGGCGTGACCACCTGGACGCCGGGCTTGAGCAGGTCATCCCAGTCGCGAACATTCTTGGGGTTGCCCTTGCGCACGACCAGCACGACGACCGACCCGAACGGGGTGCTGTTGTTCGGCGCCCGCGACTTCCAGTCGACGTCGATAATCCCCTCCTTGACCAGACGGGTGATGTCGGGTTCCACCGAGAAGTTCACGACGTCGGCCGGTACCCGCCGGGCGACCTTGCGCGACTGGTCGCCGGAGGCGCCGTAGCTCTGCGAGAAGCCGATGCCATCGCCCTGCGGGGTGGCCCGAAAAGCCGGTATGACTTGGTCGAACCCAGGCTTGGGGACCGCGTACGCCACCAGGTTGATATGCCGGTTGCCCGACGAGATGTTCTGGCCCCCGGGCTCATCGGTGGACCCGCCACCGCAGGCGGTAACCCCGACCGTGACGCTGCACGCCACCACCACGGTCGCCGCACGTGCCGCGCGGCTCCCCCACGGGCGCCGAAACGAGTTGGTCGTCACGGGGTCTCCTCACTTGTCGTCGTTCACCGGGACCGGCACAACGTAACAAGGCCGTACGGCGTGCCGTGGTCGGCTCGACGACGGGCACCGCCGGGGATGCGGGTGCACGGGAGCTGTGCTAGCCGATGATCAGCCAGGCGAGGATGACCAGGACAAGGAGCCCCAGAAGGGCCCAGGTGACCGGCGAACGCTTCACGATTCCCCTCCCACCGTCGGACGACCCGACGCGTTCGATGCTGCCGCGCCGTCGTCGGGCGGCTCCAAATCGGCCGAGAAGCGGGCGCTGAACTGCGCCTTCCAGGTCTTGGCGGTGAACTCACCCAGCCGCGCGGCGAGCCCGGTGACCACCTCGACAACCTCGGAGAGCACCATTGCGGCGATGATCGCCAGCGGCACCACGACGATCAGGGTCACCAACAGTTGTGGCACGAAGGGCAGCCGGATCAGCCACTCCTCCACACCATCCCACCAGGAGAGAAACCCTGACACCGCGTCCCCTCCGTTTCCGAATCAGTGTGATTGAAATGCGCTCGGCGCGCCCACCCGAGCATAGTCGCGAACGGCGACCGCTCAGGCCAGGCCCCGTCGGCGCAACAACGGCTCGACGGCGGCGCTGCCGCCGATCAGTTCCCGGTGTGCGGCCAGCGGGTCGACGCTGTCCCCCTTGGACAAGACCGCGTCGACGAACCGTTGCCCGGACTCGCGCCGCAGTCCGCCGTTGGCCTCGAACCATTCGCGGGTCGCCGCGTCGAGGACCTCCGACCAGATGTAGGCGTAGTACGCCGCCGAATATCCGCCGGCGAAGATGTGGTTGAAGTACGGCCCCCGGTAGCGCGGCGGAATCAGCGCAGTCGCGGCTCCTGCGTCGGCGAGCGCCGCCGCCTCGACCGACGACCACCCCTCCGGCCGGGCCGTCAGGTCGAGGTCGGCCAGTTCCGCCGGGCTCAGCCGGTGCCAGCGCAGGTCGACAATCGCCGCCCCGAGATACTCGACCGTGGCGTGCGCGGTCTCGGTCCCCGAGGTGGCCCGGACCTGTTCGACAAGAGCCTCCGGTGCCGACTCACCGGTCTCGAAGTGGCGCGCGTAGTTGGCGACGACCGCTGGGTGCAGCGCCCAGTGCTCGTTGACCTGCGAAGGGAACTCGACGAAGTCGCGCGGTACCGCGGTGCCCGACTGCGAGACGAACCGGACGTCGGAGAGCAGGCCGTGCAACGCGTGTCCGAACTCGTGGAACAGCGTCATCACCTGGTCGATACTCAGCAGTGTCGGCTGCCCCTCCGCGGGTTGCGGGATGTTGAGTACGTTGACGACGACCGGCCTGAGGGCGAGCTCGCGCGACTGATCGACGAACGAGGTCATCCATGCGCCGCCACGTTTGGTCGACCGCGCATACATGTCCGCCAGGAACAGGCCCACCCCGTCGCCGGCGTCGTCGAAAACTTCGAAGACCCGCACGTCGGGGTGGTATCCGGCGAGATCGGGGCGCGCCACGAAGGTCAGTCCGTACAGCTTCTCAGCGGCGAAGAACACTCCGTCCCGCAGAACGCGGTCCAGTTCGCAGTACTGTGCGAACGCCTCGATGTCCACGTCGGCCCGCTCCTGCTGCACACGGGCGAGCCAGTACGTGTAGTCCGACGCGGCGAGGTCGCCACCGGCCCGCGCGCGCAGCGCCTGCTCTTCGGCGGCGGCCGCCGGCTGCACGGCCCCCACCAGCCGCGTCAGCAGTTCGTCGACCGCTGCGACATCCGGTGCCGTCTCCTCGTCGATGACGAAAGCGGCGTGATCGGGGTAGCCGAGGAGCTGTGCGCGCCGCGCCCGAAGTTCGACGATCGCGGCGATCAGCGCACGGGTGTCGAACGCGTTGCCGCGCGAACCGCGCGCAAGAGAGGCCTCGAACACCGCCTTACGGGCCGACGGGGCGTTAAGTTCGGCGACCGCCGCCTGGCTCGTCGGAAGTTCCAGCGCGACGAGGTAGCCGTCGACGCCGGCCTCGGCGGCCCGGGCGCGCGCCGCGCCCAGTTCCCCCGACGACAGGCCTGCGAGTTCGGCTTCGGTGGCAAACGGGACCGCTGACGCATTCGCCTCGTCGAGGACGAGGCGTCCGAACTCGGTGGTCAGGTCGGCCAGCCGCGCGGTGATGACCCGCATCTCCTCGCGGCCGGAGTCGTCCAGGCGCGCCCCCGAGCGCACCGCATCGCGGTATCGCCGGTCGAGCAAACGGAACTCGGCGGAGTCCAGGCCCAGGTCCGCACGCTGCTCCCACACCTGCGTCACCCGGGCGAAGAGCGCCGGATCGGCAAGGATGGCGCTGTGATGATTGGCCAGCTGCGGGGCGAGCCGCGCCGCGATGTCGTTGCGCCCGGGCGTCGCCACCGGCCCGAGTGTGCCGTAGAAGGTGCGCAACGCCCGGGTCAGCGCCTGACCCGAGTTTTCCAGGGCGACAACGGTGTTGACGAAGGTCGGGGACTCTCGATTCGTGCTGATCACGTCGATCTCGGCGCGCTGGGCCGCCATGGCCGCGATAATCGCGGGCTCGAAATCGTCGTCGGCGATCGCCGCGAAGTCCGGTAGCCCGTACGGGAGCGCGCTGGATTCGAGTACAGGATTGGTCACGGCACGCGACATGGGCTATTTCCCCTTGGGCTTGTCCCCGGTGGCATCCGACGACAGGGCGGCGACGAACGCCTCCTGCGGCACCTCGACGCGCCCAATCGTCTTCATCCGCTTTTTGCCTTCTTTTTGCTTCTCGAGCAGCTTGCGCTTGCGGCTGATGTCACCGCCGTAGCATTTGGCGAGCACATCCTTGCGGATCGCCCGGATATTCTCGCGGGCGATGATCTTCGCGCCGATCGCCGCCTGAATCGGCACCTCGAACTGCTGGCGCGGAATCAATTCTTTCAGCTTGAGCGCCATCTTGTTGCCGTAGGCGTAGGCGGCATCCCGGTGCACAATTGCGCTGAACGCATCAACGGCCTCGCCCTGCAGCAGAATGTCGACCTTCACCAGATCGGCGTCGGATTCCCCGGACTCCTCATAGTCCAGGCTCGCGTAGCCGCGGGTCCGCGACTTCAGCGAGTCGAAGAAGTCGAAGATGATCTCGGCCATCGGCAGCGTGTAGCGGATCTCCACGCGAGTGTCGGACAGGTAGTCCATGCCGCCCAGCTCGCCGCGGCGCGCCTGGCACAACTCCATGATCGCGCCGATGTACTCGCTCGGCGCGATGATCGTCGTCTTGGTGATGGGTTCGAAGATCTTTCCGGTCTTGCCTGTCGGCCAATCCGACGGATTGGTGACGATGTGCTCGGTGCCGTCGTCCATCACCACTCGGTAGACGACGTTGGGCGCGGTGGAGATGAGATTCAGGCCGAACTCGCGCTCCAGCCGTTCGCGGGTGATCTCCATGTGCAGCAGGCCGAGGAATCCACACCGGAACCCGAAGCCCAGGGCCACCGACGTCTCCGGCTCGAAAGTGAGGGCGGCATCGTTGAGTTGCAACTTCTCCAGTGCCTCGCGCAGCACCGGATAATCCGACCCGTCGATCGGGTAGAGCCCGGAGTAGACCATCGGCACCGGCTCGCGATAGCCGGTGAGGGCCTGCTGCGCGCTCTTGCGGGCACTGGTCACGGTATCGCCCACCTTTGACTGGCGGACATCCTTCACCCCGGTGATGAGATATCCGACCTCGCCGACGCCGAGGCCCTGCGTGGGTTTCGGTTCCGGCGAGACGATGCCGACTTCGAGCAACTCGTGTGTGGCGCCGGTCGACATCATCGCGATCTTCTCGCGGGGCACGATCCTGCCGTCGACGACGCGGACGTAGGTGACCACGCCGCGATAGGTGTCGTAGACCGAGTCGAAGATCATGGCGCGCGCGGGGGCGTCGGGATCGCCGACCGGGGCCGGTACCCGCTCGATCACCCGATCGAGCAATTCGGAAACCCCGACTCCCGTCTTACCGGAGACGCGCAACACATCGTCGGGGTCGCACCCGACGATGTGTGCGATCTCGGCGGCGTAGCGGTCCGGGTCGGCCGCGGGCAGGTCGATCTTATTGAGGACCGGGATGATCTCCAGCTCGTTCTCCATGGCCAGGTACAGGTTGGCCAGGGTCTGCGCCTCAATGCCCTGCGCCGCGTCGACCAGCAGCACTGCCCCCTCGCAGGCCTCCAGCGCACGGCTGACCTCGTAGGTGAAGTCGACGTGGCCCGGGGTGTCGATGAGATGGATGACGTAGTCGGTCGTGGTGCCGTCGTCGGCGGTCACCTGCCACGGCAGGCGCACATTCTGCGCCTTGATGGTGATGCCGCGCTCGCGCTCGA
>NZ_DIAX01000057.1:7600-17673 GCF_002414845.1 Gordonia sp. UBA5067 | reverse complement strand
GTCGACTTGCCGTGGTCGATGTGGGCGATGATGCAGAAGTTCCGGATGCGCGCCGGGTCGGTGAACGTGATATCGGCAAAGCTGGAAATGAGAACCGCTCCTCGTCAAAAGGTCAACCTTCAGTCTGTCATGCCTGCGTCGATCGGGCGCGTCCGGCCTACGGTAGTGACGTGCGCACTCTCACCGCCCCCGGCGTCGTCGCCGACCTGCACGAACCCGATTCGGAGCCACTCGGCGCAGCCATCCTGGCCCACGGCGCCGGCGGCAATCGGGATGCCGTGATCCTGCACGCCTATGCCGATGAATTCTGTCGGCGCGGACTGCTCGTCGCGCGCATCGACCTGCCGTACCGGCAGCGCCGGCCCACCGGCCCACCCGGGCGCGCCGACGCGCAGCGCGACCGGGACGGCATCGCCGCCGCCTGCGCCGCGATCAGCGCGGTCACCGGCACACCACTGATCGTCGGCGGGCACTCGTACGGCGGCCGCCAGGCATCGATGCTCGTCGCCGAGAACCCCGAACTGGCCGACGGGCTGTTCCTCAGCTCCTATCCTCTGCATCCGCCGGGAAAACCCGAGCTGATGCGCACCGAACATCTGTCACAGATCCAGATTCCAACGATCCTCGTGCACGGGCGCTCCGATCCCTTCGCCACCTCCGGGGAACTCGCTGATGCCGTCGCACTTATCGACGCCGCGACGACGATCGTCACCGTCGCCGCCCCGCACGCGCTCAACCCGGCCCGCAGCGGGGTTGCCGCGCTGGCGGCCGACGCCGTGATGGCACTACTCCTCAACCAGCCCAATCGGTAGGTCGTTCGCCCTACACCGAGTGCACCGATAGCCGCATCTGGGTTAGGTTTGTCCCCATGATCGCTCGCAAGAACCTTGCCGCCTTCGGAATCGCTGCCGCCATCGCCGCGACCGCCGGCGCCCTTCCGTCCGCCACCCCCAGCGCCCACGCCTACACGTACAACTACGGCGCCATCTCCTACAGCTACAGCGGCCGGGTCAGCTACGCCGTGGACTATCCGAGCGCCGGCGCCGCAGCGAACGCCGCGAAGGCCCGCTGTGGCGGCGACTGCGGCTACTTCACCTTCTTCAACTCGTGCGGCGCCGTGGCCTACCAGTTCGGTTACGGCCAGACCCGGGTCGGCCGCGCTCACGGCTACCCGACGCGCGCCGGGGCCGAGCGGGCCGCCCGGGCCGAGGCCGGCTGGGGCTCACAGGTCCGCGGTTGGGCCTGCACCACCCGCCCGCGCTAGCACGCACCGTGCCACCGCATCCGCGGGTCACGCCGACGGCAACGCTCGCGCGCACGATTGACTATCACCCCGATCTCGATGGTGACGCCGATCCTGGAGAAGTCGTCTGGACGTGGGTCCCGTTCGAAGAAGACCCGGCGCGCGGCAAGGACCGGCCGGTGCTCATCGTGGGGCGCGATCATCACGACACCGAACCCGATCACGTCCTGGGCCTGATGCTCTCAAGCCAGGACTACCACGCCGGCGATCCGGACTGGCGGGCACTGGGTGCCGGCGTCTGGGATGAGGACCACCGCATGAGCTTCGTCCGATTGGACCGCGTCCTGGTTGTCGCCGCCGACCACATCCGGCGCGAAGGCGCAATCCTGGACCGGGCGCGCTTCGACACCGTCGCTGCCGAACTCCGCAGTCATTACGGCTGGCGCTGACCGGTATCGTCGGCCGCCGCCCGGGCCTGATTGCGCTGGGCCTGATTGCGCTGGGCCTGATTGCGCTGGGCCTGATTGCGCTGGGCCTGATTGCGCAGGCCAACGGCGCGTCGGCGGGCCTTGCGCACCGCGTTGCGTGCAGCGGACACCCATCGCGAGGGCCCCGCGGGTACCGGGGCGACCTTCACCCAGCCCGCCAGCGCATCCAGCGCGGCCTCGAGGACCTCCTGCTGTGACGGCGGCTGCGCGTCGGCGCCCGCCGCCAGGCTGACCGCGAGCTCGTCCAGCGACCCGACGATGTCGTATTCGCGCGCCGCCAGTGCGGTGATCATTTGCTCGGCCTGCCCGGCGGCCCAGCGTCGCTGCCCCGCCGACAGTCCTTGCGGCGCGCCGCGCTCGCCGGCGAACAGTACCTCGCCGATGAGCTCGCCCTTGACAATCCGCTCATACCGCTCCCAGCCGACATCGACTGGCTGCAGGCGGTCGTTGAGTTGGCGCAGAAACTCCGCCTGTGCGGCCGACAGCGACGAATTGGCAGTCTCGATCGGCGCCGACAGCGCGGCCGGGTCGACTCCGAGCACCCCGACGAAGCGCTCCCACAACCCGTCTCCGGCACGGCCCCGCGGCGGCACGGTGACCAGGTGAATCCGGTCCTCCGGTACCGCCATCGACCAGCGGTCGAGGATGGTGACGACATCCTGGAACTCCCAGAACGGCCCCTCCTCGCCGTGACCGAGGTCGGCGCAGTCCGCCCGTGCCGCAACCGCGGCGACGAACTCGTCGAACGTGCCCCGGCGCTGATTCTTCACATTCTCCTGCCAGGCCGACGGCAGCTGCCGCGCCAGGTCGCGCACCGTGGCGATGACGTGCACCTCGTCGGCGAAGTCGAGGTCCCCGACCAACATGGTGATCTGCTCGGCGGTGGCGGTGGCGAACAACTCGTGGGAGACCAGGCTCGTGCCGGGCCAGGCACGCATCTGCGCGACCATCGTCGACCAGGCCCGCGCATGTTCGGGATCGACCCAGTCCAGGTATCGCTGCGGCTGCAGGTGCGCCGCGGCGTGAAAGTGGTCGTCGATCACGTCGCCCGGATAGCAGAGCCCGACCCGCATCGCGCGGTCCCGATTGCGCCACAGTCGATCTTGCACGTACGTGGTCCCGGTCTTCGGCAGACCGACGTGGACGAAGACGACTGACATGATGTCCACCCTAATTTCCAATTCCGCTGCGCAGCTACCGCCCACCACGATTTGGGTGGCCGGGTGCACGACTGGTAAAGTCGGCCGTCGTTGTCATCCCAGATCTATGAAGAGGACAAACCCGCGTGGCAAACATTAAATCCCAGGTCAAACGCATCAAGACCAATGAGAAGGCGCGTCGACGCAACCAGTCGGTTCGCTCCGCCCTTCGCACCTCGATCCGCAACTTCCGTGCGGCCGTCGACTCCGGCGACAAGGACAAGGCCGGCGAACTGCTGGTTGTGACCGGCCGCGATCTCGACAAGGCTGCCGGCAAGGGCGTCATCCACGCCAACCAGGCCGCCAACAAGAAGTCGGCCATGGCACTGGCCGTCAACAAGCTCTGACGCAGCCCTGACGCGCCGCATCGCGGCACGCCCGGCTCCTTGCACCCCGGTGGCGACCACGCGGTCACCGGGGTGACTCGCGTTGGCGGTGGCGTCCGGCGCGTCCCACCACGTCAGGCCCGGCCGCGTCGCGGTCGCAGGTTCGCCACCGCCGAGACTGCCTGTTCGAGGCTGAAGTCGGCATCGGCCGCCTGCCCCTTGACGTCACCGTTGAGTTTTGCCACCACCACCGCGGCGGCCCCGATCCTCTCGGCATCCCACGCCGCCCCCTGGGCCTGCAGCTTCTTCACCCGACTCGGCGGCATCCCCAGGTCGGCCGCTGCGGACTGCGGGTTGACCGAGCCAAGGCCCCGCACCCGTGCGATGCCATGCACCGCTTCGGCCAGCGCATCCGCGAGGACTACGCGCGGCACACCGTGATGCATCGCCCACGCCAACGATTCGCGGGCGCCGGCCAGATCCCCCGTCACCGCCTTGTCCGCGATCTCGAAGCCCCGCACCTCGGCCCGGCCCGAGTAGTACGTCTCAACCGCGGCTTCGGTGACCTTTCCGCCGGTATCGGCGACGAGCTGACTGACCGCCGCCGCCAATTCCCGCAGATCGGAGCCGACGTTGGCGAGCATCAGTTCGACGACGTCGCGCGATACTCGCACGCCGGTGGCCTGGAACTCACGGCGGACGAAGTCGGCCCGGTCCGAGGGCCACCGTGGCGTCGCGCAGTCGATCTCAACGGCTCCCGCCCGTTGCAGCGCTCCGACCATCGACTTGGCACGGCCGCCGCCGGAGTGTGCGACGAGGAGGACGATCCCGTCGGGAATCTCGCTCAGTGTCGACGTGATGATCGCAGCGGGTTCCTTGCCCGCCTCCCCCGCCGCCTCGACGAGGATCACCCGCGAGTCGGCGAACAATGAGGGGCTCAACAACTCGGCCAGCTCTGCGGCGGTCACCTCACCGGCCCGCACCCGGGTGAGGGCGACCGGTTCGCCGCTGTCGCGACCGGCGGCGGCAAGAACCTGGCCGACCGCGCGCTCGATGAGGAAGGCGTTGTCCCCGAGGAGCAGGTAGAGGGGTTCGGTCACGGTTCCAATCGTGCCAGACCGCCATCGGGCCGACGAGACCCGACTCGTCTCCGCCGCCGCAGGGTCCGGCCGACGAGCACCGCCACGCCGATGCCGAGCAGCCACCCCGGCGCGGTGGGGATCGCCGCCCACCCGCCGCCGAGGACCCGCGCGACGACCAGGATCCACCGCAGCGCCGGTTCGCACGCGGTGACCAGCACGCGCGCCAGCGCCGTCAACGCCCGCACATCGGGCGCGGCGAGAAGCATCGCCGCGGCGCCGAGCAGCGTGGCGACCGGCACCGCCGGCGCGACGGCCAGATTCGCCAGGATCGCCGACAGGCTCACCTGGCCGGAGATTGCGGCCACCAGCGGAGCAGTGACAACGTAGGCCACCGTCGCCATCGCGACGGCATCGGCCGGCCCCCGGGGCAGGCCGAGCCCGATCAGCCGATCCCGCACCGGCGGTGACCAAACGATGAGCGCCGCAGTCGCCACCACCGACATCGCGAATCCCAGGTCGACCGCCAACTCGGGCCACACCAACAACCCGAGGACGACCGCGGCGGCGAGGGCGGGCAGGGCGCTGCGGCCGCGCGACGCCGCCATGGCGAGCAAGCCGACACCTCCCATGATGGCCGCCCGGATCACACTTGGCGACAGCTGTACGAGTACCGCGAAACTGATCGTCGCGGCCAGCCCGGCCCCCACCGTGAGTGGGATCGAGCCTCCGGCCACGCCGATCAGCAGCACGGCCGCGCCAACGATCAGCGCGAAGTTCGCGCCGGAGACGGCCAGTAGATGCGTGAGCCCGGCCCGGCGGAACTGCTCGTCGACGGTGGCCTCGCCCATGCTGGTATCGCCGACAACGAGCCCTGGCAAGAGGCCCGCCTCACGGTGGCCGACAGTGTGCGCGCACACCTCGCGGAACCGCACGCGCACCGACTCGGACACGCGCAGGTAGGCCGGCGCGGCACCGACGACGGCCGGTGGGCCGCGCGCAGTCAGCCGGGCCACCACCAGCCCACGGCCGTCGGGAACGCGCACGACAACGAGTGCGCGCACCGGCTGTCCGACGCCCAGGTCGAGCCACCGGGCCTGGTCGCCGCCTTGGCGGGGCGCAAACACAATCACACTCGCCGCGGGCACCGGCCGGTCGTCGACGGAGTGCACCTGTGCCCGGAGCCAGACCACATCGGGATTGGCCGTACTCACCCGCGGATCCTCCGTCGCCCTGAGCACGACGGCTGCGGTCCCGCCGTCGAGTTGCCGCAGCGGGTGGGCGTCGACCCGATCGGCACGGATGAGCAGTGCCACACCGACCCCGAAAGTGAGGCCGGTGGTCGCCAGCACCACGGGTGCACCTATCCCGGCGACACCGCCGACCATGGCACCGGCCAGGGCACCGGCCAGGGACAGGACCATCATCGTCAGGACGACGGCAACCAGCACGCCGCGTGGGCACAGCAGCCCGACACCGGTGATCGACCAGCACCCCAGGGCCGGAATCGCCAGGCGCAGATCCAGGGCGGGCATCGGTCACCCTCCGGCGACGGTCACCAGCGCGCGCAACCGCTGCAGCCGTGCCGGGCCGATCCCATCGACTTCGGCGAGTTGGTCCACCGACGCGAACGCGCCATGCGTCGAACGCCACTCGACTATCGCCGTCGCGGTCACCGGACCGACCCCGGGGAGCGCATCGAGTTGCTCGAGCGTCGCCGTGTTCAGGTCCACCTTGCCGCCCGACCCCGGGCCGCCATCGGTGGGCGACCCCGGGCCGGCGACCGGCGGAGGACCCGAGGAGTTGCCGTCAATCCCGATCACGGTGCTGCGCAGTCCGGCGCGGCCGGGCGCATCCGCGAGGCCGACGACGACCTGGTCGCCGTCGCGCAACGGCCGGGCGAGGTTCAGCGACAACAGGTCGGCACCCGGTTTGGCTCCACCCGCGGCGGCCAGGGCATCGGCCACCCTCGACTGCGGCGCCAGCCGGACCAGGCCCGGCCGCCGCACGAGGCCGACGACGCTGATGACAATCCGGGCGGGCGCAGCGGTGGCCACACTCGATGGCACCGGCGAGCCCGGCGGACCGGGCGCTCGCGACGCCGTCGGCCCCGCCGAGGCCGGGAAGTCGACGACGGGGACCGTCGTCGCCGGGGCACGCAGCGCCAGGTAGGCGGCGATCAGCGTCGCGAGGACGCCGACCGCCACCAGTGCGACCGCGGCAGGGGGCAACGGACGCAGCCAGTGCCCTGCCCTATCGTTTTGTCGTTCGTCGTCGGCAGCGAAGTCGTCGGCAGCGAGATCGGCCAGGGAGAACCCTGCCGCAGGCGCGAGATCCTCGTCCGCGCCCGGGCGGCCGGTGTCCCAGCCGGTGGGGTCCAACCAGCGCGGCGTCGCCATGCCGGGGGGCTCGATGGGCGCGGCCGATCGCTCGTCCACCGGCGCCGGGCCGGCGGCCAACCGCGCCAGCCGCTGCCGCACCACCGCCGGCTCCATTGATCGCACTCTCCCCATGCGAAAACGGTAGGCCGGAGCGTTGAGCCACTGTCCGTCGCGAACACCGGGTCAGCGGTCCACTGTGGAACGCGCAGAACTGTGGATAGCGCCGTCCCCATTCAGTCGGACGCCCGGCCACTCGACGTCGAATCGCTGCCAGCAGCGAAAAGCGGCGCTCGGCAGGAGCTAGTCGATCGGGGTGAGGGTCGAACCGACCGTCACCCCCACCGCGCCGGTGCCCACGTGCACGGTCAGCACCGGGCTCAGCGGAGTCGTCATCGCCGTAACCACGTCGGGGATGCGCGACAGCAACTCCGCCATCACCTGCTCGGCGGCTTCCGGGGCGTCGCTGTGCTGGACCCCGATCGACACCGGCCGCGCACCGGCGATCTCACAAGCGGCGTCGACCATCTTCGCGATCGACTTGGAAAAGGTGCGGTGCCGCTCACGCAGCGCGAGCGAACCGTCGACAAGATGCAGGATCGGTTTGATCGACAGCGCCGAACCCAGCATCCGGCTCGCCGCGCTGATCCGGCCGCTGGCCCGCAGGTGGTCGAGGTCCGAGACGCAGATCATCGCCTCGATGGTCGCCGCCTCGCGGACTGCGGCCTCGTACACGCCATCCCGGTCCGCACCCCTGGCCGCCGCCTGCGCCGCGGCGAGCACCGTGAATCCCACAGCAAGGCCGACCGAGCGGGAATCCACGACCCGGACCGCGCCGTCATACCTGTCGGCGACGACCCGGGCCGCACTCCAGGTGCTCGAGAGCTTGCGCGACATGTGCACCGCGACCACCCCGTCGCCCTTGGACTCGGTGAGCGCCTTGGCGAATGCCGCCTCCAAGTCGGCCGGCGTGGCCCCCGCAGTCGTCACACCCGGCGTCGCGACGAGGCTCGGCGGGATCTCGTCGATGTTCTCCCGAAAGTCGGTCCCGTCGAACGCGACGTGCAGCGGCACCTGTCCGATCCCATAGTGCTCGACGATCTCGGACGGCAGGCAGCACGACGAATCGGTGACGACGACAACGGGCACGGGTCTACGTTAGCCGGTGCCGTGGCGTTCTGTTGCCCCGCGGTCGAGCGCGGTTCGCACAGCAGGGACCACCACCTCGGCGATTCTGGCGTGGCAGCGGAACCCCCAGTGGATTCCGTCGGGGTTCATGTCCTGCGAATGGTTGGTGAACTCATCGAGGGTCGCCGGATAGAAGTCCACCGTGGCCACGCCGTGCGCCGCGGCCCAGTCGCGCATCGCCGTCGTCGCCGGAATCCGGCCGCGGTGCACCTTGCCGTAGTACGGACTGGCATGGGTGGGCGGCAGGCACGCCACAATCGGCAGATCAGGGCGCAGCTGGACCAGCGCGTCGCGCACCTTCGCCACGTACTCGACGGTGATGCGCGGCGGCAGTGCCAGCGGCCACCCCAGCAGTGCCGCCCGCGGCTGCACCCACGCGTACGCCTCGCGGACCACCGCCCGCAGCCTGGCGGGCCGCAGATAGCGGATCTGTTCGCGCAGCGCCGTCGGCAACGGCGACGGCAGGCTGTCCATCCCGCCGTACGCGAGAACGACGACGTCGGCATGCGGCAGCGCCGCCCAGATCCGCGGATCCTGGGTGATCGCCCACCAGACATCGCGACTGGTCCAGCCGATCCGGCCGAAGAGCTCGACGCGCCGGCCCACCTGCTGTCCAACGATGTTGGGCCAGATGCGCTCGTCGTCGGCCGCCAGACCGCCCCGGGGGCCGTAGTAGGCGAGCGAATCGGAGAGCACCAGGATCGACGGGGCCCCGTCCGCCTCGGTCACGATTCGTCGACTCCGCTG
The DNA here is from genome assembly GCF_002414845.1 of Gordonia sp. UBA5067. Lineage (GTDB taxonomy): Bacteria > Actinomycetota > Actinomycetes > Mycobacteriales > Mycobacteriaceae > Gordonia > Gordonia defluvii. The sequence continues at coordinate 9,025 of NZ_DIAX01000057.1, read as the reverse complement.
TTCCAGACATCGAGCCGCCACGTGGGGGCACTGCCCACCGGCCCCAATTGGTGCCCGGACAACTGCACCCAGCAGGCATTGGCGAGCCCGCCCAACACCGGCCAGTTCGCGACGGGCAACCCGAGCAGCGCGGCCGTCAGCGCCGCGATGCAGCCGCCGTGGGCGACCAGCACGACCGGCGCCTCCGGCCGGCTGCCGCTGCCCCACTCCGGCAACGCGGCCAGCAGGTCGTCGACGACGGGGGTGATCCGGGCGGCGACCTGCACGCGCGACTCCCCCTCCGGCGGCGACCACGTCGCGTCGTCGCGCCAGATGCGCCGGGCGTTCGGCGCCCGGTCGTCGACTTCGGTGTGGGTCATCCCCTGCCACTGTCCGAGGTCGGTCTCACGCAGGCGGGAATCACGCGTGACCGTCAGTCCCGTGCGGAGTCCGAGCTGATCGGCGGTCTGCGCGGCGCGCCGAAGATCGGACGACCGGATTGCCAGCGGGTCGCGCTGAGCGAGCGCGGCCGCGGCGGCCACCGCTTGGCGCTCCCCCCGCTCAGACAGGTCGGTGTCGAGCTGACCCTGCATCCGGCTGGCCGCGTTGTAGTACGTCTCACCGTGGCGCCAGAGCAGTAGCCGGCGGACGACCGGGGTGAGGCGTTCAACGCTGGTGTCGCGGGAGTCGGGACCCGTGATCACGGGGTATGCGCCTCCGGTGCGGTGTCGCCGAGTTCGAGGTCGATAACCGGACAGTCCTTCCACAACCGTTCGAGCGCGTAGAACTCACGCTCGTCGGCATGGAGGATGTGGACCACGACATCGGTGTAGTCGAGTAGCGCCCACCGCCCTTCACGAGCCCCCTCGCGTCTCGCGGGCTTGTGGCCCGCCGCGCGCATCGCATCCTCGACCTCGTCGACGATTGCGTTCACCTGCCGCTCGTTGTCGGCCGAGGCGATCACAAAGACATCGGTGATGACTAGTTGCTCGGAAACGTCGATGGCGACGACGTCGGTGGCGAGTTTGTCGGCGGCGGCGGCGCCGGCGATGCGCGCCACTTCCACCGATTCGGGTGCAGCGGTCATGTGGTACAGCGTCTCACGCCGAAGCGATGGTCACGGCTACCGGGTACTGATGACGAGCCAGCCCAGCACTGCGGCGATCACCACGACCCCGGCGACGCAGGCGGCGATCGCCGCAGTCTGGGCCGTCGCCGCCGACCGGCGCGCCAGCGAATACTCCCCCGACGCCCACTGCGGCCTCACCGATGCCGCCTTGACGACGGCGAACAAACCGATCGGCAGGAACAGGGCACAGGACAGGATGGCCCAGCCGAAAACATCCTTGGGGGCGGGACCCGCTTCTTCGCGGGTGAGGCGCGGTTCCGTCGGCGCGGGTGCGACGGGCGCCACCCGCGCCACGTCGACCACCGGGATCTGCTCGG
>NZ_DIAX01000057.1:0-7443 GCF_002414845.1 Gordonia sp. UBA5067 | reverse complement strand
CGACCACCGGGATCTGCTCGGTGATCGCCGACGACGGCGATGGCGAGCGCGTGACGTTCACCGCACCCGTCCCCACCGCGACCGCAGTCCCCACCGTGACCGCAGTCCCCACCGTGATGCCGGCATCTGCATCACTAAGGGGGTCACCACCGGCCGGGTCCCCGTCGCCAGTCGACTTCTGCAGCGCGCGCCACAGCTGGTACCCGAGGATGACGAGCAGGAACCAGACCGCGCCAACCGCCAGTGCGGTGCGACCCGAACTGGTGAACCCGAGCAGGATCAGCACCCCGACAAAGAAGGCCAGCGTGAGATAGGACGTGACGGGTGCGCCGGGCACCGTGTAGTCGGTGGGCGGCAGCAACCCCTGCTTGATGCGGTTTCGGTAGACGAGGTGGCAGACGATGATCGTCGACCACACGACGAGGATGCCGACGGTCGACACGGAGGTGATCCAGAGGAAGGCGCGGCTGGTGTCGATCACGTTGATCACCACGCCGATGATCATCACCGCCGCCGACAACACGATCCCGGTGATCGGCACGTGGCGCGAAGACAGGCCCGATAACTGGTGCGGGGCGTCACCGCGCATCGACAGCGACCGCAGCATGCGCCCCGTCGAGTAGATGCCGGAGTTGCACGATGACAGTGCCGCGGTCAACAGGACGAAGTTGATGATCCCGGCCGCACCCGGCATCCCGACATCTTCGAAAACCTGCACGAACGGACTGGTCCCCTCGTGAAAGTTGCGCCACCCCTTCACGCACAGGATGACCATCAGCGCGCCGAGATAGAAGATCCCGATCCGGAACGGCACCGAATTGATCGCCCTGCGCAGCGTGACCCTGGGGTTCTGCGCCTCCCCGGCGGTGACGCCGACCAGTTCCACGCCCACGTAGGCGAACATGACGATCTGCAGCACGAGCAACGCGTTCCAGTGCCCCGTCGGGAAGAATCCCCCGTCGTTCCACAGGTTGGCCACCGAGGGGCCGTGCTCGGGCCCGAACCCGGCGATCGGCAGGAGAATGCCCAGGCCGATGATGATCATGCCGAAGATGGTCACGATCTTGATGCTGGAGAACCAGAATTCGGCGCGACCGAACACGCCGACGGAAATCAGATTGGCGCAGAACAGGACGCCCAGCGAGACCAGCGCCGTCAACCAGACCGGGATCACCGGCCACCAGTAGTTGACGTACTTGCCGGCGACGGTGATCTCAGCCATACACGTGGTCACCCACACCGCCCAGTAGGTCCAGCCCTGACTGAACCCGGCAAAACGGCCGAGGAACTCGTCGGCGTACTCCGAGATGCCGCCGGCGACCGGCCGGTACAGCAGCAGCTCGCCGAGCGCGCGCATCATGAAGAACACTGCGAGACCGGCCACCCCGTAGGCGACCAGGAGTGCCGGGCCGGCCATTTCGATGGCGGCACCCGACCCGTAGAAGAGTCCGGTACCGATGGCACCGCCGATGGCGATCATCTGGACGGTGCGCGTGGTGAGTCCGCGCTGGTACCCCTCGTCAGTGTCGACGGTCACGGCGTGCGGGCCGGTCGGTACGGGAGCGGTCGTAGTCACAGGGGCAATCCTTCGACTCGGTGCCGGTGGGGTCGGAGATACGACGGGTCCGGCAGACTGCGGAACACTTTAGCGACCGCGTCGCGCGGTGGTGCGGCGCGACAATAATTCGCCCGCGTTCGAGCGTTATCCCGGCGCCGAAACACTGGGCCCCGGATGCGGCCACCGACGGTACAGCCCTCGCTTGGCGATGTATTGCACCACCCCGTCGGGGACCAGGTACCACACCGGCCGGGCCGCCGCCGCACGAGCACGGCACTCCGTCGACGAAATCGCCAGTGCCGGAATTTCCAGCATCTGCAGCGTGTCCGGCGGCAATTCGCGCAGATGCTTGGCGAGATGGGTGGCAGACAGTTCATAGCCGGGGCGGCTGACACCGACGAAGCGGGCCAGAGCGAGCATCTCGTCGAAGTCCTGCCAGGACAGGATCGACTCCAGCGCATCGGCACCGGTGATGAAGTACAACTCCGCGTCGGGAAGCAGGCGGCGCAGGTCGCGCAAGGTGTCCACCGTGAAGGTGTTGCCCTCGCGGTCGATGTCGACGCGACTGACGGAGAACTGCGGGTTCGACGCGGTGGCGATGACGGTCATCAGGTAACGGTCCTCCGCCGGACTCACGTCGCGCGCCGAGACCTGTCCCGCCCCCAGCTGCCCACCGCCGGTCTTCTGCCACGGCCGGCCGGTCGGAACGAAGATCACCTCGTCGAGCCCAAACCGGTGGGCCACCTCACTACCGGCGACGAGGTGCCCGTTGTGGATCGGATCGAAGGTCCCGCCCATGACCCCCACCCGGCGGCGGCGCGTCATGGCCCGGGCATCTGTCGACATGGCGCCAAAGCTTACGCTCACACCGGCAATAGATCGCCGATAACCTTGGCCAACTGTTCGGCATTGCGGCATTCGTACATGTCGATCACCTCGGCATAAACGTCGGCGTCCGAGTCGCCGCTGCCCCAATCCTCGCGTCGCTCCGGATTGAGCCAATAGGCGTGCCGCACCCGCTCGGTCAAGGCGAGCAGCGATTCGGTCTCCGTCCAGTGGTAGTTGTTGCGCGCATCGCCAAGGATCAGCAGCGCACCCCGGTGGGTCAGCGAGTCGAGATAGTCGCGGGCGAACCCGTTGAGCATGTGCCCGTAGTCGGAGTGGCCGTCGCGGGTCGCGATCCGGGCCGTGGTGATCATCTCGTGCATGACCTCCCCGAAAGTCTCGTCGGCCTGGCCGCGATCGAAGAAGTCGGTCACCTCGTCGACGGTGTCGACGAAGGCGAACACCCGCACCTTCGAGAACTGTTGACGCAGGGCGTAGACGAGTTGGAGCGTGAACTGCGAGAAGCCCGATACCGAGCCGGAGACGTCGCAGACGACCACCAGTTCGGGACGGCCGGGGCGCGGGCGCCGGTGGGTCAGCTTGATCGGGACGCCCCCGGTCGACATCGAGGCCCGCAACGTGCGCCGCACGTCGACTGGGCCGTGCCGCGCCCGCCGGCGACGAATCTCCAACCGGGCCGCGAGCAACCGGGCCAGCGGTTGCACGGTGCGCCGGATCTGCGCCAGATCGCGCGGGCCCGAATGCAGGAAGCTCATCTGCTCGGGCAACTTGGGCACCGCGTACTCGGCGACGCGGTCCCGCCCGTGCCGGCCGGCCATCCGCCGTTGTGTCTCGGCCTCGATTCCCGCGCGCAACTGCGCCGCGCGGTCCGCCGCTGCCCGCCGGTAGCGGGGCTGGGTCCCCGCCCGTGCACCCGACTCGTCATCAACCGCACCGCGCGCCATCGCGGCCGCGATGGCGGCGATCAACGTTTGCGGGTTGATCGTCGACGTCGCCTGGTAGGCCGAGAACGCCTCGCCCCGCGCCCCCTCATAGCGACCGAACTCGTCGACGATCATGGCGATCAACTCGCCCTGACGGCCGTCGGTACCCGCCGCATCGTCGGCCATCACCTCGGCGACCATATCCCGAAATGCCTCGATGTCGACGTTTCCGTCGGCGTCGCGCGGAATCTCGGTCGCCGTGGTGCGCGCCCCGGTGCCCAACGGGAACCACAGGTCGAAGGCGCGGTCGAACATGTCGCGGTGCATGTGGGTGGACAGCAGAGTGGCAGCCAGGCCTTCGCGGAGCGACGCGCGGTCCAGCAGGTCGAGGACGCCCACCGCCTGGCCCGCATCGAGTAGAGCGGCCGGGCCGATGTCGATACCACGTCGCCGCAACTCATCGATGAACGCCACCAGGTGGTCGAGGAGGGGCACCGGCGACACCTCCGGTCGCTCCGCGAACTCCGCTCGCCCCGACATCAGTCTTGGTTCAGCTTGAGTTCTTTACGCGCGGTCGCCAGGTCGGGCCGGTGCTTGAGAACCACGCCGAGGGTTCGCGCGATCAGCGAGTCGTCGATCCGGCCGTTGGCGAGCTTTGCCTCCGGGCTGCCCGCGGGGGCGCCGGCGGCCAGGGCGAGCAGGGTGTTGCCCCAGTCGATGGTTTCCGAGACCGACGGCTTCTTACGGATATCGAGCCCGCGCAGCGCCCCGATGATCCGGACCACCTCGGCGGCGAGCACTTCGGGCAGGTCCGGCACCCGGCTGGCGAGGATCTCCTTTTCCCGCGCGGCGTCGGGAAAGTCGATGTACAGGTACAGGCAGCGGCGTTTGAGCGCTTCGGACAGTTCGCGGGCCGCGTTGGAGGTGAGGATCACGATCGGTCGCTGCGCCGCGCGAACGGTGCCCATCTCCGGGATCGACACGGCGAAATCGGACAGCACCTCCAACAACAGCCCCTCCATGTCGACTTCGGCCTTGTCCACCTCGTCGATGAGCAGCACGGTCGGCTCGGTCCGCGAGATCGCCTTCAGCAACGGCCGTGGGAGCAGGAACTCGGCAGAGAAGATGTCGGTCTTGGTATCGGCCCAGTCGCGGGCACCGGTCGACTGGATGTGCAGGATCTGCTTCGCGTGGTTCCACTCGTACAGCGCGCGGGCCTCGTCAAGACCCTCGTAGCATTGGAGCCGGACCAGATCGGCCCCGGTGGCCGCGGCGATCGCCTTGGCCAACTCAGTCTTGCCAACGCCGGCGGGACCTTCGACGAGCAGCGGCTTTCCGAGTCGGTCGGCGAGATAGGTCGCCGTCGTGGTCGCCGCGTCGGGGAGGTATCCGGTGGCGGTCAGCCGCTGCGCAACGTCGTCGACGGAGCCGAATGCGGGCACGATCGTCGACTCCGCGGACGCCGCCGGCCTGGTGTCACGCGTCATCAGACGGGCCGAATCTGGCCGTCGCCCCAGACGACCCACTTGGACGAGGTCAGTTCCGGCAGGCCCATCGGGCCGCGGGCATGCAACTTCTGGGTCGAAATCCCGATCTCGGCGCCGAAGCCGAACTGCTCACCGTCGGTGAACGCGGTGGAAGCGTTGACGATGACCGCCGCGGCGTCGACCCGCCTGGCGAATTCGTTGGCGGCAGCAAGGTCGGCGGTGATGATGGCCTCGGTGTGTCCGGTGCCGTAGCGCCCGATGTGTTCGATCGCCTCATCAAGCCCCGCAACGCGGCGCACCGCGATGTCCAGCGACAGGTACTCCTCACTCCAGTCCTTCTCGGTGGCCGCTTCCATCCCCTCCTCGTCGCCGTGGATGGTGACACCGGATTCCTGCAACGCCGCCACGAGGCGCGGAAGCGCGACGTCGGCGATCGCGTCGTCAATCAGCACCGTCTCCGCGGTGTTGCAGACGCTCGGCCGCCTGGTCTTGGCGTTGATGACGACCGCCTGGGCCATGTCCAGGTCGGCCGCCCGGTGGACGTAGACGTGACAGTTACCCGTCCCAGTCTCGATCGTCGGAACGGTCGCGTTGGCGACCACCGCACTGATCAAACCGGCACCGCCGCGCGGGATGACCACGTCGACGAGGCCACGTGCCTGGATCAGTGCCGTGACACTGGCCCGGTCGTGGGCGGGCAGAAGCGCAACTGCGCCCGGACTGATCCCGTGCGCCCCGAGCACCTCGCGCAGCACCGCGACCAGCGCAGCGTTGGAATCGGCGGCGGAACTCGATCCGCGGAGCAGGACCGCGTTGCCCGACTTGAATCCGATCCCGAACGCATCCACGGTGACGTTGGGTCGCGCCTCGTACACGATGCCGACGACGCCCAGCGGCACCCGGATCTGACGCAGCGTCAACCCGTTGGGCAGGGTCTTCCCCGCCAGCACCTCTCCGATGGGGTCAGGCAGCGCCGCGACCTGCCGCAGCCCATCGGCGATGCCGGCGACGCGCGTCGGGGTGAGACGCAGGCGATCGAGCAGACTGGTCTCGGTCCCCGCGGCTTCGGCGCGGGCGATATCCGAGCCGTTGGCGGCGACGATTGTCTCGGTGGCGGCCTCTATCGCCGCGGCCGCGGCGTTCAGGACCGTGTTCTTCTCGGCGGTCGACAGCGCGGCCAGGGTCCGCGACGCCGCCTTCGCGGTAGTGGCCAGCGCAGTGACCTCGACGGCCACCGCGTCTGCCGGCGCCGCGGTACCGGGGTCGCGGGTGGGTGCGCTCATCACGTTCCTTCGCTCGGGTTTGGACTCCACATGTCGTTGAACCAGACATGTCTTTGATCCAGGTTAGCGCCGGTGTGGCCGACGGCTTTCTCCGGCGTGGTTGAGGTGCCCACTCGACGGGGTTGAGGTGCCCACTCGGCGGGGTTGAGGTGCCCACTCGGCGGGGTTGAGGTGCCCACTCGGCGGGGTTGAGGTGCCCACACGGCGGGGTTGAGGTGCCCACTCGGCGGCTACCGGCAGCCGCGCAACGCGCCGTCCAGCACGCGCGCCGACGGTTCGTCGAGCAGTATCGGATAGGACGCGAGCACCGCCACAAACTGCTTGGCGTATTGGCAGTGAAACTGGCGGGCCGGGGGCATCCAGCGGGCCGGCTCGAGGTCGCTCTTGTCCTGATTCGACTTCTCGTCGACCGCAACCAGGTTGGCCGGGTCATTGGCAAGGCGCAGCCGGGCCGTCGACGACCACCCGTGCGCTCCCATGTCCCAGGCGTAAGACAGCGGCACGATGTGATCGATCTGCACCGCGGTGGCACGGCTGCGCCGGAACACCAGCACCCGACCGCTGTACGGACTGCGCAATCGGCCGGCCGTCACCGTCGCGGCACACCGCGGGCCGGGTGCGGTCACCGCCTCGTCCAGGTCGCGCCGCAGGATGTCGTTCCGGGTGTCGCAGGCATTGTTGCCGCCGAACACATCCGTCGCGTCGGCCCAGGCCGCGCCGAATGCGGAGCGCCGGTAGTCCGGCCGGTGCGGGAGCCGCGCCGCCACCCGTGGAATGCGCTGCAACTCGGCCAGCCACCCGCGCGCCGAGGCCGGCGGATCGCGCCGCTGGTCCATCGCCATCGACCCGGCCGCGAACACGGCGAGCGCGGTGGCGCCGATCAGCAGCGCCCAGACGCGTCGCGAGAACATCTCCCCCATGTGGACTTAGACGCGCGCGGGCGGCGCCCGGTTCCCCGACAACCCACGGGCGGGTATCAGGACTTGTCGAGGAAGTCCGCACGGGAGCCGACGACCGCATCGATGATCGTCGCGGCGCCCGGGTGGTCGCCGAGGACGAAGTCGTCGTCGACGACCGACCGAGCGAGGCCACGGGCATCGGCGATGACGTCGGCATCGGACAATAACGAGAGGAAGCGCAGCGACGACGATCCCCCCGACTGCAGTGCACCCAGGACATCGCCCTCCCGGCGCTCGGCCAGGTCGAGGCGGGCCAACTCGAACCCATCGGTCGTGGCGGCCACCGCCGACAACCGGCGGAACGCCGCGGAGCCCTCCGGTACGGCCGTGACCAGAAGACACAGGCCGGGCAGCCCGCCCCGACCCACCCGCCCGCGCAACTGGTGC
>NZ_DIAX01000017.1:3317-3942 GCF_002414845.1 Gordonia sp. UBA5067 | reverse complement strand
CGAGCCGGCCGGCGATCCGCGCCGCGCTCCACGAATGGCGGGCGCGGCAGACCCAGTCCGTCCTCGATCACCCCGACCCACGGGAGGGCAGCTAGATGATCCGCGTCGGCATCATCGGCGGTGGCCAGCTCGGCCGCATGCTGGCGCTGGCCGGCTACCCGCTCGGCCTGCGCTTCCGCTTCCTCGACCCCTCGCCGGACGCGCCGGTCGCCGACCTCGGCGAGCTGATTGTCGGCGCCTACGACGACCCCGACGCCCTCGCCCGCTTCGCCGAGGGGCTGGATGTCGTCACCTATGAGTTCGAGAACGTGCCGGCCCACGTCGCGCGCGCGCTGGAGCGCCAGGTCCCGGTCTACCCGCCGCCGGCCGCGCTCGATGTCGCCCAGGACCGCCTGTCGGAGAAGACGTTCTTCAACGCGCTCGGCATCCCGACCCCGCGCTACGTCGCCGTCGACGACCGGGCCGGGCTGGACGCCGCCGTCGCCGAGCTGGGACTGCCGGCCGTGCTGAAGACGCGGCGCGAGGGGTACGACGGCAAAGGTCAGGCCATCCTCCGCGACGCCGCCGACCTCGACGCCGCCTGGCAGACGCTCGGCGGCCGGCCGCTGATCCTGGAGGCGTTCGT
>NZ_DIAX01000017.1:548-3131 GCF_002414845.1 Gordonia sp. UBA5067 | reverse complement strand
GTCGATGACATACTGGCAGCGACGGCCCGCGGTTATGTCGAGATCGCGATGGCGGAGCTGGACTACGTCGGCGTGCTGGCGATCGAGCTGTTCCAGGTCGGCGATGCGTTGCTGGTCAATGAGATGGCCCCGCGCGTCCACAACTCCGGCCACTGGACGATCGAGGGCGCCAGAACAAGCCAGTTCGAAAACCACCTGCGCGCCATCCTCGGCTATCCACTCGGTGAGACCGACGCGCTCGGCGCGATCGGCCTCCAGAACCTGATCGGCGAGATGCCCGACCCGTCCGCGATCCTCGCGATCCCCGACGCGCACCTCCACCACTACGGCAAGGCCCCACGGCCCGGCCGCAAGCTCGGCCACATCACCGTCCGCGCCGCCGACGAGGTGACGCGAGACGAGCGGCTGGCGGGGGTTGATGCTGCTGCGTGTCTTGCGAGCGGTCGAGGATCATCATCGAATCTGACTCGATAGACTATCAGCCCGCAACCAATAGCGAGAGCTAAATTGAGATCTTTGCCTGCTCCGGTTGCACCGACGTCTCAGATCGCGCGTCTGAGCGCATGTCGATGCACCCTCGCCGGCCTACCGCCAACAGTTGCAAGTCGATGATTGTCCGATCGGAATATCGTCCTCGCTCACCAGGGCTGTTTCCCGTCACGACAATGCATGTCGTAATCATCCTGTCGCAGTCAGGGCTGTACGAATCCTGGTGGTTGCCGCCGCCGCAGCGACAGGTAGTATGGCGAGATTCACCAGAAGCATGCTCAGTGTCACCCACGGCTGTAAGCCGACCACGCCAGGGAGCGGATAAGGCAGATTGTCGTCGCTGAACAGTGGGGCGAACACTATAAGGACGTAGGCGATGGCAACGCAAGATGCAACACGCTTCGGCCGGGACGCAAGCCAGGCTGCGATGACAGCACCAAATGTCGTCGGGAAACAGAATAGAACGATGATGACGAGTTGTCGCATCAATCCGGGGGTATCATAACCAAGGTCGATCTCCTGCGCCGGCCGAATGACGCGGTACTCAAAGGAAACGTATCCACCTAGAGCGATCAGGCTCAAACACACCCCAAGCAGCACCGCCGTGACGTCGCTACCGCTGTTCTGTCGACTCTTCACGAACCGCTTCATGGGTGACTCCAGCTAATTGGCAAGGTCCGAGCGGCAGAGGACGCTATACCTGATTCTACCCGACACTAGCAGCGTAGCGAAACGGACCGGCGAATGCCCCAGGAACCATGGCTTGGCCTCGTATGGCTGATTCCTGCGTGTTCACTGCTCCTAACCTGGTACGGCCTGTCTCGCTCGTCGTGGAAGGCGATGCTCATCGCCGCGGCGCTGGCGTTCGTGTTTGGCGTGATCACGGTCTTCAGCATCGGTATCTTCCTGTTCGCCTTCTGTGTTCTCCAGCTCGTCGCCGTCGTTCTACTGCGCCGGAATACGTGAGGAGCACGAAGGTCGAACGAGGCACGTTGGCGGTCGGTAGTCAACGGTGCTCGCCGCTTCAGGATGGTCGGTCTCTGCGCCGCAGCGCGTCGAACGCCAAGACCAGCGCAACCCCGATCGCCGCGCCGACCAGGATCGGCAGGCCGCTGCTATCGAGCCGGCCGAGCAGCGCGATGCCGAGCAGGAAGCCCAGCAGGACCGCGGCGGCCTGAACGAGCGGGTTCTTTCGGCGGCGTGGCGGCATCTCGCTCATCAATCGTTCTTGCGCTGATCGTGCGCGACGCCGAGCGCGACGCCGATGGCAACGCCGATCGAGATACCCAGGGAGACGTTGCCCATTGCGGCGCCGCGATCGGCGCCGATCGCGACGCCAAGCGGGAGGCCGACGATCATCCCCTGCTGCTGGCGTGGCTTCTGCTTGTCGTCCGGGTCCCGGTTATCGCTCATCCTGCCTCCTTTACCCTGACCCTACCGCATGTCGCGATCCAGCGGCCAGATCGGCCGGCGGACGCGGCGGTAGGGAAAGCTGAGCAGATCCGGCGAGGAGAGTCCCGGCCCATCGACCTCGATGATGCCGGCTGCCAGTGGCCCGAACGCGGCCCGGAAGTGGACGCTCGACTTCAGCACGATGACCCGGCGCGACTCCGGCTCGATCCCTGCCGCACGCAGCAGCTCGGGGTCGAGCGCCTGGACGCGGTTCGTCGCAACGATCACCTCGACCGGCGGGTCGCCCACCTCGATGACCGCCGACGACCCCAGCCGCGTCGTCGTCCCGGTTCCCATCGGACCGCGATTCACAAAGGTGAGGTCGCCAGTCCAGCGCACCCGCGCGTCGAGCTCCAGCGTCGGGCCGTGGAGGTGGTCGGTCTTGCCGCCCAGTCGTAGCCTGCCGCGATTGCCTGCGCCGATCAGCTCTGCCTGACGCACCGTCTCGGGATCGGCGATCATCGCGACAACCGCGCTTTCGGCACGCGCCGCCAGCAGCGCGGCCAGGATCGTCGTGCCATCCCCCGACGCGCCCCCGCCGGGGTTGTCGGCGACATCTGCCAGCACGACCGGCCCGCGCTCCGCCGCCATCGCCAGCGAGACCGCTGCATCGACCGGGGTCAGGTCCGACTCGAACAGCGA
>NZ_DIAX01000017.1:0-384 GCF_002414845.1 Gordonia sp. UBA5067 | reverse complement strand
TGTAGGGGAAGCCCGAGGCGAGGGCGATCGAGAGCACCGATCGTTCATGACGCGCCTGCTCGGCCAGCAGCGCGAGGTCGCGCATCGGAGTCGGCCCGGCAGTCCACTGCGTCGTCAGCGGGGTCAGTAGCGGAATCTGGCGCAATGCGTGGGTGGGCAGGATCTCGCCGAGCAGCCGCTGCTCCAGCAACCGCACCGCCTGGCTGCCACGCGCATAGGTGTCGATGTGCGGGTAGGTCTCGTAGGCCAGCAGGATGTCGGCATGCTCGACCATCTGCGGAGTCAGGTTCGCGTGCGAGTCGAGAACGACGGCGATCGGCACGTCCGGTCCGACCGCCCGGCGCACGCGGCGCAAGATCTCGCCGTCGGCGTCGTCCAGCGCCT
>NZ_DIAX01000013.1:555-4171 GCF_002414845.1 Gordonia sp. UBA5067 | reverse complement strand
GTCGAGGTCCTCACCGGCCGCGCCTACGAGTTCGCCGGTCGCGAGGCCCACCAGTTGCGGACAGGGCCGGGCGGCGATGATCCGCCCCGCATGCGGGAGGACGGCGCCACCTGCTGGCGGGTGTCGCTGCAGGTCAAGACCCCGTCAGCGCGGCGGCTGCACTACTGGCTCCTCAACGACGGCAGCATCGAACTCTCCAGCATCCGGCTGCACGACGACATGCGCCCCTGAACACCTGACCCTGCGGCGTCCACCGGGCGCGTGCCTGCCCCGTTAGGAAATGGTGAGCCGGCGAGCCAGCCGACGGCCTGGGGGAGGGCGACAGGGATGGCGATCAACGAGATCCGGCAGCAGGCGCGCAGGAGCGCGGCAGAGCGGGTCGCGCGATTGCGGCAGCAGCGGGCCGATCTGGTCAAGGAGCGGGAGGAGCTGTCGGCCGTGGTGATGACGGCGCTCGCCGAACGCGACGCGCTCATCGGCGACACCGAACGGCGAGCCGGCACCGCGCTGAAGGCGCTGGTGTCCAGCGGGCTGAGCCTGGCGGAGGCCTCCCACTGGTGCGACCTCACCGACAGGGACGCCGCACGGCTGGTGAAGCTTGCGGCCCTGTCGGCCACCGCGGCGGCGCCTTCGGCGTCCGGAATCGTCGGAGGCGACCAGTAGCTTCCCGACTATCGGGAGGCCGCGGAGGAACCATCATGACGACGAGAACCGTGTACCCGCCCCGGACGGCACAACTGCGCCGGGCGGGGGCGCTGGTGAAGGCGCCGCAGGCGCTGATCGCGGCGGTGTTGTGGCTGATGATCATCGAAGCTCTACGTGGTGTGGCGGCGTGGGGCGTCCTGGCCCTCGTGGCCGGTGGCACGGTGGCGTCGGTCCTGGCCGAGGAGGCGATGGTCCGCATCGTGTGGTGGGCCCGACGACCCTCGACTCCGATCACGCTGCCCGAGGACTCGCGGGTCCGCGTCCTGATCACCAAACCGGCAGGCAGCCGGGATCGGTCAGGCCGGACGCCTCTCGGCGGCGCTCTGAAACTGGGCGGTAACGGCGCTCGAAAAGTGAGCACTCTTCGACGATTGGAGTGTGATCACTATGGAGGACTGGGCACTGATCAGGAGGCTTGCTGCGGAGGGGGTTCCGAAGGCGAGGATCGCGTCCCGGTTGGGCATCTCGCGGAACACGGTGGCGAAGGCGGTGGCTTCGGACGGTCCGCCGAGGTACGAACGCAAGCAGGTCAAGGAGACGTCGTTCACGCCGTTCGAGGGGCGGGTGCGGCAGTTGCTGGCGGATACCCCGGACATGCCGGCGACGGTGTTGGCTGAGCGGGTGGGCTGGAGCGGGTCGATCCGCTGGTTCCGTGACAACGTGAACCGGCTGCGGAGCGAGCACCACAGGCCGGATCCGGCGGATCGGATCGAGTGGTCGCCCGGGGATGCGGCGCCGTGTGATGTGTGGTTCCCGCCACGCAAGATTCTGCTGGAGGACGGCAGCAATGTCTTGTTACCGGTGTTGGTGATCACGGCCGCGCACAGCCGGTTCATGACCGGCCGGATGATCCCGACGCGGAAGACCGAGGACCTGCTGCTGGGCTCCTGGGCGCTGTTACAGCAGCTGGGTCGGGTACCGCGCCGGTTGATCTGGGACAACGAGCCCGGGATCGGGCGTGGTCGTCTGACCGAGCCGGCGAGGTCGTTCGCGGGAAGTCTGGCCACTCGGGTGGTGTTGCTGCGTCCGCGTGATCCGGAATCGAAGGGGATCGTGGAACGCCGTAACGGCTACTTCGAAACCTCGTTCATGCCGGGCCGGGAGTTCGCGTCCCCAGCCGACTTCAACGCCCAGTTCACCGACTGGCTGACCGCCGCCAACCAGCGGGTGGTGAGGACGACCAAGGCTCGTCCGGTCGATCTGATCGACGCCGACCGTGCCGCGATGCTGCCGTTGCCGCCGACGGTGTGGCACGTGGGCTGGCGCCAGCAGATCCGGTTGGGCTGAACCGCCCCGGGTTCAGTGGAGGGCGTGGGTGAGTTCCAGTCAACGTCGCAACACGGGTGTTCGCAGGAGTGTAGTCATGCGGTCGGCCGGCCTGTCCCAGGACAGGACCTTCCGAGGCCGCTGATTCAGCTGGTTCTGGACCGCGGCGAGGTCGTCGGCGGCGTGGACGGCCAGATCGCTGCCCTTGGGGAAGTAGTCGCGCAGAACACCGTTGGTGTTCTCGTTGCTGGGCCGCTGCCAGGGCGAGCGAGGATCGCAGAAGAAGATCTTGGTGGTCTTCAACGCCGCCGCGATCTCCCGGTGGCGGGCCATCTCCTTGCCCTGGTCCCAGGTGAGGGTGAGCCGCGCATGGGCGGGCAGGGGCTTCAGGGCGGCGATGACGCTATCTCTGACCGTGGCCGCGTCGTGCCGGCCGGCGGGCAAGTGGCCCAGCAGCGTGAACCGGGTGGTGCGCTCCACGAGGGTGACGATCGCGGTGCCGTTGCCGGCGCCCATGATCAGGTCGCCTTCCTTACGTTGTTGGTGAGGGCTAGAGCGGGGGCTGTCGTAGTGTTCCGGTCACCCTCGGGCAGCGGGTATGGCTCAGTGTCTCCCTGCCGCGTTGACGGCTCACTGGGAATGGCCGCCCGCTGCCCGCCGATGACTCGACCGCTGATTGAGAATTGCGACTCCGATCGTTGGGTAAGGACGTGCCGGCGTGGTCATCGACAGGGCCGTAGATCCACGACCGGGAGGACCATGAACATGCCGAGAGTGTGGGCCGGAATCGACGCCGGGAAGAAAACGCACCACTGCGTCGTGCTCGACCAGAAAGGAAGGGTGCTGCTGTCCAAGCGAGTCGAGAACGACGAGGCTGCCCTCCTCGAGCTCATCGGCACGGTGATCGAGCTTGCCGCCGACGACGGCGACGTCTGCTGGGCGACCGACCTGAACGCCGGCGGTGCCGCCCTGTTGATCGCGTTGCTCGCCGGACACGACCAACAGCTGCTCTACATTCCCGGCAGGATCGTGCACCACGCCGCCGCGACCTACCGCGGCGACGGAAAGACCGATGCGAAGGACGCGAGGATCATCGCCGATCAGGCCCGCATGCGCACCGACCTCCAGCCCGTCCGCGGAGCCGACCAGGTCGCTGTCGACGTGCGCCTGCTGACGTCCCACCGCATCGACGTCATCCATGACCGGGTCCGCGCGATCAACCGGCTGCGCGCGACGATGCTGGAGTACTTCCCTGCGCTGGAGAGAGCATTCGACTACTCCAAGAACAAGGCTGCGCTCACGCTCCTGTCCCACTACTCGACCCCCGACAGCCTTCGCCGGATCGGCGTCACCCGTCTGGCGGCGTGGCTGAAGGCCCGCGGGTGCCGCAACAGCATCGGGGTCGCGCAGGCCGCCGTCGACGCCGCGCACGCCCAGGCTACGGAGTTGCCCACCCAGACGGTCGGCTCAACGCTGGTGGCCAAGCTCGCCGCCCAGATCGCCGCGATCGACGAGGACCTCGCGCGAATCGACGCCCAGATCACCGAACACTTCGCCCGACACCGGCACGCCGAGATCCTGCTCAGCATGCCCGGCTTCGGCCGGGTCCTCGCGGCGACGTTCCTCGCTCAGATCGGCGGCAGCC
>NZ_DIAX01000013.1:0-191 GCF_002414845.1 Gordonia sp. UBA5067 | reverse complement strand
ACTCCATTGAGATTCCCAGTGGCCGGGTTGGACGCGGTCAGCGACCTCGGCGGGCCGGTCGTCGATCATGGTCATGTTCAGCAGGTGTCCGCGGCGTTCCAGGCCTTGGAGCTGTCGGCGGCGTCGCCGTCGTCGGCGTCGGGCCGGCCGGGTCACGTCGATGTCGGGATCGTAGAGCGCTTGGTAGATCG
>NZ_DIAX01000028.1:139410-143913 GCF_002414845.1 Gordonia sp. UBA5067 | reverse complement strand
CTCCGAGTCGTGCACGTTCATCTGACAGCCGAACGTTCGCACCTCGTAGCGGCGTTGCTCGCCGGTGCCGGCCGGACTTTCACTACTCACGCTTCCAAGGATAGTGCGGACGACAAATACGCATGCACTGCCGTGCGGCCACCGCGGTACTAAGGTGATCGGTTATGACTGCAGCGGCATCGCCCACCACCTCTGCCCCGCCGATGGTCTCGCTGCAACACGTCGACAAGCACTTCGGAGATCTGCACGTTCTGCGCGACATCAACCTCGACATCCCGGCCGGCCAGGTCGTCGTCCTCCTGGGCCCGTCGGGCTCGGGCAAGTCGACATTGTGCCGCACGATCAACCGTCTCGAACCGATCGACAGCGGCGAAATCTACCTGGACGGCACCCTGCTTCCGGACGAGGGTCGTGACCTCGCGGCGCTGCGCGCCGAGGTCGGCATGGTCTTCCAGTCCTTCAACCTGTTCGCCCACAAGACGATCCTGGAGAACGTCACCCTCGCGCCAATCAAGGTGCGCAAGAAGTCGAAGGCCGACGCCGAGGCCAAGGCGATGGAGTTGCTTCGGCGCGTCGGAGTGGCCGAGCAGCGCGACAAATATCCTGCACAACTGTCGGGCGGGCAGCAGCAGCGTGTGGCAATCGCACGTTCCCTGGCGATGGAGCCGCGGGTGATGCTGTTCGACGAACCGACGTCGGCACTCGACCCGGAGATGGTCAACGAGGTCCTCGACGTCATGGTCTCGCTGGCGGAGGACGGGATGACCATGGTCGTCGTCACCCACGAGATGGGCTTCGCCCGCAAGGCCGCGCGGCGCGTCATCTTCATGGCCGACGGCGCGATCGTGGAAGACACCGACCCGGACTCATTCTTCTCCTCGCCCGCCAGTGATCGGGCCCGCGACTTCCTCTCGAAGATCCTGGACCACTGATGGCACTGCGCACCCACCGCATCCTCGCCGCTCTGGCCGTCGTCGGCGCCTGTGCCGGCCTACTCACCGCCTGCGGTAGTCAGCCGCGCAACCTGCTGGACTCGATCCGTTCTGGTCACGTCATTCTCGGAACGAAGTACGACCAACCCGGTCTGGGCCTGCGCGATCCACGACTCGACGACATCACCGGCTTCGATCCGACGGTCTCGCGGTACGTCGTCAACCACATCGCCGCGCGGCTGGGCGTCCCCCCTCCGCGGATCACCTGGCGCGAAACCCCGTCGGCGCAGCGCGAAGCGCTGATCAGCTACGGCGAGGTCGACATGATCGCAGCCACCTACTCGATCAGTCCCAGCCGCATCATCAAGGTCGACTTCGCGGGCCCGTACCTCGTCAACTATCAGGGCCTACTTGTCCGCGGGGCGGACTCACCGGTGAAGTCGCTGACCGATCTCGACAACCCCAATCGCAAACTTTGTTCGGTCACCGGCTCCACACCGGCGCAGAACGTGAAGCGCGAGTTGCCCAATGTGCAGTTGCAGGAATTCGACTCGTATTCGTCGTGTGTGGAGGCGCTGCGCAACGACAAGGTCGACGCGCTGACCACCGACGAGGTGATACTTGCCGGATATGCCCACTTCTTCCCCCGCTATGACATGCGGGTGCTGTCCATGACCTATCCGCGCGACACCTGCAGCCCGAAGGGTGCCTTCATCCCGGCCGGCCGGCCGTTCTCCACTGAGCGCTACGGCATCGGCATGGCAAAGGGACAGCCCGAATCAGTCGCCGCGGCCAACGATGCCCTGCGGACCATGCTCTCGCCGCATCCCCGTCGCCCGTCCGACTGGGAGGAGGGGTTGCGCCAATCCGTCGGCAACGAGATGGTCGACTCGATGATCGCCCGGGCGGCTGCACCCGGATCGCAGTTCGGATTCCTGCCGACGCCCGGCGATCTGGCCTTCCTCAAGGCAACGCCGAGCCCCTGCCCACCAGGGTTGAGCCGATGAGCACACTCTGGGCTGATATCGGCCCCGCCCTCTGGCCGGCGTTCGCGATGACGCTGAAACTCACCGTGCTGTCCGCGATCGGCGCGCTCATCTGGGGTGTGATCCTGGCCGGCATGCACGTCTCGCCGGTACCGGTGATGCGCTGGTTCGCCACCGGTTACGTCAACATCGTGCGAAATACCCCGCTCACGCTAATCGTGCTGTTCTGCTCACTCGGCCTCTACACCAACCTGAGCATCGTGCTCGCCCCGGAAGGGCCGAACTTCGTGAAGAACAACAACTTCTGGCTCGCCGTTCTCGCCTTCGTCGCCTATACCGCGACCTTTGTGTGTGAGACGCTGCGTGCCGGATTCAACACGGTGCCGATCGGCCAGGCCGAGGCCGCCCGATCACTGGGTCTCGGATTCACCCAGGTCTTCGGCGCCATCGTGTTGCCTCAGGCGATGCGGTCGGTCATCGCTCCGATGGGCAGTGTGCTCATCGCTCTGACGAAGAACACCACCATCGCGTCCATCATCGGCGTCAGTGAGGCCGCCCTGCTGATGAAGACCCAAATCGAGAACCACGCGAACCTGGTGCTGGGCATCTTCGCGATTATCGCCGTCGGCTTCATGATCATCACACTGACCGAGGGCTTGGTTTTCGGCTGGCTGGCCCGCCGATTCGCGGTGAAGCGATGAACGCCGACGCCACCGTACTCTACGACGCGCCGGGACCGCGGGCGCGCGTCCGCAACGCGGTTCTCGCTCTCGTGTTCCTCGTTGTGCTGGCGGCGGCCGCCGCCTGGATCATTGCTCGCTTCAACGAACGCGGTCTCCTGGCCGCCGATATGTGGCAGCCCTTCATCACGGCGTCAACCTGGACGAAATACCTCCTGCCGGGCCTTTGGGGCACCATCAAGGCCGCTGTCGTCTCGATCGCGGCGGCTCTGGTACTCGGTGCCCTGCTGGGCATCGGCAGACTCTCTGGGCATCGCGCCGTGCGCTGGTTCTGCGGAGCGTTCACCGAGGGGTTTCGCGCCATCCCGGTGCTGCTGCTCATCTTGTTCACCTACTACTTGTATGCCCAATACGGCATAGTGCCGCCAGCGCACCTGGCGTTCGCCGCGGTGGTCACCGGTCTCACGCTGTACAACGGAACGGTCATCGCCGAGATCCTGCGCTCGGGAATCAACTCGCTGCCCAGTGGCCAAGCCGAAGCCGGCACTGCCTTGGGACTGCGCAAATCACAGTTGATGCGCCTGGTCCTGCTCCCCCAAGCAGTGACCGCAATGCTCCCCGCACTGGTGGCGCAAATGGTCATCGCACTCAAGGACAGCGCCTTGGGATACATGATCGGCTACGTCGAAGTCGTCCGCTCCGGCGTCTTGTCCGCATCGTTCTACGGCAACTACATTCCAGCGCTGCTTGTCGTCGCGATTGTGATGATTGCGATCAACTTCACGCTCACCACCGTCGCGACACGGCTGGAGAAGCGCCTGCGCAGTGGCCGCGGCAAGCGCGGCAGAGTCGCCGCGGTGAAGGTCGACGGCTCAATCGTCTGAGCGCGTGCTCGCTACACCTGCTCCGCATGCTTTCTGAGTAGGTCGCGCACCACGTCGACGACGAGCCCCTGGGGGAAGCCGCGCCGCATCAACATACCGGTAAGGCGCCGCGTCAGCGCATCGCGGACGGCACGCTCGGCCAGATCCGCCGACAATGACGACAGCTTGCGCGCGACGAGCTCGCTCGCGCGTCGGTACTCGTCTTCGGGATCGATCTCGGCGAGCGCAGCGGTGACCACGCTTTCGTCAACCCCCTTGGTGCGCAACTCATGTCGTAGGCCAACGCTGCCCCGACGCGAGTACTCACCTCGCGAGTGAACCCACTCGCGGGCGAAGGCCTCGTCGTCGAGGAGGTTGTGCTTGTCCAGCCGCACCATGACCGCTTCTACCTCGTCCGCGCTGAACCCCCGACGGATCAGGCGGTCCCGCATTTCAGTTCGGCCGCGGGCGCGCACCCCGAGCAACCGGAGTGCGGCATCCCATGCGGCGGCCTTCGGCTTCCGAACGGCCTCTTCGATCAGGCCCGCGTCACCATCACGGGACTCGGACACGAGAGCCTCTAAAACTCGACGGGTGCCGGCGCGAGCGCGTCCGGATCGAGGTCGTCGGCCGAGCCGGGCAACCCGATGCCAAGCTTGTTCTTGATCTTCTTCTCGATCTCGTCGGCGATATCCGGGTTCTCCTTGAGAAATTTGCGGGCATTCTCCTTGCCCTGTCCGAGTTGGTCGCCCTCGTAGGTGAACCACGATCCCGACTTTCGGATGAACCCCTCATTGACACCCAAGTCGATTAGCGAGCCCTCTCGCGAGATGCCCTCACCATAGAGAATGTCGAACTCGGCCTGCTTGAACGGCGGCGCCACCTTGTTCTTCACGACCTTCACACGGGTCCGGTTGCCAACCGCATCGGTGCCGTCCTTGAGGGTCTCGATGCGACGCACGTCCAACCGCACCGACGAGTAGAACTTGAGCGCCTTGCCGCCGGTCGTCGTCTCGGGCGAGCCGAACATGACGCCGATCTT
>NZ_DIAX01000028.1:100971-139212 GCF_002414845.1 Gordonia sp. UBA5067 | reverse complement strand
GCGCAGCGCCTGGCTCATCAAACGAGCCTGCAGGCCGACGTGACTGTCGCCCATCTCTCCCTCGATCTCCGCGCGCGGAACCAGCGCCGCCACCGAGTCGATGACCAAGATGTCCAGCGCGCCCGACCGGATCAACATGTCGGCAATCTCCAATGCCTGTTCCCCGGTATCGGGCTGCGATACCAGCAGCGCATCGGTGTCGACACCGAGCTTGGCCGCATAGTCCGGGTCAAGTGCGTGCTCCGCATCGATGAAGGCCGCAATGCCGCCCAACGCCTGCGCATTGGCCACCGCGTGCAGGGCCACGGTCGTCTTGCCCGACGACTCCGGACCGTAGATCTCGACAACGCGGCCCCGCGGCAGCCCGCCGATCCCCAGCGCAATGTCGAGTGCGACCGAACCGGTCGGGATGATCTCGATGGGCTGTCGGGCCTCCTCGCCCAGCCGCATGACCGAGCCCTTGCCATAGTTCTTGTCGATCTGGGCCAGAGCCAGGTCGAGCGCCTTCTCACGATCTTGCGAAGCGGCGGCCATGATGTCTCCTTGCGTGCGCGGTGGTCTTGTTCGGTTCTGCGTGCGTCACGGTATCGGTGGGGTCTGACAGACCCGCAACTACTTGGACGCGCTGTGATCGGTATTCGGTTCCATCCAGAGACTACACAGACTTCGAACGTCTGTTCGCCACCGACACGCGCGCGGCGTGTCTCACCACCGATTACGCGGGACATCGAAATCACGACATAGGGCGCGCCACACGTCGCGGGGGTCAGCGCCCTCGTCAATGGCCTGAGCCGCCGTTCGGCCCCCCAGGTCGGTTAGAACGTGGTCGATCAGCATCGACGCGGCGGCCTGTTCACCGAACTGCTCGTTCACGAGTTCGGCGAAGTCGGTCAAGCGCATACCGCCGACCCTACGACAGCCCATCGGCGACTGCGCGCTCCACCACCGCGACGGGGTCGACGATGGCGGCGCCCGATGCCGCGACGGCGCGCGCAGCGGCCCTGAAATCCGGCTCGCCCAGTACCCGCCGCACGGCGGCGGCGATCACGTCCGGATCAGGTGTTCGCACCGTCAACCCGGCGCCCAGCCGCGAAACACGAGCCGCCAACTCCGGCTGATCCCCGCCACCGGGCAGCATCACCACCGGCACTCCGGCACCCAGCGCCTTGGCCAGCATCCCGTGACCGGCGCCACAAATCAGCGCTGACGCCTCCGCGAGCACGGCGTCCTGCCGTCCGGTACCGGTCACGAGCTTGGCGATCCGGGCACCCGCCCCGGCGCGGCACTCGTGCGCCGATGGCATCCCGAGCCCGGAAAGAACGACGCGCGCGGACAGCCCGAGCACATCGGTGCCCAGCGCCCGCAGTGCGGCATCGACGAGACCGTCCCGGCCAATCACCGCCGTCGACGGTGCAACCATGACGAGGGGGTCTGCGGACGGCGGCACGTCGAACAGCTGCTGCGTCGGCTCCCACAGGAGCGGGCCGACGATGTGCGCGTCGGCCGGCCAATCGGGACGGCGCACCTCCAGCGCGGGCCACGTGGCGATCAGTCGGGCGGCCGGGTGTTCGGGCGCCGTCAGGCCGATCGATGCGCGTGCCCGCACACGCTGCTGTCTGCCCGTCGCGATGGCTCGGGCGCTCATCGCGCGGAGCAGTCGGTCACGCAGCCGCCCGCCGGTGCCGTGCCCGGCGGCCAGGCCCATGCCGATCGGTGGGAGACCGCACGACTGCTCGTAGAGGGGATGCGGGGAGAGCTCGATCCACGGCAGGCCGACCAGGTCGGCGGCCCACGCCCCCGCGCGGGTGATGACATCGCTGATCACCACGTCGTAGCTGCCGCGCAAGTCGGGCGCCAAACGCACAGCCATCCGCGCCGCGCGGGTACTCAGCTTGGCGCCGGCGTCGGAGTCGTCGTCGCCCACCGCGGCGGCCAGCCCGGCCAGTTCGGCGATCGATGCCCGGCCCAGCTCGACATCCGACCAGCGCACACCGGTGTAGACCGTCGCATCATGCCCAGCGTCGGTGAACTGCTGCGCCAACGCGAAGGCTGGGAAAGCGTGGCCGGCCTCGTCGCCGGCCACGAGGGCCACCCGCATGCGCGGACTACTCCTGCGCGGGCTTCGCCTGGGTCTTCTTCTCCAGCGACGGCGACGTCGCTGAGCCGCCCGTCGGGAGTTGGTCCATGCTGGCCCTGATCTGCTCGAGACGGGCATGGCCGGCGAGTTTGGTACTCGACGCCTCGACCTCGGCCATCCGGCCGGCCACCGAGTTGCGCGCGAGTTCGGCCGAACCCAGCGCGTTGGCGTACCGCTGCTCGATCTTCTCGCGCACCTGGTCGAGGTTCGGGGTGTTGCCCGGAACCGTCAACTCACTCATTTGCTGCAGCGAGGCGCTAACCTGCTCCTGCATCTTCGCCTGCTCCAGTTGGGTGAGCAACTTGGAGCGCTCGGCGAGCTTCTGCTGCAGCATCATGGCGTTGCGCTCGACGGCGGTTTTCGCTTCGGCGGCCGAGTGCAGCGACTGATCGTGCAGGGTCTTGAGGTCCTCCACCGATTGTTCGGCGGTGACCAGCTGCGCGGCGAACGCTTCGGCGGCATTGGTGTACTCGGTGGCCTTGGCGGCGTCGCCGGCGGCGGTCGCCTGGCCGGAAAGAGTCAGCGCCTGGCGCACATTGGACTGCAGCCGCTCGACATCCTCGAGTTGACGGTTCAGTTTCATTTCCAACTGGCGCTGGTTGCCGATGACGGCCGCGGCCTGCTGCGAGAGCGCCTGGTGCTGACGCTGGGCGTCCTCGATCGCCTGCTGGATCTGAATCTTGGGATCGGCCCTATCGTCGATCGTGGCGTTACCCCAAGCCCTCATGTAGTTCCACAGTTTCACCAACGGATTGGCCATCGTTTCGTACTCTTTCGTGTCGAAGTATGCGCTGCACCGCGGTCGGTTCGCGAACGCGAGTGTGTCAAATCTAACGTGCTCGGCGCCTATGCGGCAGCGAGGCGGCCCGAATGCCCGCAGGGCGGTGCCGCCACCGCGACCGGACCGGGCGCACCGGCACGCAACGCGGTACCGGCGTCGACAAGCAGATCCGCCAATTCGATGTCGAGGGCGTCGCAAATAGCGGCGAGCAACTCGCTCGATGCCTCTTTCTGCCCGCGTTCCACCTCGGACAGGTAGCCGAGGGAGACTCTGGCGGCCGTGGAGATTTCCCGCAGGGTTCGACGCTGCTCGGTTCGCGCCTGACGCAGGCCGACGCCTAGTGCCTCCCGCAAGAGCACGCTTTGCTCCGCCATCACGCCTCCTTCATCGCGCAGTCCGCGCGCACCGTCGTCAACAATTCCACCGGCGCCCGCTTTGCCGAGGTTAGTCGAATTTCCTGCCGGTTGCCGCGCAGGTGCCGTCCGGCAACACCAGCGGGTGAAACACCCCGGTCGGCGCAGGCATTCCGCGTGGCGGCAACCGCCTGGGCGCGCTCGCACAGTACGCCGACGTGGTCTGGTACCACGGCGCCCCGGACCGGCGGGTCAATCATCTACCGAATCCGCTGCGGCGCGCCGCAGCGCGAGCGCCTGATAGACGTATTCGACTCCGGTAACCACGGTCACGACGAGCGCCGCGCCCATCACGATGTGCGCGGCCCATTCCCACGGATGCGGGAGCGGGAGCAGGTACACGCCGATCGCGATCGCCTGCAGCAGCGTCTTCAGCTTGCCGCCTCGACTGGCCGGGATGACACCGTGCCGCAGCACCCAGAACCGCAGCAGCGTGACGCCGAGCTCGCGCGCGATGATGACCGCGGTCACCCACCAGGGCAGGATACCCAGGATGGACAGCCCGATCAGCGCGGCCCCGATGAGCGCCTTGTCGGCAATCGGGTCGGCGATCTTGCCGAAATCGGTGACCAGTCCGTACTTGCGTGCGAGCCGTCCGTCAACCTGATCGGTAACCGCTGCCGCGACGAACACGACGAAGGCGGCCCACCGCCACCATGCCGACTGCCCGTCGTCAACGAAGAGTATTGCGACGAAAACGGGAACCAGCAGCAAGCGCAGGACCGTCAGATAGTTGGCGATATTCCATGCCGACGGCTGGCGCTGCACCGACGCCCGAGCCACGTCCGAGCCGCCCTGCTCGATCGCCGGAGCGCCCTCGCTCATTTCCACCGCCTCAGCCTAGCCGGACCGACTGGGATCGGAGTGCCCGGGCAAAGACATGGGTGCGGCGGCGCTACGCTTCTCACCCATGACGGCACAATCTGCTTCCGCTCCGGTGATCCGCCGCGCCCGGACGTCCGATGTGCCGCGTATCAAGGAACTGATCGACGTCTACTCGGGCAAAATTCTCCTCGCGAAGAACCTCGTAACGCTGTACGAAGCGGTCCAAGAGTTCTGGGTGGCTCAACTCCCCGACGCAGAAGGCGGTGCCGTAGTCGGCTGCGGCGCGCTGCACGTCTTGTGGGCCGACCTCGGCGAAGTTCGCACCGTTGCGGTCGACCCGGCGTATTCCGGCCGTGGCCTCGGCCACCTGATCGTCGCGCGACTGCTGGCACAGGCTCGGCTCCTCGAACTGCATCGAGTATTCGTGCTGACGTTCGAGACCGAGTTCTTCGGCCGGCACGGATTCGCCGAGATCGAGGGCACCCCGGTTACCCGTGAGGTCTACGACGAGATGTGCCGCTCCTACGACACCGGCGTCGCAGAGTTCCTCGACCTCTCGTACGTCAAACCGAACACCCTGGGCAATACGCGCATGCTCGCGGTCCTCGACCGACACCACGACCTGCCGCCGGCCTAGCCGTGCGTCGCGCGGCGTTTTGTGCGCGACGAGTGAACCAGGCTCACGACCGTCGTGACCACCAGCGTCGCACCGATCACCACCAGCGACAGCCCGGTGGACACCGCGGGGACCGGAACGCCTTGTCCACCGTTGATGAAGCCCAGAGAGTTCTCGTGCAAGGCGTGCAGGATGAGTTTGACCCCGATGAACGCCAGGATGAACGACAACCCGTAGGACAGAAAGACCAGTCGATCCAGGAGTCCGCCGATCAGGAAGAAGAGCTGCCGCAGCCCCATCAACGCAAATGCATTCGCGGCGAAGACCAGATAGGGCTCCTGGGTCAGGCCGAAGATCGCGGGGATTGAATCGAACGCGAAAAGCAGATCGGTGAAGCCGATGACGATCAGGACGAGTAGCAGTGGCGTCGCCATCCGCCGCCCGTCGACGCGCGAGAGCAGCTTGTCCCCGTCGTAGTTCTCCGTCGTGCGCAGATGCCGCTTGGCGAACCGCTCGATGCGACCTTCTTTGGCCGGCTCGTCGCCGCCCCGGAGCATGTTGACGGCGGTGAGAACGAGGATCACCCCGAACAGGTAGAAGACCCAGCTGTACCGCGCAATGGCCGCCGCGCCCACCGCGATGAACGCACCGCGCATCACGAGCGCCATCACGATCCCGAGCAGCAGAACCTTCTGCTGATAGATCCGCGGAACGGCGAACTTGGCCATGATGACGACGAACACGAACAGGTTGTCGACCGACAGGGCCTTCTCGGTGACATAGCCGGCGAAGAACTCGCCGGCGAAGCCGCCGCCCCAGCGCCACCACACGAAAAGTCCGAAGACGACGGAAATAGCGATGTACACGGCCGACCAGAAGCCCGATTCGCGCAGCGTCGGCTCATGTGGCACCCGCACGTGGGCGAAGAAGTCAAAAACGAATAGGCCGAGGATCACCGCACAGGTGAGTCCCCAGGTGAGTAGCGAAACGTCCACGGATTACACCCTCCAGCGCGCAACACAAGGAAGCGATGCTGGAGGTCTCTCCCATCCGCAGGTCTGCGGACCGGCGTCCCGGGCGTCGCGGGGCCGGTGCATTCGGTGCACGTCCCGCGGCGCCGTACTGACGAGAGCGCCGTCGTAGGGGATACTCCCCTCCCGATCGTGTGCCCAGTCTACCTGTTCACTCCGCGCCGGCCACACCGCCATTGATGGACGCGATGACCCCGGCCAGGTCGTCGGGCTTCACCAGGACCTCCCGCGCCTTCGATCCCTCGGACGGCCCGACGATTCCGCGCGTCTCCATGAGGTCCATCAGTCGCCCGGCCTTGGCGAATCCGACGCGCAGCTTTCGCTGCAACATCGACGTGGACCCGAACTGACTGCTGACGACGAGTTCGATTGCCTGAAGCAAGTCATCGAGGTCGCCACCGATGTCGGCGTCGATTTCCTTCTTGTCGCCGGCCTTCGCCTCGGTGATCCCGTCGATGAACTCCGGTTGCGCCTGCTCCTTGGTGAACTCGACGACGGCGCTGATCTCCTCGTCGGTGATGTACGCGCCCTGCAGGCGGATGGGCCTGCTGGCCCCCATGGGAAGGAAGAGTCCGTCGCCCATACCGATGAGCTTCTCGGCGCCCGGCTGATCGAGGATGACGCGCGAGTCAGTCAGTGACGACGTGGCGAAGGCCAGTCGGGACGGAACATTCGTCTTGATCAGCCCGGTGACCACGTCGACCGATGGCCGCTGAGTGGCCAACACCAGATGGATGCCGGCCGCGCGCGCCTTCTGCGTGATGCGCACGATGGCGTCTTCGACGTCGCGCGGGGCCGTCATCATCAGGTCGGCCAGCTCGTCGACGATGGCAACGATGTACGGGTATGGCTTGTAGACGCGTTCGCTGCCCGGCGGCGTCGCGATCTCCCCGGAGCGCACCTTGGCGTTGAAGTCGTCGATGTGGCGCACCCGGCTGGCCTTCATGTCCTGGTAGCGCTGCTCCATCTCCTCGACCAGCCAGGCGAGCGCGGCCGCTGCCTTCTTCGGGTTGATGATGATCTCGGTCAACAGGTGCGGAATGCCCTCGTAGGGCGTCAGTTCGACCATCTTCGGATCGATCAGGATCAGCCGGACGTCCTCGGGGGTCGACCGAGCGAGCAGGGACACCAGCATGGAGTTGACAAAGCTGGATTTACCCGATCCCGTGGATCCGGCGACCAGTAGGTGCGGCATCTTCGCCAGATCCGCGGTGACGAAGTTCCCTTCGATGTCCTTGCCCAGGCCGATGACCAGTGGATGCTTGTCCTTGCGGGTACTAGGGGCTTTGAGAACATCGGCGAGACGCACCATTTCCCGGTCGGCGTTGGGCACCTCGATCCCGACCGCGGACTTGCCCGGGATCGGGGCGAGCAGACGGACATTGTCGGTGGCCGCGGCATAGGCGATGTTGCGCTGCAGGGCAGTGATCTTCTCCACCTTCACGCCCGGACCGAGTTCGACCTCGTAGCGTGTCACGGTCGGGCCCCGGGTGTAGCCGGTCACCGCCGCGTCGATCTTGAACTGCTCCAGCACGCTGGTGATCCGTTCGATCATCTCGTCGTTGGCACGACTGCCCCGCTTGGGCGGATCCCCGTCGATGAGCAGCTTGGCCGGGGGCAGCCGGTAGGCGCGGGTACGCAGCCCCGGGGCTGTCGGGGCCGGGCGTGTCGGCGCCGCGGACGGCGGGTCTGGTATCGGCCCGATGGGTGCGGTCACCTCGTCACCGATCGGCATCGTGGTCTGATTGGCCAAGTCGAGGTCGTCGAGCGATCCGGATCGCAGCGCCGTCCTCGCGGCGGGCCGCGGCGCATCGTCGGGCGGATAATTGTCATGCGGCGTCGGAACCCGGCGGGGGGCGCGCGACGACTGCGGCACGGAGTCGTACCCGTCATCGGCGTCGTCGACTACCTCGTCGTCCCAGGGCGCCGGGACTGCGACGGGCACCTCGGCGTTGTACCGCCCGCCCGCGTATTCGTCGCCATAGCCGGCATTGTCATAGCCGACAGCGTCATAGCCGGCAGCGTCATAGCCGGCAGCGTCGTAGTCGGCAGCGTCATAGTCGTCGGCAGAGTCGTACGCCACGTCGTCATAGTCACCGTCGGCATAGTCACCGTCGGCGAAGTCCTGCGCATCGACGACGCCGTATCGCCCGACGCCGGTCCCCAGACCCAGGTAGCCGCGCGCCCCGTCGACGATCTCGCGCGCGGATCGCCGGCTGACCATCACCGCACCGCAGAGACCGATGAGCACCAGTAGCGGAATCGCGAACCAAACCGTAATCCCACTGGTCAGCGGTGTACCGGCGGCGAAGCCGAAGAAGCCGCCCGCACGGCCGCGGCCGTCGAGATCGGCCGGCTGACCGGCAATCAGATGAATCAGGCCGAGGATCGAGAGCGAGACCAGCAACATCCCGACGGCGATGCGGGGCCGGCGCACCGGTTCGGCCGGGTGGCGCATGACGGCCATTGCCACGACGAACAACAGGACCGGCGCGGCGAATGCCCCGATACCTACCGCCGCCCGTACCAGTGCGTCGATGAACGGCCCGACCGGCTCCGCCGCCCGAAACCACACAAAGGCGACCAGCGCGGCCGCCGCGACCAGCAGGATCAGCGCGAGCGAGTCGCGGCGCCGGTCGGGCTCGGCGGCCGGCCGCTCGCCGTAGACATCGGTCTCGTCGATAATGGTCGCTTCGTATTCACTGCCGATTCGCGCCACCGAGCCGACACCGCGTGCCGCGAGGCCCCATACCGAGGCGATGCCGTGGCCGACGCGAGCGCCGGCGGTCGGGCGGTGTAGGTCGGCCGACGCGTTAGAGACGCGACCATTCGCCGCTGGTTTGCGCCCGCCACGCCCGGCGTTCGCTCCCGTCGAGTTCCGGGCTCCGGCCCCACGACCAGCGGTGGACCGTGCATTCTTCGGCGAAGACTTCGGCTGTGAAGTCTTCGTCCGCGTGGACCCGGAACGGGTGGACTGAGGTTTTCCGGACGCGCCGCGGGGAGCGGTCGAGCGCGCAGCAGACCGCTGAGGTGCCTTCGAAGCCATGGGAAGAAGCTTATCGTCGGCCGTCACTGTAGTCACACACGCCACACGGTTTACAGGGTCGGTGTGTCAGATTTGTGACTTACGCCGATACGGTCGGAGGTGCAAGCCAACACCGTGACCCGCGATTGGCGTCGGCGCTGCGCGCAATGCCCGGACTACACTTCGAGAACCGTCGGCACGATCATCGGGCGACGACGGTAGGTCTCGGCGACCCAGCGGCCCACCACCCGGCGAATCGTCTGAGCCACCGCATGGGCGTCGCTGATACCCTCCGCCGACAGCACATCGAGAGCACCGTTGACGACCTCGGCCGCCGCCTTGAGCGCATTCGGATCGTCCGAGAAACCTCGACCGGACACCTCGGGCACCGACACCGGCCTGCCGGTGCCCGCGTCGACGGCGACGGTGATGGCGATGAATCCACCCTCCCCCAGCACCAGGCGCTCCGACAACGTCGACTCCCCGACGTCGCCCACCGATAGCCCGTCGACGTAAACATGCCCGACGGGCACCCGGCCGACAATGCTGGCCAACCCGTCGACCAGGTCTACGACCACGCCGTCCTCGGCCAACACGATCCGCTCGGGATCGACACCGGTCGCCTCCGCCAGCGCGGCATTGGCACGCAGGTGCCGCCATTCGCCGTGCACCGGCATCACGTTGGTCGGCCGCACCGCGTTGTAGAGGTAGAGCAACTCGCCGGCCGACGCGTGGCCGGAAACATGCACCTTGGCGCTCTGCTGCGTGACGACCTTGGCCCCGCGCCGCACCAACCCGTTGACCACGGCGAAGACCGAGTTCTCATTGCCCGGGATGAGCGATGACGCCAGCACGACGAGGTCGTTCTCCCGGATGTTGATCTGCCGGTGCTCGCCGCGGGCCATCCGCGACAGCGCCGACAGCGGCTCGCCCTGCGACCCGGTGGAAATGAGCACGAGGCGGTTGTCGGGCAGGGACGCCGCGGTGTCCAGATCAACGACGAGGCCGTCGGGCACCGACAAGTATCCAAGATCCTGGGCGATCTGCATGTTGCGGACCATCGACCGGCCGACGAAGGCCACCCGGCGGTCGTGGGCGTGTGCCACATCCACGATCTGCTGGATTCGATGCACATGGCTGGCGAACGATGCCACGATGACCCGCTGGCGCGCCCGTCCGATCACCTGGTCGAGCACGACCCCGATCTCGCGCTCGGGAGTCACAAAGCCGGGAACCTCCGCGTTGGTCGAGTCGACGAGGAAGAGGTCGACACCGTCGTCGCCGAGCCGGCTGAAGCCGGCGAGGTCGGTCAGCCGCCCATCGAGCGGCAGCTGATCGAGCTTGATGTCGCCGGTGTGCAGGACAACACCAGCCGGTGTGCGTATCGCCACGGCGATCGCGTCGGGGATCGAATGGTTGACCGCGAAGTACTCGCATTCGAAGTCACCGTGCCTGGTGCGCTGACCTTCGACCACCTCGATGAGCCTCGGGCGCTGCCGGTGCTCGCGGCACTTCGCCTCGACCAGGGCCAGGGTGAACCGCGATCCGACCACGGGGATGTCGCCGCGCAGACGCAACAGGAACGGCAGCGCGCCGATGTGGTCCTCGTGCCCGTGGGTGAGGATGATCGCGGCGACGTCGTCGATCCGGTCCTCGATGTAGTGGAAGTCGGGCAGGATCAGGTCCACGCCGGGCTGCGCGTCTTCGGGGAACAACACTCCGCAGTCGACGATGAGCAGTTGGCCATCGTATTCGAAGACCGTCATGTTGCGGCCGATCTCGCCGATGCCACCCAGGGCCACCACGCGCAGTCCGCCGCGCGGCAGCTTCGGCGGCAGGCCGAGCCGGTCGACGGGCAGCGCTACCGCGCTCGATGCTCCCGCGGGTCGGCCGGGCTTTCGCTTCTTGCGCTTGGACTTCCGCGGTCCGGCCGGATCAGCCTGGACCTCGGTGCGCGATGCATCGGCTTCAGGCACTGCCACCGGGATCTCGATCGGTTCGGTGGCCGCGACCGGGGTCCGCGCATCGCGCGTCGCCTCGGCCGGCGGGCCCGCCTGACGAGTGGCGCTGCGACGTCGCCGGCTCCGGGGTTGATCGGTCATGCGAGCACCCCCGCTTCCCGCAGGTCGACTAGGAGCGCTTCGATCTGCGGACCATCGGCCGGAACCTGGGGCAGCCGCGGATCACCGACGTCCAGCCCCTGGATCCGCAGGGCCGCCTTAACCATGGTGACGCCGCCGAGGCGCGTCATCGCACGGTAGAGCGGCACCATCGACAGGTTGAGGTCGCGGGCCTTGTCCAGATCCCCGTTGCCGACGGCGATGTGCAGATCGCGAAGCCGGCCCGGCACCAGATGCCCGATCACGCTGACGCAGCCGACCGCACCCACGGCGAACCACGGCAGATTCACGCCGTCGTCGCCCGAGTAGTAGTCCAGCCCTGTCTCGGCGATCATGGCCGCACCGGCCGCGAGGTCGCCTTTGGCATCCTTGACCGCGACGATGTTCGGGTGTTCGGCGAGTTTGCGCATCGTGTCGTCGGCGATGGGGACGATCGAGCGCGGCGGAATGTCATAGACCATCACCGGCAGATCGGTACTGTCGGCAACAGCGGTGAAGTGAGCCAGCAACCCCGACTGCGGCGGCTTCGAGTAGTACGGCGTGACGACGAGGAGACCGTGTGCCCCCGCCTTCTGCGCGTCCCGGGCGAATACCACGCTCTCGGCGGTGTCATAGGTCCCGACGCCAGCTGTGATCCGGACCCGGTCGCCCACCGCGTCGCGCACGGCGGCGAGCACTTCGAGCTTCTCGGACGGCTGCGTCGTCGGCGACTCCCCCGTCGTACCGGCCAGGACCAGGCTGTCGACACCCTTGTCGGCGAGGTGACCGGCCAACTCCGCGGCCTTGTCGAGGTCCAGGGAACCGTCGGGGGCAAACGGGGTCACCATGGCAACGCCGATCGTGCCGAAGGCACGCTCGGAATTCGGATTCTCACCTGCACTCATAACGGATAAGGCTACCCGCTCACCCTTCCAGAACGTACGGCGAGGTCGCCACCTCGGTGCCGTCGGGAAGTGCCGAAACCTCGAAGTCTCCAAACACTGTCGGGGCCACTCGGGCCAGTTGCCGCAAACACTCGACGGCGAGCTCGCGGATCTCGACGTCGGCATGCTCGGTGGCACGCATCCCGATGAAGTGGCGCCACGCCCGATAGTTGCCGGTGACGACGATCTTCGTCTCCGTCGCATTCGGCAGCACCGACCGTGCCGCCTGCCTGGCCTGCTTGCGGCGCAGAATGGCGTTGGGCACGTCGGAGAACTTCGCCTCCAACCGGGTGAGAAGCTGGGTGTAGGCCGCCCGACTCGCATCGGTCGCCGCGGTGAACAGCCCTTCCAGCTCGACATCGCCGCGGATCGCCGGCGGTGGCACGACGCTGGCATCGTGCTCCGGGACGAATCGCTGCGACAATTGGGAGTACGAGAAATGCCGATGCCGGATCAACTCGTGCGTGCAGGACCGGGAGATCCCGGTGATGTAAAACGTCACCGTCGCATGCTCGAAGAGCGAGGTGTGTCCGACCTCCAACACATGGCGCAGGTACCCGGCGTTCGTGGCGGTCCGGGGGTTGGGTTTGTCCCAGCTCTCGTAGCAGGCGCGCCCAGCAAACTCGATGAGCGCCTCGCCCCCGTCGGCGTCGGTGGTCCACGGCACGTCGGGTGTGGCGAACTGGGTCGCTGCGACGAGTTGGACGTTGAGCGGGACAAGCTCGGACACGGCGGTTCGCTGCTTTCGGTCGGCCGACTGTGATCGGGTGTCGCGGGTCGCCCACCAGAGTATCCCGCTGCCTTCGGCTATCGTCTGAACATGTCGCCGCACCTTCGCCGCCTGTCCGTTTCGCTCATCGCCGTGACCTTGGCGGGCACGGGACTAGTCGCGCCGACTGCGTCGGCCGCCCCGGCGGTCAAAGCCGATCCACGGCTCATCGTTCTCGACGGCACGGATAACACGCGCACCTTCGCGACCTATCGGACCACCGACGGATACTCGCTGAACCTGCGGGTCATCCGCAGCGACAATCTGTCGGAATTGACCCGCGGCGATGAGCAGAAACTGGCCCGACGCGACGTGGCGACCGTCGTCGACCTACGCACCGCGGTGGAGCGCCAACTCCAGCCCGACCGCCCGGTGCCGCACGCCCGGCACTACGACGAAGACATCTTCGGCGACCACCTTGCCGAGGCCGTCAACCTCGACTCGGCTTATGCCTTCTTCGTGACCGATCCCGGCGCTCGGGCCGGGTTCGCCCGCACCCTGCGCCTGGTCTCCGCGACGCTCGGGCAGGGCCGCGCCGCGCTGTTCCACTGCTCGGCGGGCAAAGACCGCACCGGGTGGGCCGCGGCGATGCTGTTGACCATCGCCGGGGTCGACCGCGCAACGGTTGAGCGCGACTATCTGGCCTCGAACTTCTTCCGGCACACCACGCCCGCCGATCCCCTCCAAGGCGTGCGCCTGTCGTGGCTGCGAACCTCGTTCGACACCGCGAACCGGCGGTTCGGCAGCTTCGACGGGTATCTGCGCGCGGGGTTACACCTTTCCGACGCGGAGATCACAACCCTGCGCCAGCGACTGCGGATCGCCTGACGACGGCGCGGCCCGCCGTATCCGCGGTCAGTCCAGCAGCGCACCGAGTCGGGCTGCGGTGTCCTCGTGGCCGTGGACCGCGATCGCGTCGATGCCGAGGTCGGCGACCGGACGGTCGTTCCCACCCTCATCGAGGCGGTCCCCGAAGAACAAAATGTCCTCGGTCGTCAAACCGAGGATCTCCATGAGACGCCGCGCACCATAGGCCTTGTCGATGCCCTTGCGAGTGATGTCGACCGACGTCGAGCCGCCGCTGCGGACCTCGAGGTCGGGCAGGCGCTCGGCGGCATAGGCGCGCAACGACTCCTTCTTTCGCCCGTCGGGGTCCCAGGCCGACTTCGCGTCCACCGGCGCCTGCTGGCCCAGTGCGCTGAACGTCACCTGGCTGCCCCGGTCCTCCAGGATCGGGCCCCAGGTCTTCGACTCCCAGAGGCCGAGTTCGCGGGCGCCCTCCTCGACGACGCGCAACGCTCGCTGCGTCTGATCGCCGGTGAGATCCTCCTTGTAGACGGTCTCCCAATCACCATCACTGAACCGCAGGTACTGGGTGCCACACGTCGGCATGAGATGGAGGTCGGCCAGCCCGTCGAAGACGCCGATGCGGCCGAGGACCTGGTTGCGAAACTGAGTCTCGTTGCCACCGGAGATGATGCAGACCGACGCCTCACCGAGCAGCCGGCGCATCAGGTCGACCATGTCATCGGTCAACGGGCTCTTCGACGCGGCTAGCGTGTCGTCAAGGTCGAACATCACCAGGGAGTAGGACTTTCCGTCCGCCGAAACCGCCACATCGATCCTTGTCAGCGCAGGCGGCGGGCCCATCCCGCCGCGAATTCGGGGTCTACTCTGTCATTTTCCGGCCGGTCGGGCCAAACGACGCGCGACGATCACGTGGTTGGTTGCGCCGCACCATCGGTGTCCCCGGCGCCGGCGGCTCGGCTCTTGTACCAATTGGTGAAGCTGATGGGGGCGATGAACCCGAGCACTTGTGCGATGGCGTCATAGGTGTCGCCCACCCCCTGGCGGTAGATCACCCACACGGCGATCGCTGTCAATGTGAAAGCCAATGCCCATGCCCCGGTGATCACCCGGTTGATCCGACGAAACTTGTCCGAGCCCCAATACTGTTGCGGCACTTCGCGTTTTGCTATCCCCTCGGTGAACGGCCGGCCAATGAGCAGCGACCCCCAAGCGGTGAGCGCCAGCCATCCGAATGCCAATGCGCTGTCGTACTCGTGGAAGGTCGAATTGCTGGTCACGAAGCCGACAACTGCGACGATGACGAAGAACACGACGGCGCTGATCTCGAGGAGCTGGGCGTCGGGGGCGATTCCACGACGGCGGTCGTCGAGGATCAGGCCCAGGCCCGTCACCACCGCGGCGACCGCGGCCCAACGCCAGGACGTGTCGCTGATCCCCGCGATCACGGCGTAAACAATCCATGGTGCAAAACCGCGGAGAATAGTCATGGCCGCTCCTCGTTCGATATTCCAGTTGTGACAGGTCGAGGCTAGAATCTATCGAGTCGGCCTGTCAACGATGAAGTCGGGTGAAGTGGATGAGTCTGCGAAACGCGCTACTCGGGCTGCTCGACGACGATGAACCCGCGAGCGGCTACGAGCTGATGAAGGTGTTTGATTCGTCGCTGGCCAACGTTTGGCCGGCGACCCAGAGCCAGGTCTATACCGAACTCAACCGCCTGGCCCTCGACGGGCTGATCACCGTGTCGGCCACCGGGCCGCGCGGGCGCAAGGACTACGCCATCACCCCCGCCGGGAAGCAAGCGCTTCGGGACTGGCTCGGTTCGACCCCATCGCACCGGCCGCACCGATCCGGCCTGCTGCTACGCGTCTTCTTCCTCGACTCGATCCCCGACGACCAGGCACGCGACCTGTTTGTCGACCACCGTGAGCAGGTGCGGGCGCAGCGCGATCGCCTTCGCGAGATCGGAATCGCGATCACCGACGGCACCGACGTGATCTCCACCCATGGCCGGATCGCCCTGGAATTCGGGCTGCGCAAGGCCGAAATGGAGATGGCCTGGGCCGACTGGGCGCTCGATCAGCTCAAGCGATAGCGCGCCGATAGTTGACGAACCGGTATCGGACGCCGGTAGTCGAGGTGAGTCGATCCCCCACGTAGACGGCCTCCCACTCATCGCCGATCTCGGGTGCGAAGGCGTCCGCGGCGGGCACGTCGACCTCGATCTCGGTGACCCGCAGGTCGGTGGCGCGACCGATCATCGCGCGATAGACCTCGGCGCCGCCAATGACCGACACCGGCTCCGGCCCGGCCAGGACGAGCGCCTCGTCGACGGTGCGCGCCCGCATCGCCCCGTCGGCCGACCAGTCGTCGCTTCGGGTGATGACGATGTTGGTCCGACCAGGTAGCGGCCGAAATCTCGCCGGCAGCGAGTCCCAGGTCTTGCGGCCCATAATCACCGGGTAGCCGATGGTCAACTCTTTGAACCGCGCCATGTCCTCGGGCACGCGCCAGGGGATCGTGTTGTCGCGCCCGATGGCCCCACCGCGCCCCTGGGCCCAGACGAGCTGGACACGGGTGGGCACGGCGACCCAACCCAGACTCACACCGCCACCGGCGCCTTGATCGCCGGATGCGACCGGTAATCGTGCACCACGACGTCGCCGAACTCATAGGAATCGATCGAATCCCGATGCCGCAGTTCAAGTTTCGGGTATGCGAATGGCTCCCGCGACAGTTGCTCGGCGACCTGGACCACGTGGTTGTCGTAGATGTGACAGTCTCCGCCGGTCCAAATGAAATCGCCTACGCCGAGTCCGGCCTGCTGGGCCATCATGTGCGTGAGCAATGCGTAGGAGGCAATATTGAAGGGCACACCGAGGAACAGGTCGGCACTGCGCTGGTACAGCTGGCAGCTCAGCTTGCCGTCGGCCACATAGAACTGGAAGAAGGCGTGGCACGGCGGCAGCGCCATCTGCGGGATCTCACCGACATTCCATGCTGAGACGATGTTGCGCCGCGAATCGGGGTTGGTCTTGAGTATCTCAATGGCACCGGCGATCTGGTCGACATGACCGCCTGCCGGCGTCGGCCAGGAGCGCCACTGGACGCCGTAGACGGGTCCGAGGTCACCGTTGGCATCCGCCCATTCATCCCAGATCGTGACACCCTGCTCCTGCAGCCAGCGCACGTTGGAGTCGCCGCGCAGGAACCAGAGAAGTTCGTAAACGATTGACTTGAGGTGGACCTTCTTGGTCGTGATGAGCGGAAATCCCTGGCTCAGGTCGTAGCGCAACTGCTGACCGAATACGCTGCGCGTCCCGGTCCCGGTGCGATCTGCTTTGGGCGTGCCGACGTCCATGACATGACGGAGCAGGTCCTCATACGGCGTGGGGATGGGAGCGCTCATGCGATCGAGTTTAGCCAACGCACGCCCGGCCTCCCCGACATCTGTCAATGGTCGGCGCCGCGGGGGAACCGGACCCTCGGGAGGCACACCACTTCCTGATTCCAGGGTTCCGTGGGGATCGGCACCGGCGGCGAAGGTCACCGCGTCGTCACCCGGGTACCGCGGAGCGGCTGGCGCCGGCCGCTGACCGTCACGGTGACTGCCACTGAAACCGCCAGGCCTATCGCCGCGGTCAGAATCCCCCGATATCGGCGCCCGAAGTTGCCTCATTGTCCCCACCTCGCAGCTGTCAGCGCTGCTACTGGAGCGCGCAGGTGGACGAGGTGCTGACTGCGGGAGGCCCATCAAGTCATCGAGCTGCGGCCGCCGATCGGGCGAGCCGCCCTACCCCACAAGCGAAGACGAACAGACGTTACTTCATCAACCGCGCGGCAACGGGCGCCCCGCGCGCGGCAGCGCTGATCGGATCGTCGAAAAACACCGGCGCGATGTGGTTGATGCCGACGGACTGCTCGGCGTGGACGAGCTTGCGGCCGGTCCGCGCGGGCGGAATCCCGATGTAGCTGTGCAGCCTGACGAGTTCTGTCATGTAATAGATCGACTGGTATTCCATGTTCAGCGACGAGAAGCTGCGGTATCCGAATCAGCCGAACAAGCGCCGTCGGACGCTATGGCATCGTCGTACTCGCGCACCGAGAACTCAACGTGACTCATCCGCGCCAACGCATCGCACCTCCCAGACATCACTCAGCCATCAGCCCGGCGGCCACGGTGGCCCCGAGGTCCCAACACGCCGCCAGCACCGCCTTGTCCGGCTTGTTCGACGCGATGACGTGCTCTGCGGCCTTCTCCCAGCCGAGCCCGGCGGTGATCCGGTCCACGGCGTTCTCCGCGCCTTCGGTGCCCTCGTTTCCATGGAGGTACAGCCCAAACGGACGACCCCGCGTCGAGTCGAGGATCTGGTAGTAGGAGGTGTCAAAGGCGTGTTTGAGGGCACCTGAAATCGAGCCCAGGTTCGCCGGGGTACCGAGCACATACCCATCTGCGTCGAGGAAGTCGCTCGTCGACACAGACAGGGCTGCGCGGCGCACCACCTCCACGCCCTCGATCTCGGGATCGGTCGCGCCGGACACCACGGCCTCGAACATCGCCTGGCAGTGCGGCGAGGGGGTGTGGTGCACGATCAGCAGCTGTTTCACGGCGACTCCTAGATTCCGTTCGCCGCGTGCTACCCGGCTGGACTCGTCAGCACCGCCCGGTACTGCGCGACCGCGGACTTCATCATCTGGCGGGCTCGAGTCCGATCGCCGGCATAATCGTAAGCCCGTGCGATCCGGTAGGTGTTGCACCAGTCGTCGGGATCGGCCTCCCACTCGGTGCGCACCTGGTCGAACAACCCGTCGGCCGCGTCGCGTTCAATCCGCCCCGACGCCCGGCGCGGTAGGTCAGACACGTCGAGATCACGCCCGGCGGCCACGGCGGCTGCCGCGACTCGCTGATGCCACCACCCTGCCGAGAGCGTCGCATAGATCATCCAGACGCCGAGAACGGGCAGGATCAGCACTCCCACACCCACCCCGACACCGGCCGGCGTGCCCGCGGCGATCAGCTGGAAGCCGCGCCAGCCGAGGATGGCCATGTACATGATCAAGCCGATCACGAGGAAGCCGATCATCAACAATGTCGGCAGAGAGCTGCGCTTGGCGGCCTCGGTGCTCATCAAGCCTGCCTACGACAGATTCATGAATGCATCGAGCCCGACGGTGAGGCCGGGATGGCTGCCCACCTCCCGCACGCCCAGCAACACGCCGGGGACGAACGAGGTCCGGTCCATCGAATCGTGCCGGATCGTCAGCGTCTCGCCCTGGGTGCCGAACAGGACCTCCTGATGCGCGACCAACCCGGCCAGCCGCACCGAATGGACGTGGACATCGCCGACGAGGGCGCCGCGCGCACCGTCGAGTCCGGTGGACGTGGCGTCGGGCATGGGCGCCAGCCCGGCCTCGGCACGAGCCTGTGCGACGAGTTCTGCCGTGCGGCCGGCCGTACCCGATGGCGCATCGGCCTTCTGCGGGTGGTGCAACTCGATGACTTCGGCCGAGGTGAAGAATCGTGCCGCCTGCTGCGCGAAGTGCATCGACAGGATCGCTCCGATCGCGAAATTGGGAGCGATCAGCACTCCGACGCCGGGCTGGGCGCCGACCCACTCCCGCACCTGCGCGAGACGTTCGGCAGTGAAGCCGGTGGTTCCGACGACTGCGTGAATCCCGTTGTCCACCAGGTACTTCAGGTTGTCCATCACAACGTCGGGGTGGGTGAAGTCAACGACGACCCGGGTGCCCGAGTCCACAAACGCCGACAGCGCGTCGCCTTTGTCCACCCCGACGGTGAACTCGGTATCCGCGGCGTCGGCTACCCCGGCGACGATGGCCTGCCCCACTTTGCCGCTGCTGCCGAGTACCCCGACGCGAATCTTGTTCGCCACCCTCACATCTCCTTCTCGTCGTCACCGGTCGCCGTCAGTCTAGTGACCCCGACGCGGCCTAGGACGCCAGGTGGTGGCGCGGCTCGGCGGGGAACCGCTGTACCCACGGCCGCGCCTCCTCCAACTGGGCGGCCAGTTGGAGGAGGCCGCCGTCGGATCCGAGGGTGCCGTTGAACTGAACGCCCAGCGGCAGTCCGCCGCTGGTCCAGTACACCGGGACGTTGATGGCCGGTCGGCCGGTCATGTTCGCCAGTTGGGTGTACGGCACCCACCCAAGGTTCTCTTCGATCATCTGATCGATCACACCCGTGCGCACCAACGCCTTACCGGCATGGACGCGGTGGACGACGCGTGCGGCGATCTGCAGTGGCGCAGGGGTATCGAGCGCACCGATCTTGATCGGCGCTTGCGCCAGTGTCGGGGTGAGGAAGAAGTCGTAGTCGGCGTAGAAGCGCTCCATCGCGTGCGTGTAGGCGTGCACCTGCGACAGCGCCTGCATGAGGGCGCCAACGCCGTTGGCCCGACCGATCTCGGCGACGGCCAACGTGTCCGGCTCGAAGTCACTGTCCTTGGCGCCGGTTTGCTTCTTGAGCTCGGTGACCTGACCCTCAAGCTGGGCGAACCAGATGGTCAGGAAGGTCTCGGCGAGTGCCTTGTCGTCATAGGGCGGCGCGACCTCCTCGACGCGGTGACCAAGTTCCTCGAGCAACTCGGCCGTAGACTGGACCGCCTTGATCGCATCTGGCTCCGCCCGCCCGGTGATCGCCGAGTGTGCCGAAAAGCCGATTTTGAGTTTGCGCGGCTTCTTCTTGATGGTGTCGGAGAACTTCCGGGTCGGCAGCGCCGCCTGGTAGTCAGCGAAGCGGTTGCGGCCAATGATGGCGTCGAAGAGCGCTGCGCTGTCGCGCACGGTGCGAGTGACCACTCCGTCGGTGGCCATACCGAACATCGACTCGCCTCGCTGCGGACCGTAGGGGCCCAGTCCGCGACTCGGCTTCAGCCCGACCAGTCCGTTACATCCCGCCGGAATTCGAATCGACCCACCGCCGTCGTTGGCCCCCGCCGCTGGCACGACGCCGGCAGCTACGGCCGAGGCTGACCCTCCCGACGAACCGCCGGGGGTGCGCGAGGTATCCCACGGGTTGCGGCACGGACCCCACAGCGTCGACTCGGTGATTCCCTTGGAACCCAGTTCCGGGGTGTTCGTCTTGCCGAAGATCACCAGCCCGGCGTCAAGGAAGCGGTCGGTGATCAGCGCGTTCTCGGTGGCGACTAGGTTTCGCCGAGCCCGCGAGCCCGCCGTCGTCGGGTAGCCCTTGTACTCCTGGTGCAGATCCTTGATGAGGAAGGGCACTCCGGCAAACGGTCCGGTCAGTTCCCCGGCGGCCTGCTCGTCGGCTTCCTTGTCAACGTCGATCACAATGGCATTGATTTTGCCGTTGACCTGCTGGGCGCGCTTGCGGGCCAGCGCCAACAGCTCTTTGGCAGTAACCTCCTTGGCCGCCACCAGCTCGGCCAGACCGGTGGCGTCATAGCTCATGTACTCGTCCAGATTCATGTTCCCGAGCCTAACCGGCTAGCCTTCCACGGGAAGCTTTCTGCACCGATCACCTTCTGGAGGTTCCATGGTCGACGTCTCACGTCGCCGCTTTCTGCAGGCATCCGCTGCCAGCGCCGTCGGCGTCGGGCTGGCCGGCGCCACGAGCAGCGCGGTCGGGGCGGTCGGTAGCGCCGCGGCGTCGCCAGCGGGATATCTCGTCGGCGCGGGCAAGGGCGACCTGACCGGCGCCATCGCCGGCCAGGGGATGATGGGCTATTCCGACATGGACCAGGTCGCCAACGGGCTACTGCAGCGAACCTGGGCGCGGGCGTTCATCATCGCGGATGCGGCGACCGGCAGCCGTGTCTTGTTCATCACCGCCGATCTGGCCTGCGTATTCACCTCACACCACTCCATCCTGCTCGCCGAGCTGGCCAAGCGATATGGCAACACCTATAACCTGAACAACGTCAATATCAATGCGACGCACAACCACAACTCGTGCGGCGGGACGTCCTGGGACTACGCGTACTTGCTGGCCGCGAAAGGGCACCGCCACAATTCTCTCGCCGCCGAGATGGCCGGGTTGCTCGACGCAGTGGCACAAGCCCACAACAGCCTGGCGCCGGGGACGGTCGAACTCGGCCACACCGAGT
This sequence comes from Gordonia sp. UBA5067, assembly GCF_002414845.1. Classification (GTDB taxonomy): domain Bacteria; phylum Actinomycetota; class Actinomycetes; order Mycobacteriales; family Mycobacteriaceae; genus Gordonia; species Gordonia defluvii. Next base: position 117,672 of record NZ_DIAX01000028.1, on the reverse strand, counting down.
TGCACAATGCCAGCGCCAACCGCTCACAGCCCGCCTTCGACCTCAATCCCCGCACCGACAGACGTCACTTCCCCGAGAAGATCGATCCCCAGGTGACTGCCCTACTGCTGCGACAGGGCGATCGGGTCATCGGCGAGATTACCTGGTTCGCCACGCACGGCACCTCGCTCACCGACGCGAACTTCCTCATCTCCTCGGACAACAAGGGCTATGCGGCGTATCTCGCCGAGCAGCGCCGGCCGGGTGTGATCAGCGCGCACGCGCAGACGAACGCCGGCGATATGACACCCAACCTATGGTTGCGCAAGATGCATCCCGGTGGTCCGACCGGCAGCAACCGAACCAACCGGATCGTCATCGGACAACGCCAGGACCGGGCCGGTCAGACCGCCCTGGGATCGGCCCGGCCCATGACCCGTGGCGGCGTCGACACGTCGGCCCGCTATGTGAATCTCGCCGACGTCGCCATCAGCGCCGACTTCACCCCGCACGGCCGACCCGCCCGCACCTCGCCGGCCATGATGGGGGCCGCCGCGGCTGCCACCAGCCAGGAGGACAACACCCGCAGCCAACTCGGATTCCTCAACGAAGGGGTCCGCAACGAATTCGCCATGGCGCTGGGCGCGGGCGCCACCCCGACACCGGAGCCCTGGATCGTCGACAACCAGGCCCCCAAAGCCATCTTGTTTCCCCTCGGTATCTTGCCGCCACGCCCCTGGATCGAGCAGACGCTGCCAATCCAATTGATCCGGATCGGCGACCTGGTACTGGCCGCGGTCCCCGCCGAGGCCACGATCGTCGCGGGTCTCCGCATCCGCCGGGTGGTCGCCGACGCGCTCCACGTTCCCCTGAACAACGTTCTGCTGCAGGGATATTCGAACGGCTACAGCCAGTACGTCACCACTCCAGAGGAGTATGTGGCCCAGCAGTACGAGGGCGGTGAAACGATGTTCGGGCGCTGGACCCTGTGCGCCTACATGCAGGAATTCCACCGCATGGCCGGTGCGATGTCGCGCGGCGCCCGACTCAGCAGCGGCCCGCGGCCGGCCGACAACTCCGGCCTCCAGCCCGATCTGCTCGGCACCCAGCCCGCCGACACCCCGATGCCGGGTCATCGGTTCGGCGACGTTGTCTCCGCACCCAAGGCCCGGGTCCGGGGCGGCGACACCGTCCACGCGGCCTTCTGCGGCGCCTACCCCACCAACCGAATCCGGCGTGGCCGCCAGACCAAGGGCTATTTTGCCGTCGAAAGGCGCACCCCCAACGGTTGGGCAGTGACCTATGACGACGACCACGAATCCACCGAACTGTCCTGGGAGCGCCCCGGCGGCAGTGCCTCGGCGTCGAAGGTCACCATCACCTGGCGAGTACCCGCCGGCGCCAACGGCGCCTACCGGATCCGCTACTACGGCGACGTGAAGGCGCCATCTGGATCGCTGCGCGAATTCACCGGAACCACCGCGCCAATCGTCGTGGATTAGCCGGTTTCGACGACCTGAAAGCAGTGCTGGCCACCGCCCGCACGCCGACCTACGCCAGACTCGTCTCTCGCGTCGCCCAGTTCGACAGCGACTGGGAACTCATCGAGGCGCCGCTCGACGGTTATGAGCCCAACCGCTGACGGTTCACAGGTCCGCGAGTTCGACGGCCGGGTCGGCCAGTCGTGCGGGATCGACCCTTCGCTGCGACTCGATGAGGGCGGCGATTTCGTCGCCCTGATCCCACACGTTGACGTTCATCCCGGCCCGCACGACACCGTCGGACAGCCAGAACGCGAGGTACTCGAGGTCGGCCACGCTCCCCCGGACGACGAGCTGGTCGTCGCCGGCGGCGTAGCCGCGGTACTCCATACCGAACTCGTATTGATCGGTGTAGAAGTACGGCAGTCGGGTGTACGCCTGCTCGATACCAAGCAGGTTGGCCACCGCGACGGCGGGCTGGTTGAGCGCGTTGGCCCAATGCTCGACCCGGATTCGGCCGAATATCGGGTGATCGTGGTTGGCGATGTCCCCGACCGCAACGATGTCGCGATCGCTGGTGTGCAGCCCGGCGTCGACGTCGATGCCGTTGCTGACCGCCAGCCCGGCGTCGCGGGCCAGTTCCACGTTGGGCTCCGCACCGATTCCGACGAGGACGGCGTCCGCGGTCAACCGCTCGCCACCGGCAATGGTGACCGATCCGTTCCCGACCGACTCGACTGCGGTTCCCAACCGCAGGTCGACGCCGTGGCTGCGGTGCAACTCGGCGATGACGGCGCCTTGCTCGGTTCCGAGTACCTTCTCGAGCGGGACTGCGGCCGGTTCGACCACGGTGACCTCGCTGCCGAGAGTCAGTGCCGCCGCCGCCGCCTCCAACCCGATCCACCCGGCCCCGACGATCAGCACTGAGTGACCGCGGCCCAACCGCTGATGGAGTGCCTCTGAGTCGTCGAGGGTACGAAGGTACGCGACATCGGGATCGCCGGGGAATCGGCGGGCCCGTGACCCGGTGGCGAGCACGATCTTGTCATAGGCGACCGATGTGCCGTCGGACAGTCGGACCTGCTTGGCGTCGCGATCGATGCGCTGCGCCGTCACGCCGGTGCGCAGGGTCACGTTGTGCTCGCCGTACCAGTCCTCATCGAAAACAAAGACCGAGTCGCGCTCGGCCGATCCGTTCAGGTACCCCTTCGAGAGCGGCGGGCGCTCATAAGGCAGGTGGGCTTCGGCGCCGACCAGGACGACTGTCCCGTCAAAGCCCCGCTCCCGCAAGGCTTCGGCGGCCTTCGCGCCGGCCAGTCCGCCGCCGATGATCACTGTTGACGCGGCCATACCCTCACGCTACGCCCCCAGCCCGGGTACTGCCTGATGCATCCGACGGCGGTCCGGGCGCATCATAGTGTCCGGAGGGTCCGCTACCACGAAGGACTGATCGTGCCGCACGTCGATGTCGTTGGTCAGGTGAAGCGGTTCGGCGCGCTCACCGCCGTCGACGGCCTCTGCCTCGCCGTCACGGCCGGTGAGGTGCACGGATTCCTCGGCCCAAACGGCGCCGGGAAGTCGACCACCATCCGTACGCTCCTGGGTCTGTACCGCGCCGATGCAGGAACTGTCACCGTGCTCGGCGGCGATCCCGCCCGGAACGCCGCGTCGATCAACCGGCGGGTCTCCTATGTGGCCGGCGATGTCGCGTTCTGGCCCAATCTGACGGGGTCGGAGGTGCATGACGCGCTCGCCGGACTGCGCGGTGCCCGACGGCCTGGCGTCGAGGCCGACCTGATCGAACGGTTCGGGTTCGACCCCGACAAGAAGGTTCGGGCGTATTCGAAGGGCAACCGGCAGGTCGAGTCAGCACCGCTGGACGCCTTGCGGCACCTGTCGGCGACGACGGTCAGCGTCGGCGGGTCACCTGACCAGCGCCTGGTCGAGGAGGTTGCCAAGCTCGGCCTGACACCGTCGCGCAGCGACCGCGACGGCACGGTCAGCTGGTCGGTGCCGCGTGCGACAGTCCCCTCGGTGCTCGGCGTCCACGCCGCAGGGGAAGTCCTGCGCGCAACAATCCCCCTCAGTCGGCTCCTACTGCGCCGCTACCGGGTCCCGCTGTTGAGCTGGATCATCCCGATTGTCACCCTCACCGCGGTGACCGTTCCCAGCTATGCGAGCAGCTATCCCGACCTGTCTTCGCGCGGGCCCCTCGTCGCGAGCCTTCGGAGCAATCAGGCGACCACCATTCTCTACGGACATCTCCCGCTCCCCGGCAGTCTCGGACAGCTGGCCCAATGGGAGGTGGGCACCTACGTCGTCCTGTTGACGGCGGTCATGGCCCTGACGGTGACCGAGTCGATGACGCGGGTCGACGAGGAGACGGGCCGGACAGAGGTTGTCGCAGCCGCGGGACTGGGCACGTAGACGCCGTCGGTAGCCGTCGCCCTCCACCGCCGTCGCGACTTCGGTGCCGGTGTGCTGGCCCCAGCCATTACTGGCCCGCGCACTTCTCGCCGCCCACGGCTCGATCTACCTGCTGGTACTAAGCGCAACCGTTCAGGCGGCGCTGGCGTCGGCCGTCGCCGACGGCACCTCCGGGCGCTGGGCATGGGGCTACCCGGCCGCCCAGGTCGGCGGGGTACTCGCCGCGGTCGGCCTGGCAACCGTGGCAGTCGGCTGGCTTCCCCGACTATCCACAGTCGTCTGGGCGGTCGTCGCGCGGAGCGCTTTCGCCGACCTGGTGAAGCTTCCGTCATGGGCGCGGTCGGCGTCACTTCGACTAGCCCGGTACAACCGAACCCGGCCCGCACCACTGTGCGTGGTGCGGGCCGGGTTCGCTGGCCGGTCAGGTCAGGCGTCGATCAAATCAGGCGTCGGCCTGCTCGGCTTTTGCCGCGTCGTCTGCGACCGGAACGAGGCTGATCTTGCCGCGCTCGTCGATATCGGCGATCTCCACGCGCAGCTTGCTGCCGACGTTGACCACGTCCTCGACCTTGTCGATGCGCTTGCCGCCACCCAGCTTGGAGATGTGCACCAGGCCGTCGCGACCGGGCAGCAGCGAGACAAACGCGCCGAAAGCGGTGGTCTTGACGACCGTGCCCAGGAATCGCTCGCCGACCTTCGGCAGCTGCGGGTTGGCGATGGCGTTGATCTTGTCGATCGCAGCCTGCGCCGACGGTCCGTCGGTAGCGCCGACGAACACCGTGCCGTCGTCCTCGATGGAGATGCTGGCACCGGTCTCCTCGGTGATGCCGTTGATTGTCTTGCCCTTGGGGCCGATCAGCTCGCCGATCTTGTCCATCGGAATCTTCACGGTGGTGATCCGCGGGGCGTACGGGCTCATCTCGTCCGGCTCGTCGATGGCCTCCGCCATCACCTCGAGAATGGTGAGCCGGGCGTCGCGCGCCTGGCTCAGCGCACCTGCGAGAACCTTCGACGGAATGCCGTCGAGCTTCGTGTCGAGCTGCAGCGCGGTCACGAACTCCTTGGTTCCGGCGACCTTGAAGTCCATGTCGCCGAAGGCATCCTCGGCACCGAGGATGTCGGTCAGCGCCACATACCGGGTCTCGGTCTTGCCGTCGATGGTGACCTCGTCGGACACCAACCCCATGGCGATGCCGGCGACCGGAGCCTTCAGCGGGACGCCGGCGTTAAGCAGCGACATCGTCGACGCACACACCGAACCCATGGAGGTGGAGCCATTGGAGCTCAGCGCCTCCGACACCTGACGGATCGCGTAGGGGAACTCTTCCACGCTCGGCAGGACTGGCACCAGCGCACGCTCGGCGAGCGCACCATGGCCGATCTCGCGACGCTTGGGCGACCCGACGCGGCCGGTCTCACCGGTGGAATACGGGGGGAAGTTGTAGTGATGCATGTAGCGCTTGGAGGTCTCCGGCCCGAGCGAGTCGATCTGCTGGGCCAGCTTCATCATGTCCAGCGTGGTGACACCCATGATCTGGGTCTCGCCGCGCTCGAACAACGCGCTGCCGTGAGCGCGCGGAATGACCGCCACCTCGGCCGAGAGCGACCGGATGTCAGTGATGCCACGACCGTCGATACGGAAATGATCGGTCAGGATCCGCTGGCGGACCAGCTTCTTGGTCAGCGATCGGTAGGCCGCGCCGATCTCCTTCTCGCGACCCTCGAACCCGCCACCGATCTGGTCGAGCAGCTCCGCCTTCAGCTCATCGGTCGCCTCGTCGCGCTCCTGCTTGCCGGCGATGGTCAGGACCTTTGCCAGCTTGTCCGACGCTGCGGCCTCGACGGCCTCATAGACGTCGCTCTCGTACGGCGGGAACAGCGGGAACTCACCGGTCTCCTTCGCCGCGGCCTCGGCCAGACTCTTCTGTGCCTCGCAGAGGCGGGCAATGAACGGCTTGGCGGCTTCCAGGCCCTCGGCGACGATTTGCTCGGTCGGCGCCTGCGCGCCGCCGGCGATCAGCTCGAGCACGTTGTCGGTGGCCTCCGCCTCGACCATCATGATCGCCACGTCGGCGCTGTCGCCTTCGCCTGCCGTGACGCGTCCGGCGACGACCATGTCGAAGACCGCTCCCTCGAGCTGCTCGACGGTCGGGAAAGCGACCCACTGACCGGCCTTGTTCGACTCGGTCGGGATCAGCGCGACGCGCACGCCGCCGACCGGGCCGGAGAACGGCAGCCCGGCGATCTGGGTCGAGGCCGACGCCGCGTTGATGGCGACGACGTCGTAGAGGTCATTGGGGTTGAGCGACAGAATCGTCTCGATGACCTGGATCTCGTTGCGCAGGCCGTCGACGAACGACGGGCGAAGCGGGCGGTCGATAAGGCGGCAGGTCAGAATCGCGTCGGTCGATGGACGGCCCTCGCGACGGAAGAACGAACCGGGGATCCGGCCCGCGGCGTACATGCGCTCCTCCACGTCGACGGTGAGCGGAAAGAAGTCGAAGTGATCTTTCGGTGCCTTTGACGCCGAGGTCGTCGACAAGATCATGGTCTCCTCGTCGAGGTAGGCCACGACCGCGCCGGCGGCCTGCTGGGCAAGGCGGCCGGTCTCGAAGCGGATGGTGCGGGTGCCGAAGCTGCCGTTGTCGATGACGGCGGTGGCCTCGGTGACGTCGTCTTCGTAGACGTCGATGGAATCAGTCATGTGTTCGGGTGTTTCCCTTCAGTGCGGCGCGCCATGACGGCACGCCGGTGGATGTACGTGTCGACACCGGTTGGCGGGCGCCGAAGCGCGCGCCCACGGCGTCGGGAGACAGTGCGATGAATGCGCGAGAATCGCCTCTGATGCGTGGACTCGCATGCGTCACATGCGGTGCAGACGGCCTTCGATCGAAGCAGCCGGAAGAAGTAAGGATCGGATCCGCTCGTTCCGGCGGCCACTACCGAGGACCGATCTGACTCGATCTGTCCAGCAGTTCGGGGTGACATCGACATTCTGCGATGTTCCGAAGTGCAGTTTATCACCCGCGACCGACAACGGGCGTCCCGTCAGTTGGTCTCTTGGGAATCAGCGGCGTATACCGCGTCGGCGAAGACCGCGAGAACGGCCCGACACCGCTCCAGCAACTGCTCGGCGGCGGCGCGGCCCGATGCGCCGAGCCGATCACGGGCCGCTAGCTTGTCGAACCGGCCGCCCGATCATAGACCGGGAATTAATCGGACCACAGTCCGGTTAGGTTGGTTGTGAAGAACATTGGATTCCTCTCCTTCGGGCACTGGTCCGATGGTCGCGGCTCACAAACCAGGACCGCGGCCGACGCCCTGCTGCAGTCGATCGATCTCGCTGTCGCCGCCGAGGAACTCGGCGCCGACGGCGCCTATTTTCGCGTGCATCACTTTGCTCGACAATTGGCGTCCCCATTCCCGCTACTCGCGGCCATCGGCGCCAGGACCGACCGCATCGAGATCGGCACGGGCGTCGTCGATATGCGCCACGAAAGCCCCCTCTACCTGGCCGAGACTGCCGGCGCGGCCGACCTCATAGCGGGCGGGCGCCTACAGCTCGGCATCAGCCGTGGATCACCCGAGCAGGTGATCGATGGCTACCGGTACTTCGGTCACGTCCCCGCCGAGGGCTCGTCCGACGCCGAGCTGGCGCGGGCACACACGACCGCGTTCCTGACGGCGATCGAGGGCACCCGATTCGCGCAACCCAACCCGCGGCCCATGTTCCCCAATCCCCCCGGACTGCTAAGCGTCGAACCGCAATCCCCCGGTCTGCGCAACCGCATTTGGTGGGGAGCCGGAACCAGGGCCACCGCGGAATGGACCGCGCAGCACGGAATGAACCTAATGAGCTCAACCCTGCTCACCGAGGACACCGGCATCCCGTTCCACCAGTTGCAGGCCGAACAGATCCAGCGGTTCCGCGACGCATGGCGCTTGGCCGATCATGGGCGAGAACCACGAGTCTCGGTGAGCCGCAGCATCTTTCCACTCCTCAACGACATGGACTGCGCCTATTTCGGCGGTCGCCCCGACGACGACCAGGTCGGCATCATCGACAACGCCAAGGCCCGCTTCGGCCGTAGCTATGCCGCCGAACCCGAACTCCTCGTCGAGCAGCTGCGCACGGATGAGGCGATCGCCGCCGCCGACACCCTGTTGCTGACGGTCCCCAACCAACTCGGCGTCGACTACAACGCGCACGTCATCGAGTCGATCCTGACCCATATCGCACCCGCGCTCGGCTGGCGCTGATCGAGTCGGCCATCCCTCGAGGGGCTACCCCAGCTTCCACCGCGGCGCCATACCCTGGCTCTGCCCCGTCGCGTCGTACTCGTAAAAGCCCGCGCCGTCGCTCAAGCCGGACCTGCCCTCCTTGGCGCTCTTCTCCAGCATGTCGGCGAACCTCTGAAGGCGCTCATCGTCCGGATTGTTGCGCATAATGTTGATAGCCACGTTGAACCCGACGAGGTCATAGACCTCGAAGGGCCCCTGCGGCGAGCCCGTGGCGATCTTCCAGTCCGTATCGATGTCGACTGGGTCTGCCACTTCGTCGACGTACAGATATGCGGCCGCATTGAGGAAGGGGATCAGCAAACTGTTCAACAGATAGCCCGGGGTCTCGTTGCGGACTGGAATCGCGACGAGACCGATCTCCGTGGCGAAGGAGAGGACCGCTTCGAAGACGGCCGGGTCGGTCTGTGGGGTGGGCATGACCTCGCCCGTGTTGTGCGACCATACAATATTCGCAAAGTGCAGCGCGAGGAACTTTGCGGGGCGTCCGGTGGCGTCGGCGAAATCGCTCGGACGCAGCGACGACGAGTTCGTCGTGAAGACCGTCTTCGGCGGAGCAGCCGCACCGATCGATGCCCAGACCTTCTTCTTCAGGTCGAGATTCTCCGGGATCGCCTCGATGACGATGTCGGCATCTTCGACAGCCGATTGCAGGCTGGTGGTGGCGGTGATGGACGCGATCGCCCGGTCGAAACGATCGGCGTCGAAGTCGGCCAGGTCGCGCTGGTACCCGGCGCGCATCCACTCCCAACGAGCCGGGAGCTTATCGAGGAGCTCCTGGGAGACGTCGTAGGCGATCACACGCTTGCCGTGGTACGCGGCCTGCATGGCGATTTGAGATCCCAAGACGCCTGTGCCGAATACTGCGACATTGGTCATCGATGTCATGGTGGACCAAACCTTCCCTGTTCATGCGCAAATCTGCGAGTATCGGCGGTGTCCTAGACCAACAGTAGGACCGGTCGCACCGGCCTGCAACAGCACACCAATGACCCGGCCGCGCCACCTTTCGGTGACGCGGCCGGGTCATTGGTTCGGACGGGTCTAGCGGCGCAGGCCGAGACGCTCGATCAGCGAGCGGTAACGCTCGACGTCGACCTTGGCGACGTACTTGAGCAGCCGGCGACGGCGGCCGACGAGCAGCAGCAGACCACGCCGACTGTGGTGGTCGTGCTTGTGCTTCTTGAGGTGCTCGGTGAGGTCCTCGATGCGCTTGGTCAGCATCGCGACCTGAGCCTCGGGCGACCCCGTATCGGTCTCGTGCAAGCCGTACTCGGCGAGAATGGTCTTCTTCTGTTCGACGGTCAGCGACATCGCTGAACTCCTTCGTGTTTCAGTGCCGTGTCCACGATCCTTGCCACGGGCGAGGAGGTGCGCCGCCACGGACTGCAGCAGCACCGAGGGGTAAATCTACCAGCGCCGCAGGTCGGCCCCAAAATCGGTCATAAACGAGCGTCCGTCGCCCACCCATCCAGCACCGTTTCGCAAGTCCAACTTCGATCGATGCTTGACCGGGCAAACAGTGTGGGATAGGTCAGGCTACTCCGCGTGCTTCGCCAGAATTACTCGCGTCTGGTCCACATCCTCGGCGATCGCTTTGACGAGGTCGTCGACCGAATCGAAGCGAGTCATCGGCCGGATGCGCTCCACGAAATCGACGGCGACGTGCTGCCCGTACAGATCGGCCTCGGTGTCGAGCACGAATGCCTCGACGGTACGCGTGCGGCCAGAGAACGTCGGGTTGGTGCCCACGGAGACAGCGGCCTGATAGCACTTGCCGTGCTGAACCTGCCCCAGCGTGGCGCCCGGGCCGATCACGGTGAACGAGCACGCATACACCCCGTCGGCAGGGATCGCGGCATACATCGGCGGCGCAACATTGGCCGTCGGGAATCCCAGTTCGCGCCCGCGCCCGTCCCCGCGGACCACGACCCCCTCGACCCGATGCGGGCGGCCCAACGCATCGGCCGCGGAGGTGACGTCCCCCGCGGCGACGCAGGAACGGATATACGTCGACGAAAAGGTGACCGCATGTTCGCCGAACAGTGAGACCTCTTGAACCTCGAATCCGAACCGCTTGCCGAATTCGCGCAGCTTCTCAACATTGCCGGCGGCCTTGTGTCCAAAAGTGAAGTTGTCGCCGACCACAACCTCCGCTGCATGCAGGGTTTCCACCAGCACACCGTGGACGAAGTCCTTCGGTGAGCGCGAGGCGAGCGCCGGGGTAAACGGCATGACACAGAAGACGTCGATGCCCAATTCCTGGGCCAGCTCCGCCCGCCGGGTCAACGTCGAAAGCTGCGGCGGGTGGGTGCCCGGCCGGACGACCTCGGCGGGATGGGGGTCGAATGTCATCAGCACGGACGGCAGGCCACGTTCGGCAGCCGCCGTCGTCGCCGCCTTGATCAGCTGCGCGTGCCCGCGGTGCACCCCGTCGAACACGCCGATCGTGACCACACACCGTCCCCAGTCAGCGGGGATGTCATCGAGACCTCGCCATCGCAACACGTCGCTCACCTTACCCGTCCGCACACCGCGAGAACCTACGGTGAGGCATCACTAGACTGAACGCCATGCCACGCGGGAACGAATGGTCGGAATTGACCTCAGTCGCCCAGGACTACCTCAAAGTGATCTGGACCGCCCGGGAGTGGGGCGACGTCAAGGTGACCACATCGATGATCGCCGACAAGCTCGACATCTCGCCGTCGACCGCCTCCGAAGGTATCCGCAAACTCGCCCAGCAAGGGCTGCTCGAACACCAGAAGTACGGCGCCATCACCCTCACCGAAGAAGGCCGCCGGGCCGCAGTCGGGATGGTGCGCCGCCACCGCCTGCTGGAAACCTACCTCGTGTCCCAACTGGGGTTCAGTTGGGACGAGGTGCACGACGAGGCCGAAGTCCTCGAGCACGCCGTCAGCGACCGCCTGGTCGAACGCATCGACGCGAAACTCGGTTACCCGCGCCGCGACCCACACGGCGACCCGATCCCCTCCCCGGACGGCGAGATCACCAGCCCGGACGTATGCCTGCTGGCTGAACTCGGCGACGGCGACTCCGGGGTCATCGCGCGGATCTCCGACACCGACCCCGCCATGCTGCGCTACTTCAACGAAGTCGGCATTGCCCTGGACCGCTCCGTGCACATTTCCGGCAAGCGCCCATTCGCCGGGACGACGACCATCACCGTCGGCGATGCAACCGAACCGGTCATTCTGGGTGACGTAGCCACCCGGGCGATCTTCGTCGCTACAGGCTAGTGATCCTGCTCGCCGATCCGGTGTACGTAGATCATGTTGGTCGATCCGACGGTGGCCGGCGGTGCGCCCGCAACGACTACGACCGTGTCGCCCTCGACCATGCGCCCGCTATCGATCAGGATGCGATCGACCTCGTCGATCATCTCGTCGGTATTGGCGATGCGGTCCACGATGAAGGTCTCAGTTCCCCAGCTCAGGGCCAACTGGTTGCGAATCTCCGGAATCGGGGTGAACGCGAGCAACGGCAGAGGCGAATGTAGCCGCGCCAAGCGGCGGACGGTGTCACCCGACTGGGTGAAGGCGACCAATGCCTTGACGCTCAGCCGCTCACCGATGTCGCGAGCGGCGTAGGAGATCACGCCGCGGCGCGTACGCGGCAGGTGGTCCAGCGGCGGCACCGATCGAGATCCGGACTCAACTGCCTGACAGATCCGGTTCATCGTCGCGACCGCCTGCACCGGATACTTGCCCACCGACGTCTCACCGGAGAGCATGACTGCGTCGACACCATCGAGCACGGCATTGGCCACGTCGGAGGCCTCGGCCCGCGTCGGACGGGAGTTCTCGATCATCGACTCGAGCATCTGCGTCGCCACGATCACCGGCTTGGCGTTCTCCCGGGCCATCTGGATCGCCCGCTTCTGCACCAGGGGCACCTCCTCCAGCGGCAACTCGACGCCGAGGTCGCCGCGCGCGACCATGATCGCGTCGAAAGCCAGCACGACGGCCTCAAGGTTCTCGATCGCCTCGGGCTTTTCCAGTTTGGCGATCACCGGCACTCGCCGCCCAACGCGGTCCATCACCTCGTGGACCAGCTCAATATCGGAGGGACTGCGCACAAACGAGAGCGCCACCAGGTCGACGCCGAGGCGCAAGGCGAACTCCAGGTCGGCCACGTCCTTGTCCGACAACGCCGGCACCGAAACGCTCATGCCGGGCATGGAGAGCCCCTTGTGATTGCTGACCGGGCCGCCCTCGGTGACCGTGCAGACGACATCGTTGCCGTCGATGTCGGTGACCACGAGGCCAACCTTGCCGTCGTCGACGAGCAGGCGGTCGCCGACCCGTGCATCCCGGGCCAGCTGTGCGTACGTCGTGCCAACGCGGTCGTGGTCACCGATCACGTCGTCGACGGTGATGCGGACAGTATCCCCGCTCGCCCACTGAGTCCGCCCGTCCCCGCCGAACCTGCCCAGCCGGATCTTCGGGCCCTGGAGGTCCGCGAGAATTCCCACTGCCTTCCCACCCTCTTGGGCGACCTCGCGAACGTGGCCGTACATCATCGCGTGGTCGTCGTGGGTGCCGTGGCTGAAGTTGAGTCGAGCGACGTCCATGCCGCTGTCGACTAAGTCACGGATCCGCTCGACAGTCGCGGTCGCGGGTCCCATGGTGCAGACGATCTTCGTTCGACGATTCACGGGAGCCAGCGTATCCCGCCGACCCCCAACCGCCCACCGCACCCGGCGCCCGGCGCCGAGCCGTCACACATCATTCACGGGAACGTCACACGCACCGTGCTGACACTTCCTCGGGGTGCCACGTACGCACCCCGCTCAACTGCTCGGGTCGGCATCCTCGGCTCGTTCGGTGTCGACGTCGGATTCCGTCGCGGATTCCACGTCAACGTCGCTGACAGCGTCAACGTCAGTGGCGGCATCAACATCAGTGGCGGCGGCGGTGTCAGCATCAACGTCCGCACCGGCTGAGCCAGCGTCAGCGTCAGCGGCACGCTTGTCGTCGGCCGCCGCCTCACCTTCTCGTATGGCGGGTTCCTCGGCGGCGGTTTCCACCGGTGCGGGCTCGTCGGCAACGGGTTCTTCGACGACCAGCGGTGGCGCATCCGCCCGCCGAACAATGTTGGGGGTGGCTTCGTCAGCCGCGGGTGACTCCGGCGCATCAGCGGGAACTCGGATCAAGTCGGCGAGCAGATCGAGTGAGGCCTGCAGCGACTCCGCTGTCGTGGACCGGGCGCGCTCGTTGCGCTTGGCGTCCTCGGGATCGAGGCGAGTCCAGTCGTAGGTGTGGGTCACGCTGGTGGTCTCATCATCGATCGGCTTGAGCTGCCATCGCCAAAGGTGACCGGGCGGTGGCTTGCCCACCTCCGACGGCAGCCAGGCGATGACCCGGTCCTCGACAAATTCGACGATCGTGTTCCGCCGGACCCGTCCACCCGTATTGGTCATCCGAAACGAGTCACCGACCTTGGTGACCCGCTGACCCTGCGCCGCCTCGGCGAGGTTCTTGTTGCCGTCGAAACGCGGCTGCTGCGCCGGATCGGCGATGAGCGCAAAGATCGATGACGCGGGCGCCGCGATCTCACCGGTGACACTGATAATCCGGACGTCGTCGTCGACGACCGTCGCAGCAGTAGTAATGGTCCGCGAGACTTCGGGCACGCTCGGCGCCTCGGGCACGGCCTCAGCCTCGGTCTCAGCCTCGGCCACGGGTTCGGCCACGGGCTCGAGTTCAGACTCAGTCCCGAGTTCAGGCTCAGTCTCGAGTTCAGGCTCAGTCTCGGTATCAGGCTCAGTCTCGGTATTAGGCTCAGTCTCGGTATTAGGCGAGGGCTGAGTCCCGGCCTCGGCCTCGGGCTCGGGCTCCACGTCCCGATCGGGCCACGGATCGACATAACCGACCTCGCCCTCGGCCGCCAGCTCTTCGGCTCGCTTGGGCCGATACATCGACAGCCCCAACTCACGCCCGCGCGGCGCGGCGAGGAAGTAGGCGAGAGCGCAACCGAACACCACCACCGACACAATGGAGTTCACCCGGATTCCCATGCCGAACGGTTCGGAAGCCGGGTCGTCGCGCACCAGCTCGACGAAGAACCTCCCGAAGCAGTAGCCCATGACGTAAAGGGCGAACAAGCGGCCGTGGCCGACTCGGAAGTACCGGTCCACCGCGACGAGCAGCAGCACGACCGCGACATTCCACAGCGCCTCATACAGAAAGGTGGGATGCACAATGGCGATCCGCTCACCGGTGGATACGCCGGTCAGATTGTCGGGCAGCCGGCGGAAGATCTCCAATCCCCACGGCACGTCGGTCGGCCGGCCATAGACCTCCTGGTTGAAATAGTTCCCAAACCGGCCGATGGCCTGTGCCAGCAGGACCGCCGGCGCGATGGCATCGCCGAACGCGGGAAGTTTGATCCCATAGATGCGGCAGGCGATCCAGGCGCCGACCGCGCCGAACGCCACCGCGCCCCAGATTCCAAGGCCGCCGTCCCAGATCTTGAGCGCATCAATCGGCCCCCGCGGAGGATTGAGAGTCTGACCGAGATCGGTGAAATAGTACCGCCAGTCGGTCAGGACGTGATAGGCCCGACCGCCGACCAACCCGAACGGCACCGCCCACAGCGCAACGTCGAGCACCTCCCCGGGCTGACCACCGCGGGCCACCCATCGGCGCGACCCCCACCAGAGGGCGACGATGATCCCGGCGACGATGCACAATGCATAGGCGCGGATCGGAATGGGCCCGAGCTGCCACACACCCTGCGGCGGACTGGGAAGGTAGGCGAGAACCTGCACGGAATTCACGCGGTCCACCCTAATCGACGTGCGGTCAGCCCTCCCCGCGGACGCCCGCAGCGAGGTCGGCGATCAGCGCCGCGAGCGCGGCGGGCCCAGCGGTGGCCGCCGTCACCAGCGCCGACCCGACGATGACCCCGTCGGCATAATCGGCGATTTCCGCGGCCTGCCGTCCGTCACGCACACCGAGGCCGACGCCGATCGGGATATCGGAGTATTCCCGCACCCGGGCACACAGTTCCGGTGCGGCGTTCGACACCGCGTCGCGGGCACCGGTCACGCCCATCGTGGACGCGGCGTAGAGAAAGCCGCGCGAGGCATCGACGGTGAGCGCGATGCGTTCGGTCGTCGACGACGGCGCCACGAGGTAGATCCGGTCGAGGCCGTGGGCGTCGGACGCCTCGTGCCAGCCCGCCCCCTCCTCGGGAATCAGGTTCGGGGTGATCATCCCGGCGCCACCGGCGTTGGCCAAGTCGCGGGCGAAGCTCTCCACGCCGTAGGCGAGCACCGGATTCCAGTAGCTCATCACCACGGCCTGACCGCCCGCCGCGGCGACCGCCTCGCAAGCTGCGAAGGCGTCGCGCACGCGCACCCCGGCCGCCAACGCGGTATCGGCGGCGGCCTGGATCGTCGGACCGTCCATCACCGGATCGGAGTAGGGCACCCCGACTTCGACGATGTCACAGCCGGATTCGACCATGATCCGCATCGACTCCAGCGAATTGGCGACCGTCGGATAACCCACCGGCAGGTAGCCGATCAGGGCGGCCCGGTGCTCCGCGCGGCAGGCGGCGAAGGTGTCGGTCAGCTTCGACGGCGGCGCGACGTGGCGCGAAGTCGTCATTGCCCGTCCTGGCCTTCCGGGCGATCGAAGAGACCGAACCATTTGCCGGCGGTGTCCACGTCCTTGTCGCCACGACCAGACAGGTTGACGACGATGATCGCGCCCTCCCCCAACTCCTGTCCCAGCTGCAGTGCGCCGGCAACGGCGTGGGCCGACTCGATCGCCGGAATGATCCCCTCGCGGCGCGACAGCAGGCTCAGGGCATCCATCGCCTCGGTGTCGGTGATCGGCCGGTACTCTGCGCGCCCGATGTCCTTGAGGTAGGCATGCTCGGGACCGACGCCGGGGTAATCCAGACCGGCCGAAATCGAGTGCGACTCGATGGTCTGACCGTCCTCGTCCTGCAGCAGATACGAGTAGGCGCCCTGGAATGCTCCCGGCGTCCCGCCGGTGAAGGTCGCGGCGTGCCGCCCGGTCGACACCCCGTCACCGGCGGCCTCGAACCCGACCAGCCGCACCGACTCATCGTCCAGGAACGGGTGGAAGATGCCGATCGCATTGGACCCGCCGCCCACACATGCGGTGACCGCGTCGGGCAGTCGGCCGGCGTGTTCAAGGATCTGCGCGCGCGCCTCCAAGCCGACGACTCGCTGCAAGTCTCGAACCATCATCGGGAAGGGGTGTGGGCCGGCTGCCGTGCCGAAGCAGTAGTAAGTGTTGTGCGCGTTCGTCACCCAGTCGCGCATGGCCTCGTTGATCGCGTCTTTCAAGGTCGCCGACCCGTTGTCGACCGCGATCACCGTCGCACCCAACAACCGCATCCGGGCGACGTTGAGCGCCTGGCGGTCGGTATCGACACGCCCCATGTAGACGACGCATTCGAGGCCCAGCAGCGCGCAGGCCGTCGCCGTCGCGACGCCGTGCTGGCCGGCGCCGGT
>NZ_DIAX01000028.1:32455-100806 GCF_002414845.1 Gordonia sp. UBA5067 | reverse complement strand
CGCCGGTCTCGGCGATGACGCGGGTCTTGCCCATCCGCTGGGCGAGCAGCGCCTGGCCGAGCACATTGTTGATCTTGTGTGAGCCGGTGTGGTTCAGGTCCTCGCGCTTGAGGAACAATCGCGCCCCACCGGCAAACTCGCTCAGTCGCGCCGCCTCGTACAGGGGCGATGGCCGACCGGTGTAGTCCCGCTGAAGTCGGTCCAGTTCACCCAGATACGCCTCGTCGGTACGCATCTTCTCGTACGTGACCGTGACCTCGTCGATGACGGCCATCAGGGCCTCGGGGACATGACGACCCCCGTAGACCCCGAAGTGCCCACCGGCATCGGGCTCGACGGAGGTGCGGGTCACGATGCCCGCGCTGGCAGACGGATAGGGCGAGGCGCCCGGGGTAGTCGAGGAGGCCATTGCTATCGGGCGGGCTTGGGGCACGACGGGTGTGTGCCGGCGGTGACCAGTTCCGAAACCGCGGCACGCGGGTCACCACTGGTGACCAAGCCCTCGCCGACGAGAACGGCGTCGGCCCCCGCCCCGGCGTATGCCAGGAGGTCGGCGGTGCCGCGAATGCCGGACTCAGCCACCTTGATGACCTCGGTGGGCAACCCGGGCGCGATGCGCGAGAACGAATCCCGATCGACCTCGAGGGTTTTCAGGTTCCGCGCGTTGATTCCGACGACCTTCGCACCCGCCTGGAGCGCACGGTCGGCCTCTTCTTCGGTGTGCACCTCGACGAGAGCGGTCATGCCCAGCGACTCGGTGCGATCGAGTAGCGACTCGAGGACGTTCTGCTCCAGTGCGGCGACGATCAACAGGATCACGTCCGCACCGTGCGCGCGGGCCTCGTGGATCTGGTACGGGCCGACGATGAAATCCTTGCGCAGGATTGGCACGTCGACGGCCGCGCGGACGGCGTCGAGGTCGGCCAATGATCCGCGAAAGCGCCGCTCCTCGGTGAGCACGCTGATGATGCGGGCGCCGCCCTTTTCATAGATGCGGGCCAATTCGGCCGGGTCTGCGATATCGGCGAGCTCACCACGCGACGGGCTGGCACGCTTAACCTCGGCGATGACACCGATCCCGGGCTGCCGCAGCGCAGCCATGGCATCGCGCGGCGCCGCCGCCGCCGCCGATGCCTGCTTGATCGCCGCATAGTCGACGACCGCCTCACGCGCGGCGACATCGGCTCTGACGCCCTCGATAATCGAATCGAGCACCGTCTGCTCTCCCATTGACGTCTCACCTCGCTGACATGCCTCGGGTTTGGTCTTCCTGATGTGTCTCAGGGTAGCGAGGTGCCCGCCGGACTACTCGGTCGGGTCAACGCCGCCGTCCAGGCTGTCCCACAGGATGCGTTCACTGCCGTCGGCCGGCTGCCCGGCGGCCTCGGCTCGCCTCCGTCGATCGCGCTCGGCGAACACCTTGCGCTCCAACTCCTCGCGCCGCGCCGCGGGCGACTGATACTTCGACGACATGCCCGCACCGCGCGCGGCCCGCAGCGCGAAGACCGCGGCCGCGAGAACGAGGGCGGCCGCCACCAGCACGATCGCCGGCGCCCACGGGTTCGTCGTGGTCAGCAGCACGCGGAATCGTGACGCGAGGCCGATTGCCCGCGCCGCGTAATCGCTGTTGACCGGTGTCGTCATCAGCGCGACCGCGGGGATCGCGGTCACGATCGCACCCAGTCCGAGCACGATGGCGAAGACGCGCAGCGCCGCGCCCCGCAGCGACCACACCAGGGCGATGGAGGCGAGCAGGGCCAGGGCGGCGGGCGTCAGCCAGGGACTCCAATCCGAGCCCTTGACATCGAAGCTGCGCATCGGCGACAGCCCGTCCTCGGCGTCGACCCGCGCCCACGAAACGCGAGAGGCGATCCACAGCCCGAGTGCGGCCAGTCCGAGCAACACCGACGCGACGGCCTTCTCGCCGACTCGACTCGGCGAACCGTCTCGCTGGTCGGCGTCCATCGATCCGTCGGGCGTCATGATGGGTCCTCTTTCCGTCCCAGCCCGCGCATCGTTTCAGCGGCGGCAATCGCGTTGAGGACCGCACTGGCCTTGTTGCGGGCCTCGTTGTACTCGTATTCGGGGTTGCTGTCGGCGACGACGCCCGCCCCGGCTTGCACGTAGGCCTTTCCGTCGTGCAGCAGTGCCGTGCGGATGGCGATTGCCGTGTCGGCATCCCCGGCGAAGTCGAGGTAGCCGACGACGCCGCCATAGAGTCCGCGACGCGTGATCTCGTGTTCCTCGATGAGTTCCATGGCCCGCACCTTCGGCGCGCCCGACAGCGTCCCGGCCGGGAAGCAGGCGGTCACCGCATCGAGGGCAGTCCGGTCCTCGCGCAGCCGCCCGGACACCGTGGACACCAGATGCATGACATGGCTGTACCGCTCGATGTGGCTGTAGTCGCTGACCTTGACCGAGCCCGGTTCGCAGACCCGTCCCAGGTCGTTGCGGGACAGGTCGACGAGCATCAGGTGCTCGGCCCGTTCCTTCTCGTCGCCGAGCAGATCCTTCCCCAGCAGGATGTCCTCCTCGTCATCGCGACCGCGCCAGCGCGTCCCCGCGATCGGGTGGGTGGTGGCAACCCGGTCAGCGACAGTGACGAGCGCCTCGGGCGAGCTTCCGACGATGGTCACCGGATGCTCCCCCGCACCGACCGTGTCGGGCATGCGTAGCAGGTACATGTATGGGCTGGGGTTGGTGGCGCGCAGCACCCGGTACACGTCGAGCGGATCCGCATCGGTTGTCATCTCGAACCGCACCGACGGCACCACCTGGAATGCCTCGCCGGCCTCGATATCGCCGACGAGTGTCTCGACCACCTCGCTGAAACCGGCCAGATCGCGCTGGGCAGTGTAGTTCGGCGCCGGCCGGTCGTAGACCGACACCGTTGACGGGGTCGGCGCGGCGAGCGCCTCGGTCATCCGGTTGAGCCGCGTCACCGCATCGGCGTAAGCCTCATCGACATTCTCGTCGCTGCCGTTCCAGTTCACCGCGTTGGCGATCAGGATGATGGTGCCCTCGTGGTGGTCGACGGCCGCAAGATCGGTCGCCAGCATCAAGAAGAGGTCCGGCAGTCCCAGATCGTCGACAGTGGTCTCGGGCAAGCGTTCCAGGCGGCGCACCATGTCATACGCCATGAATCCGACGAACCCGCCGGTGAGGGGCGGCATGTCCGGGAGCGGGTCGGTGGCCAGCAACTGCAGCGACGCCGCAAGCGCCGCGAGTGGATCTCCGCCACTCGGCGCACCTGCGGGGACCGTGCCCCACCAGCTGGCCGCACCGTCGACGACGGTCAGGGCGGCGGGCGCCCCCGCACCGATGAACGACCACCGCGACCACGACCGCCCGTTCTCGGCGGACTCCAGCAGAAAGGTCCCGGGCCGGTCGCCGGCCAGCTTCGCATACGCCGACAGCGGCGTTTCGGAGTCGGCAAGGACGCGGCGGGTGACCGGTACGACGCGATGGTCGACGGCGAGGTCGCGGAACTGCTCAATCGTGGTTGTCGACGACGACATTCCCGTAGTCGTGGCCTCCTGGGTGTCGTTCGTCATCCGAGCGGCTCGCCCCCGACGCCCCACTGGGTGCGTGGCACCTCGGTGATGGTCACCCACACCGAGTCCGGATTCTTTCCGGTGGCCTTCGCATAGGCCTCGGTAACCGCGGCGATCGTCTCGCGCTTGGTCGCGTCGGACAGCCCGGGGGTCTGGGAGATCTGAATCAGTGGCATCGCGACCTCAATTCTGCGAGTCGGGGTGGAAGAGTTCATCGGTGTCGAAGCAGCTGTGGTTGCCGGTATGACAGGCCGGGCCGGTCTGCTCGACGACCAGCAGGACGGTGTCGCCATCGCAGTCCAGGCGCACCGACTTCACCCGCTGCGTGTGTCCGCTGGTCTCGCCTTTGACCCAATACTGCTGACGCGAGCGCGAGAAGTACGTGGCGGCGCCGGTCGTCAGGGTACGGTGCAGTGCCGCATCATCCATCCACGCCTGCATCAACACGGTCCCCGTACCCTCCTCCTGCGCGACGGCGGCAATCAGCCCATCGGCGTTGCGCTTGAGTCGTGCGGCGATGTCCGGATCCAGCCGGCCATCGTCCTCGGCGCTACTCATATCCGCGCCGCCATTCCGGTCGTCCGCACGGTGATGCCCTCGTCGGCCATCGCAGCCTTCACCGCGCCGATGGTCAACTCGCCGAAATGGAACACCGAGGCGGCAAGGACCGCGTCGGCGCCGGCGCGCACAGCGGGAGCGAAATCGTCGGCCTTGCCCGCACCGCCGCTGGCGATGACCGGAACGTCGACGACCGCCCGCACCGCGGTCAACATGGCCAGATCGAAGCCGGTCTTGGTGCCGTCGGCGTCCATCGAGTTGAGCAGGATCTCCCCCACGCCCAAATCCTGGCCGCGGCGCGCCCACTCCAGCGCGTCGATCCCGGTACCGCGGCGACCGCCGTGCGTGGTGACCTCCCAGCCCGACGGGGTGGGCGTGCTGCCGGCCGCCGTGGGCACCGTGCGCGCATCGACCGACAGGACGATGCACTGCGAGCCGAAGCGCCGGCTCATCTCCCGGAGCACCTCTGGGCGCATAATGGCCGCGGTGTTGACGCTGACCTTGTCCGCACCCGCGCGCAGCATCGCATCGACGTCGGCGACCTCGCGGATGCCACCGCCGACGGTCAGCGGGATGAAGATTTCATCGGCGGTCCGCTTGACCACCTCGATCATCGTCGAGCGCCCCGCACTCGACGCCGTGACGTCGAGGAACGTCAGCTCGTCAGCACCCTCGGCGTTGTATCGGGCCGCCAACTCGACCGGGTCGCCCGCGTCGCGCAGATTCTCGAAGTTGACACCCTTGACCACCCGGCCGTCGTCGACATCGAGGCAGGGAATCACCCGCACCGCCACACTCATCAGCTCTCCCAGTCCTGTCCGGTCACCGAGTCGATCAGCGCGATCAACTCGTCGTGCACTCCCGGCGCCGCGGCGACCACGGACGGCGACGTGACCGTCCACGGGTTCCCCGCGACATCGGTAACGATGCCGCCAGCAGCCCGGACCAGCGCAGCACCGGCCGCGTTGTCCCACGCGTGGCGGCCAAAAGTGATGGCCCCGTGATACGTTCCGGCGGCGGTAAAGGCGAGGTCGACCCCAATACTGCCCGACATCCGGAGCCGCGACGCCTGTCCGCTGAGCGTCGCGAGGACTTCGATCCGCCGTGGGCCGGGGTACCGCCCGCCCAAACGCTCATTAAAGGCACCGAACCCGATCACCGACTCGCGCAGCGAGGCGGGCGCCAGCGGCTCGAGCCGACGTCCATTGCACGTCAGACCGCCCTCTGCGTATCCCACGTAGCGGCGGTCGAGCAGCGGCAGCCAGGTCAGCCCGAGGAGTGGCTCGCCGTCCGCGCACAGCCCGACGAGCATCCCCGTCATCGGACTCCCGGTGGAATAGTTGAACGTCCCGTCGACGGGGTCGACGATCCACACGAGGGCCTCGTCGACCGGCGGTCCACCGAACTCCTCACCGTGGCACGGCAACCCGGTTCGCCCGGTCAACTCGTGGCTGATGAACCGTTCGAGGTCGAGGTCGACCTGGGTCGCGAAGTCCCGATCGCCCTTCCCGACCACGCCGGGTGCGCCACGATCGGCGCAAAAGCGCGGGCTCGCCTCGTCGAGGATGGACGCAGCGGTTGCGGCGAGTGTAACCAGGTCGGGGCTGAATCGGGTTACCATCAGGCGCCTCCGCGCACCGCCGCCAACGCCTCGGGCAGAGTGAACCGGCCGGCGTAGAGCGCCTTGCCGATGATCGCGCCCTCGACTCCGAGGTCACACAGGCCCGCGATGGCGGTCAGGTCGGCGAGTTCGGAGATGCCGCCGGAGGCGACGATCGGTGCACCCGTGCGGTGCGCCACCTCGCGCAGCAGGTCAAGGTTGGGTCCGCTCAACGTCCCATCCTTCGACACATCGGTGACGACATACCGCGCGCACCCCTCGGCGTCGAGGCGGCCCAGCGTCTCCCACAGGTCGCCGCCTTCGGTCACCCAGCCGCGTCCGCGCAGCTTCCAGGAGTCGCCATCGGCGGTGACATCGAGTCCGATGGCAATCTTGTCGCCGTATTCGGCGATGGCCGCGGCGCACCACTTCGGGTTCTCGATCGCAGCGGTGCCCAGGTTGACGCGCGCGCAGCCGGTGGCCAGGGCCGCCGCCAACGACTCGTCGTCGCGGATGCCGCCAGACAGTTCCACCGCCACCTCGAGGTCGCCGATCACCTCGGCCAGCAGCGCCCGGTTGTCGCCGCGACCGAAGGCCGCATCAAGGTCGACCATGTGCACCCATTGCGCACCGTCGCGCTGCCAGGCAAATGCCGCATCGCGCGGCGACCCGTAGGACGTCTCGGTGCCGGCGGCCCCGCGCAGCAGGCGGACGGCCTGGCCGTCGGCGACGTCGACGGCGGGCAGCAATTGAAGTGCGGTGGCCATGGGTGGCGGTGTTCCTATCGGTGGCGGGGATCGTCGGGCTGCGCCGGGTCGGGTGTCGCGGCGGTGTCTTGCGTGAGCCGCTCCGCGGCCGTGTTGACAATGCGGTTGGCGACGATACCGATAGCCGCGACAGTGCCGGCAATGGCCACCACGGTGACGGCCAGCGCCAGCCAGCGATGCACCAGGGCGGCCGCCCAGATGAGCGGCAACGAGACGATCAGTACCGCTAGACCGGCACCCAGCGACGACATGGCCAGACGGATGAACGAGAACTCGTAGCGCTGACTCACGACAGACCCCGGCACCAGTTGGCCAACAGGTGGAGCCCGACCTCGCCGGACTTCTCCGGGTGGAACTGCGTCGCACTGAGCGGCCCGTTCTCCACCGCCGCGAGGAACCGCGAGCCGTGCGTCGCCCAAGTCAGCTTTGCCGCCGGGATCGGGGAGGCGGGATCCTCATCGAGGTCCCACGACTGCGCGGCGTACGAGTGCACGAAGTAGAACCGCTCAGCGGCATCGATCCCGTCGAACAGCAATGAATCCGGTGCCGCCTCAACCGTGTTCCAGCCCATATGCGGCAGCACCGGGGCGTCGAGCCGGGTAACCGTCCCCGGCCACTGGCCGCTCCCGGCCGTTTGGATCCCAAACTCGACGCCGGAGGTAAACATGATCTGCATGCCGACGCAGATGCCGAGCACCGGACGCCCCCCGGCCAGCCGCCGCCCGACGACCTGCGGCCCGCCGACCTCGGTGAACCCGACCATACAGGCCTCGAAAGCGCCGACACCGGGCACCAGTAGCCCGTCGCACTCTGCTGCCGCGGCCCGATCTGCGGTCACGGTAACCCGGGCACCCACATGCTCGAGGGCACGCTGGGCCGAGCGCAGGTTGCCCGATCCGTAGTCCAGAATCGTCACCGTCGGCGGGCTCACAAACTACCCTTCGTCGACGGAACCCCACGCACGCGCGGATCCGGCTCGCACGCGGCACGCAAGGCGCGGGCGACTGCCTTGTACTGCGCCTCGGTGATGTGGTGCTGGTCGCGGCCGTACTCCACGCGCACGTGCAGGGCGATGCGCGCATTGAGCGCCAGCGACTCGAAAACGTGCCGATTGATCACAGTCGAATAGGGTGCGCCAGCCTTGTCTCCCTCCGGCGCGCCGGGAATGATCGCGGTCAGCAGGTGCTCGGGCTCCCCGGCATGGACGAAGTACGGGCGACCGGAAACGTCGACGACGGCCTGCGCGAGGGTCTCGTCCATCGGGATCCACGCGTCACCGAACCGGCGAATGCCCGTCTTGTCGCCGAGTGCCCGTGCGAACGCCTGTCCCAGGACGATGGCGGTGTCCTCGACGGTGTGGTGCGCCTCGATCTCGGTATCGCCGTGCGCCTGGACCGTCAAATCGAAACTCCCGTGCTGGCCGAAGGCAGTCAGCATGTGGTCGTAGAACGGCACCCCGGTGGAGATATTGGTCTTGCCGGTGCCGTCGAGGTTCAACTCGACGACGATCGACGACTCGCGGGTGGTGCGCTCCACCCGGGCGGTGCGCGGGGCTTGGTCGCTCATCAGAGCCTCACTAGGTCGGTTGGGGCCAGCTTTTCGCTAACCCGCAGGAATGCGTCGTTCTCGGTATCCAACCCGATGGTGACACGCAGGCGGCCCGTGATTCCCGGATCACGGATCAACACGCCGTCGTCGAGATAGCGCTGCCAGCTGGCCGCTGGGTCGGCGAAGTCGCCGAACAGCACGAAGTTCGCATCCGACGGTGCCACGTCATAGCCGAGTTCTCCTAGCCGGGCCACGACACGGTCGCGCTCGGCGACGATCCGGGCCACCCCGGCGAGCGTCTCGGCACGGTGGCGCAGCGCCGCACGCGCCGCGGCCTGGGTCTGTACCGACAGATGATAGGGCAACCGGACCAGCAGCAGCGCGTCGACAACGGCCGGTGCCGCGGCCAGGTAGCCGAGGCGGCCGCCGGCGAAGGCGAAGGCCTTGCTCATCGTCCGCGAGACGACGACCTTGGCCGGGTAACGGTCGATCAACTCCGCCGCGCTGGGCTGATCGCTGAACTCCGCGTACGCCTCGTCGACGATGACGATGCCCGGTGCCGCGTCGACGAGTGCCGCCAGGTCGCCGTTGGGGATCGATGCGCCGGTCGGGTTGTTCGGCGAGGTCAGGAAGACCACGTCCGGCGCGAGCCGGGCGATCTCGCCCAGCGCATAGTCGATATCGAGGGAGAAGTCGGCCGCGCGCTTGGCCGCGAGCCACGTCGTGTCGGTACCGTCGGCGATGATCGGGTGCATGGAGTACGACGGGACGAAGCCCATCGCGGTGCGCCCCGGCCCGCCGAAGGCCTGTAACAGCTGTTGCAGGATCTCGTTGGACCCGTTGGCCACCCATACGTTCTCGGTTTTCAACCCGACGCCGGTCGCGGCCGACAAATACTGCGCGAGGTCGGCCCGCAGCGCGACGGCGTCCCGATCCGGATAGCGGTGCATTTGCGCCGCCACCGCGCGCACCGATTCGGCAACATCGTCGATGAGCGCTTGCGACGGTGGGTGCGGATTCTCGTTGGTGTTCAGTTGCACCGGCACGTCGAGTTGGGGTGCCCCGTAGGGCGACTTACCGCGCAGATTGTCCCGCAGCGGCAGTTCGTTCAGGGTGATCTGACCGCCCGGCGTCGCGGTCACGTGGTTGTCCGGCGGATGAAGCGCCTCTTGACGGCGTCGCCGTGCGCGGGCAGATCCTCGGCCTCGGCCAGGGTGATGACTTGATCGGCGACGGTGCGCAGCGCAGCCTGGTCATAGTCGATGACGTGGACGCCTTTGAGGAAGGTCTGCACCGACAGTCCCGAGGCGAACCGCGCCGAACCCGAGGTCGGCAGCACATGGTTGGACCCGGCACAGTAGTCGCCGAGGCTGACCGGCGCGTAGGGGCCGACGAAGATCGCCCCAGCGTTGCGGATGCGGTCGGCCACACCGGCGGCGTCGCGAGTCTGGATCTCCAGGTGCTCGGCGGCGTACTCGTCGACGACGCGCAACCCGGCCTCCAGGTCATCGACGAGGACGATGCCCGACTGTGGGCCGGTCAGCGCCGTCGCGACCCGCTCGGCGTGTTTGGTCGTCGCGGCCTGGGCGGCGACCTGCTCGTCCACCGCATCCGCGAGTGCCTCACTGTCGGTGACCAGCACCGACGCGGCTAGCACGTCGTGCTCGGCCTGGCTGATGAGGTCGGCGGCGATGTGCGCCGGGTCGGCCGAATCGTCGGCGAGGACGGCGATCTCGGTCGGACCGGCCTCCGAGTCGATCCCGACGACACCGCGCACGAGCCGCTTGGCCGCGGTGACGTAGATGTTGCCGGGGCCGGTGATGAGGTCGACGGGGTCGAGTTCGGCGCCGTCGACCTCTTGCCCGCCGTAGGCGAGCAGCGCGACGGCCTGCGCTCCGCCGACGGCCCACACCTCGTCGACGCCGAGCAGCGCGCACGCAGCCAGGACCGCCGGATGCGGCCAGCCGCCGAAGTCGGCCTGCGGCGGTGACGCGACGACGAACGAGGCCACCCCCGCCTCCTGCGCGGGCACCACGTTCATGACGACGCTCGACGGGTAAACGGCGTTTCCACCGGGCACGTACAGTCCGACACGGCGCACCGGAATCCACTTTTCGACGACCTGCCCACCGGGTGCGACCTGCGTCGTCACCGTCGAACGACGCTGGTCTGCGTGCACGACGCGCGCTCGGGCGATCGACTCCTGCAGGGCGGCGGTGACCGCGGGGTCAAGATTGGCCGCGGCCTCGGCGATGACCTCCGCGGGAACCCGCACCGAGGCCGGGCGCACCTTGTCGAAGCGCTCTCCGTAGTCGAGGGCCGCGGAAGCACCATGGTCCTTGACGTCCTGCACGACCGGCGAGACCGTGGACAGCACGGCGTTGACGTCGGTACCGCCGCGGGGCAGCGCCCGGCGCAGCTGGGCCGCCGTGGGCGTGGTGCCGCGAAGGTCGGTGCGGGAGAGCATCAAGACTCCTGATGGATTAGCCGGGCCCACCGCGGTTTGCGAGGGACTCCCACCAGGATATGCGGTCGGCGGAAACGCTTTTCGGCACGGCTGTCCTGGTGCCCCTTCCGCCGCTGTGACTGACCTACCGGGTTTGCCGATCGTGCCCGGAATTTCGTCGATCGTGCCCTGCTGCGAGGAGTGGTGGGCCGAGCGGGCGGAGAAGCTGATGCCCGCCGCGGCGATCGCCCCGGGGGATGCCGACTGGACGGTCGGCCACCGTTCTAGCGGGTTGGCCCGATGCCCGTGCACCTACCCCGCGCTGGCGACCCGGCGCAGCTTCAGGTTCGCGAACTCGCCCAGGCCCCACGGCCCGAGCTCGCGACCGTATCCCGACGCCTTCACGCCGCCGAACGGCAGACCGGGCAGCGAGGTGCCGTGCTCGTTGATCATCGCCATCCCCACGTCGAGCCGGTCGGCGAGCTCACCGGCCTTGGCGACATCACTGCTCCACACCGAACCCGACAGGCCGTAATCAACGTCATTGGCCAGCTTGACGGCCTCATCGGGGTCGGCGAAAGAGTAGACGACGGCGACGGGTCCGAAGATCTCCTCGCGGTACGCGGCCATCTCTGGGGTGATCCCGGTCAGCACGGCGGGGGCCATGAAGGCGCCCGGTTGATCGAGCGCGTCACCGCCGGTGTGCAGGGTGGCGCCCTGGGCAACAGCATCCTTGACCTGCTCGACAACCCGGTCGCGCGCGGCGACCGAGGACAGCGGTCCGATATTCGTCGCCGGATCGGCCGGGTCGCCCACGGCCATGGCCTCGATGGCCGCGGTCAGGTTGGCGACGAAGTCGTCATAGATGTCTTCGTGGACGATGAAGCGCTTGGGCGAATTGCACGCCTGCCCGCAGTTCATCATCCGGCCGGCCGCGGCGCCCGCGGCAGTCGCCGCGACATCGGGGGTGTCGAGAAGGATGAACGCATCCGAGCCACCGAGCTCGAGTACCGACTTCTTCAAATGCTGCGCGGCCGTCTGCGCGACCGCCGCACCTGCACGCCCACTCCCGGTCAGCGACACGCCCTGCACACGACGGTCCCCGATCATGGCGGCGGCCTGCTCGTTGCTGGCGTAGACGTTGATGTATGCGTCAGCCGGCACGCCCGCAGCGTGGGCGATTTCCGCCATCACCGCCGAGCTCGCCGCACAGATCGGCGCGTGCTTGAGGATGACGGTGTTGCCCAGCAACAGGTTGGGCGCCGCGAACCGCGCCACCTGGTAATACGGAAAGTTCCACGGCATGATCCCCAAGAGGGGGCCGATTGGCTCACGTGTCACCGTCGACTCGGCCGCGCCCTGCGGGGCGAGCTGCTCGGTCTCGAGCTGCGCCGGGCCGTTCTCGGCATACCAGTCATAAATCATCGCCGTCAGCGCGAGTTCGCCGTGCGCCTGCGCGAGCGGTTTGCCCATCTCCTTGCTGATCAGTGCGGCGAGTTCGTCGGCGCGGTCGCGGTAGGCCTGCGCGGTCGCTCGCAACATGGCCACCCGGTCCTCGACGGCTGTGTGCCGCCACTCCTGATACGCGGCGGCCGAGCGGGCCAACACGTCGTTAACGTCGTCGTCACTCATGGTCGCGAAGGTCTGCTCAACGTCACCGGTCGCGGGGTTTTCAGTCACATATGCGGTCATGCCCCAAAGGTACGCGGCGCCTCTTCGATACGACGGTGAGTTCGGGTTCGCACCTACATGTCTAAGCCAAGGTCGAGCACGGTAACCGAGTGGGTCAGCGCGCCGACGGCCAGGTAGTCGACGCCGGTCCCCGCGTAGTCGGCAGCGACATCGAGGGTGAGCCCACCCGAACTCTCCAACTTGGTTGCGGGCGAGCGGGCATCGCGTCGCTGGACGGCCATCTGAGTCGCCCAGAGGGGGAAATTGTCGAGGAGGACGAGGGTGGGCGTCAGCGCCAACACCTCGTCGAACTGGTCGAGGGAGTCGACCTCGACTTCGACCGGGATCTCCGGCGCGGCCTCGCGGACCGCCTGTAAAGCGGCGGCGACGGATCCGACGGCCGCCACGTGGTTGTCCTTGATCAACGCCTCGTCGCCCAGACCCATCCGGTGGTTGACTCCCCCGCCGGCGCGCACCGCCGCCTTCTGCAGAAAGCGCATCCCGGGCAGCGTCTTGCGCGAATCACGGATCTTCGCGTTGGTCCCCTCGACGGCCGCGACCCACTCGGCGGTTGCGGTGGCAATCCCCGACAGGTGACACAGCAGGTTCAGCGCGGTGCGCTCGGCAGTCAGCAGCTCCCGCACCGGCGCGCGCAGTGCCAGCACCGTGTCGCCGGGAGCGACGCGATCACCGTC
Organism: Gordonia sp. UBA5067; assembly: GCF_002414845.1. GTDB lineage: Bacteria > Actinomycetota > Actinomycetes > Mycobacteriales > Mycobacteriaceae > Gordonia > Gordonia defluvii. Next base: position 87,967 of record NZ_DIAX01000028.1, on the reverse strand, counting down.
GGCGAGTTCGGCGGTAACCCAATAGCGGCTGGCGCCGATCACCTCGTCGAAGACGGCGCGCACCACCGGTACCCCGGCGACAACGCCATGTGCCCGGCTGACTATTGCCGCTTCGGCGATGGCGTCGGCCGGGATCGTCGCCACGGTGGTGACGTCGGGGCCGTAGCGCAGGTCCTCGTCGAGTGCAATGGCGATGAGCGCCCGGACCTCGTCGGTGACGATTCCGGTGGGGGCATCAGTCATTCGCCCGAGCCGGGGTTGCCGATCGCGATCATCTTCTCGACACTGGCGCGGGCGCGGGCCGCGACGGCCGGATCGACCTCGACCTCGTCGCGCCCGGTAACCAGGCAGCGCAGCAGCGCAGCCGGGGTGATCATCTTCATGTACGGGCAGGATGCCCGACCGTTGACCGGCTGGAAGTCGACACCGGGCGCCGCCTTCCGCAGCTGGTGGAGCATGCCGATCTCGGTGGCGACGAGTACCTGCGACGCCTTCGTCTCCCGTGCCGCGTCGAGCATGCCGCCGGTGGACAGGATCTTCACCTTCTCCGCCGGCACGGCACCCTCGCCGGCCAGGTAGAGGGCAGAGGTGGCGCAGCCGCATTCGGGGTGGATGAACAGGTCGGCATCGGGGTGCGCCTGCGCCTGCTCGGCCAACTCATCGCCGTTGATCCCTGCGTGCACGTGGCATTCGCCGGCCCAGATATGAATGTTGTCCCGTCCGGTCAACCGCCTGACGTGGGCGCCGAGGAACTGGTCCGGCAGGAAGAGCACGTCTCGGCCGGGGTCGATGGACGCGACGACGTCGACGGCATTGCTCGACGTGCAGCAGATGTCGGTGAGTCCTTTGACCTCGGCGGTCGTGTTCACATACGACACCACGACGGCGTCGGGGAACTCGGCCTTCCAGGCGCGCAGGTCGTCAGCGGTGATCGAATCGGCCAGCGAGCACCCGGCGCGGGCATCGGGAATCATCACCCGTTTGTCCGGGCTGAGAATCTTGGCGGTTTCGGCCATGAAGTGGACGCCGCAGAAGATGATCTCGTCGGCGTCGGCCTCCGCAGCGATCCGTGACAGCGCCAGCGAGTCACCAGTGTGATCGGCGATGTCCTGAATGGCGGGCAGCTGGTAGTTGTGCGCCAGGATCGTCGCGTTGCGCGCCGCAGCCAGGCGCCGCACCTCTTCGGCCCACTGCGGCGTAGCCTCCACACCGGTATAACCGGCCGGACCGTCGGTCCACGTCAGGCTGCTCGTGAAGTCTGCGGCAATGCTCACGTCATTTCCTCCTTCGCCCCGGGCTGGGCGATTCAGGGACTTTTCGACTATGAGTCGAAAACCTGATTCATGTTACCACCCGAACAATTTCAACTGTTCCCGCGATCGGGCCGGTACGCCGTGGCAGAGCAGTCGCACACCCGGCCCCTATGATCAGGCTCGTGACCTCCCCCGCCGACCCGTCCCCCACTGCGGTGCGCCTCGAAGTGCGTTCCGCGGCGCTGCGCGTCGACGACGGGCCACACAGGTCGGCCCCGCAATTACAGGTGCTGCTGGTCCGGTCCGCCGATTCGCAGGGCTGGGCGCTGCCCGGCGGTCCGATCGACGGTGCCACCGATATCGCCGACACCGCACTGACCAGTCTGCGGGAGCAGGCCGACGTCGCCGCGGTGGCGCACCTCGAACAGTTAGAGGTGTTCTCCGCCCCACATCGGGTGCCGGGTGTTCGAACCGTCGCGTCGACCTACCTGGGACTGGTCCGACCGCAGACGCCGGCGCGCGAGGCGCAATGGACGCCGGCGCGCGGGGCGCAGTGGCACGACGTGGAGGCCGTGCCGCCGCTGATCGCCGATCACGCCGCGATCGTCGCCGCGGCGCACCACCGGCTGGCCGGCAAGCTCTCTTACACCAACATCGCATTCGCGCTCGCCCCTTCCGAGTTCCCGATGTCCGAGCTATCCGGGATCTACTGTGCGGCGCTGGGCTATCCGGTCGACACCACCAACCTCCTGCGAATCCTGTCGCGCCGCGCGGTCATCACCGCCACCGGCGGGGTCCGGCGCACCCGCGGCGGCGGGCGCCCACCCGCGCTGTACCGGTTCACCGACACCTCGCTGCGGGTCACCGACGAGTTCGCGACGCTGCGCCCGCCGATGTGACCGACCCGGCTCGGTCAAACGGAGTCCGCGTCCAACGTCGGGTCACCGGCAAACAGGGCATGGAAAAGATAGACCAGCAGGGCCATCGTCGGCATCAGGACGAGGAGGACTCCCGGCGCCCCCACCGCCCCGTCGACGGGGGCGGCCAGCCACAGCTTCGGCCCGTGCAGGAATGTCTCACCCGCCGGCAGCGTGGTCGGATCGGGCAGGCGGATCCGCAGGGCGGCGTGCGCCACCTCGATCGCGAGCCCCGAGGAAACGACCGTGGTCGCGGTCAGCGCCAGTACCCCGATCGGGCCGCGCCACGTTCGCGCCAACCACCAGAACGCCGAGCCCGCAAGAACGCCGATCGCCAACAGGCCCATGCTGAACCAGCCGATGCCGTCGAAGTAGCGGCTCATCTGATCCGACGGCACCGCCGCCAGGCCTGCCCGGACGACGATCCCGACGGGCATCGGCGCAGTGTAGGCCCACACGATTGCCGCGATCGCGCTCACCAGCGCGACGCCGACGACCAACCGGATCAGCTGCGCGGACACCAAGACGTTGGCGCGCCAGGCGCTGGCGCCATGGCCCGAGCCCACCGGCAGGCCCGGATCGGGACCGGGCGCCAGCATCACCGGCTCACTCATCGCTGCTCCAATTCGCTGGAATCCACGGTCCCGTGGCGCGAGCAACGCGCCCGCCAGCCGTCGGGTCGCACCTGCACGACCATGCGCCGCCCGCATTGGCCGCAGTAGCGCGGCGGCTCGAGGCCCAGGCGCGCGGTGGTGGGCACCGCTTCATCGGATTGCAGTTCGGATTCGATCCCCGTGTATACCCCGTATCGGCGCGGGGTGGCGAGGGGACCTGGGGTGGCGGGCACAGGCTCGGCAGGTGTCATCGGCTACAGGGTGTCGTTGAGCGCCTTGATCGGCATCGACAGGTCGTCCAGCAGATCGAGGTCCGCTTCGGCCGGCCGCCCCAGCGTGGTCAGGTAGTTGCCGACGATAACCGCGTTGATACCGCCGAGGATGCCCTTCTCCGCACCCAAATCACCCAGCGTGATCTCGCGCCCGCCGGCGAACCTCAGGATGGTGCGCGGCAACGCGAGCCGGAACGCCGCCACCGCTTTGAGCGCCTCGGCCGCCGGCAGCACCTCGAGGTCGCCGAAGGGGGTGCCGGGGCGCGGATTGAGGAAGTTCAACGGCACTTCGTCGGGTTCGAGTTCGGCGAGATCGGCGGCGAACTCGGCGCGCTGCTCGAGGGTCTCCCCCATGCCGAGGATACCGCCGCAGCACACCTCCATGCCGGCTTCGCGCACCATGCGCAGGGTGTCTGAGCGCTCCTCCCACGTGTGGGTGGTGACCACGTTGGGAAAGTGCGATCGGGCCGTTTCCAGGTTGTGGTTGTAACGGTGCACGCCCATGGCCGCGAGTTCGTCGACCTGCTCTTGGCTGAGCATCCCCAGACTGCAGGCGATCTGGATGTCGACCTCGTTGCGAATGGCTTCGATGCCCGCCGCTACCTGGCTCATCAGCCGTTTGTCCGGCCCACGGACCGCCGCGACGATGCAGAACTCGGTCGCGCCGGTCTTGGCGGTCTGTTTGGCAGCCTCCACCAGGGACGGGATGTCGATCCACGCGCTGCGCACCGGCGAGGCGAACAGCCCGGACTGTGAGCAGAAGTGGCAGTCCTCCGGGCAGCCACCCGTCTTGAGGGAGATGATGCCCTCGACCTCGACCTCGGGTCCACACCAGCGCATCCGGACGTCGTGGGCCAGCGCCAGCAGTTCCTCGAGCCGCTCATCGGGCAGGCGCAGCACAGCGAGCACCTGCTCTTGTGACAGGCCGGTGCCGCCGTCGAGAACCTGCTCGCGGGCGACCGCCAGAATGTCGGCAGTGTCGGCCGGCGGGACCGCCGATGTGGTTGATGTTGAGGTCACGGTTGAACTCCTTTGTCTGCTCGGCGGATCGTCCGCGCGATCGGTGAAAGGACTGGACTGGGAGTCCAGTCGGGGTCGAACCACGATGGGGCCCGATCAACGAACTCGTCATGTCCCAGCACACCGACGCCTGCGGGCAGCGTACCGATCACCGGCACGCCGGTGACACGCGGCAAGTCCTCGGCGTTGCAGCTCATCGCCAGGTCGGGCGCGGTCGGCCACGACCCGATGATGAGTCCGGCCGGCGTCAACCCACGGGAACGGATCGCGCCGACGGTCAGTTCCGCGTGGTTGAGGGCGCCCAGTGCCGGTGAGCAGACCACCACGATCGGCGCGCCGACGTCGGCGGCAATGTCGAGGACGGTCAGCGGCCCGGTCTCGCCGCCGACATCCGCCAGCCGGACCAGGACTCCCCCGGCCCCCTCGACGATGGTGACGTCGTGGGTGGTGGCCGCCTCCGCTACGGCGGCGGTGACCCGGGCCCGGTTCACCGCGGGTAGTCCCGCCCGGCGTGCGGCGACGTCCGGCGCCAACGGCTCGGGGTAGCGGGCACACTCGACAGTGCTCACCGGTCCCGCCAACTGCCGCACCTGGGCGAGGTCACCCGGTGCCCCCGGTCCGACGCCGGTCTGGGCGGGTTTGACGACGGCGATCCGCTGTGCGCCGCGCGCGCGGGCCCGCGCGACGAGCGCCGCCGTGGCGACCGTCTTGCCGACGTCGGTCGACGTCCCGGTGACGACGAGGATCATGCGCTCACCGCCGCCCGGTGCCGATTGACGACCGAGGCGACCCGGCCGATTGCGGCTCCGTCCAGATCGGCCCGGGCGGTGATCCGCAGCCGTGACGTTCCCACCGGCACCGATGGTGGCCGGAAACAGCCGACGAGCACCCCATCGGCCCGACAGCCGGCGGCCAGCGCGGCAGCTCGATGCGGGTCGCCGATGATGAGTGAAACGACCGCGGCCGCCGGCTCGCCGCCGCCGCAGGCGCGAGCAAGTGCGGCAGCGTTGGCCCGCACCCGCTGCGGCAATGACGGCTCCTCGCGCAGCACGCGCAGCGCGGCACGAGCAGCACCAACGGCCGCCGGGTTGAGGCCGGTGTCGAAGATGAATGGCCGGGCGGTATCGATCAGGTGCGCGCGCAGCGCCGCCGGCCCGAGGACCGCACCCCCCTGCGCGCCCAGCGATTTCGACAGCACCGTCGTCATGACCAGGTCGGGGGCACCCGACAGCCCGGCCTCGGCGATCACCCCGCGACCGCCCGGACCGCGCACACCGAGCGCATGCGCTTCATCGACCAGCAGTGCCGCACCGTGTGCTCGGGCGACGCGATACAACTCGGGGACGGGGGCGATCTCGCCGTCGATGCTGTACACCGAGTCCGTGACGACCAATGCTCGGTGCCACCCGCCGGCCGACAGCGCCGCCCCGACCGCGGCGACGTCACCGCGGTCGACGACGACGACCTGTGCGCGCGAAAGCCGGCACCCGTCGATGAGCGAGGCGTGGGCGCCGGCATCGCTGACGATGAGGTCGCCGCGCCCGACCAGCCCGGTGATCGCGCCGACGTTGGCGAGATAGCCCGACGAAAAGCACAGCCCGGCATCAAACCCCGCGAAGTCGGCCAGCTCCGCTTCGAAGTCGATATGCAATGTGGTCGTCCCGACTACCAGCCGCGAAGCCGTGGCGCCGGCGCCGAAGTCGGTGAGGGCGGACTGCGCGCCGGCGACCACGCGCGGATCGGTCGACAGGCCCAGGTAGTCGTTGGACGCGAGGTTGAGCAGGTCCGAGTCGCGGCTGCGGATCAGCGGTTCCCGGTGGAGTCCGGCCCGATCGCGGTCGAGGGCGGCGGCGGCGAGCCACCCCAGCCCGCTCATGTCCGCACCACCGCGGCGATGCCCCGGCAGATCGACGCCACGTCGTCAGCGCTGCTGATGTAGGGCGGCATGGTGTAGACGAGGTCGCGGAAGGGCCGCAGCCACACCCCGGCGCCGACAGCGGCGGCGGTGGCGGCAGCCATGTCGACCGGCCGATCGAGTTGGACGACGCCGATCGCGCCGAGGACTCGCACGTCGCGAACCCCGGCGGTACCGGCGAGCGGCTCGAGCCCGGCACGCAGACCGTCGCCGATCGCCGCGACCGAGTCGCGCCACGGGCCGTCGAGCAGCAGGTTGACCGAAGCCAACGCTACCGCGCAGGCCAGCGGGTTGCCCATGAAGGTGGGGCCGTGTGCCAGCCCACCGGCCTCCCCGGCGCTGATCGCCTCGGCGATCTCGGTGGTGCACAGGGTTGCCGCGAGCGTCAGATAGCCGCCGGTGAGGGCCTTGCCGACACACATGATGTCCGGTGTCACCGCGGCATGACCGGCGGCGAACAGTTCACCGGTACGACCGAAGCCGGTGGCGATCTCGTCGAAGATCAGCAGCACGCCGACCTCGTCGCAAGCCTCGCGCAGCACCCGCAGGTACCGCGCGTCGTGGAACCGCATCCCGCCGGCACCCTGGACGATCGGCTCGACGATGACGGCCGCGAGTTCATCGGCGTGTGCGCCGATCGCGTCCCGCAGCGATTGTGCGTACCCCTCTTCGTAGCCGGTCGGCGGCGCATCGACGAACACCTGATGGGCTAGCACGTCGGTCCACATGGCGTGCATGCCGCCGACGGGGTCGCAGACGCTCATCGGGGTGAACGTGTCCCCGTGATAGCCCCCGCGCCAGGTCAGCAGCCGAGTCTTGCCCCGCCGTCCCCTGGCCCGCCAGAACTGGAGTGCCATCTTCGCGGCGACTTCGACGGACACCGAACCCGAGTCGGAGAAGAACACTTTGTCCAGACCGGCCGGCGTGATCTCAACCAGGCGCGCGGCCAGTTCCACGGCGGGCCGGTGCGTCAGTCCGCCGAACATGACGTGACTCATCGCGCCGAGCTGCTCGATCGCCGCGGCGTCCAGAACCGGGTGCCGATAGCCGTGGATCGCCGCCCACCAGGAACTCATCCCATCGACGAGGCGGCCGGCCTCGGTTTCCAAGTGGACCCCGTCGGCGGAGTGGACGATCAGCGACGGAACGGCCGCCGGCAGGGCGCCGTACGGGTGCCAGACGTGATCAGCGTCGATCTGCGCGAGCGAGGTGCCGACCGGTGCGGACATGGGCGCGATCCTCCTCTGCGTCACGGAACACACCTCACCGGCCAGGTGAGGCGTCCTGTACACCGTACAGGGCCGGTGTCCGGCGGAAACCGGCACCCGCTACGGTGGTCGGGTGGCGATCAATCGAAGCGACGTACTGGCCGCGGCACGCGAGATTCTTTGCCGCCACAGCCTTGCCGACCTGTCGATGCGGCGACTGGCCGCCGAGCTGGGGGTATCCCCCAACGCCCTCTACTGGCACTATCCCGACAAACAGACACTCCTGGCCGCCCTCGGCGACGACATCCTCTCCCCGGTCGCGGCGCCGCCGGCCGGCCTGCCCTGGGACGACCGCCTCGAATCACTCGCTCGGGACATGCGCGCCACCCTGACCGCCGTCCCCGACAGCGCCGAACTCGTCTCCTCGAGCTGGTCGAGCGGCCTGTCGTCGATGACGGTCCTCGACCACCTCACCGAGGCGGCGAGCGCGGCCGACCTCCCCGAACGGGCCCGGCGAGGCCTGGTGACCGCGATCGCACAGCTGGTCATCGGGCTCACCATCGAGGAGCAGACGCGACGCCAGATGACCCGGCTGGGCGTAACTGGGCCGACCGAGCGGGACTACGACGCGGAGTTCGCCGACGCGCTGGAGATCGTTCTGCACGGCGCCCGACAGATGGCCATCACCCAGGCCCCGGACGCCGATACCGCGCAAGCCCGCCAAAACGCCCCGGCAATCACCCTGGCCTGAGGCCTCTCTCAGGTTGGGCGTGGTAACTTCGCTCACCGTGGTGGACCCTGGAACCAAGTCCCGCAGCACTCCCGCTGCCCAGGTCGCCGACGCCGCCGCCCAGGCCTATCGCTGGGATCTAGACGGTTTGCGCGGCGTCGCGATCCTGCTGGTGGCCTGCTTCCATGTGTGGTTCGGCCGCGTCTCCGGCGGCGTCGACGTCTTCCTCGCCCTGTCCGGGTACTTCTTCATCGGTTCGCTGCTGCGCCACTCCGTCGCCGCCCAGTCTCCGCTGATGACCTACCGCGACGCGATCGATCCCTGGCCACGCCTCAAACGCCTCCTCAAGCGCCTCCTGCCCGCGCTGTACACCGTCCTCATCGGCGTCGCGATCCTCACCGTCGTAGTCATCCCGCCGACTCGGTGGGGCAACATCGGCAGCGAACTGATCGCCTCGGCGGCCTATTACCAGAACTGGTTCCTGGCCTTCAACTCCCAGGACTACCTGGCCGCGAGTTCGGCGAACAGCCCGCTGCAACACATCTGGTCGATGTCGGTGCAGGGCCAGTTCTTCGTGGTCGTGCTGCTGTTGGCGCTGATCAGCGCGGCGCTCCTCAAACTTGCCGCCGCGCCGCTGGCCCGCCTGGGTACCGAGCGCAGCGTTCGGCTGATCGTCGGGGTGCTCGTCCTCGGCCTCGCTGCGACGTCGTTCTACTGGGCGTCGATGCGCCACGGCGTCGACCAGCCGTTCAACTACTACGACACGTTCGCGCGCGCGTGGGAGCCGCTCGCGGGCGGGCTGCTCGCGGTGTGGATGCCCCGGGTCCGAGTGCCGAACTGGATTCGCAACACCGTGGGTGGGGCGGCCCTCGGCCTCATCTTGTCGTGCGGATGGTGGATCGACGGCGTCAAGCAATACCCGGGGCCGATGGCGCTGGTCCCGGTCGGCGCGACGGTGGCGCTGATCTGGGCCGGCGCCACCGCGTCGACCAAGCCGCGGACCGACGGATCGGTACAACGCCAGCCGGCGGTATCGCGGATGCTGGCCACGCCGCAGGGGATCTGGCTGGGCAACATCGCCTACTCGCTGTATCTGATCCATTGGCCGCTCCTCATCTTCTACCTCACCTGGCGCGACAAGAACCACGCCAACTTCGTCGAGGGCACGACGATCCTGCTGGTTTCGGTCCTGCTGGCGTGGTTGTGCAAGCGCTACATCGAGGATCCGGTACGCCACTCCCGGCGCCCCGAACCCCTGCTGCGCGGGGCAACGCCACCGGTCGACGGCGCCCGCCACCCCGGTTCGCTGCGCCGACGGATGTGGAGTTACAGCCGCGTCGTAACCGCCGTGCTGCTCGTGGGCGTCGCCACGATCGGCGTGTCCACCCAGGTGTGGGCGCGACACGTCTCGTCGCAGGTGGTCGACACCGCAAAACTCGACCCGCGCCTCTACCCGGGGGCCCGCGCCCTACTCGACGGCTGGCCGGTGCCCATGATGCCGCCGCAGCCCTCACCGAACGTCGCCGACCGGGACTTTCCCGAAACCAGCACTGACGGTTTCATGTCGAACTTCCTCGACAACGACATCCACGTCGGCGTCTACGGCGACAAGAACGCCACGCGCACCATCGCCCTGGCCGGCGGCTCACACGCCGAAATGTGGATCACCGCGATGAATATCCTCGGCAAGCGCTACGGCTTCAAGGTCAAGACCTATCTGAAGATGGGTTGCGCGCTGACCACCGAGCGCGTGCCCAAGAAGTCCGGCACCGACAACCCCTATCCGGAATGCTACGACTGGGGACAGCGAGTCGTCGCCAAAGTCATCGCCGATCACCCCGATGCGGTAATGACGACGTCCACCCGGCCGCGGGACCGGCATCCCGGTGACTGGATGCCCGATGCCTACCAGCCGATCTTCACCGACTTCATGGACGCCGGGATCCCGGTGATCGGCATGCGGGACACGCCGTGGCCGCGCGATCGCCACGGCGAGGGCTTCGTGACCCCGGTCTGCCTGTCCGACGGCGGCGATGCGCTCAGCTGTGGCACCGTCCGAGCGTCGGCGCTTTCTCCGACGGATCCATCGATTCCGTTCGCCCAGGCGCATCCGGGCCTGTTCCACCGGATCGACATGACCGCAGGCATCTGTGAGCCCGAGATCTGCCCGGCGATCGTCGGCAACATCGTGGTGTACAAGGATTACCACCACCTGTCGGCAACGTATGTCCGCAGCCTCACCGACGAGCTGGGCCGCCAACTCTCCGAACAGATCGACTGGATCGGCCATCACTGACCGGTAGGGTTGCGGTTGTGGCGAAAACCTCCGCGCTGGTCGCGACCTACCGCGTCCAGCTCGGTCCCGACTTCGGGTTCGCCGACCTGCGGGCGGTACTGAAACCCATTGCCGCGCTCGGAGTCAGCCACCTGTATCTGTCCCCGATTCTGGCGGCGACACCGGGTTCGTCACATGGCTATGACTGGTCTCCGCCGGCCCGGATCAACCCAGAGCTCGGTGGGCCCGACGAGTACGCCCGGCTGCGCGCGTCAGCCGTCCGACGCGGTCTGGGCATGATCGTCGACATCGTCCCGCAGCACGTCGGTATCGCCGATCCCGCTGCCAATCCGTGGTGGGCTGACGTGCTGCGCCACGGACTCACGTCACCGTACGCCTCCTGGTTCGACCTGCTGCCCTCCCCCGAAGGGGTCATCGAACTGCCGGTACTGGGGGATGACGGAATCAATGCGGTCGCCCTCGACGGCGACGGCAACCTGGTCTATCACCAGCGCGTGTTCCCAACCGGGCCCGGCACCGTCCATCCCGGCGATAGCCCGGCCGCCGTTGCCGCCCGCCAGCACTACCGCCTGCTGCCGCATGCGAGTGGCCGCTACGGCTACCGCCGCTTCACCGACGTCACCGATCTCGCTGCGCTGCGCGTCGAGCTTCCCGAGGTGTACGACGCCACCCACGGCTGGCTGCGCGATCTGGTCGCCGACGACCTCCTCGACGGCGTGCGGGTGGACAATCTTGACGGATTCGCCTACCCCACCGCCTACCTGCAGCGCCTCCGGGCAGACTTGGGCCCGGACCGGCTGATCTACGTGGAGAAGACCCTGGCCCCACTCGAACAGCTGAACCCGGAATTCGACGTTGACGGCACCACCGGTTACGACCAGCTGGCCATCATCGGCACACCGTTCACCTCCAATGCGGGCCTGCGTGAACTCACCGAACTGTGCGAGGTCACCACCGGGATCGCCGGCGATGCCACCTGGGCACTGTTGGAGCAGCAGAAGCTCAAGCACGAGGCCCTGGCGTTGCACTACAGCGCCGAGCACGCCCGACTGGCGGTGACCCTGGCCGACGCCATCGGCGACCAGTCGCCATCGATCACCGACCTGTGTGCGGCGAGCGCCGAACTGATTGCGCTCATGCCGGTGACCCGACCCGACCAGCACCTCGCGTCCGGCTTGATCCGGGAAATCGGCCAGGTGGTCGCCGACGGCGATCCGCTTGTGCGCGAATCGATTCCCGTCATCGTCGACGCCTTCGAGCACAATCCGGCTGCGGGCGCCGAGCTGGGCCAGCTCTGCGCGTCGGTCTATGTGACCGCAGTGGAGAACACCCTGTTCTACCGCAACCCGCGCCTGGTTTCGCTCAACGAGCTCGGCTGCCAAGCCTGGCTGGGCCTCCCTGAAATGTCGCGATTCCACACCGCCAACCTCGAACGGGCCGTGCGACACCCACGAGCGTTGAGCACATTGACCACCCACGACACCAAACGCAGCGAAGACGTCCGGACCAGGATCAGTATGTTGTCCCAGGTACCGCAACGGTGGGCCCTGACGGTGGGGCAGCTCATGCGCGCCGCCCCGGCCCCCGATCCCGCCACCGGAATGTTCCTGTTGCAGAACCTGTTCGGCGCGTGGCCCGTGGACGAGGACGGACCGGTTGAGCCCGACGAGCACTGGCGCCACCGGATGCGGGCCTACGCTGTGAAAACGGTGCGCGAGGCTGGCGAGCACTCGTCGTGGGCCCGGCCCGCGACCGACTTCGAGGAACGCCTCACCGCATGGATCGATGCGGTTACCGCCCCTGCGGCCAGTGGCCCGCTCATCGATCTCGTCGGGCTGACCTTCGACGCCTGGCGCGCCGATGCGACGGCGCGAAAGGTCGTCAGCCTGCTGTGCCCGGGTGCCGGCGACATCTATCAGGGCACCCAGTGGTGGACTGATTCACTGACCGACCCCGACAACCGCGGTCCGGTCGACTACGACCGCAGCCTCGACCACCCCAAGAGCCGGGCGATAGTCAATGCGCTGGCCGTACGTCGGCGCCATCCCACCTCGTTCGGCCCCGGTTCGACCTACGTGCCGCTGACAGCGGGTGGCGAAGCCGCCGATCGCATCCTCGCCTTCGGCCGCGGTCCATCCGTGGAACGGGGGCCGCGCGTCGTCGTCGCCTGCGCGCGCCACACCTACAGTTTTGCCCACGAGCCGCAGGAATCGACATTCCTCGAGTTGCCCGACGGCACCTGGCACGATCGCGAGGGACATCGCCGATTCACCGGAGTCGTCGCCGTTTCCGAGCTACTCGAACGCGACCACCCGGTGGCCGTACTCGAACAACGGTAACGCGCCTGTCGCGCGATCAGTTCGGGGTCGGTGCCGGCGCACCCGGCGCCGGCGTGCTACCCGTGGGGCTGAAGTCGCCGACGCCTTTCGACTCGGCGACCAGCCACTTCCCACCCTCACGGCGCAGATTCAGGCGCAGTGCCACGGTCCGCTTCTGCGGCGTGGGAGACAGATTCGACGTCCCCGTCGCCGTCACGATCATCAGCGCCGTCGCTTCGTTGCCGCTGATGCTCTCCACCGCAGCCGAGTCGACCTTCGCGGTGGCCTTGATCCCCTGGTCCCGAACGGCCTTTGTCTCCGCTGCGCGATCCTGGCTCAGCTCCTCGCGCATCTTGCCGGTCACGAGCGGCCCCTGAGCCTCTTTGGCCTTGTCCACCTTGTCTGAGCTGGTGTACTCGATACTGGTGACGATGAAGGTGCTGGCGGCCGACTTTACCTCGCCGAACGCCCGAATCTGCTGGCGCGCCGAGTACCATTGCCAGCCACCGATTGCCAGCAGGGCCACAACGATCAGCGCGCCGGCTGCAATGCCGGCCTTGCGCAACATCGCAGCATTGATCGTCAAGGAGAACTCACCGCCGTCTGCGGGCGTCGACGTGTCACCCACCGACGGCTCGGAAGAATCCGTCGACTCAGAAGACTCCGGCGCACTCGACGCCCGCGCCCTGCGCTTCACCGATGACAAGTCGTTGGCGGTGCCGGTCTCATCGGAGTCATCATCGTGTGGGGCAGACTTCGCCATGCGTCCTTCTTCAGGTGTCGTGGGTCCCGGTCACCGGGAGGCGGACGATTCGGGCCATACCTACCGGTCGAGCGGGACCGTCCGCGCGTTGGGATCGAAATTCGGCGGCGGCCCGGCGGTGTCGTCCCCGGCGGGCCTCGGCGCGTTGGCCGCGCCACGGATCTGCTGGTTGGGATCCTCGGTGACACAGTACAGGTTCAGCGGAATCGTCAATTCCTGCACTTTCGTCGGGCGCGATGGAGTCACCGGGTAGGTACACGATGGACGAGGGTAGATCGATCCCATCGCCCACCACGCACCATTGTGGAACATCGCCAACGACTTAGAACTCGCATCACGGATCGACGGCAGCAGGACGGCGATCGCCGGCGCCCGCAACGCGCCCTGCCGAGCCACCTCACGGAACTGCTTGAGGACGTCGGTGACGGGGTCCCGGATCTCGTTGAGCGAACCGGTCAGGCTGCTCACCTGGGTGGCGCCGCTACCCAGCAGGGTGCGCAGCTCTTTGTCTGCGGACATCGCCGCGTTCATGATCGAACTGCCGCCACTGACCAGTCGCTGCAGGTCTGGCTGGATCCCGCTAGTCGTATTGAGGATCTCACCAGTGTTGTTGATGAGGTTCTGGGTCTGGGGCAGTACCTTGTAGAGATCGGCGAAGATGGTGCCGGCCGAGTCGAACAGGACGCGCAGATCGTTACCGTCGTGACCGCGACCCAGTGCTATGTCGAGTTGCTCGATGGTCGATGCGAGCTTCTTCGGATCGATCTGTTCGACGACGTCGAGCGTCGTCTCGAGCATCTTCGGGAATGGCACCGCCGATGAGGTCTGCGGCTGACTGATCGTGTCGCCATTGCGGAAGTAGGGCCCGTCCGCGGTCGGCGGCCGGAAATCGATGAACTGCTCGCCCGCCGCCGACAGACCACTCGCGCGCACGAGCGAGTTCCGGTTTATCTTGACGTCGCCGTCAATCCGGACCTTCACCTCGACATGGTCGGGGCGGACCGCGATGGAATCGATGCTGCCAATGCGGGCACCCCGAAGATTGACGTCGGAAGTGGTCTGAATGCCACCCGAGTTCTGGAACTGAAGCGTCAACCCGTACGTGTCCGCCAGCGGGCGCCAGCGCAACGAGCCGAAGGCAAGGTACGACAACCCCACGAGCATGACCAGGACCAGCGCCACGTTGCCCGCGAGCACCGAATGCTTCTTGACCCACCCAATCATCCGCAGCACCCTTTCGTCCCGGTCAGCTGCGCGAGGATCCGCGTCAGCGTCTGCTGCAACGATTTGGTGCCCGCGTCGAGGTCTCTGAGTTCGGGGAAGCGCGACGCGGAGTCGAAGCCGGTACCCGGGGTCAGGTAGTAGACCCGCGTCGAAACCGACGCCGCCGACGTCTTCGTCGTCTTCGCCCACTTCGGCAGCAACAGGTGCAGGTTGTCGACTAGCGGCCCGAGGCTGTCGGACGCCTCCTGCAGGCCGGCGAGTGCAACAGACAGCGAATCGAGCAGATCGATGGTGTTCTGCTGGTTGGTGTTGAGGAAGTCCGTTGTCGCCGAGGTGACTTTGTTCGTCTTCTCCATGGTCGCGAGGATCATCGACATCTGGCCGTTGATGGCGTTGACCGCCACCGGCAGCTTCGCGATGGCCGCCTGTAGTTGTGGCCGGCCGTTGTCGATCTGCGCGGTGAGGTCTCGGGTCACCCTCATCGACTTGTCCACCTCGGCGGCCGTGGAATTGAGCCTGGTGATCGCCGTGGTGAAGCCGCGGATCACGCCGATGAGGTCGTTGTGGTCGGCCGGGGTGGTTCCGACGGCGGCCGACAACTCGGTGATGACCGTCTGAAGCGAGCCGAGCGTCCCGCCGTCGACCGTGGCCGCGGCGGTGACCAGTAGGTCCTCGACTGTCGCGGCCGCACTGGTCGGACCGTCGAGCATGCCGCCATCACCGATGTAGTTCCCCGCGGCGGTGCCGCTCGGCGGCTGCAGTGCGACAAAGACGTCGCCCAACGGGGTCGCCTGCCGCAGCTCGGCGCCTGTGCCAACCGGCAGTCTGGTGTTCTTGCCGACCGCCATGGTGACGACGGCCCGGTAGTCCTTCGCCTCGATCTTCTCCACCATGCCGACGTCGGTGCCGAACAGCTTCACCTTTGCCCGGGCAGGCAGGTTCAGCGCATTGTCGAACGAAGTGCGCACCGTGATGGACTCACCGATGCCACCCGGGGCAGGCAGCGGGATCTGCTCGACGGTGAGGCCCGGCAGCCGGCTGCACCCGGACAAGGCGAGTGTTGCCGCGACCCCGACGATCACCGCGGCGCGCGTGCGCGTACGGACTGTCATCTATCCTCCCCCACTGAGCTTCTGCAGGATCGCCGAGAAAATGCCCATGTCCGGACCGAAGTCCTTCAGCTGGCCGGTCCGGCATCCGTTCTTCTGCAAATTGATCGACTCGCAGAACCGGTGAAGCATCTCGTTGTCGACGAGCGATTTGTCGGTGAACACCCCGGCCCGCCACGCACCCTGCTCCTCGGATACCGAATTGGACAGGTTCTGAAACAGCAGCGGACCGAGGTCGATGGTCTCCACCAGCTGTCGCGAGTAGTCGCCGAGATTCTCCGTGAGCGCCGCGAGCTTGCTCGTCGACACCCCGATGGTCCCGGCGTTGCCCGCGAGGAAATCGGTCGTGTTGCGCAGCATCACGTTGAGATCGGCCATCGCGGCGACCAGTCCGGGCGACTGGCGGTCGAGAGTGGCGGCAACATCGGTCACCGAGGCGGAGAAGACCCGCATCTTCGGATAGTTCGCCACCAGCTTGGAGGTGAGGTCGTTGATCATCTTGATCAGCTCGACGAGCGTATCGCCGTTGTCGGCGGCCAGCTTCCCGGCCTTGCTCATCTGGGTCACCGCTTCGGCGAAGCGCTGGCCGTTCTCATCGGTGATGCCGTTGGCCAGGCCCAGGAAGTCGGCCAGCGGACCCTTGCCGCCGCCGTCGCCGGCGAACGACCTCATGAGCTTGTCGACCGAGTCGAACAGATCGGCGATCTCCACCGGCGCCTTCGTATGCGCGACGGTGTCCCCGTTGCTCAACTGGTCACCGTCCGTGTACACCGGCGACAATTCGATGTGCCGGGTTGTGACGATCGACGTGTTCACAATCGCCGCGGTCACATCCTTCGGGATCGGCACCGACTTGTCGACGGTGAACCGGACCTTCACCCGCTGGCCCTCGGGCTGTATCTGGGTGATCCGGCCGACCGGCATGCCCAGAACCGCGATGTCGTTGCCGTTGTACAGCCCCGCCACACTGTCGAAGTAGGCGGTGACCTCAATGGCACGCCCCAGTGCGGAATTCACCCCACTCGGTACCAGCGAGCACGACGACGTGCCCACCGCCGCGGCGACCACCAGGGCCGCGCCGGCCGCTGTGCGCGTCACCCGCGACGCGCCCTGCTTCGTCATCGTTGTCAGCATCCGTCCACCACTCGGGCCGTACACAGCCAGTTGTCGGGGAAGAGGCCCCACGGCAGGTAGTCGTTCGCGTAAGGTCCGTCGGCCATGATGTTCACCGTCGCGCGAGCGGTGATCGGCAGGATCTCCAGCAGCTTTCGCAGATTGGCGCGGTTCTTCTCCAAGCCTTGCGAGATCGTCTGGATGTTCGCCATGACCGGCGCCAGCCGTCCGGCGTTCTCCACACCCACCGCCTGGGCGTTCCGCGTCAACGCGGCCAAACCGTCGAGCAGCCGGGTGACCAATGCTTCCCGGGTGGCAATCTTGGTCGCCAACTGCTGACCCTGGCCGATGATCATCGCCAACTGCACCTGACTGTCGTCGACAACCGCGGTCACCGTCTTGGTGTCCTTGATCAACTGGTTGATCTGGTCCTTGCGGCTGGTGATCACCTCGGACATGCGGGCCAGTCCGTCGATGGCGGGCTGCGCCAACTGGGGGGTGCCGGCCAGCTGCCGGTTGAGTTCGGTCAGGCTCGCGGACATGTCGTCGGGATTGATCCCGACCAGAATCGGGGTACCCGCCTCGATCGTCTTCTGCAAATCGTAGGGCACCCGCGTGTTCTGCAGCCCGAACCGGTTGTCCTTCAGCTTGTCCGGGGCGTCGCCCAAGGCGATATCGATATAGCGCTGACCGAGGAGTGTCGACATTTTAATCTCGGCCGATCCATTGGACCGCACGTCGACGTCACGGTTCACCTTCATCGACACCTTGACATGGTCGCGTTGAAGGCTGGCCCCACTCACCTCGCCGACGTCGATCCCGGCCACGCGGACCTTGTCGCCCGGACGGATTCCGCCGGCCTGGGCAAAGTCGCCCTCATAACCCCGCTTGCCCAGATCCGCCCCGGCCAGGACGAAAACAGCCAGGAGAACCAGGGCGAGCGCCAGCGCCCCGAGCACACCGGTCACCAGCTGCGGCTTGTCCCGATACATTGCCTTCACGCTCATCGACATGCCTCCGAGTGCGCCGTGCCGCCGATCTTGCTTATGATTCCCGGCGGGAGCAGGACATCGCCGATCGCGACATCGAGTTCACAGGCGTAGATGTTGAGGTGCGCGCCCTGCCCCATCACCATCGGGAAGTGTGCGAAGAAGACCGGCGCCTCAACAGCGGCGCGATCAAGCTTCGGACCCAGCCCGATGAGCTTCTTCGTCGCCAGGGCCGCATCGGCTCCCGCCCTCGCCAGTGAACTCTGCGATTGGCCGAGGATGGCGCCGAATCCCGCCGCGGTGCGCCCGACGTCCGTGACGACCTTGCCGAAGGCGGCCGAGTTGCTGTTCAGGCTGGCGATGAGGTCGCCGGTCCCCTTGACCAGATCACTCATCTGCGTGCCCTGCCTCGCGAGGTCCCGCATAACGCCGGATAGGTGGGTGACGATCGATCCGATCACCTGGTCCCGGTTGGCCATGTCGTTGGCCAGCGTGCTGATTTGTGCGACGGTGTTGGTCAACGACACCTGGTCGCCCTGGAAGACGGCGATCAATCCCTGGGACAGGCCGTTGATCTGCTCCGAAGTCAACGTGTCGAACAGCGGCTGGAAACCGGCCAGCAGTCGGGTGACGTCAAACGAGTCTTCCGACGGCTGCCGCAGGCGCGATCCCGGGCCCAGCGGAGTGCGCGGCTGACCGTCGACGAGAGTCAGCTGGATGTACCGCTGACCGATGAGGTTCTGGTAGCGAATCGCTGCCTTCGTCGCCGCGTAGATCGACTGGGACGAATCGACGGTGAAGTCCACCCTGGCCTTACCGTTCTCCAGCTTGAGGGAACTCACGCGGCCGACCCGGACACCGGCCATGCGGACATCGTCGCCACTGGCCAGGCCGGAGGAGTCGTGGAAGACCGCCGTGTACTCGTGGGTGTGACGCGGACCGGTGCGCATCAGCGTCGACCAGATGGTGTAGGTCAACAGCAGCGCGACGATTGCGAACAGGGAGAACCCGATCAGCGGCTTGCGGATGCTCATCGTCCTCCTTCCGATCGGTTCTGGGGCGTGGCGCCGTGCTGCCCCGCGGGCCGGCGTTGCCCCGGCTTGCGGTCCGGCTTCACCCGGGTCGAGTCGACCAGTGGGCCGAGCATCAGGATCTCGGCCGGCGACGGGTCATGCCCTAGCATCGCGCGCAGCGTGGCGACGTCGGTTCCAGTGGTGACCGATCCGGCGGTCATCCGCCGCATGCTGGGCGGGTAGACCATCAGCGGCCCCGAACTCGTCGGGCCGGTGCCCGTCCCCGGCCCGACGCACCCGGGTCCGCGCAGCTGACCGTACTTCCCGCCGTTGTAGACCGGACAGTTCTGTCGCGTGTACTGCAAGAAGGCGCTGAAGCTGATCCCCAGGTTCAGCTGGGCGTGACCGTTGACGCCGGTGAACACGGTCTGCGCCCGGGCGGCGAGACGATTCAGGGCGACGATGGCCTCCGGCATTGAGTGCGGCTCGAGGACCGCTGCCCCGACAACCTGGCTCATGTCGGCCACCAAATGTTTGCCCACATCGCCGTTCGCGGCGAACAGGGCCTGCGCCTCCTCGGTGACGCCCTGCGCGGCGGCCAGGAGCGCGGTCAGATTGTGCTGGTTCTCGGCGATCGTCGCGGCGGGGACAACGCTCTTACCCAGCGCGTCCAACAGTTGGGGCGCCGAACGGGACAGACCCATCACCGTCGCGTTGAAGTCGTCGAAGCCCGGCGGCGCCCCGGCCGGGAACATCGCGTTGAGATGCTCGAAGTACTCGCGCAAAGACTCGGAGAACATGGCGAACGTCGTGCCGCCGCCACGCATCGCGTCGGCGATGGTGCCCAAGACCGCCGCCAACTGCTCTGGCGGAACCGCCCGCATGATGTCGCGCAACTGATTCTGCGCGTCCTGCAGCGCCAGTGTCGCCAGGGTCTTGTCTTCCCGGATCTGGGTCCCGGCGACCATCCTTGCCGGTGCCACGCCCTGGGCCGGTGGGATCAACTCCACCGAGTTGACGCCGAAGAGGTTCGACGGGACGGTCCGTGCCGTCACGTTGCCCGGAATACCGTCGGCCTGTTTCGGGTCGAGATTGATGTGCACGATGCGCATCTCCCCGCCCACACTCGAATCCGATGCGGTCACGCCGGTCACTTCGCCAACGATGTAGCCGTTATAGCGCACGTCGGCGGCTCGGACCAGACCGTCGCCGACGTCTTTGAGCGTCGCGGTCACCGGGACGACCTTGTCGAAGGTGCCGGTGTAGCGCAGTGCGAGCACTGCGAAGAGAGCGGCGAGGACCGTCACGAAGGCGACGCCGCGCAGCACGTAGCTCGTCAGGGACGGGTTGCGCCCGGTGGTATCGATGAATGGCATGGCCTACCCCGAGATCCTGATTCCGGACGACGTACCCCAGAAGACCAGCGTCATGATCAGGTTCGCGAAAACGATGACGATGATCGCCAACCGGATGGCGTGGCCGGCGGCCACGCCCACGCCCTCCGGGCCACCGTTGGCGAAGTAGCCGTAGTAGCACTGGATGAACGTGGTGAGCAGGACGAAGACAACGACCTTCACGAAAGACAGCACCATGTCCGAGGACAAGAGGAATTGCTGGAAGTAGTAGAGGTAGGTGCCATCTCCCTGGCCGCTCTGGAGCTGGAACATGACCTGGCAGGCGAGGTAGTTCGCGGCCAGCGCAATGGCGTACAGTGGGACGATCGACAGGACCGCGGCCATCATGCGGGTCGTCACCAGGTAGGGCAGCGGTCGGATCGCGATCGACTCCAGCGCGTCGATCTCCTCGCTGATCCGCATCGATCCCAACTGGGCGGTGAACCGACAGCCCGCCTGGGCGGTGAATGCCGTCGCCGCGAGCAGTGGCGCGATCTCCCGGGTGGT
Source organism: Gordonia sp. UBA5067 (assembly GCF_002414845.1). Classification (GTDB taxonomy): domain Bacteria; phylum Actinomycetota; class Actinomycetes; order Mycobacteriales; family Mycobacteriaceae; genus Gordonia; species Gordonia defluvii. The sequence goes on along the minus strand of NZ_DIAX01000028.1, from coordinate 67,312 downwards.
CGCGAAAGACGAGATCGCGCCGACGACCGGGTCCATGCCCAGCAGGTGCAGGGCGGTGTAGCCCTCGATGCCGACCGTGGCCCCGCCCATGACGCCCAGAATGATCATGACGCCGACCGTGCCGCCGCCGACGACGATGGCTCCATTGCCCCAGGCGATGTCGGCGAGTAGCCGCCACACCTCCTTGGAATAGTGCTTGAAGGTGATCGGTATCGCGCCCAGTGACTTGAGTAGGAAGGTCAGTTGGTGGCCCATCCGCGCGAGGGCGTCGCGCGGACCGCGGTAGGTGCTCTTGGCGATCTCAACCGGGCGCAGCGCGGGCGGGGTATATCGGGAAACCGTCACGTCACACCACCTTTGCCGGGATGACCAGCGCAAAGACCTGGGTCAGCACCACGTTGACCGTGAACAGCAGGATGACCGAGTTGACGACGGCGGCATTGACCGAATCGGCGACGCCGGCCGGGCCACCCCGGGTGGTCAGGCCGCGATCACAGGCCACGATCGCCACGATCGCCCCGAAGATCACCGCTTTGATCATCGCGAACCACAAGTCCGATGGAGAGGCGAACGCCGCGAAGGTGCCGGTGTAGGAACCCGGCGTGCCGCCCTGCATGTAGACGTTGAAGACATAGCCGGTGATGAAGCCGACGAAGCAGACGAAGCCGCAGAGCAGGAAGCTGACGAGCATCGTCGCGAGCAGGCGCGGCGAGATCAGCCGCTGCACCGGGTTGACGCCCATGACCTTCATCGCGTCGATCTCGTCGCGGATGGTCCGCGAACCGAGGTCGGCAGCGATGGCCGAGCCGATCGCGCCCGCCATGATCAGCGCGGTCACCAGCGGCGCGCCCTGGCGGATCACACCGAGGCCGGTCGCAGCGCCGGCGAAGGCGTTCGCGCCGATCTGCCCGGCGATGTTGGAAACCTGGATGGAGACGATGACACCGATCGGGATGGCGACCAGCAGGGTCGGGAACACCGAGGTGCTGGTCATGAAGGCACACTGCCGAATGAATTCGCCGAATGGGAACTGACGCTTGACGATATCGGTGAACAGTGTGCGGAACACTTCCACGAACATGCCGAGCTGACGCCCGAAAGTGTCGAAGGAGGCGACGATGTGCCCGTCCCACCACTTTCGCGCCGCTGAAACCCGCACAGGCTTCACCGACGTTTGCGTATCCGGACTATTTGTGACCACTCCCCTGCCTTCACTAGTCCTCTGTTTCACACCTGACTCCCCGGTGCGTGAGTAATATACCGTGCACCGTGCCCCCCATTGCGATTTGGGTCACATGACCCGCCCGTGTCAGGTCAGAAAGCGGTACTCGGGCGAGCCCGGATCGAGCCACTGGCACAACAACCGGGACTGGTCCATCCGCGCCACCAGAGGCGCCAGCCCGTCGGGCGAACCCAGCTCGACGCCGACCAGCGCCGCCCCCGTCTCCCGATTGTTCCGCTTGACGTACTCGAACAGTGTGATGTCGTCATCGGGTCCGAGGACTTGGTCGAGGAATCGGCGCAGCGCACCCGGCTCCTGGGGGAAGTTGACGAGGAAGTAGTGCTTGAGCCCCCGGTGCACCAGGGAGCGCTCGATGATCTCCCCGTAACGGGAGACATCGTTGTTGCCGCCGGAAACGAGCACGACGACCGTCGACGATGTGGTCAACCCGGACCCGGCAAGATCGAGTCCGTCCAGCGCGGCAGCCGCCAGGGCACCGGCCGGCTCGGCGATGAGACCCTCATTCTGGTAGAGCTCCAGCATCGTCGAACAGATCGCCCCCTCGTTGACCCGGGTCACCCGGACCTCCCCCGTCGCGAGGGGGGCGCCGGGTTCAACGAGCCGGATGCCGGGCGCGGCCGCGCCCCGATAGGGGTCGAGATCGGGATCGTCGACCACCGAGGGGCTCACCGCCGACACCGCCGCATGGGCGAGCGCACCGACCCGGCGCACCGCGGCGCCGTCGACGAAGGAATCGATCTCAGCGAGCGTGACCGGCTCACCCGCCACCAGAGCAGCGGCCAGCGAGGGCGCTCCGGCCGGTTCGGCAGCCACGATGCGAGTAGTCGGATCGGCGGCCCGCAGATACGTCATGACCCCGGTCAAGCAGCCGCCGCCCCCCACCGGGACGACCATCATCGCCGGCGCTGCACCCAGCTGGTCGACGACCTCCCGCGCAATCGTGCCCTGACCGGCTGCGGTGCGCGGGTCGTCGAACGGGTGGATCCACGCCGCACCCGACGTCGCCACATCGGCCAGCGCCGCGGCCTGCGCCGCGTCGTAGGTGTCGCCGGTCTTGACCAACTCGACGAACTCTCCGCCATGCCAGACAATGCGATCACACTTCTGCTTGGGCGTGGTCGTGGGAACGTAGATGCGGCCGGGCACGCCCAGCGTGGCGCAGGCGAACGCGACTCCCTGCGCATGGTTGCCCGCACTGGCCGCGACCACCCCACGCGCGAGATCGGCGCTGGTCAGCTGTCCCATGACGTTGTAGGCGCCACGAATCTTGTACGAGCGCACCGATTGCAGGTCCTCGCGCTTGAGGTATACCTGCACCCCGTAGCGATCCGACAGTCGCGGACTGTACTCCAGCGGCGAAACTATCGCAGCGCCGGCGATCCGCTCGGCGGCCGCAGCGATGTCGCCGACCGTCGGCAGCGCCGGATGGTCCTGGGCCACGGGTTGCCGACCGGTGGATTCTCTGGCGGGGGCGTCGGTCACGACACCAATCGTCTCACGCTCCCAGGCACGAAGGACCCAGGAGTGCCTTCAGATCCCCCATTAGCGCCGACGACGGGGTGACCCGCAACGACTCGTTGAGCTGCAACAGCGTCGAGCGCTGCTCGCTGACCAGGGTGACGTGCACATCGGCCGGCCCGGGATGGCGACTGAGGACCTGTTTGAGGTCGGTGACCCGATCGGGTGTGCACAGCCGCGCGCTGATGGTGAGCGCAACCGGCTTGGCGGCCCCGGCGGCTTTGAGGTCGGGCACGGCCAGATCGTTGGCGGCGATCATCAACCCGTCGTCGCGCTGGCGGACCTGGGCGCGCACCAGGACGATGTTGTCCTGCCCGATGTCCATGCCGAACGCCGAGTAGGCCCGCGGAAAGAAGTAGACTTCCACGCCGCCGACGAGGTCCTCGATCGTCACCGCCGCCCACGACTCGCCCTTTTTGTTCACCCTGCGGTTGACGCTCGAGATGATGCCGCCGATGGTGATCTGGGCGCCGTCGGCGACCTCTCCCTCCAGCAAGCTGGAGATCGACGTGTCGGTCTGGGCCGCGATGGCGTGTTCGACGCCGGCCAGCGGGTGCCCCGACACGTACAGCCCGAGCATCTCCCGCTCCAGGGCGAGCTTGTGCTTGGTCTCCCACTCCTCCTCGGGCACCTTGACCGCGAACACCTCGGCGGCCGACTCGCCGCCGCCCATATCGCCGAACAGGTCGAACTGCCCCATCGCCTCGGCCTTCTTGGTTCCCAGCACCGAGTCGACCGCATCGGCGTGGACCAGGAACAAGCCCTTGCGCGGATGGTCGAGCGAATCAAACGCGCCAGCTTTGACCAGCGACTCGGTGACCTTCTTGTTGCACGCGCCCACGTCGATCTTCGCCAGGTAGTCCGAGAAGCTGGCGAACCTCCCCTTGTTGGCGCGCGAGGCGATGACCGAGTCGACGACGCCCGCGCCCACGTTGCGAATCGCCGCCAACCCGAAACGGATATCGGTGCCGACTGCGGCGAAGTTCGGCTGCGACTCGTTGACGTCGGGCGGCAGGACGGTGATCCCCATTTTGCGGCAGTCGGCGAGGTAGATGGCCGACTTGTCTTTGTCGTCACCCACCGAGGTCAGCAGCCCGGCCATGTATTCGGCTGGATAGTTCGCCTTCAGATAGGCCGTCCAGTACGAGACGAGTCCGTACGCCGCGGCGTGCGACTTGTTGAAGGCGTAGCCCGCGAACGGGAGGACGGTGTCCCACAGTGCCTTGATCGCCGCTTTGGAAAAGCCGTTGCCCGACATTCCCTCGGCGAAGCCGTCGTACGCCTCGTCGAGCACTTCCTTCTTCTTCTTGCCCATCGCGCGGCGCAGGTTGTCGGCCTGGCCCATCGAGTACCCCGCCACCTTCTGCGCGATCTGCATGATCTGTTCCTGGTAGACGATCAAGCCGAATGTCTCCGCGAGGATCTCGCGCAACGGTTCCTCGAGTTCAGGATGGATCGGTTTGACGTCTTGTCGGTTGTTCTTTCGGTCTGCGTAGTCGTTGTGGGCGTTCATGCCCATCGGACCGGGCCGGTACAGCGCACCGACCGCGATGATGTCCTCGAACACGGTTGGGCGCAGTCGGCGCAGCAAGTCGCGCATCGGGCCGCCGTCGAGCTGGAACACGCCGAGTGTCTGCCCGCGCGACAGCAGATCGAAGGTCGCCGGATCGTCGAGTGGCAGCTTGTCCATGTCGAGTTCGATGCCCCGGTTGAGCGTGATGTTCTCCAGGGCGTCGTTGATGACCGTCAGATTGCGCAGGCCGAGAAAGTCCATTTTCAGCAGGCCGATGGCTTCACATGACGGATAGTCCCAACCGGTGATGATGGCGCCGTCCTGCGCCCGCTTCCAGACCGGGATCGCGTCGGTCAGCGGGTCCTTGGACATGATGACCGCACACGCGTGCACACCGGCGTTACGGATCAGGCCCTCCAAGCCCAAGGCGGTGCCGTAAATCTTTTTGACATCGGGGTCGGTCTCGATGAGCGCGCGCACCTCGGCGGCCTCGCCGTACCGCTCGTTGTCGGGGTCGGTGATCCCCGATACGGAGATGTCCTTGGCCATGATCGGCGGCGGCAACGCCTTGGTGATCCGGTCGGCGATCGCGAACCCCGGTTGGCCGAACTGGACGCGCGCCGAATCCTTCAGTGCCGCTTTGGTTTTAATGGTGCCGAAGGTGATGACCTGGGCAACTTTGTCCTCGCCCCACTTCTCGGTGGCGTACCGCACCATCTCACCGCGGCGGCGATCGTCGAAGTCGATGTCGATGTCTGGCATGGACACGCGCTCGGGGTTGAGGAACCGCTCGAACAACAGCCCGTAGGGCAACGGATCGATGTTGGTGATCCCCAGCGCCCACGCAACGATCGACCCGGCGGCCGAGCCGCGGCCCGGGCCCACGCGGATACCGACCTCGTGGGCGTGGGCGATGAGATCGCCGACGACGAGGAAGTAGGCCGGGAAGCCCATCTGGATGATGATGTCGAGTTCACGGTTGGCGCGTTCGAGATACTCCTGCGGGACCTCGGTACCGGGGAACCGGCGCTGCGCGAGGCCGCTCAGCACCTCCTTGCGTAGAAACGTCGCCTCACTGTCGCCCGCCGGTACCGGGAACACCGGCATCCGATCACGGTGGGTGAACACCTCCGCGTAGGACTCCACCCGTTCAGCGATCTCCAGCGTCGAGTCGCATGCCCCGGGTACCTGTGCATCCCACAGGGCGCGCATTTCTGCCGCCGACTTCAGGTAGTAACCGTCGCCGTCGAACTTGAACCGCGTCGGATCGGAGAGGGACTTGCCGGTCTGCACGCACAACAGCGCCTCGTGGGCCCCGGCGTCGGACTGGGTGACGTAGTGGCAGTCGTTGGTCGCCAGCGGTTTGATGCCCAGCTTGCGACCGACCTCGAGAAGGCCATCGCGCACCCGGCTCTCGATCTCGATGCCGTGCTCCATCAATTCGAGATAGAAGTTGTCGGGACCGAAGATGTCGCGCCACTTGGCCGCAGCCTCCAGCGCCTCCCGCTCTTGGCCCAGGCGCAGCCGGGTCTGCACCTCGCCCGACGGACAGCCGGTGGTCGCAATGATGCCCGACGCGTGCTGCGCGATGAGGTCGGCGTCCATCCGGGCCCACTTACCCAGCTGTCCCTCGATCGATGCCAGGGACGACAGTTTGAACAGGTTGCGCAGACCGGTCGCATTCGATGCGACCATCGTCATGTGCGTGTAGGAACCGCTGCCGGAGATGTCATCGGACCGTTGGTCGCGCGTCCCCCACTGCACGCGTTTGGTGGAAAACCGCGATTCCGGGGCGATATAGGCCTCGATGCCGATGATCGGTTTGATCTCGTTGCGCACCGCGACGTTGTAGAACTCGCTGGCCCCGAACATGTTGCCGTGGTCGGTCATGCCGATGGCGGTCATCCCCAGCCGCTTGGCCTCGGCGAACAGCGGACCGACCTTCGCCGCACCGTCGAGCATCGAGTATTCGGTGTGGTTGTGCAGGTGGACGAAAGATCCGGAGTCGGTCACGGCGTCCACTCTAGGACTCCGGTCCGACACAAACCGAGCGCCACGCCACGTCGTGACGGATGAGGCACCCGGGACTCAGTCGTCCCGCAAGACGTCGAGCGCGTGCTGCAAATCATCGGGATACGCGCTGGTGAAACGGACCTCGCGCCCGTCTGCGGGGTGCGCGAACGCCAGTTCCCGCGCATGCAGCCACTGTCGGTCCAAGCCGAGCCGAGCGGCGAGCACCGGATCACCCCCGTAGGTGGGGTCACCACAGCACGGGTGGTGCAGCGCCGAGAAGTGTACCCGGATCTGATGGGTGCGCCCGGTTTCCAGTGCCACGTCGAGCAAGGAGGCGGCGGCGAACATCTCGAGCGTGTCGTAGTGGGTGATCGACGGCTTCCCACTCGCTGTCACCGCGAAACGCCAGTCACTTCCGGGGTGCCGCCCGATCGGCGCGTCGATCGTACCCGCGGGCGGATCGACGTGGCCCTGAACCAGTGCGTGGTAGCGCTTTTGCACCTCACGGTTCTTGAACGCCCGCTTGAGCAGGGTGTACGCCTGCTCGGAGGCCGCGACGACCATCAGCCCGGAGGTGCCCACGTCGAGGCGCTGCACGACGCCCTGTCGTTCCTGGGCGCCCGAGGTGGAGATCCGGTACCCGGCCGCAGCCAGTGCTCCCACCACCGTCGGACCGGTCCACCCCTGCGACGGATGTGCGGCGACCCCGACCGGCTTGTCGACGACGATGATGTCCGAGTCGTGAAAGACGACGGTCAAGTCCGCCACCGGCGTCGGCTCAACCCGCAGTGGCCGCGGCGGTTCGGGCAGCAGGACGTCGAGTAGTGCCCCGACCGGGAGTTTGTCGGACTTGGCAACCGGTGCACCGTCGACCGTGATGTCGCCGGCCGCGGCAAGTTCGGCGGCCACCGTCCGCGAAATCCCCAGGATCCGCGCCACCCCGGCGTCGACCCGCATCTGCGCAACGCCGTCGGGCACCGGCAGGGTCCGCGACTCACGCATGCGCGTCACCGGCCGCACTGTCCGCGGATGGGGCCGCGGGTTCATGGCGGGCTGCCCAGCCGCTGCGGCCGCCGTCATAGTCGAAGCCCAGAACGGTCAGGACGACCAGCAGGACCGCCCCGCACACCACCGCCGAGTCGGCGACGTTGAAGACGGGCCACCACCCGACGGCGATGAAGTCCACGACGTGGCCGCGCAGTGCGCCCGGCGACCGGAAGACCCGGTCGGTGAGATTGCCCAGGGCGCCGCCCAGCACCAGACCCAATCCCAGGGTCCACCACCCCGAGCGCAGCCGCGACGACAATCGAATGATGGCGATCACCACGCCGGTGGCGATCAGGGTGAGCACCCACGTGTACCCGGTGGCCATGGAGAATGCCGCTCCACTATTCCGCAGGACGAGCAACCGCGCCCAGTCACCGATCAGATACAGCGGGTCACGGCCTTCCAGAGCGGCCACCGCCCAGTTCTTGGTGAGAACGTCAAGGACCCACACCGTGAGTGCGACCCCGAGCACAGTCATGGTCGTCGCATATCGCTTCTGCACGTTGACCAGGGTACTGGTGCCCGGCCGGGCAGCCGCTACGCTGGCCCCGTGCTGACCCCGTCCGCGACGGCTGCGCTGTGCCGCGCCGCACTTCTCCCCCTCACCGGCGTGCTCGTTGGCGCACTCGTCGCCTGCGGCGGCGCCGACAAGGCGGCCGATGACGGCCCCTGCGCCACGGCCGCGACGACGGACGCCTCGGCACGACCCATTCCGCTGGCCCCCCCGGCCGTCGAGTTGATCTCGAGCGGGACGGCGCCGCATCAGGCACTGCGCGCCGCACCGGACCGAACGGCTGCACACCGGGCACGCATCACGTCGACGACGACGGTGCTGACCCGGCTGGCCGACACGGGCGGGGATGACTCGATCTCGCGGGAGGACCAATCGGTCACCGCCGAAATCACCGAGCGCCGCAACTGCACCGATGACACCGACGTCGCGCTGCGCTTCGACGCGCTGTCGGCCACCGACCCCCGACTGTCGGCCGACCTGGCCAAGGACAACGGCTCGCGCGGCGGATTGACGCTGGGCGATTCGGGTGCGCCGGTCTCACTGCGGCTCTGGCCCCGGGACGGCGCCCCGACGACCGCGCGGGCCATCGTGGAGAACACCGTGGCGACGGCGCTACAGAATATTGTCGCGCTGCCCAGCGAGCCCGTCGGCACCGGGGCGAGCTGGCGCATCACCCGCACGCTGCTCGGCGCGACAACCCTGCACCAGACCGTCACGGCGACGCTGCGCAGGCGGGCCGGCGACCTCATCGACCTCGATATCTCCGTCGACGAGACGCCCACCGGGGCGGAGTACACCGTGCCGGGCACCGGTAAGACGCTGCGCATCGCCCGCTATACGGCGCTCGGGCATGGCACGGCCCGCTTCGATCTTCGGCGCGCACTGCCCATCGGCGGGTCGATCGATGTCCACGGGGCGCGCGAACTCGTGGGCGACGACGCCACGCGGCCCCTTGTGCAGCAAACCCGCTATCAACTCCAGTGGAGCCGATAGCGGGTCGCTGACGGGAGGTGGCCCGCCGGAGTGCCGGGTACCTATCCGGTGGGCGTGGTCCCCGGATGTGAAGCGGCCGGCGCCGGGCACATCGCGGTCTTGACGTTGTTGCCGCTCAGCAACGGGCAGACGGTGTCCCTCGACAACTTCCACCGGCCGTCGACGAAGACGATGCCCGCTTCGGCCTTGGCCGGCGGGTTCTCGCCGATCTTCACCTGAACCTTGACGGTGGCCCGCTTCGGCCCGGCCGGGATGACCGGCGGGAAGATCTTGTACGTCGCGTCGGGATTGTCCTTACGGGCCTGGACGAGCTTGTTGAACACGTCGGGATCCTTCTCCGAACCCTCAACCAGGTTGGTCTTCTCGGAGTTGGGGACGTTGGGGTCCAGGGCGAGGTCCAGCATCTTGTTGAGCGTCTTCACCGTCGGGCGGACTTTGGGGTTGGTGACCCCGGTCAGGTCGTACTTGCCGCCGCTCGACGCTGCAGCCGAGGCCTGGGTTGTTGTGCTCACCGGGGAAAGCGGAGGCAAGCCGTCATCACTGTTGCCGCCGCAAGCGGCAACCGACAGCGCCACTCCGGCGACCATCACACCGGCGAAAACCTTCGGTAGTTTCACGTTTCCATCCTTCTCTGACGGCCATTGCGCCGCACTCCACTATGCCAAAGCCCTCAACGAGGCTAGTTCACGCGACCCCGCAAAGCTGGTATTCGCAGCAGTCAACATGCCGACAACGCTTGACCACGGCGGTTGGTTCCCACAGGCTGGACACATGGCGTCAAAGCGGATCGCGCTCATCACCACCGGCGGCACCGTGGCCGCCCATCAAACCGCCGGGGGCGCGGTTCCGGTCCTGCACTCCGGTGATCTCATGAACCTCGCACAGGCAGCCTTTGACCAGGCCGGAACCACCGCGAAGCCGGATATCGCCACGATCGACCTGATGACCCGGGACTCCTCCGCCCTACGAACGCACGACCAGTTCATCATCGCGACGGCGGTCATCGGTGCCCTGGCCGACCCCAGCGTCACCGGGGTCGTTGTGACACACGGCACCGACACGATGGAGGAAACGGCCTTCCTGGTCGACCTGTACGCCCATGACCGGCGGCCCGTCGTGTTCACCGGGGCGCAGCTGCCCAGCGATCAGCCCGACGCCGACGGCCCGGGCAACATTGTCGCCGCCATTGCCTGCGCCCTCGATCCGGATTCGGTCGGGCGAGGGGTCCAGGTGGTGGTGGGCGGCGACCCGCAGCCCGTCCGGGGTCTATTCAAAGTCGATACCGAGGCTCTTCGCGCCTACGATGTCGTACACCCCGGCCTTGGTCGACCACTGGCCGATTTACCGGTACCGGCGGGGCGCACCGCACGAGTGGACACCCTCGCGCTGTATCCGGGGGTAAGTCCCGGCACGATCGCGGCGGCCGTATCCCAACACGCCGCAGGCATCGTTCTCTCCGCCACCGGCTCGGGCAACACCCATCCGGACATCACCGCACAGGTGTCCCTGGCGGTGCAGCAAGGCGTCACGGTCGTGGTGAGCACCCGCGTCCCCTATGGGAAGGTGGCCGCCCGCTACGGCGGCGGCGGCGGTGCCGTCGATCTCGTCGCCGCGGGCGCCCTCGTCTCCGCGTGGCTGCGTGCCCCGCAGGCCCGCATGGCGGTGATCGCCCTGCTGACCGCTGGCGCCTCCCGCGATGACATCGCCGACTTCCTCGCGCGGTCGGGTCCCGCCTAGCCCGGTTCGTTCCAGTCGAGCGAATCGAGTGGGTCGGCGATCTGGAGGAAGGGTTCGGGCAGGGTAAATGTCCGGGCGATTCCCGGCCCGGTGGCGCGCGTTTCGAAGCGGACCGTCACCACTCCATGGCCGGTGCCCTGCACCCACCCGTGACCGTATTCGTTGTGGCGGACGTCAGAGCCGGTGGCCCAGCCCGACTCCTGCGACTCACCGAAGGCGCTGTCGAGTCCGGCCGCGGTGAGCTCGGGTGAGTCGTCATCGGGCGCAGCCTCCCCGATCACCTCGCCGGCCGGGCTGTCGAACAGGGTGAACTGCTCGGCGGTGGTCAGGCCCGAGTAGCCGACGCCGACGAGCCGGATCGGCCCGATGTCGCGCGGATCGAGTGCGAGGCGCTGCGCTGCCGCGGTGAGATCCACGAGATCTGCCGCACCGACTGCCAGCGTGAGCGACCGGGTCAGCACCGACATGTCGGCGCGGCGCAGTTTCAGCACCACCGTGCGGGCCAGCCGGCCATCGGTCGAGAGGCGACGATGAGCATCTGCCGCAGCTCGCGAAATCTCCTCGCGCAACGGGACCAGGTCGACGATGTCCACGGCCAGCGTCGACTCCGAGCTGATCTGCTTGGCCTCGGCGCGCTCGCGCACCGGTCGCTCGTCGATCCCGCGGGCCAACTCGTGCAGGGCCAGCCCGATCTTCGCCCCCAACACCGAGGCCGCCTCGGTCGGCGCCAGCGCCGCGAAGTCGCCGATCGTCTCAATCCCCAAGCGCGCCAACCGATCTCCCGATACCGGCCCGATTCCCCACAGCTTGCGGACCGGCAACGCGTGGAGGTAGGTCAACTCGCGATCGGGTTCGATCACCAGCACTCCGTCTGGCTTGGCGGCACCCGAGGCGATCTTGGCGATCTGCTTGCCGCTGCCGGCGCCCACCGAGGCCGTCAGGCCCGTCTGCCGGCGGATCCGCTCGCGCAGGGCTTCGGCAAAGGCCCGCGCGTCGTCCGAACCCGCCCCGGCCAGCTCGGCGGGCTCTCCGAACGCCTCGTCGAAGGACAGCATTTCGATGACGGGAATGGACTCGCGCACAGCACCGAAGACTCGCTCGCTCGCTGCCCGATACACCGCGCCGCGCGGCGGTACCACCACCGCCGGGGCGCCGACGAGACGCCGAGCCTGATGCATCGGCATCGCCGATCGCGCGCCATACGCGCGGGCCTCGTAGCTGGCCCCGGCGACGACGCCCCGGCCGCCGCGGCCCCCGACGAGCACCGGCCGCCCGCGCAGCGTTGGGCGGGTCAGCTGTTCGACCGACGCAAAGAAGGCGTCCATGTCCAGATGCAGCACCCACCGATTGCTGATCTGGCGCGGATCGTCCTTCGCCACCTCAGGCCTTGCGGATGTCCGCGCTCACACCGTCGCCGAGTTCGACCGCCCCGGGCAGGCCGTCGGCGTCGATCGCGAAGTCGGTGGCGAGCACCTCGTCGGCGATCAGCCCGGCGTGGGCGTGTGCCCACGCCGCCCGGTCAGCGGGCACTGCTAGCCGCACCACAATCCGGTCGATGATATCCAGGTCGAGGTCACGGCGCGCCTCTTGGAGCTCGCGCACCCGGTCCTTGGCCCAGCCCTCGGCCTCCAGTGCGGGCGTGACCGCGGTGTCGAGCACCACCAGCCCGGCTCCCCCGGGCAACTCCGCCGTCGAATCGGGGGCGGCGGCCACTAGCTTGCGGGTGTATTCGCCCGCGCGCAGTTCAACACCACCGGCGACGACTGTCTCGGCTCCGTCGGCGCCGGCCTCTACCGACCAGTCTCCGGCCTTGACCGCCTTGATCACACGCTGCACGTCTTTACCCAGCCGCGGACCCGCCGCCCGTGCGTTCACCACGATTTCACTGCTGCCGAATTCGGACGGGTCAGTATGCAGCGCTACGGACTTCACATTCATCTCGTCGGCGATCAGATCGGTGTAGGGCGCCAGTCGCATTGCGGTCGACGAGGCGATCGTCAGCTGCGACAACGGCAGGCGGACCCGCAGTTTGTTGGCCTTGCGCACCCTGGAGGTGACCGAACAGACCGCCCGGACCTCGTCCATCGCGGACACGAGTTCCAGATCGCGTGGCAGGTCGTGCGCTGACGGCCAGTCAGTCAGATGCACCGACCGCCCCCCGGTGAGGCCCCGCCAGATCGCCTCGGTCGCCAGCGGCAGCAGCGGAGCCGCGAGTCGGCTGGCCACCTCCAGCACCGTGTAGAGGGTGTCGAAGGCCGCCGGATCGTCATCCTGCCCGGCCCAGAACCGCGCACGCGAACGACGCACATACCAGTTGGTGAGCGACTCGCAGAACTCGCGAAACGACTCGCACGCACCGGAGATGTCGAAGATCTCCATCGCATCGGTGATCTCGTCGCGGGTCAGGGCGAGCTTTGACAGGATGTAGCGGTCGAGCACGTGATCGGAATCGGTCCGCCAGGTGGCGGGCCGCTCGGCGTAGAGCTGCAGGAAGCTGTAGGCGTTCCACAGCGGTAGCAGTGCCTGCCGGACTCCCTCGCGGATACCCTGCTCGGTGACGATGAGGTTGCCACCGCGCAAAATCGGCGACGCCATCAGGAACCAGCGCATCGCGTCGGAGCCGTCGCGGTCGAAGACCTCGTTGACGTCGGGGAAGTTGCGCTTCGACTTGCTCATCTTCTGTCCGTCATCACCCAGCACGATCCCGTGCGAGGACACGTTGCGGAACGCGGGACGGTCGAACAGCGCCGTGGCCAGGACGTGCAGATTGTAGAACCAGCCGCGCGTCTGCCCGTTGTACTCGACGATGAAGTCGCCCGGATTGTGCGGCAGGACACCGGTCGCGGCATTCCCATCGAACCAATCGCGATTCTCGAACGGGTAGTGGACCTGGGCATACGGCATCGACCCGGACTCGAACCAGCAGTCGAGGACCTCCGGCACCCGGCGCATCATCGAACGCCCGGCCGGATCGTCCGGGTTGGGACGGACCAGCTCGTCGATTCCCGGGCGGTGCAGATCGTCTGGACGCACCCCGAAATCGCGCTCGAGTTCGTCGAGGCTGCCGTACACGTCGATCCGCGGGTGGGCGGGATCGTCGGAGATCCAAACCGGGATCGGCGCTCCCCAATACCGATTGCGGCTGATGTTCCAATCCTTGGCGCCTTCGAGCCACTTGCCGAACTGTCCGTCACGCAGGTGCGCCGGCGACCAGGAGATCTCTTGGTTCAGCTCGATCATGCGCGGCTTCACGGCGGTCACGTCGACGAACCACGAGGGCACCGCCATGTAGATCAGCGGCTGGCCCGACCGCCACGAATGCGGATAGGAGTGCTCGATCGTCTCGTGCCGCAGGACCCGATCCCGGCCCTTGAGATCTTTGATGATGGCCGGGTTGGCATCGAAGATCATCTGCCCCTCGTAGTCGGGCACCAGTTCGGTGAAGCGGCCGCCCGGATCCAGCGGCTGTACCACCTCGATCCCGTTGGCCGCGGCGACGTCCATGTCCTCTTCGCCGAATGCCGGCGCCAGATGAACCACGCCGGTGCCCGAGTCGGTCGTGACGTAGTCGGCAAGGAGCACGCGGTGGGCGTTCGGGTGGCCCCGGAAATAGTCGAACGGCGGGGTGTAGGCCAGCCCGGCCAACTCGCTTCCGAGATAGGTGCCGATGGTCTGTACCTCCCCCAGCTCGCGCGTATAGGAGCCGACCAGCGCGGTAGCCAAGAGGTAGTCGGTACCCTGAGCGGTGCGAACGTGTGAGTACTCGGTATCGGGGTGCACGGCGATCGCCAGGTTCGACGGCAACGTCCACGGAGTCGTCGTCCAGATCAGCGCGTTCACGCCGTTCAACTCTGCGTGCGGTCCGTCGGCACCTGCGCCGGCGTGCAGCGGCATGGTTACCGTCAGCGCCGGGTCCTGGCGCATCCGGTATGCGTCGTCGAGCTTGGACTCCTGGTTACTCAGCGGCGTCTGCTCGTACCAGCTGTACGGCAGCACCCGGTAGCCCTGATAGATCAGACCCTTGTCGTAGAGCTCTTTGAACGCCCACATGACCGATTCCATGAAGTCGAGGTCGAGCGTCTTGTAGTCGTTGTCGAAATCAACCCACCGCGCCTGTCGTTGAACATAGGTCCGCCACTCGCCGGTGTAGCGCAGCACCGAATCGCGGCAGTACTCGTTGAACTTGTCGACGCCCATCGTCTCGATCTGCGCCTTGTCGGTGATGCCGAGTTGCCGCTCTGCTTCGAGTTCCGCGGGGAGCCCGTGGGTGTCCCACCCGAACCGGCGTTCCACACGCTTGCCGCGCATCGTCTGGAACCGCGGGATCACGTCCTTGACGTAGCCGGTCAGCAGATGGCCGTAGTGCGGCAGCCCATTGGCGAACGGCGGTCCGTCATAAAAGACAAACTCCGGCGCGGTGGACCTGTTTTCGATCGACGCGGCAAAAGTTCCATCGACATCCCAGTACGCCAGTACCGTCTGTTCGATATCGGGGAACCTCGGCGCACGCGGGGTGCCGCCGGTCAGGTCGACGACGGGATAGGGTCGATCGGGCGTTGCCACGCAGTACCTCCGTGCTCGTTCACCAGCACGGGGACGCCGTCGGCCATGAGGCCGGTCGTCGCGGTACCACCCCGCTTGCCGATCGCGGCGCCCGGCGGGCGGTGCAACGGCCACTCTTTCAGTCGGGCTATGACGGGCCCAGACCCGCTCGGTTCTACTCTGGGTCGCCGCCGAGGGCGGCGCCCCTGTTCTTCCGAGTGCTCCCCGGTGATTGCCGGATCGACGCAGTCGACAGTCTAGTCAGTCGCGCGGCGGACGCCAATTGGGATCCAGCGGGTCGATCGGCTTGGCCCGCGGCGGCTCGTCACGCCGGGCCCGCCGCGGTGTCGGCGGCGTCGGCGGAAGGTCGTTGACATGCCGAATAGCTTCCCGTGACTGGTCGGACACCAGCGCTGACCCGGCAGGCGGAATCGAGGACTCCCAACGAATCGTGCCTGGCTCGCTGTTGTCGGCGGGAATCGTTCCGCTGGCCTCAACCCGCGGAACGGACCCGGTCGAGGCGACGTAGTCGTGCAGATTACCGACGCGGCGGTGCCCCGGACCAGTCCGAATCGCCCCGCTCCCGGTGTCGGCGGGCGGCCGGCGGGGTGCGGACACCGTCGGCAGGGTGAAAGACGGTCCGGTGATCGGGGCCGACTGGGCCGGGGCCGACTGGGCCGGGGCCGACTGGGCCGGGGCCGACTGGGCCGGGGCCGACTGGGCCGGGGCCGACTGGGCCGGGGCCGACTGGGCCGGGGCGGGAGCCATCATCGGCGGTTGGGATGGCCGACCCATGGGCCGGTCGCCCGCTGGCGCAGCTGCACCCGGCTGCGCGAGCCCGGCGAGGTTGAGCGGACCGGTGAAGTCCGGCTCCGCCTCGCGGAATCCGCCGACCGCGGCCACCCGTCCGAGGGACATCCCGCCGGTGCCGGCCTCGCGCCGCGCCTCGCGCTGGGCCTCGCGCTGGGCGACGAAGGCATCGACGTCCTCACCGAGAAAGGCGCCGGTAGTCGGCGCGTCCTCCAGCGCGGTTTGGCGGGCACCCCGGCGGAGGTCGATCACCAACAGGACCAGTCCGATCACGGCGGCGACCACACAGGCGATCGCCAGCCACACCTGCCCGGTCACCAATCCGGCGACCAGCAGTCCGAACGCCGCGACAGCGGCGACAATGGCAGCACTCAACATGGTTCACACCCCCCGATCGGCGTCAGCCCAACTCGTTGCCCGGGTAGCCCCCGGAATCGGCGATAGCCTCACGACCACCATCGACCGGCGCGGCACTCCCGCGCTGGTCAAGTTCCTCCAGCTGCGACTCCAGGTAGGTCTTCAGCCGGGTCCGATACTCGCGTTCATAGGTCTTGAGTTGCTCAATACGCCCCTCAAGCAGTCCGCGCTGCTGGCTGAACATCGCCTGGAATTCGCTGTGTTTGCGCTGCGCATCGGCTTCCATCGCATCCGCACGCTCGGCAGCCTGGCGCAACTGAGCCTCCGAGCGGGTTTGTGCATCGGCCAGGATGGCTTCGGCGCGCTGCCGGGCATCGACGAAGATTCCGTCGGCTTTAGCCTGCGCGTCGGCGACGATGGCGTCGGCACGATTGCGCGCGTCGCCCAGTACGCTTTCCGACTCCGTCCGGGCCGTGGCGGTGAGCCGGTCGGCCGTGTCCTGCGCGAGCGCGAGGACCCGGGCTGCGCGGGCATTGGCGTCGTCGTCACTGACCACGGCGGGCCGCGGCGGCTCCGGGGCAGCATAGACCGGGACCGGCGCGGGGGCGAGCGGGGCCTGGACGGGGGCGGGACCACCAGCGGCCCGGGCGTGCGCGACCTCAGACTCGAGCTCCTCCACGCGCGTGGAGAGCTCGTTGTTCTCGCTGATGAGTCGGGCGAGTTCTGCCCCGACGAAGTCTAGGAACTGATCGACCTCGTCCTCGTTGTAACCGCGCTTGCCGATTGGCGGTTTACTGAACGCGACATTGTGCACATCAGCCGGTGTCAACCGCATGGCTCATTCCCCTTACATCCGTGTCGAAGGCGAGTCTCGCCTCAACGTCCTCGTGGCTGTTGCCCATCGAACGTCTCTCACGACGCTCCATCAACAACTGGCAGTCCTGCCACTAGCGCACCATCCTGTCACAAACCTCCCGCTGGTCGCACCGGCCCGAGATGGTCTCGCAACACAACGGTCGCCTGACATTGACATTGCGTCCCTAGCCACCCTAGTCCAATCTCATTCCGACCAGTGGGTTAGCCCGTTCAGCCCGCAGCCAGGCCCATCACGATCTGCCGGGCGATCAGCACCACAATAAGGGCGATCATCAGCGACAAATCCAGCCGCACCGCACCGATGTTGAGCGGTGGAATCACCCGGCGCAGCAATTTAATCGGCGGATCTGTGAGGGTGAAGATCACTTCTACGACGACGACGACGGCCCCCTTGGGCCGCCAGTCTCGGGCGAAGGAGCGCACCAGCTCGAGTATCAGTCGCGCGAGCAGCAGCATCCAGTACACCCAGAGCAGATAGCCGACGACGGTGAGGAAAACGGTCACAGGGACACTCTGCCGCAAATCCGCCGCCGGGACACTTCCGGGGTCGGTGCGGCGCGATTAGGAGTGACTGTAGAAGCCGGTCTCGGCGATCCGTCGACGGTCCTCCGGCGAGACGTCGATATCGGCTGGTGCCAGCAGAAAGACCTTCGTCGCAACCTTGTCGAAGGAGCCGCGCAATGCGAAGGCGAGGCCCGCGGCGAAGTCGACGAGGCGCTTGGCATCGGCGTTGCTCATATCCACCAGGTCCATGATCACCGGGTTGCCGTTGCGAAACCGCTCGCCGATTGTGCGGGCCTCGCTGTAACTCGACGGGCGCAGCGTGGTGATCTTCTGTCCGTCGCCGCCCACCCCGTCCAAATCGGCGTCGTGACCCGCTGCCGCCGATGCCCCCACCGCGCGCAGCGTCGCGCCGGCCGAACGCTGCAAGGGCTCGAGCCGGGCAGCGCCGCGCGGCTCGCCCCGCGTTGCACCGGTGTAGACATATCCGCCGTTGCCGACGGCGGCGTAGTCTCGCTCGTCCTCGTCGTAGCGACTCGACGTGCGCATTCGCTCGCGGCGCAGGTCGCCTTCGTCTCCGTAGCGGCCAGCATGGTGC
The DNA here is from genome assembly GCF_002414845.1 of Gordonia sp. UBA5067. Taxonomy (GTDB): domain Bacteria; phylum Actinomycetota; class Actinomycetes; order Mycobacteriales; family Mycobacteriaceae; genus Gordonia; species Gordonia defluvii. Next base: position 49,050 of record NZ_DIAX01000028.1, on the reverse strand, counting down.
TGATTGCCGCCGAACCCATCAGCGCCATAGGGTTCGTCACCGTAGGAATCGCCGTAGCCACCACCGTCGCGGTAGGAGTCCTGGCGGTACCGATCGTCGTAGTCGCCACGTCCACGCACCCGGCGCACCGCTCCGGTCCCGTCATCGAGGTAGTCGTCCTCGTACTCGCTCGGCGGAACCATGCCGAAATAGGCCTTGAACTTCTGCATCGTGGTCATCTCGGGCCTCTCTGTTGGTCGGCGACGACGGTCCGCGTCACGATTGTGATTGATGTTTCTCGTGTGACCAAAGTGATCTGTTGTTGTTGCCTACCGTAGCCCTCGCCACTGGCCCCCGCCCGGCACGACACGCAAGCAATTCCATCAGTGCGCCTCCCGCCAGATCACTGACGCCAACCGTCCGGTTGGCGCACCCCGGCGATGACTGAACAGCCGCTCATCGGCAATCGTGCACCGAGGGTCAACGGCGATCGCGGTGACCCCGGCTGCAGCGAGTTGTCGCGTGATTCCGGCCCGCAGGTCGAGCCCGATCGTATTGGCGCCGGTGCGGCACATGCTCCCCGGCAGCCGCGCCTCCACGTCGCGCGCCATGTCCGGCGGCACTTCGTACAAGTGTCCGGACGCGGCCGGCCCCAGGAGTGCGCTGATCCGCGCCGGATCGGCGCCCAGTCCGACCATGACGCGCAGCGCTTCGGCCACAATGCCGTTGCGGGCCCCGATCCGGCCCGCGTGCACCGCACCAATCACCCCGGCCTCATCGTCGCTGAGTAGCACCGGCACACAGTCGGCGGTCAGCACCGCCAGTGCCAGATTCGGGGCTGCGGTGACCAATCCGTCGGTCGCCGGCACGGGCCCGTCGACGGGCCCGTCGACGACGGTGATCGTCGGGCTGTGGATCTGCTCCATCCACACCACCCGCTCATCGGGCAGGCCCACGTGCCGGGCCAGGCGGGAGCGATTGGCCGCGACCGCCTGCGGATCGTCACCCACGTGGTCGCCCAGGTTGAATGAGTCGTACGGCGCAACCGATACGCCCCCCTCCCGGGTGGTCACCACCCGGCGAACGACTCCCATCACTTCATGAAGTCGGGGACATCGACGTCGTCGTCGTCGAGGCGCACCGCATTGGGGCGCATCTCGTCGCTGCGCTGGACCGCCGGATTGGCGTCGAACCCGCCACTGAAGATCGACTCCCCCACAGCGGGCGAGTTGACCTTCCCGGCCTGACCGGCGGCGACGCCGGTATGCCCAACCGCCGGAGCATCGGTGCGCCGACGCGGTGCGCCGCCGTCGAACCCGGCCGCGATCACTGTGACGCGCACCTCGTCACCGAGGTTGTCGTCGATCACGGTGCCGAAGATGATGTTCGCGTCCTCGTGGGCGGCCTCCTGGACTTGAGTCGCCGCGTTGTGGATCTCGAACAGACCGAGGTCTGACCCGCCCGCGATCGAGATCAGCACGCCGCGCGCACCCTCCATGGAGGCCTCGAGCAGAGGTGAGTTGATCGCAAGCTCGGCCGCCTTCTTGGCACGCTCCTCGCCGCGTGCCGACCCGATGCCCATCAACGCGCTGCCGGCATCGCTCATCACGCCTTTGACATCGGCGAAGTCCACATTGATGAGGCCCGGTGTGGTGATCAGATCGGTGATGCCCTGGACACCGTTGAGGAGCACCTCATCGGCACTACGGAACGCGTCCATCAGACTCACGTTCGCGTCGCCGAGCTGCAGCAACCGGTCGTTGGGGATGACGATCAGGGTGTCGCAGGACTCCCGCAGCGACGTGATCCCGGCGTCGGCCTGACCACTGCGCCGCTTGCCCTCGAACGCGAAGGGGCGGGTGACGACACCGACCGTCAGCGCTCCGAGTTTGCGGGCGATCGACGCCACCACCGGCGCACCGCCCGTCCCGGTGCCGCCGCCCTCTCCTGCGGTCACGAAGACCATGTCGGCGCCCTTGAGGAGCTCCTCGATATCGTCTCGGTTGTCCTCGGTCGCCCGGCGACCCACCTCGGGATCGGCGCCGGCACCCAGCCCCCGCGTCGAGTCACGGCCGACGTCGAGCTTCACGTCGGCATCACTCATCAGCAGTGCCTGCGCGTCCGTGTTGATGGCGATGAACTCGACGCCCTTGAGACCCTGCTCGATCATCCGGTTGACGGCGTTGACGCCACCACCGCCGATGCCGACGACTTTGATCACGGCGAGGTAGTTGTGCGGTGGCGTCATGACGACTCGCCCTTCTAGGAAAAACTCTAAACCTGAACCATAGATGTAGAGTTATGTCAAGTACTGAACTTTCACTGGGCCACGCTAGGCACTGCCGCGTGCCCGGGCCAGCATCGCCGCGGCGTGTCGCAAACTTCTCTCACCGATTAACTCCCGTCACACCCTCCACGCCTGTTCAGTGACGTGCACCAGGAATGCGGCGTCCGATGTGCCCGATCCCCTAGCGGTACGACGGGTAGTCAGGGCTCGATACGTTATAGAGGGTTCCCCGGCGGGTAATGATGGCCCGCCACGCGACGGCCTTGTCGTCGGCACGCGTCGAGTCACCCCACACCACGGTGGCCCCGTTCTTCAGCCGGAAACTCAGATCTACCGGCGATTGGGCCTCCACCGCAACCACCGAGGCCCGCAAGTCCGGCGGAAGGCCTGCGACAACACCCAGCGCCGCTGTCGTCGCCGGGTCCGTCGGCCCCGGGCTGGGCGTCGACAACAGCGGCAGCCCGGCCACGCCGGGGGGCACCGCAACCCCCCGATCATAGTGCCGATACGACACGCCGAGGCGGTCAAGCACGTGGACCGCGCGATCGGTCTCCACCCGTACGACCGGCCTGCGCTCGACAACGATCACCTCGATCGCCGACGGGTATTGCCGCCTAACCCGAGCCGTCTCCACCGCCGCGATCGCGGCCACCCGGTGGGCCGCCTGCGCCGTGTTGACCTGGAGCAACGGGCGCCCCTTGGGGACCTGCGCGGCCGCCACCACCTGGTCCGCGGTCAACGTCGACCCCGACTCGAGTCCGTGGACCGACACGGCGCGGACCGACATCAGCGGGGTGAAGTACGCGACTGCCGCCAGTCCTGCCACCAGCGCGACCACCGCCACGACGACCGGCCAGCGACGGGCAGGACTCACCCCCGGCCGCCCAGCGCCGCGAGTATCTCCGGACCCTGCATCGTGATATCGCCCGCCCCCAGCGTAAGAACGAGGTCGCCGGGTTTGGCGATCGCCGCGACGGCCGGAACCAGGTCAGACATATCGGGCACGAACTGTGCCGGGCCAGTCATCTGCTCGGTGATCAATCGACCACTCACCCCCGGCATCGGCTCTTCCCGTGCGCCGAACACCTCGGCGACAACCGCTTCGTCCGCGAGGTCGAGCGCGCCGGCGAAGTCCCCGGCGAACTCCAGCGTTCGGGAATACAGGTGTGGCTGGAACACCGCGATCACCCGCCCGCCGCCTGCCGCGGCGCGCGCGGCCGACAACACTGCGCGAACTTCCGTCGGGTGGTGGGCGTAGTCGTCGTAGACCCGGACCCCGCCCGCGCTGCCACGGTATTCGAACCTTCGCCGGACCCCGGAAAACTCGGCGATTCCGGCCGCCACCGCAGTCAGCGGGATCGACTTATCCACGACCGCAAAGTCGGCCAGGACGGCGGCCAGCGCGTTGAGGGCCATGTGGACTCCCGGCATCGGGGTGACCAGCGTCAACTCGACGGCCTCGTCGACGAGTGGCGGGTGCAGCCGCACCCGGCTACGGCCCCCCGTGGGATCGCTGGTGAACTCCACCAACTCGGCCAACAGGTGGTCGGGCCGATCCGCCGAATCGCCGGATTGATGGCCGTAGCCCCACACGGCCACGCCGGTGGCGGCCAGGGCGTCACCACTCCGCTCCAGCAGTGCGCGCACGCCGGGGTCGTCGACGCAGGCGACCACCACACCGCCCCGGTCGACTCCGCGGACGAACTCATCGAAGACGGCGACATAGGCATCCACGCTGCCGAAGAAGTCGAGATGGTCGGCTTCGATGTTGGTGATCACGACCACCGAAGCGGGATACTCCAGCAGCGAGCCGTCGCTTTCGTCGGCTTCGGCGACGAACACCTCGCCACTCCCGTGATGGGCATTCGTCCCCGATTCATTGAGCTCACCGCCCACTGCGAAAGACGGGTCCGCCCCACAGTGCTGGAGCGCGGCCACCGCCATCGACGTCGTCGACGTCTTCCCATGCGTGCCGGCGACAAGCAACGTTCGATAGCCCGCCATCAGCGTCGCCAGCACGGCCGGGCGCATCACCACGTCGATGCCGCGCCTGCGCGCCTCAACCAGTTCCGGGTTCGAGTCGGGGATCGCCGCTCGCGTGCTCACAACGACAGTGGGTCCGCCCGGCAGCGCATCGATGGCCGCCGGGTCGTGGCCGATGGCCACTACCGCTCCGCGCGTGCGCAGCGCCAGGACGCTGCGGCCCTCCTTGGCGTCGGACCCCGAAACCTGGCCTCCCCGCGCCAGCAGGATGCGCGCCAGACCGGACATGCCGGCGCCGCCGATACCAACCATGTGGACCCGCTTCAGGTGTGCCGGCAATGCTGCCGATTCGATCTCCGCCATTGAACGTCTCGGTCCTCTCGTCTGGCTACAAGTCTGCCCCGCGGTGGGCGGCGGCGAGTGCCAGGGCCACCGCCGCGACGCGATTGGCGGCATCGCGGTGCCCGCCCACGGCCGCCTTCTCTGCCATCTGGGCCAGGCGCGGCGCATCGGCCAGCAGCGCGGGAACCTCACGAGCCACCCATTCGGACGTCATCTCGCCGTCGGGAACCAACAGCCCCCCGCCGGCATCGACGACGGGGAGAGCGTTGAGCTCCTGCTCACCATTGCCGTGCGGAAGCGGAACATAGACGGCCGGCAGTCCCGTCGCCGATACCTCGGCCACCGTCATCGCACCGGCCCGACAGATCACCAGATCGGCCGCGGCGTAAGCCAAATCCATCCGCTTGAGGTAGCCGACGCCAATGTACGGCGGAGCGCCCGCGGGCCGCGCCGGGGAGATCTCATTCTTGGGCCCATAGGCATGCAGGACGCCGATCCCCGCCTCCCCGAGCGCCCAGGACGCACCGGTGACGGCGTCGTTCAGCCGCAGTGCGCCTTGCGATCCACCGAACACGAGCAGTGTGGGCGCTGACTCGTCGAGACCGAAATAATGGCGGGCCTTGGCACGCGCGGCCCCTCGGTCCAAACCCGCCAGACTGCCGCGGACCGGGATCCCGACGACTTCGGCGCCGGGGAGTCCACAATCCGGCGTCGCGGCCAGCACCCGGTCGGCCCACCGCGCCCCGACCTTGTTGGCGATCCCGGCACTGGCGTTGGCCTCGTGAATCACCAGCGGGATCCGGGTGCGCCTGCGCAGGTGACCGCGCGCGCCGAGATACGCCGGCAGCGCGACATACCCACCGAATCCAATCACCACATCGGCCTGGACCTCGGCCAGGACTTTGCGGGTCGCCAGCACCGAGCGCATCAGCCGGGCCGGGGTGCGGACAAGGTCGAGCCCCATTTCCCGCGGCAGCGGGGCCGGCGGAATCAGCCGCAGATCATATCCGCGCTCGGGCACGATGGTGGTCTCCAGCCCCTTCGCGGTGCCCAGCGCGGTGATCCGTGCGCCCGGGTCGATCGCCGCAACCGCGTCGGCGACGGCCATCGCCGGCTCAATGTGGCCGGCCGTGCCGCCACCGGCCACCACGACCGACAATGAACGCTGACTCATCGCCCTCCGTTCCATCCCCGGCGTCGTGTGCCGGCACCGGCTTCCGACCGCGGCCACTGCTGCCGATCACGATCGGACCGGACCGGTGACCCGGTCTCCGTGAGGCGCGGGCGAGCGCCGACCGAACGACCGCCGGCCGCGATGGGCCGCGCCGGGCGCGCCGCTGCACGACGACGGGCAACCGGTTCCGAGCGCCGCGGGCGACCGGCCATCCGGTCGCGCAGCTTTTCCGCCCGGCTCGGCCGATAGGCCACGGGAGCGGGCAGTCGCCACATCCGGGCACGCCAGCCCACCGGGCTGGCGTGCGCAAGTGCGGTGACCGATTCCGGTTCGTGACGTGCGGCGTTGGCCATCAGACCCAGCATGGCCAGCATGGTCAGCGTCGACGTACCGCCGGCCGACACCAGCGGAAGCTGGATGCCGGTGACTGGCAGAAGGCCGACCACGTACCCGATGTTGATGATCGCCTGCGCGGTGATCAACACCGTGATCGTCGAGGTCATCAGCTTGAGGAAAGGGTCCTCCGACCGCAGGGCGATCCGCATTCCGATGAGCATCAGGCCGACGAACAACGCGATGACGACGAAGGCCCCGATGAGTCCCAGCTCCTCGCCGACGATCGCGAAGATGAAGTCGTTGTGCGCATTCGGCAGATAGTTCCACTTGGCGCGGCTCTGACCCAGCCCGACACCGAACACACCGCCGTTCGCCAGTGCATACAAGGCCTGCCGCGCTTGGTACCCGGCCCCTTGGGGGTCGTTGATCGCGCCGATGAAGCTTCGGACACGCTCAGATCGGTACCCCTCAATCAGAGCCAGGCCCAGCGCGATCATCGCACCGACCACCACGAAGCTCGCGAAGACGCGCCACGGCAGTCCGGCGAACCACAGGAGGGCGGCCACGATGATGGCGATGGTGATGGTCGTCGAGAGGTTCGGCTCCAAGAGAATCAGCAGACAGATGAGGGCGGCCACCGGGATGAGCGGCACCAGCAACTCGGTGAGACTGACGCCGTCGCGCCGGCGGGAGGCCAGCAGGTGGGCACCCCACACGCAAAGTGCCACTTTGACCAACTCGGATGGCTGTACCGAGAGCCCGTATACGACGAACCAGCGGCGTGCGCCCTGACTGAGCGTGCCCACTCCCGGGATGAGGACCAGTGCCAGCAGGATAGTCGTCACCACGATCATCGGACCGGCGGCGCGGCGCAGCAGCCGCACCGGCAGCCGAACAGTCACCGAGAACACCACGAGGCCCAGCAGCGCGAAGATCACCTGCGTGGTGAACAGGCTGTACGCGGAGCCTTCCTTCGAATAGCCCTCAACCGAGGAGGCCGACAGGACCATGACCAGCCCCAGCACGGTGAGCACCAATGCCATCCCGACGACCAGGTGAAAGGAAGCGGTCGGACGGGCGAGCAGGCTGCGCACCGCGTCGGCGATCACCCTGGGCCAGGCCAGCAACGACTCCTGCTGCTGCGAGCCAGCCCGATTCGACTCGCCTTCAGTGTCTTTCTTCTGAGTTGCCTTCTCCTGAGTTGCCTTCTTCGGTGAGGTCGCCGCCGTCGTCATCGCGGGTCCCCGGCCACTACGGCGGCGGCCGCAGTGAACGCATCGCCCCGAGCGGCGTAGCTGTCGAACATGTCGAGGGAGGCCGCGGCCGGCGCGAGGAGAACCGCTTCAACGTCGCCGTCGACACGGGCGATCTCCCATGCCTGGCGTACCGCCGCAGCCATCACCGCAACCGCGTTCGCCCGGTCAGTGCCCGCCTCTCCGGAGGAGAAGTCGGGGGTCGGCAGCAGCTTCTCAACAGTCACCCGCCCATCGTCCCTTGTGAATACTGTGACTGTTGGGACTTCTGGGGCGTGTCGCGCGATCGCACGGACAATCTCGTCGCGATCGCGTCCAATCACTACCAGCCCGGCCAACCGACCCCGCGCACCCTCGATCATCTCGTCGACCGATGCACCCTTGAGCAGGCCGCCAACGATCAGTACCACGCGGCGCCGGGCCGCGATCGCCGCCGCAGCCGCATGCGGATTCGTCGCCTTCGAGTCGTCGATAAACGCCACCGGCCGGCCCGACTCCCCGATGCACTCGGCGACCTGCTCGCCGCGGTGCCCCGCCGGCACAAAACCCGCCAGTCCCGCAGCAATTGCGGGTACCGGGATGTCGATCGCCAGCGCGAGTGCCGCCGCGGCCAGCGCGTCGGCCCGCCCAGACGGCCCCACGGGATGGATGCAATCCACTTCCACGAGGTCCCGGCGGACACCGAAGGCGCGGTCGACGAGCATGCCCCCGGCGACGCCGAGCTCGCCATCGGCCGGCTCGCCGAGGGTGAAGACCACGCGCCTGGACGCCTCGCCAACCCGAAGGTGCGCCGCAATCGGATCATCGCCGCCGACCACCGCGACCCGCCCGCGCAGCGCACCCGCCTTCGCCGCGCTGTATGCGGCCATCCCGCCATGCCAATCGAGGTGGTCCTGCGCCACATTGAGAACGACACCGGCCGCCGGGACCAGTGATGGTGCCCAGTGCAATTGAAACGACGACGCCTCGACGCAAAGCACGTCGACCCGCGGGGTCCGCACCAGGATGTCCAGGACCGGGGTCCCATAGTTTCCGCCTGCCGCGACGGTCCGCCCGGCGGCGGCCACGATCGACTCGAGCATTGCGGTGGTCGTCGTCTTCCCGTTGGTGCCGGTGACGACCAACCAGGTCCGCGGCGGGCCCGTCACACCACTGCGATCGACCCACCAGGCCAACTCGACTTCCCCCCACACCGGAACACCGGCGGCCCGCGCTACCGCCACCACCGGATGGTCCGGGGCGAACCCCGGGGATACGACGAGCAGTCGCACACCCCCCCACAACGCGGCATCGGCGACCGCCTCGTCGACGCCGACCCTGTCCAGCCCGCCGCCGGACTCGGCGGCACCGAACGCGGAATCGACCACCGTGACACGCGCACCCACCGAACGCAGATAGCCCGCCGCCGAACGCCCCGCGGTGCCGAACCCGGCGACCACGACGTCCGTGCCGCCCAACCCGGCTACGAGTTCGGCGGCACGCTCATCGCCGTGGCTAGCCACCGAAATTCTTGAACTCGCTGTAGAACAGCGACAGACCCAATCCGATGGAGACTGCCGTCAGCAGCCAGAACCGGATGATGACCGTGGTCTCGGCCCACCCGCCCAACTCGAAATGGTGATGGAAGGGCGCCATGCGGAAGAGTCGGCGCCCCGATGTCCGGAACACCAGGATCTGCAGGACCACCGAAACCATCTCGGCGACGAACAGCGCGCCGAGGACCACCGCGACCAATTCGGTGCGGGTCACGATCGACAGCCCCGCCAGCAGGCCACCGAGGGCCAATGAACCAGTGTCGCCCATGAAGATCTTCGCCGGAGCGGCGTTCCACCACAGGAATCCCAGACAGGCCGCACCACCGGCCGTGGCCAGAATGGTCAGATCGAGTGGATCACGCACCGCGTAGCAGCCCGGCGCCGACGCCACTCCCGCCGCGCCACCCTGGCAGGCGTTCCGATACTGCCAGTAGGTGATCAGGACGTAGGAACCCAGGACCATCGCCATGGAGCCCGCGGCCAGCCCGTCGAGCCCGTCGGTGAAGTTCACCGCGTTGGACCATGCGGCGACGACGAACCAAACGAAGAGGACGAACACGACGCCACCGAGACCGGCCAGCGTGATCGAGCTGATATCGCGCGCGTAGGAAAGGTGTTCACTGGCCGGGGTGTAGCCGTACTCGTTGCGGAACCGGAGTACGAGCACCCCGAACAGGATTGCGGCAACAGCCTGGCCCACCGATTTCGCCGTCTTGTTCAGACCGAGGTTGCGATGCTTGCGGACCTTGATGATGTCATCGAGGAAGCCGACGATCGCCAGCATCACCGCCAAACCCAGTACGAGCAACCCCGACGCCGTCGGCCCCGAGCCGTCTAGGAGGTATCCGGTGATGTGAGCGCAGAAGTAGCCGGCGACCAGTCCGGCGACGATGGCCACACCGCCCATCGACGGCGTTCCCCGTTTGGTCTGGTGGCTCTCCGGCCCCTCGACACGGATCTCCTGCCCGAACCCCTGCTTGGTGAACACCCTGATCAGCACCGGCGTCAAGCCGATCGAGACAACGAGGGCGACCGCCCCCGCCACCAGAATCTGCGTCACGTCATGCGTCACATCTGCTCCATCCCGCTCAACTAATCCCAGTCCCTTCCGTCCCCGGGTGCCCCGCTCCGCCTAACGGCGCGGGACCGGCACACCCACCATCCAACCGTGTCGTCAGATCCGCCGGACCACCAGGTCCCGCTCGGCCAACACGGCGAGCACCGCAGTCCGATCCCACCCGCCGACCAGGGCGATCACATCACCGCCCGACGGCGCCGGCTCACCCGGGTCTCGCCACCGGAGCGCGAGTTCCTCGGCGGTCCCGACCAGGTTGGCCTCGTCGCCCCACGATCCCTCCATAACCGCGCCCTGGTGCGCCGCTCGGACCGGCCGTGAGTCACCGATGCAGACGATCTTGTCGACGGCGAGCCGCACCGCGGCACGCCCGAGAAGGTCATGGTCGATGACGCGACGGTCCACCTCTGATTCGTCGGCCAACTCGCCGAGCACCAACCACGTGCGCGCGGCACCGGGCGCCCCTCGATGGGTGCTGCCGGCGCCGGTATCGGCGGCTATCTCCACCAACCGACGCAGCACCGCCCTGCCCTCGGCAATCGATGTGGCCCCGGCGCTGTCGATCACCGTGATCTCGTCAGAACCGGGCCGGGGATCGGCGCCGACGCTCATCGGGAGCCCTCGTCCCGCCGGCTCATCAGGTCTGCCAACGCATTCCCCAACACCACCCGATCGTCGAAATCGTGCTTGACGCCATTGATCTCCTGGCCGGCCTCGTGGCCCTTGCCCGCGATCAGGACGACATCGCCGGACCGGGCCCATGCCACCGCGGCGGCAATCGCCTCGGCCCGGCCGGCGGTCTCGCGGATCTCGGCGGCACGACGCTGCCCGTCACCGACCGCCCGGGCACCCGCCGCCACCGCGGCGCGAATCGTAGCCGGGTCCTCGGTTCGCGGATTGTCGTCGGTCACTATCACCAGATCGGCGCCGCGCGCGGCCGCGGCTCCCATCTGCGCCCGCTTCCCCCGGTCCCGGTCGCCCCCCGCGCCGAGGACGACGGCGATCCGCCCCGCGGATTCGGCGCCCAGCGTCGCGAGCACCGCCTCGACCGCGGCCGGCTTGTGGGCGTAGTCGACTACGGCCAGGAAGTCCTGCCCGGCCTGCACTGGTTCCAGTCGACCGGGCACCACGACATCGGCGATTCCCGCGCAGGCTCGCCGCACGTCGACGCCCACAGCGGCGCACAGCGCGACCGCCAGCGCCGCGTTGGTCACGTTGTAGCGACCGGGGAGCGGAACCGACAGTGCGTGCTCGTCCCCGGAGGGTTCGAGGAGGGTCGCCGCCCCGTCACCGGTTGCCACCAGGGCCGTCCAGCGCCGGGCCGGCGCGTCGCCCGCCCGCTGCGACGGTAGGTCGACCGTCGCAACCGTGACCGGATCGTCGGTGAGCGCCGCCATCCGCCGCCCCCACTCATCGTCGACGCAGATCACCGCGGTGGCGGCGGCCACTGGCGAATCTGGTGCGAACAACGCCGTCTTCGCTGCGAAGTAGTCCTCCATAGTCGGATGGAAGTCGAGGTGGTCCTGCGAGAGATTGGTGAATCCGCCGACGGCAAACGAAGTACCGGCCACCCGTCCGAGGGACAGCGCATGGCTGGAGACTTCCATGACGACCGTGTCGACGCCGCGCTCGACCATCGCCGCCAGCAAAGCCTGCAGGTCCGGAGCCTCCGGTGTCGTCAGCGAACTGGGCGCCACCACGCCGTTGATGCGGGTGGCCACGGTGCCGATGAGCCCCACCGACCGCCCGGCCGCCAACAAGGCCGCCTCCACCATGTACGCGGTCGTCGTCTTGCCCGAGGTACCGGTGATTCCGATGAGTGCCAACGCCGCACTCGGGTGGTGGAAGACGCGTGCGCTGAGGACGCCGAGCACCCTACGCGGATCCGGATGGATCAGGACGGCGACCGCGGACCGGCGCCGACCGGCCTGTTCCGCGATGAGGTCGGCGCCAGCCGGATCGGTGAGCACCGCGGTGGCGCCACGCCGGATCGCCTCCTCGGCGTAAGCCGCACCGTGGACCCGCAGACCGGGTAAGGCGGCGAACAGGTCACCGGGGCGCACGTGCTGCGCGCGCAGCGTGACCCCGGAGACCTCGCCGCCCTCTCCCCCGCTGACAGTGCCGATCAGCGCGGCAAGATCGGCGACCGGCGTCGGAACCACGTGCTCGGGACGGATCGAGTCAGTACCCATGGAGTGTCAATCTACCGGGCGCCGTCGACGGTCAGTCCGCCTCGAGCACCAAACGCGGCGCGGGCGGCGAGTATGGGACCCGGGACCGCTGCATCAACCAGCTCGCAATCGTGCCGAACAACGGGGCAGCCGACTGCCCACCGCTGCCGTCCGCACTGCGCTGCGGATTGTCGAGCATCAACCCGATCACGTAGCGGGGGCTATCCGCGGGAGCGATGCCCGCAAAGGTGATGTTGTAGCGCGAGTTCGAGTAGCAGTTGCACCGCGGATCGACCTGTTGCGCGGTCCCGGTCTTTCCAGAAATCTGGTAACCGGGCACCGCGGCCTGCGTTCCGGTGCCCCGCTGCCTCCCGGTCGGATCGTTCTGGACGACGCCGCGGAACATATCGCGGACCGTCCGGGCAGTCTCCGGCGAAACCACCGCCACCCCCTCGGGCACCGGCAAGGGCGACTCCCGGTGCCCGTCACGTGCCTCCGCAGCGATGACGCGCGGCGGAATGCGCACGCCGTCGTTGGCGATCGCCTGGTAGACCGACGTCATCTGCAGCAGGGTCATCGAGAGGCCCTGGCCGATCGGCAGGTTGGCGAACGAACCGCCCGACCACTGGGACAGTGCCGGTACCTGGCCCGGGCTCTCACCGGGAAGGCTGACGCCCGTGCGCTGTCCCAGCCCGAACGCGCTGACCATGTCGGCGAACCGCTTTTCGCCCACCTGCCGCGCAAGCATGAGCGTGCCGACGTTCGAGGACTTGCCGAAGATTCCGGTGGTGGTGAAGCGCTGGGCGTCGTGGGACCACGCGTCCTTGACCGTTACCCCGGCCATCCGGATGGAGCCGGGCACCAGGTGCGGCGCTTCGGGGGTGGTGACCCCGTACTGGATCGCGGCCGCGGCGGTAACGACCTTGTTCACCGAGCCTGGCTCGAATGGTGTGGTCACGGCCAGGTTGTCGAGGTTGGCGTCACGCTGTTCCGACAGCGGCCGCGACGCGTTGAATGTCGAATCGTTCGCCATCGCGAGAACCTCGCCGGTCTTGGCGTCCAAGACGACGGCCGCGACACGCTTCGCCCCGGAGGCTGCCTTTGCCGCATAGACCTGGCTCTGCACGAACCATTGGATATCTGAATCGAGGGTGAGCCGGATCGTCGCACCGTTGATCGCGGACGCAACGTTGCGAGCGCTGCCCGGGATGATTGCACCGTCCGAGCCGCGGTCGTAGGTCTTGGACCCATTCGTCCCGCCGAGCACCGAGTCCATCGACGACTCCAGGCCGATAAGGCCGTTGCCGTCGAAGTTGACATCGCCGACGACGTTGGCCGCCAGCGAGCCACCCGGGTAGAGGCGCAAGTTCTCCGGATCGGCACCGACTTCCGGGAAGTCCGCGACGATCCGGGCCGCCACATCGGTCGCCACCGAGCGTGCGAGGTACACGAACTTCTCCGAGCCGTTCAGCTTCGCCAGCAGATCGGCCTCGGAAATCGATCCGCCGAGCGCGGCCGAGACGCCTTTCGCTATTTCAGCGAATCTGGTTGCGGCGTCGGGCACCTTGGGGTCGCGGTGATGGGCGGCGTCGGCGGCGGTGCGCACCGCTTGCGGAAGGAACGTCAGCGCGCGGGCTTCGTCGGTGTAGGCCAGCGGGCGTCCGTTGCGATCCAGAATCGCTCCTCTGGTGGCCGTCAGGACCTGGGTGTACTCACGCTGAGCCGCCGCCGCCGCGGCGAGAGATCGTGACTCGACGGTGTGCACCACGACCAGTCGGCCGGCGATCGCGGTGACGGCAATCGCCACAAAGACCACGGCCCAGCGGGTGCGAACAGTGAACCGGTCAGGCCCCTTCTCACCCGTCTGGTGTCCGGTGCCGCCCGTCGGCGGACGGCGCGAACCGCCCGCCGCCGACGGGTTCGTACGCGTGAACCCCCGGCCCTCCACCGGAGTCCCCGGCCGACCCCGACGGGGAGCTCGGAGGTGAAAAGCGGCGCGCGTCATGATTCTCAATCATTCCCGTCACTACGAGTTGCGCCGAGGATTTGTCCTCGGCGCGCCGCGAGTAGCCGCGTCGGATTGGGGTAGCACATTGGGCGTCGCCTCGGTCGGCGCCGGCGTATTCGCCTGTTGCCCCGGTGTCTGTATTTGTCCCGGTGCCTGTGCTTGTCCCTGGTCATCAGGCCGGCTCGGGTTCGACGGCGGCGGCGCACCCACCGGCGGCCCTGGATCGGGCTGCGACGCCGGATCGGCCCCCGGAAGACCCGTCGAGTCCTCGACCTTGTTCGCATCGATATGACGCAGCGCCTCGTCAATGGGCTTCGGGTTGATCGAGCGCGGCGCGCGTCCCGCTGCCGGCGCCGGGGTGCCCCGCACGTTCACCCGCCCGTTGTCACCGACGACCAGGCGGGCCGAGTTGCGGGCCGGGACAAGTCCGAGCCGGGCTGCCTTGTCCGACAGCTCCGGTGCCGAATCGGCGGACTCGTACGTCCGTTTGAGCGCGTCACGCTTGTCGACCAGCGACTGGTGCGCCACTTTGGCGACGGTGAGTTCGTACGAATCTTGCGCAGCGCGGGTGGACAGCCACAGGGTGGCGATCAGGCCGGCTGCGACTAGACCGATAACGGGTACCGCGAACGGCATGGACCGGATCTGCGCGATGAGGCCCGGGCGTTGCACCTGCGGTCGGATCCGCCCGCGCTTGCCCGGCTGTTCGGGCTTGCGCGCCTCCCGCGCGAGACGCGCGGCGCGGCGGTCGACGGCACGTTGCGCGGCGCGCGACCTGCTCGCGCGGTGCACCGCACCGGCCCCAGCGCGCCGCTGGCGCGGCGCATCGATCACCGACAGCTCACCAGTCGGCACTGCCGCCGATTCCCCCGAAATGCGCATCATTGCACTCCCCCCTCCGCCCCGTCGGGCGCGATTCGTTCAATGGCGCGGACCCGTGCGGGGGCCGAGCGTGGATTGGCGTCGATCTCGGTCTCCGTCGCCTGCTCGGCTCCGCGGGTGACCAAGGTGAAGCGCGGGGCGGTGCCCGGCAACTCCACCGGCAGACCCGCCGGAGAACTCGACCGGCAGCGCTGGGCGAACTCGCGCTTGACGATGCGATCCTCCAGCGATTGGTAGCTCATCACCACCGTTCGCCCACCGATCGTCAGCGCATCGAGAGCGCCCGGCAGGGCTGCCCGAAGCGAATCGAGCTCGCCGTTAACCTCGATACGCAGCGCCTGGAAGGTGCGCTTCGCCGGATGACCACCCGTCCGGCGAGTGGCGGCCGGAATTGTCGCGTACAGCAACTCCACCAACCGTGCACTTGTGGTGAACGGACGTTCGCGCCTCGCTGCCACCACCGCCGAGGCGATTCTTCCGGCGAAGCGCTCTTCGCCGTAGTCGCTGAGTACCCGGGCCAGATCACCGTGCGAATAGGTGTTGAGCACGTCGGCCGCGGTCAGGGTGTCCTCGGGGTTCATCCGCATGTCCAGCGGCGCATCGACGGAGTAGGCGAATCCACGATTGCGCTGGTCGAGTTGCATTGACGACACACCGAGGTCGAAGAGCACTCCGTCGACCTCGGTGAGGCTTCGACCGAGGCCGGTGGGTGCCTGCAGGACCCGGTCGAGTTCGTCGTATCGACCGGCGTTGACCGAAGCGCGACTGCCGAACGATGCGAGTCGGTCGGCCGCTGCTTCGCGGGCAGCGCCGTCCCGATCGATGCCGACCACAGTCAGGTCGGTAAAGGTCGCGAGGAGCAATTCGGCGTGGCCACCGGCGCCGAGTGTCGCATCAACCACCACCGCCCCCACCCCGGTGGGGCTCCGCCGCGTCACCGCGGGCGCCAGCAGGTCGATGATCCGATCCGCCATTACCGGGATATGCCCGTGATCACCGCCGCTCATCGCGCGCCCTTCTCGTGTAGCCGGACAGCTGGAGTGGATGAACCGGGGTCCCCGCCCGATCGCGAACCTGGCGCTGGGGAAGTGCGTCAGGGTCGGATCGGGCGCAGGCCTCGTCTCACCCACGATGGCGGTCACGGGGCTCATTCGGTTGTCTAGAGCAGGGCCTCAAAGGCGTCCGAGCCCGCTGCGGAAAAGTCCTCCTCGTGCTCGGACTGGTATGCCCCCCACGTCTGGGCGTCCCAGATCTCGAGGTGGTCGAAGCTGCCGATCACCACGCAGTCCTTGGTCAGCCCCGCATAGTTCCGATGGTCGGGCGACAGGGTGATACGACCCTGCCCGTCGGGCCGCTGCTCATCGGCGCTGGCGAAGAAGTACCGCTGATACGCGCGGGCCTGCGGGTTGTTGCGCGAGGCAGCTTTGGTCCGCTCCGCAAGCACATCGAAATCGTCGAGGCGATAGACGGCGAGGCTGTTGTCCTGGTTGCGAGTGACCATCACCCCTCCTGCCAATGCGTCCCGAAATTTTGCGGGCAGTGTCAGCCGCCCCTTGTCGTCCAGTTTCGG
>NZ_DIAX01000028.1:0-32336 GCF_002414845.1 Gordonia sp. UBA5067 | reverse complement strand
CCGCCCCTTGTCGTCCAGTTTCGGCGTGTAGGTGCCGACGAGCCGTTGACTCGACATCGCCCACCTCCTCAACCGGTCTCCACACTGTACCCCACTTTCCTCCACTTTCCACCCCATCGACCCGCCGATATCCTCAAGAGTCAGAGAATGTACAGGTCAAGGTCTTCAATCCCGGTGGGGACCAACAATGGGAGTGGCCGCTCCCGATAGCGGTTCGGTGTGCCGAAAGAGGACTAGAGGGCCCTGAGTTACCTGTTGTTACGCACAATCAGAGCTCAGTGGTGGAATGTGGGGGACGAATAGTCTCCGACGTGGGGCGCCGTGGGGATGGTGCCGTGGGAATAGTGCGCTCCGACCCGGCCGCGACCGCCGCAGAGCGCTCGGGCACCCCGAACAACACGGCAGACACAACGATCAAGGGCCGCGCATCGTAATGCGCGGCCCTTGCCCGTTGACTGTCCTTGCCCGTTGACTGCCCTTGCCCGTTGACTGGTCGGCCCAGCAGGGCGCGTGCTGCTACTCCTCGGTGAACCGACGGTTGAAGCGGTCTTCCATCCGTTCGGAGAGCTTTCGGGCCGGCGGAGCCGAGCCGCCTCCCCCGCCCACGTCGACCGATTTAAGGGACGGCCTTCCACCACGAAGCGCGAGGAGCCCAGCCCCGAACATCACCAAAAAACCGATCAGGCTGAGAACGGGAAAGCCGCCAACAGTCACGCCGGCAACGATTCCCCCGACGAGGAGCGCAAGCCCCACCAAGAAGAGCGCGACAGCCTGCACTCGATGCCGACTCGGACCGAGACTGCGCTTGTGCACGGTCGACGCAAACTTGGGGTCGTCCGCATACAGCGCATTCTCGATCTGGTCGAGCATGCGCTGTTCATGTTCGGAAAGCGGCACCGCGCCTCCTTCTCTCAATCGTGCTGGTTGCCTCAATCATACGAGGTGAACCACGGAACGACCACTCTTCCCCCATGCTAATTCGAGCAAACACCCGACCGGCTATGCCGACACCGACTCCGGCGGTGCCGCGAGCAACGGCCGACCCTGCTCGTAGTCGGCGAGTACGCCCTCCGCTGCGGCGATGAACGCCTCCAGATGCACCCGCATGCGCGCCACCATCGCCTGATCAACATCGTCGACGAGGCCAGTTTCGATGCGCTGACGCAGTGCGGAATACCCGGCGAAGTAGGCCGCCGAGTCCGCCACACCGAAGCCACCCCCAGCCGCGCGGGCCTGCGCACCGAGACGCACCCACGCACTGCGCTGGCCTCGCGGCCCTCGTCGTCTGGACTCCAGCACGGCCAGCACCGCCCCCGCGGTCCGCAAAGCGGCGAGGTAGTACGTCCGCAGACGCTCGGCATTCCCGACCACTAGGTCGCCATCGTCGGTGATCCGAATGGCCTGGTCGAGCAACCGGTGCGCATCCATCACGACAGTCGGCTCGATGCCCACACTGCTATCCGCCGCGCCCATCCTCGCCCTCCTCTCGGCCCGATGCTTCAGTCGAAACGTATCGCCGGGGTCTGACACTCCACCGGACGGACCGATACCGCGGCTTCCCTCCGCGAGATCGATCCGGCCAGTCCGTCGAACCGGCGCCCAGCGGAGTGGATTCGAACGCTAGTTCGATGATGACAATGCTAGCGTGATCGTGCGACGTGCTCAACCCGTCGGCAGAAGCAGGGAGAAGTAGATGGTCTACGAGTCGATCGGCGCACCGATCGACGTCCGCGTGGTCCGGCTGGCCGGCGGCGACTCGCACCTATGGCTCGACCCGGCACTGAACGTCTATGTAACCGCGATGGACTATTCCCGCGGCGTCGAGATCCACCGCCGGGCGCTGTGGCGCGATCACATCGCACGCCCCGGATGGAGTGCGTTCGGCGCCGTCGCGTCCGTGCCTGCCGGCCGGTTCCCCGGGAACCGCCTGCGCCGGTCGTCCGCGGCACCCTCGATACACCGGCGCCGGCTCGGCCACGGAGCTGCTCGCGCCGGCACCCAAGCACCGGATGAGGTCCTCGTCGGCGTCGCCTACGGATATCGGGGTGGCGCAGATCAATGGTGGAATCAGCAGCTGCGCCTCGGTCTGCGCCAGGCCGGCTGCGAGGCCGAACAGGCGGCCCGCCTGCTCACCGACTATTTCGAGTTGACCGAGCTCCACGTCCACCCAGACGCCCAGGGCCGCGGGGTGGGCCAGTCGCTGCTGACCGCCTTGCTCGCCAACCGGACCGAATCGCGGGTCCTGCTATCGACCCCCGAGATCCCCGGCGAGGACAATCGCGCGTGGGCACTGTACCGCCGCCTCGGATTTGTCGACGTGCTCCGCAACTTCACCTTTGCCGGCGACCCGCGCCCGTTCGCCTTCCTCGGCCAAGACCTGCCACTCCCGGTCAACCGCAGCCCGGCGCACGATCCCGGCGCACCCAACCGATGCCGATGATCGAGTCGCACGACACCCTTGTCATCGGCGCCGGCCACAACGGCTTGATCGCCGCAGCCTACCTGGCCCAGGCCGGACGCTCGGTTTGCGTGGTGGAGCGCGACACGATCCCTGGCGGCGCGGTCTCGACCGTCGAGCGCTTCCCCGGATATGCCGTGGACCGCGGCTCGTCGGCGCACCTGATGATCCGTCACACCCCGATTCTCGATGAGCTGGACCTATCCCGATTCGGCCTGCGCTACGCCGACTGTGACCCCTGGGCATTCGCCCCCGCCGAGGGCGACGACGAGGAACCGATCGTGTTCCACCGCGACCTGGCCGCGACTTGTGCGTCTATCGAAGCCTCCTGCGGCGGTGCGGACGCAGTCGCGTACGCGCAGTTTGTCGCCCAGTGGGCCCCGCGGGCCCGGGCGACGATGGCGGCCTTCAGACAAGAGCCGACGCCCACGCGATTCCTGACCTCGTTCGCCAGTAGCGGCTGGCACACTCGCAGCGCGCGCCGTTCGATCATCGGCCGTCGGATCGGGGCCCTGTCGTCCATGTCGCAGGACATGATGAGCCCCGGCGATGCACTGCTGGACCGGTGGTTCGACTCGGAGCGCCTCAAGGCGGCCCTGGCCTGGTTCGGCGCGCAGTCTGGGCCGCCGACCGACCTGCCGGGCACCGCACCGATGGTCGGCTTCGCCGCCCTGATGCACGACATCCCGCCCGGTCGCGCCATCGGCGGCAGTGGATCCCTGACCTCCGCCCTGACCGCACGACTCGCCGCCGACGGCGGGCAGCTCGTCACCGGCGCCCCCGTCGTCGCACTGCGCCAGAACCGGGATGCCTGGGAGGTGGTCGACGCCGCCGGGCAGGTGCGGCGGGCCCGACACATCGTCGCCGCCTGCCACATCTCTGCGACCCTCGCGATTCTGGCCGCCGGCGGGTACCCGGCCACCGACATCGCCCGGTGGCGCCGAGCGATTGTCGTCGGCAACGGCATCGGCATCGCCGTGCGACTCGGCACCACCGGCCT
Organism: Gordonia sp. UBA5067; assembly: GCF_002414845.1. Classification (GTDB taxonomy): domain Bacteria; phylum Actinomycetota; class Actinomycetes; order Mycobacteriales; family Mycobacteriaceae; genus Gordonia; species Gordonia defluvii. The sequence continues at coordinate 28,878 of NZ_DIAX01000028.1, read as the reverse complement.
CCCCGAGTACCGCAACTGCCCGGCCAACCTGCCCCGACACGGCCTGCACAGCGGCCTGGGCCTACTGACGTCGCAGCGCGCCCACCTGCGCCGTGCCCACGCGGCCAGTGTGGTCGGCGAGCTGCCCGACCGTCCCGTTGCCCTGCCGATGGGATTCTCGGCTCTCGATCCCTCGATCGCACCTCCCGGTCGCCACCTGGTAAATGTGTGGGCGCAGTGGCATCCGTACCGATTGTCCGACGGCCGCTCGTGGTCGGGGCACGCGCAGTCGGCCGCCGACGCCGTGATCGCCGAGATCGACCGGTACGCGCCGGGATTCAGTTCGACGATCGAGCATTGCCACATCCAGACCCCACCCGGCCTGGAGTCCGAACTCGGCCTGGTGGGCGGAAACATCATGCACGTCGAGATGAGCATCGACCAGATGTTCGGCTGGCGCCCACACCCCGATCTGGCCGGCCGTTCGGTCCCCGGTGCCCCCCGGCTCGTCCTCGCCGGCGCGTCGACGCATCCGGGTGGGGGCGTGACCGGCACCAGCGGCCGACTCGCCGCGCGGCGCATCCTCGGTAAGCGCGGCTAGAGCCCCGACGCCAAGGGTGATCTGGCACGATGATGGCGTGTCGAATCCCGCGTTCCGCCCATCGCTTCCCCGGCTCCTCGCCGTGGTCGGAGCCGCACTGCTGATGATCCCGCTCCTGTCCGGGTGCCTGACCCGCTCGGTTACCGTCGGCGACCGATTCTCAGGCGAGTTCATCGTGGCCACCGCTACCGACAGCCCGAACGGAGTGCCCCGGCCAGATGTCCCGCAGTCCATGTCGAACCACATGAGCGTCGCCGACTTCACCGGCAATATCGCTGACGACGGCGCCGTCACCGCACAGAAAGACGACGCAGCCCCGAACGCGCCCCAAAAGGGGCCCAACAAAGTTGGCACCCGCGTCACCTACACGGCGCTGACGGCTGGCCAGTTCAGCCAGCTCGGCGACATCATCGCGGCGTCGTTCAGCGGTTCGAACGCGGCGATGACCGTGTCCACCACGCGCAGCGGCGACGCGGTACGCCTGACCGGCACCGCCGACTTCACCGATCTTGTCGAGGGTCGCGACGTGGTGTTCTTGTCGGTCGGGTTCGGCGGCGACATTGGCGGCACCAACGGCATCCAGACCAGTGACACCACCGCAGCGTGGGTGATTCCGGCCGGCAAGTCCAGCGACCTCAACGCCGATGCGCGCTACCCCGACCCGGCGGTCGCCGCACTGCCGAGCTGGTCGGTTTTCGTCGCTTTCCTTTGCCTGCTCGTCGTCGGATTCGTCGTCTGGTACGCCCGCCGCGAACACCAGACCGACGACACTCCGCGCCCCGGCGCCCGCGCATCGTGACCGCGCCCGGCATCGCCGTCAGGGTCCAGGAGCGCCTGGCGGAAGTCTTCACCACGGCCCGGGCGGACGCCGCGCGGATCGGAGATGCCGTCGTCGAGGCCACCGACGTCCTCGCCGACTTCGTCCTCCTCGGCGGGAAGCGGGTGCGACCGCTGTTCGCCGACGCCGGGCGAACGGTCGCCCACGGTGCGAGAGCACCAATCGCCCCCGGTGCGAGAGCACCAATCGCCCCCGGGGACACCGCCGAAGCCATCGTCGAACTCGGCGCGGCACTTGAGCTCGTCCAAGCGTGTGCGCTGGTGCACGATGACATTATCGACGCCTCGGACATGCGTCGCGGCCGACCGACGGTCCACCGGATTTTCGCCGCCCGACACCGCGCGGGCGGGTGGCACGGCGCTCCGGACCGGTACGGCGAGTCGGTGGCGATTCTGGTCGGCGACCTGGCTCTGGCCTGGGCGGACGATCTGGTGGCCACCCTCCCCGCGCGCGTTGCGGACGCATGGCGGACCATGCGGACCGAAGTGCTGGCCGGACAGCTCCTCGACATCACCAGCGAGGCGTGCGGCGACGAGTCGATTGCCGCGGCGGAACGCGTGATTGTGTACAAGACGGCTGGCTACACGGTGGCGCGCCCCCTCGAACTGGGCGCGGTACTCGGCGGTGCGGACGATGCCCTGGTCGCCGACTTGCGTGCCATCGGCCTCGATCTGGGCCTGGCGTTCCAGCTGCGGGACGACCTGCTCGGCGTCTACGGCGATCCGAATGTGACGGGCAAGCCTTCCGGCGACGACCTGATCACCGGAAAACGCACCGTGCTGATCGCCGAGGGCTTGGGGCGCGCCGATGCCGGCGACGCGGGCCGCTTGCGAGCGCTGCTCGGCACCGACCTCTCCGCAGCTGATCTGCGCGCGGCTCGGGCCATCCTGACCGGATCGGGGGCCCAGCACGCCGTCGAGGCACGGATCGACGGCGCACTCGAGTCCGCGCTGAGTGGGATCAGCGCACTGCCCACCTCCGACGATGCCCGCGGCGGACTCGAGGCCCTGGCACACCGCATCGCCCACCGGGCCGCGTAGGCGATGCACCATCCTCGGCGCATCAGTGGCCCCACGGCCCGCGTCGTCATCATCGGGGCCGGGTTGGCGGGCCTGTCGGCAGCACTGCACCTGCGCGGCGCCGGCCACGAGGTCACAGTCCTCGAATCGGCCGATGTGCCCGGCGGCCTCGTTCGGACCGATGCGCTCACCGCCGCCGATGGCTCGACGCACCGCTTCGATACCGGCGCCACGATTCTCACCATGCCCGACCTCGCCCTCGACGCACTGGCCGCGGCGGGTGTCGACCGGGCCGATGCGCAAGCCCGTCTAGACCTGCGGCGGGTCGACCCCTCCTATCTGGCCCGCTTCGCCGATGGCACCGAACTCGCCGTGGCTGCTGATCGCGCGCGGCGGGTCGAGGCGGTGGCGCAGGCGTTCGGAACGACGGCGGCCGCGGGAACCGAGCAGCTCAGCGACTGGCTCCAGGCGCTCTATGACGTCGAATTCCCGACCTTCATCGACCGCAATCACGATCGTCTGATCGACTTCCTGCGTGGCGACACCGCGTCCGCCACCCGCACCCTGGTGCGCTTGGGTGCGGTGCGGGGCCTGACCGGTGCGATCAACCGCTTTGTGACTGATGATCGGCTGCAACGGGTCTTTTCGTTCCAGTCCCTGTACGCCGGGGTTTCCCCGGCTCGGGCGGCGGCAATCTATGGCGTCATCGCACACATGGACATCGGGATGGGTGTCAGCTACCCGGCAGCGGGCATGGGACGGCTGCCCGCAGTACTCGCCGGCGCCCTTGTCGATGCCGGCGTCGATCTTCGGTATTCGACGACCGCACGCCGCCTGATACGGCGCAACAGACGCGCCACGGGGGTTGTGGTGACCGCGGCCGGCGGGCGCGACGAGGTGGTGGCCGCCGACGCAGTCGTGGCGGCGTGTGGACGATCGTCGCTCACCGGGCTGCTGGGGGCTTCGCCGCGCCGGCGGATTCGCTACTCCCCCAGCGCGGTGGTCGCCCATCTCGCGGTCGACATCGCGACGACCTCGACTTGGCCCGGCGACCATCACACCATCGACTTCGGCGCCCGGTGGGAGGAGACCTTCGCACAGATCGTCCCCCGCCGGCGCGGGCGCGGCGAGGTGATGACCGACCCGTCGGTACTGCTGACGCGCCCGGCGGTGACCGCGCCCGAGGTGTTCATCACGTCCGGGCGCGAGTCGGTGTCGGTGCTCTGGCCGTGCCCGAACCTTGAGGCGGCCGCCCTGCCCTGGCCCTCGGCGGCCACCGGGTATGTCGCCCGCTCCTTGGGGCTGCTGGCCGACCGCGGCTACACCGGCATCACTGACGCCGAGGTGCTGCGGATCGACACCCCGTCGACCTGGGCCGACCGCGGATACGCGGCGGGTACTCCGTTCGCCGCGGCCCACACGGTGCGGCAGACCGGTCCGCTGCGCACCGCCAACCTCGCGCCCGGGTGGGAGAACCTGGTGCTCGCCGGGGCCGACACCGTGCCCGGTGTCGGTATTCCACCGGTGCTGGTGTCGGGACGGCTGGCCGCGGACCGTATCACCCCCATGCCCGAGCGCACCCCCTGGTGACCGCCGGCCCGGCGGCCGCGTCGGAGTGCCGGCGCGCCGTCTAGGATCGCAGCGTGGTGACGCAACCGGTCTCGTGGTGGCGGCGGTGGGAGTTCCCCGTCGGCACGGTGGGGTCCGTGCTGGTCGCCCTTGGCGCATTCGGGGTCGCCGACATCCCCCGGATCAACCCCGTCGCCCAGCACGCCGGTTTGGCCTGGATCACCTATGGACACGGCAAAACCCTTGCCGCGGTGACGTTCTGGATCGGCGTTGCGACGCTCGTCTACTGCTGGGTGCGGATCGGCCGCCGGGTGGCCGATCCCGGCAGCGCCCCGATCCCAGTGCGCCACGTCCAGGCCGCGGTGCTGGCCTGGGCCGCGCCGCTGACCATGACGGTGCCGATATACAGCCGCGACGTCTACGCCTACCTCGCGCAGGCACAGGTTTTCCGCGCCGGGTTCAATCCCTATTCCGACGGTCCGGTGCACCAGCCCGGCCCGATGCTCGATTCGATGGCACAGGTGTGGGCGGCCACCACGGCGCCGTACGGGCCAACATTCATGTGGCTCGGTCGCGGCGTCGCAGAACTCGCCGACGGGAACGTCATCCTCGGCGTCCAACTGATGCGCGCGGTCCTCATCCCGGGCCTGCTGGCAAGCCTGTGGGCGATCCCCCGTCTCGCACGGCACTTCGGCGCCGCACCGCAACAGGGACTGTGGCTGGCGCTGCTCAACCCCATGATCCTTATCCACCTCGTCGCCGGAGCGCACGTCGAACTGCTGATGATGGGCGTACTGGTCGCCGGTGTCACGCTGGCCGTCACCGGCCGGCACGTCACCGGGCTGGCCGTACTCGGGCTCGCGGCCACGATTAAGATCACCGCGGCCATCGCGATCCCGTTCATCTTCTGGATCTGGCTGGCACATCTGCGTGACGGGCGGCGTGGGCCTCCACCGCGGCGGGTCGTGTCCGTGTTTGCCGCCACCGCGGGGATTCCGCTCGTCGTCTTCGCCTCGATCACGGCGGGAAGCGGCCTTGGCCTCGGCTGGCTGACCGGCCTGGGATGGGCCGGGCGCATCATCAACTGGTTGTCGGTTCCGACCCTGGCCGGGCATCTCATCAGCTGGCTCGCCGCCCCATGGCAGACGTGGAATCTGCAGTCCGTGCTGGGGTACACCCGGGCGGTGGGAGCGGTCGCCCTCGCGGTGATTCTGGTGGCGCTGTGGATCCGGTTCCGTCAGACGCCGCGGCGGGCGATGGCCGGCATGACCTTGGCGATGCTGGCGGTACTGCTACTCGAACCGTCAACCCTGCCGTGGTACTACACCTGGGTGCTGTGCCTGGCCGTGGCCTTCACCCTTCCCGCGTGGATCCGGGCAATCGTGGTGCTGGCGTCCACGGTGCTGCTGATCGTCTTCCAGCCCGACGACTCGATCCTGTTGTACAAGCCCCTCGAACTGATGCTCGCGTTCCTTCTCGGCGCATTGGCCGCGGCTTCCCTCCTCCGCCCCGATCCATTGCGATTGCGGCACCTCATCCGGTGAGCACCCCCGCCGAGCGCGGCTACCGGACTGCGCAGCTACTCTGCGCCCAGAATGGGCGCACCTATCATCTCGCGTCGCGACTGCTGCCGCGAACCAATCGTCGAGCCGTACACGCCCTCTACGGCTTCGCCCGCATCGCCGACGACATCGTCGACACCCCGATCCCGGGGACCGACGATCGCCTTGACCGTCTCGCCGCCCTCTTCGCCAATCTCGCCGCCGCCCGAGCCGGCGACCGGCTCGACTCGCATCTGTCGTCGGACACGGCCGACCTCCTTGTCGCAGTGGCCGACTCAGCTCATCGGTTCGACATGTCTCCGGCCTACTTTGCCGCCTTCGAACGCTCTATGCGCATGGACCTGCCCGCGGCACCGGAGTTCACCGCCCGCTACCGGGACGTCGCGCATCTGCGCGAGTACACGTACGGGTCGGCCGCGGTCATCGGCCTGTTGCTGGTACCCCTGCTCGGGGCGGACGCCCGCACGCCGATCACAACCGCCGGCGCGACCCGGCTGGGCGAAGCCTTCCAGTTGACCAACTTCCTGCGCGACGTGGGCGAAGACCTCGAACGCGATCGCATTTACCTGCCGGCGGCGGAACTTCGTGCCTTCGGGGTGGACGAAGCCCACCTGCGCGACTGCCATGGCCGGCGGCGGGTCAGCCCCCCGCTGCGGCGGGCGCTCGCGCACCTCGTCGCCGTGAACCGCGACTGGTATCGGCGCGCGCAGCCCGGGATCGAAGCGCTGCCGCGACGCACCCGGCCGGCAATCCGCGCGGCCGCCCACTCCTATGCCGACATTCTGCGGGTCATCGCGGCGAATGACTACGAGGTGTTCGCCGGGCGCGCCGTCGTTCCGGCCCAGGCCCGTGCCGCGCACGCGGTTGCCGCGCTCTTCTGACCCCGCCGACCCCGGCCCGGCAGCGGGCTAGAAAGCTGCCGCCTGCGCGCGTCGGACGACCTCGCGGGCCGCGTGCGTGTGCAGCGCCGCCGCCGGGTACAACCCAAGGTCGTCGATCTCGGTGAACAACCACCGCATCGCTTCGTCACGCGAGTAACCGCCGTCAAAGAGCACCTCGACGATGCCGTTGACGTGCTTCGCAATGCCCTCGTCGTCCAGGAACAAGGCCGGCACGACCGGCTCGCCGGCTCGGGAAAGCGCTAGAAGGTGGTGATCACGGATCAGTGTGCGCACCCGATTCGTCGAAACGCCCAGACGAGCGGCGACCTCACCGAGCGAGAGCACGTCGGCATCGGCGGGAAGACAATCGTGCGACAGCGGCAGCGAACTCACGGGCCAAGCGTACCCAGCTGCCCACGGCGACGCTTCCCCGGCTCACCCCAGTCGACCCGGTAGATTCCCAGGGGTGAGACCCAGCCCGAACCCGCCGGCGGCACCGACGCGCGATCCACTTCTCGGATCGCTGGTCGACCGCCGCTACCGAATCGACGCGTTGATCGCACGCGGCGGCATGAGCGCGGTCTACCTCGGACGGGACGAACGGCTGCACCGGCCAGTCGCGGTCAAGGTGATGGCCGCCGCATACCGCGACGACCCGGTCTTCCTGTCGCGGTTCGAGTTCGAGGCTCGTGCGGTGGCCGGCCTCAAGCACCCGGGGTTGGTCAACGTGTATGACCAGGGCATCGACGACTCCGTCGTGTTCCTCGTCATGGAACTCGTCGAAGGCGGCAGTCTGCGTGAATTGTTGCGCGAGCGCGGACCGATGCCGCCACACGCGGTGGCCGCCGTACTCGGTCCGGTGCTGGGCGGCCTCGGCACCGCTCACGCGGCCGGACTCGTCCATCGCGACGTCAAGCCCGAGAACATCCTGATTTCCGACGACGGCGATGTGAAGATCGCCGACTTCGGCCTGGTCCGCGCGGTGGCCGAGGCGGGTATCACCTCGGCCAGCGTGATCCTCGGTACTGCCGCCTACCTATCCCCCGAGCAGGTCGAATCCACCCGCGCCGACGCCCGCTCCGACGTCTATTCCGCCGGAGTCGTCATGTTTGAACTCCTCACCGGGCGCACCCCGTTCCACGGCGACACCCCTCTCGGACTCGCCTATGCCCGGTTGTCCTACGATGTGCCCGCCCCGGGTGACGTGGTCGACGGCGTGCCTGCCGCCTTCGACGACATCGTCCTCCGAGCGACCGAGCGCATTCCCGGCGACCGCTATCCGGATGGGTTCGCGATGGCGCGCGCTGTGGCCGAGGCGGCCGACGAGCTCGCCCTGCCGCGCTTCACCGTCCCCGCTCCGGCGCGGTCGGCCGAGCGCATCACCGCGGCCCGTTTTCGCAACGAACAATCGGCCGATGCCCAGCCGCGGTTCGGTCCGGGGGGAACTGCGCTGTACGACGGCCCCGTGCCGGACGGCACAGACGATTACGCCGACGACGCCGGGCACCGATTCAGCATTCTCGACGTCGACGACGATGCCATCCCACCCGGCCCCTTCCCACCCGATGCCGACGCCCGGGACGGCACGCCGGGCGGTCCGATCACGGTGCTGGTCTGGTTGACGCTGTTCAGCCTCGCTGTCACGGCTCTCACCGCGGCCGGGTGGTGGATCGGCGCCCACCTCGTGATGGGATTGTAGCCAGCCCGCGCCACCGTTGTCGTACCGCTAGCCGCGCAGCATCTCGGCAACGAGAAAAGCCAGTTCCAACGACTGCTGGGTGTTCAACCGAGGATCGCAGGCCGTCTCGTAACGGCCGGCCAAATCGTCGTCGGAGATCTCCTGGGCGCCGCCGAGACACTCGGTGACGTCCTCACCGGTGAGTTCGATGTGGACTCCGCCGGGATGGGTGCCCAGTGCGCGATGCACCTCGAAGAAGCCCTGCACCTCGTCAACGATTCGATCGAAGTGCCGGGTCTTGTAGCCCGTCGACGCCTCATGGGTGTTGCCGTGCATCGGATCGCACTCCCACACGACCTTGTGCCCGGTTGCCTCGACCGCCGACACGATCGGCGGCAGGACCTCGCGCACCTTGGCGTTGCCCATCCGCGCGACGAGGGTCAGTCGACCCGGCAGGTTGTGCGGGTCGAGGCGCTCGACGTAGGCGACGGCCTGTTCGGGCGTAGTCGTCGGACCGATCTTGACGCCAATCGGGTTGTTGATCAGCTCCGCGAAGGCGATATGGGCGCCATCGAGGTCACGGGTGCGCTCCCCGATCCACAGGAAGTGTGCTGAAAGGTCATACAGGACCTTCTCCTGCGAACCGTCCGGCGCCTGCGCGAGGCGCAGCATGGCCCGCTCGTAGTCGAGGACGAGCGCCTCGTGCGAGGCGAAGATCTCCGCAGACTCCAGGCTGGTGTCGTGCACACCGCATGCGTCCATGAAATTCAATCCCCGGTCGATCTCGGCGGCCAGCGCCTCGTACCGCGCCCCGGCCGGCGAGGTACGCACGAATTCGCGGTTCCAGTCGTGCACCTTGTGCAGTCGCGCCTCCGATCCGGTCAGGGCCCGGACCAGGTTCATTGCGGCCGAGGCATTCGCGTAGGCGCGCACCAGCCGCGACGGATCGTGGGCGCGTGCGGCCGCGTCGGGCGGGAATCCGTTGACCATGTCACCCCGGTACGACAGCAGCCCGAGTGCGTCCGTGTCGGACGAACGTGGCTTCGCGTACTGACCGGCGATCCGGGCAACCTTGATCACCGGCAGACTCGCCCCGTAGGTCAGCACCACGGCCATCTGCAGCAGGGTCCGGATGTTGCCCTTGATATGGGGCTCGGTGTTATCGGCGAAGGTCTCGGCGCAATCACCGCCCTGGAGGAGGAAGGCCTCCCCGCGCGCGACCTGCGCCAGACGTTCGGAGAGGGTCTCTACCTCGGCGGGCAGGCAGATCGGCGGGACGCTTTCGAGGACCGTGCGCATCCGCGCTGCCTCGTCGGCCGGCCAACTCGGCTGCTGTAGCGCAGGACGCGCCAACGCGTCCTCGAACCTCTTCTGCAGGTCTCCAGGAAGCGGGGGCAGTTCGGGAAGCTCATCAATCGGTACGTCAACAGTCCAGTTCACCACGTCATCAGCGTAGTGGACCGTCGGCAAGACCCCTGATTCGCTCCCACTTGGCGAGGTTGTGCCGCGCATCGGCGAGCGCGTCGTGCGCGTCGTCGGGCAGGCTCGGCAGCGGCGGGCGGCCGGCGTCCTCCCACACCTGCCGCAACTCCCGCGTAAATCGTGGAATCGCCCGGGGCAGTTCCGTCATGGGGCCCCACAACTGGCACAATACGACGTGGTCGTAGGCCCCGGTCCACGCCCACAGCTCGGCGGGCTGCCCATCAACGGTGAGGAACTCCACGAGTTCGTCGCGGATCTGCCGGCGCGAGCGCCACGCCTTCGACGCCGGCGATGGGAGTTTGGGCAAAACGTTGGCCCGCACCCAGTCACCGGCCCGATTGGGGTCGAACTCGGTGGACACCGCGTAGTATTCGCGCCCGTCGGCGCCCACCACGCCGATCGACACCAAGTCGATGGTCCGCCCGTCCTCGATAAACTCCGTGTCATAGAAGAAACGCATGACCCCCAACCTATCCCCCGACAGGCACAGCAGCAGGCGATGACCCCAGCGATGACTCCACCACCGCCGCAGCGGCACCCAGACGGTGCACGCGCGCGCATCTCGGCATTTCTGGACACGTGGGAGCCCCCTCGCGCCGCGATTGTCGCAATCTGCCTGATATTCGCACTCTCGGCAACGATGCAGGTCACCGGTGTGCCATTCACCAGCGGCTACGGAACCCGCACTCTTTTCGACCTCGACGTCTACCGACTCGGGTCCATCCTGTGGCGACAACAGCAATCCCTTTACGCTGCCGGGTCGATGCCGTTCACTGCCGACGGGATCTGGCTTCCGTTCACCTACCCGCCATTCGCGGCACTGATGTTCGTGCCACTGGGCCTGATCAGCCTCACCGCCGCCGGCGTGCTGGTCACGGTGACCAGTTGCCTGCTCACCGTGGCGATCCTCGCGGTGACGCTGCACATCCTCGGTGTCGGCACCACCTCGGGCCGTTGGTGGGGCGCGGCCGGCCTCGCGGCAGGGGTGATCTGGACAAACCCGTTCTGGATGACGCTGGGCTTCGGTCAGATCAACATCGTGCTGATGGCGATGGTCCTCGCCGACGTCGTCCTACTCGGCGCGCGGACCTCGCGACCGGACTCGTCGGCGCGCGGTGTCCTCGTCGGCCTGGCTGCGGCCATCAAGCTGACCCCGGCGGTTTTCGGCCTGGTCTTCACCGCCCAACGACGCTGGCGCGCAGCCATTACCGCGGGCACGGCCTTCATCGTCGCCGGGGCGATCGCCTGGCTGTGGCTGCCCGCCGATTCGAAGGAGTACTGGACCGATACGGTGTTCCACACCGCGCGCATCGGCGACCCGGCCGGCGGGATCAACCAGAACCTCAACGCGTTGTGGTTCCGCATCCTCGGCGACACCCCGGCGCAGAGCATCTGCTGGGTCGCGTCGGGCATCGCCGCAACGATACTGCTCGCACTGGCGGTCCGCGCGAACCTTCCCGGTCGCCCGAACACCGCGGCCAACCGGGAAGCACTGCTCGTCGTCACGCTCGCGGTCGCCGTGTGGGGACTACTCGTGTCGCCCACGTCGTGGGCCCACCACTGGGTTTGGGCGATCCTCGGGATCCTCGCCGCCGCAGTTTTCGCGCTGCGCGCCGACGACGGGCCCCGGACATGGGCCTACGGGGCACTGGCCGCGATCGGCACCGTCGTATTCGCCATCGGCCCGTTCCAGCTCCTGCCGACCGACACCGGCCAATGGTCGCCGGTTCAGCAGGTTGTCGGCAACGCCTACATCTTGTGGGGATGCGTGTTCCTCGTCACCGTCTGGCTACTGCCGCCCCGAATCGGCACCACCCTGCCACCCGACTGAGAGCGTGGCGGCCGACCCACTCAGGCGGCCGGCTTATCGGTGTTGTCGCGGCGGAGCATGTCCTCCGGCGTGGACCCGGTGTTCTTGAGGTCCGCGGCATACAGGTCGACGTATTGCTGACCGGAAAGCTGCATCAGCTCGTACATGATCTCGTCGGTCACCGCACGCTCGATAAACCTGTTGCCACCCATCCCGTCGAACCGGGAAAAGTCCAGCGGCTTGCCGATGCGAACCTCGACGCGCGCCCGCCGAGGGAGCACAGTACCGGGCGGGTTGACATCCTCGGTGCCAATCATGGCCACCGGGATGACCGGCACACCGGTCTCCAACGCGAGTCGGGCCAAACCGGTCTTGCCCTTGTACAGACGTCCATCCGGCGAGCGTGTCCCCTCCGGGTACATGCCCATCAAGTTGCCCTTGGCCAGTTGGCGCCGAGCGGCGTCCAGAGCACCGGCAGCCGCATCGGCACCAGAGCGATCAATGGGGATCTGACCGGTCGAACTGAAGAACCACCGCTGAAAAGCGCCCTTGAGCCCAGTCCCGGTGAAGTACTCCGACTTGGCGAGGAAATAGATCCGGCGCGGGATCATCAACGGCAGATAAAAGCTGTCGACGACGGCCAAGTGGTTACTCGCCAGGATCGCCGCACCCTCCGTCGGGAGGTTGGCCAAACCAGCGACCCTCGGGCGCCCGACCAACCGCAGAACCGGACCAATCAGCACGAATTTGAAAGCCCAAAACCACATGGCCTGAGCGTACCCCGCGGGCCAGGACGCGCTGAGTCAGTCGCCCAGCGCCGCACGAGCCATCGCGGTGTCGCCGCCGACGCCCCCGCGCGCGCCGAGATCGGCATGCAATGCGGTGCGCGCCACCTCGGCGGCACCGATCATTCCGGCGGACTCGCCGAGCTGGGTACCGCGGATCCGGGCAAGCGTACGATGGCCGGCCCCGGTCAGCATCGCGGCATAGTGCTCTCGGGCGTCATCCAGGTAGAGCGCCGAGGCCCGGCCGACGCCACCGGCAATGACAATCAGGTCCGGGTCGAAGACGTCGGCAACCATCGCCAGCCCCTGCCCGAGCGACGCGGCAAAGGACGCGAAGGCCGACAAGGCCAGCGGATCACCTTCGTGGGCGGCCGCGGCAATGCGCCGGCCGGTAATCGAGCCGGGATCGGCGGCAAGTTCGCTCGCGAGCGGGGAGCGGCCCCATTCACCGTCGGCCAACAACTCCACCACGGTGTCGACGAGCGCAGTCCCGCTGCAGTACCGCTCCCAGCAACCGCGCTTCCCGCACGAGCAGGGCCGCCCGCCAGGAACGACGACGAGGTGGCCCAGCTCGGGCGCCACCCCATGGCTGCCGCGGTAGAGGCGACCGTCGAGGACCAGGCCGGCACCGATCCCGGTGCCGATGGCGAGCACGAGGGAGTTGTGGCCGCGTCCGGCGGCGCCGAACCGCCATTCGGCGACCGCGGCGGCATTCGCGTCGTGTTCGGCGAACACCGGCAGCCCAACGCGCGCCGACATCTCGTCGGCCACCCGCGCCTCGCGCCACGGCAGGTGCGGCGCGAACCGGACAGTGGTGCGGTCACGGGTCAGAAAACCCGCGATCGCGAGCCCGACGCCGGTCACCGACCACCGGGAACTCAGTTCGCCGACCAGCCGATCCAGACAGTGTTCGAGCGCATCGGTGGTGCCCGGCGTCACTGCACGTAGCGTATCGAGCATTTGACCACGATCATCGACCACAGCGGCCCGCACACTCGTGCCGCCGATGTCGATACCGATGATCACGTCGCTCATCGGCGATCGGCGCCCGTCACGCCTCGTCCCGCCCAATCGCGACCGCGATCTGCTGGAAGCCGGTGGTAGCCGCCGGTGGCGAATCGGAGGCATCCGAGCGCAACACCTTCACCAGCGCCTCAAGAATCGCGATGAACGTCGCGATGAGACGGGCCAGCAGCTCCCCCACCTCAGCGAACAGTACGGCGAGCTCACCGGAAAGATCGGCGGCCAGACCGTCGGCGACGACTCCGGCCGCTGTGCCGGGCGCAAAGAGATGCGCCACGTCGTCGATCTGGGTCGCCAGGCCCGCCAACAGCTCGCGCGCGGCGTCCGCCACCGCATCCATCGCACCCGCGGCACTACCGGATTCACCGGCCTCCTCGCGAGTTCCCATGGGGTCAAACGCTACCCGACACGGTCCTGGCGTGCGTCGACCCCCACCGCCGGATTCGACCGAGCCGTCACGCCGTTGGTCGCGTGGGCCACACTGCGGGGTCGGGGGTGAACCGGATACGCAGTTCTTGCTCGTCCCAGTCGGCGCCGATCACCGAGCACCGCCGCAGCACCGAAGGCAAGCGCACCGGATAGCGGAACCCGCTGATCGTCACCAGGAGATCGTCCCCGGCGCGACCCAAGCCGAACCGGGAGGGGTCGGCCAGCGGCTGGTGCCAGCGCAACTCATAGACGGCGTCCACCCCACTCCCCGAGATTCGCGCCACCGCCGCCGCCGCCGCGCCGACCGCCGCGCCAGACGGATCCGCGAAACCAACACCGAGCCGGCGCAACCGGGCCACGCGGTCAAGCGGCTCTTCGGCCGCGCCGATTTCCACCGACTGGCAGTCGAAGCCGGCGGCCAGTTCGTCGGCCACCGCCGCACCGCCCGGCTCGGGCCGTCGCGTCGTCCCGTCGTTGCGGTAGATCGTCCGAACCGGCACAGCCGTGAGCGCCGCCAGCGCCGCGGCCCGGGGCAACTGCTGCATTCCGCGCTTCCCGCTGTCGACGACGAGGTGCGCGGCGGTCGTTGCCGGATCGGCCAGGAGATCGACGACGTCACGGCAATCGCGGTCCAATTCGTCGACGGCACCACTGGCCTGCGCCAGCACCGGGCGCTCCGCCGCCGCAGCGAGACGGCGATGCCGCGGCCACAACCGGTTGATCACCTGGCTCAACGCCGCCGGTGCGCGCAACAGCGCGAACGGGTCGCCGTGTCCGGAACAGTCCACGATGATAGTGCTCCAGCGCCCACTCGTCGCCTCGTCGCGAATCCGCCGCCACAACAGCAACTCCTCGAATCCGGGCAGCGAACTCAGCTCGCCGGGGTCAATCGAGCCGAGGACCGACAGCACCGGCAGCGTCGGTCCCGACGCGAAGCCACCGATGGCCTGGGCGAAATTCGCCCAGGCGGGCTCCAACACTCCCAGCGGGTCGAGCGCCAGCAGACTCGCGTTGGCACTGATCGGCACCGGTCGGCCCGGCGACGGGTAGACCCCCACCAGGTCGGGAACTGGGGTGTCGCGATCGAGCGTCACCAACAGCGTTCCACTCTGCCCGCCGTCGAGCAGCGATGCCGATCGCGGGGCCCGCCGCTGTCTGCCGACGGCAGCGGCGGCGGCCACGACGGATACCCCGGCCCCGCCCGGACCGAGGACGAGCTGAATGGGAGTGAGGTCGATCAGCCTTCGACCCGCTTCTTGAGTTCATGTAGCGCTGAACTGATGATCGCCTTCTCCGCGCGCCGCTTGAGCTGGGCGATAACCGGAACGAGCAGATCGACCATGAGCTCGTAGGACACCTTCGTCGAACCAGCGGTTTGCGCGACGAGCGTGTATCTGCCGCGCTGGGCGCGTTGCAGATTGCTGCTGACAAGCTCCCAACTGACGGCCATCCCGTCGTCAGCCCAGTCATACTCCAGGACGTACGTGTCCTTCAGCACGCCCGCATCCAATTCAAAACGCACGCGGCGCGCCTTGCCATCGGCGCCGGTCTCGATGACCCGCGCCTCCCGCGCCGCGGACACCCACGTCGGATAGTCGTCGAAGTCGGCGATCACCGCCATGATGACGTCGGGATCGGCGCCCATCACGATGGACTGCGCAGTGTGGTCAGCCACGCACTCCTCCTGTCATCCCCTGCTCGGCCGCAACCGCCGGATCACCGGCTGCCCGGTGGCGCTCCAGCCGCGCCTTGATTTCGAAGGCCATCGCCTTGCCTGCTACTCGCCGACGACGATTGACCTCGGCCAACTCATCGTAGAGGGCGCGCGGCTTGCGCGGGAGATGCCCCAGCGGTTCACCATGCAGGAAGTAGTGCAACACAAATCCGTCCATCACCGGCTCGCACCACACCTCCATCGTGCCCTCGACCGGGCCGGCGACCGACCAGCGCAGCCCCGACGCCGCCCGGTCCTCGATCACAGCGAGGTCCAAGTCGGGCCACCACCGGGACCATTGGGAGCGATCACCGAGCGCTTCGCGCACCAGTTCCGGCGCTGCGGCGACGAAGGTCTCGTCTGCCACCTGAATGCTCGTCACGCCTCTAGCTTCACATACGGCCGCGATGAACCGCCGGCGAACCCACCCGGATACGATGAACAACGCCCTCCTTCACATGCGAAAGGCCATCCCGTGCCATCCGAGTACTCCGTGCCCGCGCCATTCTCCATCGCCGACAGCGCGAACAGCACCGACATCATCTTCGATATCGCGGCCAAGAATCCGACGCACACGGTTGTGCTCGACAAAACCGGCGCCACCTGGGCGCCGCTCGACGCGCGAACCATCACCGAGCGAGTCACCGCCATTGCCAAGGGTTTCATGGCCCAAGGGGTCAAGCCCGGCGACCGGGTCGCACTGCTGAGCGCGACGCGGACCGAATGGATTCTGCTCGACTTCGCAATCTGGACCGCCGGGGCCGTAACGGTACCGATCTACGAGACCTCTTCGGGGCCACAGATCGACTGGATCTGCAGCGACTCCGAGGCCGTCGGCATCATCGCCGAGACTTCCGCCCATCGGATGATCCTCGATCACACCGACGTAGCGGGCAAGCTCGCCCACCGGTGGCAAATCGATCCCGTCGACGGCGCCCCCGGCGTCATCGAAGAACTGATCGCCGCCGGCGAAGCGATTTCCGACGAGGAGGTCGCCGCCCGGCGCCGGGGAGTGCGCGCCGACGATCCCGCGATTCTCATCTATACCTCGGGTACAACCGGTCGGCCCAAGGGCTGCATGCTCACCCACTCGAACCTTCTCAGTGAGATCGAGGCGGTCCTCTCGAGCGGGCTGCGCTCGCTGCTCATGCCGGGCAAGCGCCTGCTCATGTTCCTCCCGATGGCCCACGTGCTGGCCCACGCCATCACCCTTGTCGCGATCCGTAGCGGTGTCGCCGTCGGGTTCTACAACGACATTCCGAACCTGGTGCCCGAGTTCGCGGTATTCCGTCCGAGCCTTATCCTGTCGGTGCCGCGCGTGTTCGAGAAGGTGTACAACACCGCCCGCCAGAAGGCGCACGACGACGGCAAGGGCAAAGTCTTCGACATGGCCGCCGAGACCGCCATCGCCTACAACACGGCCAAGGAGCGCAAGTCGGTCGGGCTCGCGCTCCGTGTGCGCCACGCAGTTTTCGACCGGCTGGTGTACGCGAAGCTGCGGGCCGCACTGGGCGGCGTGTGCGAACTGGCAATCTCTGGCGGCGCACCGCTCGGTGCCCGCCTGGGCCACTTCTTCTCCGGCATTGGCATCCCCGTTTACGAAGGCTACGGCCTCACCGAGACCACCGCGGCCTTCTCCGTGAACACACCCGGCGCGGTTAAAGTCGGCACGGTCGGACGGCCACTCGCCGGCAACGCCGTCCGCATCGCCGAGGACGGCGAGATTCTGCTGTCCGGCGGCGTCGTCTTTACCGGCTACTGGAAGAATCCGGCGGCGACCGCCGAGTCGATCAACGACGGCTGGTTCCACACCGGGGATATCGGCAAGGTGGACCGCGATGGCTTCATCTCGATCACCGGGCGGAAGAAGGAAATCCTGGTGACCGCCGGCGGCAAGAATGTCTCGCCCGCCGGGCTCGAGGACAGCATCCGGGCGCACCCGCTGGTATCGCAGGCCCTCGTGGTCGGCGACAAGCAACCGTTCATCGGCGCACTCGTCACCCTCGACTCCGAGGCACTTCAAACCTGGAAGGCGCAGAACGCGATTCCCGTCGCCACGCCGACCGCCGCTCTCGTCGACAATGCCGATCTGCGATCGGCGATCCAGTCGGCGATCGATGAGGCGAACAAGACGGTGTCCCACGCCGAGGCCATCAAGAAGTTCCGGCTGCTGCCGGTCGACTTCTCCGAGGAAGCCGGCGAACTGACCCCTACCCTGAAGGTCAAGCGCAACGTCGTGTCCGAGAAGTTCGCGACCGAGATCGAGGCGATCTACGCGCACTGACGCACCCCGATGGACTGACGCACCCCGATCGTCAGAGCATCGTCAGGCGTTGAGCAGCGTGATCAATCTAGCCGCGATCTGCGGCCATTGCCATTGCTGCTCAACGAACTCGCGCCCGGCCGCGCCCATCCGGCGCGCCCGTGGCGGGTCACCGAGAATCATGGCCACCGCCTCGACGATCTGCGGCACCGACCGTCCGTTGACGACGAGGCCGGTGCGGCCGGCGATCACCGTCTCCGGTGCCCCCCCAGAATCGCCCGCGACTACCGGGACGCCACAGGCAGACGCCTCCAGATACACGATGCCCAGGCCCTCAACGTCCAATCCCCCACCCCGGGTCCGCGATGGCATCGCGAACACGTCGGCCGCATTGTGGTAGAGGGGCAGTTCATGGCCGGGAACCGAGCCGGTGAAAATCACCTGCTCACCATCCGGGGTGGCGGCGGCCAACTCATGCAGGGTCGCGGCATACGGCCCTCCGCCCACGATCAGCAACGCTGCGCCGGGGACCTGCTCGCGGATCTCGGGTAGTGCCCGGATCAGCATGTCCTGTCCCTTACGCGGGACGAGCCGCGACAGACACACGATCACCGGCCGGTCCCCCAGCCCGTGGCGCTCCCGGATAAGCCGGCGCGCTTCGCCATCGGGCGCGAACCGGCCGACGTCGACCCCCGGCGGCAGATACTCCAGTGCTGACTGCGGCCCGAAGGCGGAGGCGAAGCGCCCCCGAGTGTACCTACTCACAAAGGTGACGGAGTCGGTCGTCTCGCCGATGGCCCGTAGGACCTGCCGTGCGCCTGGCAACATCGACCAACCCACTTCGTGCCCGTGCGTCGAGGCGAGTACGCGGGATGCACCGGCGCGGCGGACGACGGGGGCGAGCAGTGCCAGCGGAGCTGCGGCGCCGAACCACACGTTCTCGATAGCGTGATCCCGCACCAGCCGGGCTGCGCGTCGCGCGACAAAAGGGGTCGGCAGCATCAAGGTCGTGGGGTGGCGGACGACCGTGTAGGGCGCCTTGTCGTCGAACTCGATGTGCGACCGGCCCCGCCAGCGCGGCGCGTAGACAACGATCTGTTCGGGCGGCAGCAGATCGACGAGGTTCTCCAAGTACGACTGAATCCCGCCCGGGCGTGGCGGGAAGTCATTGGTGATGAGCAAGGTACGCCCAATCGGCGCGGGGCGGGTCATCCGCCGGTCTGCTTTCGCACCCATGCCCGCCACTGCCGCTCAAGTTCGGGTTGCGGCACGCCGACCGCATCACGGATCGCAGCCGCCGCCGCCGCGTCGTCTGCAGCACCGGCGACACCGAGGTAGAGCTTGCGCAACGCATCCTCGGAATAGCGCTGCGCGACAAAGGCGGCGATGGACCAAGCGCTCTGGTAGGCCAGCGATGCCCGCTGCGAGTCGACCGCGAAATCTTGATCGGTCGGCCAGGCGGGTGCGGCACCGGTGCGCGTCGTGACCGCCAAGTCGGGGGCCACGTCCTCAAACCGCACGTAGGTGCCCTTGCGGCCGACATACTCGGCCACGCCTTCGGTCAACCATTGGGGCGCATCGGGTTTGGTGGCCAGGCGCACCGCCACATGGCTCAGCTCATGGCGGAGCACCACGGCGAGGAGCGGCGTCGCCAGCCTGCTCGCCGCCGGAGTGAAGACAATCCGCTGCCCCGTCACCGCGTGATTGGGTACGTCGAGTGTGGTGTACACCGTCGCGGCCGCCGCGGCAGAGACATCGGCGCCACCGCTGACCGCCAGAGCGGCAAACTCTTGGTCGCTGCCAGTGGCGATGACCAATGCGCGCTGCGGCCATCGGTCACCCCAAAAGGCCGTGACAGCGCGGACCGCTGCGGGCAGCAGCGCAACCAGTCGGGCCGCCATCTCGGCCGCCCCCGGATACGAGGCAACGACCGATTGCCCGGTGCCGGTCGGCGCGGCGGTCGCCCGGACGCCCGGAAAGCTCCACAGGCCGGCCCCATTCGGCGGTCGATGCAGAACCTCGAGGTCGCCGACCAGCGTCCACCGGTCGTCGTAGCGCGCGACCACCAGCGGGGCCTCGATGTCGATCGGCGACTCATCGAGGCCCGGCACCCCAACACCCCCCAGCGCAAAACGCAATCGGACCGGGGATACCCAACTGTCGCTGCTACCCTGCGCGGTCAGCTTGGCCGCCACTGCGTCGGGTACGAGCTCTTCCGCATCCGCGGCGCCCACGTAGTGTTCAAACGTCTTGTAGCGCAATGGCTGCCGCGCCTCGGCGTCCGTTCTTGGCGTTATTGAACTGAGGTTATCCTGCATCACCTGCAGGGATCGCCGAAACTCGGGCGAAGCGGCTGGGTCGACGATCGCAGCGAGGTCGGCCGGCGTGCCGCGCAGCAGCGCGCGATCGAGGCGGTGCAGGAGTGCTGTGACACCGTCGGTCCGCTGCTGCTGGAAGACATCGACCGTGGTGCTGGTCGTCGCATTTCGCGACGAATCCGGCGTCTGCGCACCGCATGAGGCAAGCAGTAGTGCGCCACACAGCACGACGGGCGCACGCAGCCACCGCGACGCCACGGCTGTGACTAGACCCGGCGTGCCGACTGGTAGGGGCCGGCCCCGTCGACCGGAACGACCTTGACCGGAACGCCGAAGGTCGATGCGTGGATGACGTAGCCGTCGCCGACGTACATGCCTACGTGGTGGGCATCGGGGTAGTAGATGATCAAGTCACCGGGGCGCAACTGGTCACGACTGACTGGGACACCCGCCCCCATCTGAGCCTCACTCGACCGGGGCAAACCCATCCCGGCCTGTCGGTATGCCCACACCATCAGTCCCGAACAATCGAATTGATCGGGTCCGGTGGCACCCCAAACGTACGGGTCGCCAATCCTGGAGAGTGCCGCCTGGACCGCAATCAGTGCCGCGGACGTCCCCTTCGGGACCAGGTTGGGATTGAAGTCGAACTTAGGGCCGCGCAACTCGGCGAGTTGCTGGCCGGTCATCGACTGGTACACCGCACGGATCTGAATCGCTTGCAGCGCAAGATTGGCACGCTTGGCCTGCAACTCGCCGCGGGTCTTCTCCACCTTGGCGATGGCGACATTCGCCGCCGCCGTCGCCCTCGCCGAGTCGTCCTTGGTCGCTACCGCGGCCGCACGCACGCGGGCCAGGTCTTTCAGGTTGCGTGTGGCGTCGTGCGAGACGATGTCCAGCGCCGACATCTGGTCGAGCATCTGCTGCGGCGAGTCGCTCACCAGCAGTGCATAAAGACGGTTGATGCGGGCACCGCGGTAACTCGCGCGCAGGATCCCGTTCACGCGGCCCTGGAGCTGCTGCTGTCGCGCGGCCGTCGAATCGAGCTTGTGCTGTGCCGCCGCTGCCGCCGTGCGCGACTGGTCAACGACCGTCCGTTGTTTGTTGTACTCGATCGTGGCATTGTGCATCGCCTCGGCGGACCGCTCCGCCTCGACATTCAGCTTCTTGTAATCGGCCACGAGCTGACCGGCGTTGCGCACGGGGACGGCCGACGTGATCGACGTCGGTACCGCCGTCAACACGATCGACGACACCATCACGGCAGCAGCAGCGTAGCGCCTGACCGAGCTCGCAGAGTTCACGATTCCCATTCTTGTTCCGACTCCCAGAGACGAGGAGAGGCGGACCCCCGGGACACACCCGGGATATCCGCCCACCTCAGCGCTTACTCAACCCTCAGTAGCGGCGGACAGCGGTCAAGGCCCAAGTCTTGACCTTCTGCTTGTTGACGGGCACGCCTTCAGTCTGGCTGTGCACGAATTCGCCGTTGCCGACGTAGATGCCGGAGTGGCTTCCACCGTTGAAGATCAGAATGTCACCGGGCTGGGCATCCTTGTAGGCCACCGAGCGACCACCGGCCATCTGGCCGTAGCTGTCGCGGGGAACAGTCTTGCCTGCGTTCTTGTAGGACCAGAAGACCAGGCCGGAGCAATCGAAGGCGTTCGGACCGGCCGAGCCGTAGACGTACGGCGACCCGATCTTACTCTCGGCGTTGAGCACGGCCTTGTCCGCAACGGTGTTGCGTGCGGCGGCCGGAGCAGTCATGCCCTTCGGCTGGAACTCCTTGGGCACCTGATTCTGCGCAATGCCCGGAATCGCGAAGGTACCGATATTGGGCACCTGGACCTGCGCGGGCGGCGCGGTCTTGGTAGCGGTCTTGCTGACCGTCATGCCCTTCGCCTTGGGCGAAGCCTGGTGCTTCTGCTGGCTGAGGTGGTCACCGAGGGCGCCGAGTTCGACGTTCCCGAGGTGCGGCAGGGCAATAGGCGACGCCACGGCCTGACCGGCAGCGATCGAGCCCATCGCGATGGCGCCGGTGATGACCGCGCCCTTCGCCACCTTGGTGCCGCGGCTGGTCTGCTCCAAACGATGTTTGGCCACGAGAAGTATCTCCTTTATGTCTCCCTGCGCCTACCGGGTTAGCTGTCGGGTTCGGGCTGGAAGATGCCCTACACGTTGCCTGATGAACTGCATCAGGCGCGGCGATTCACCCCAGGCGGCCTTGCGGCCTATTGGTGGGTCCCCGGTTCACCCTTCGCAGGGTGACTCAGCGATTGACTCTCGCGGATCACTTCTGGTGAAGCGTGACGTTCCGCAATGTCTCGAAAAGATTACGAAAACGACGGGCAAATGTCCACCGTTTCGGTCGAACCTCGTCAAGATCGTCGAGCCAGCGTCCTACCCTACCCCGCCTCGACGATCGACAGAAATCCACGACCGCCACCATCTTGACGTGGGCTTATCCGTCCGATTGCCGCGCGCGCCTCGACCGGTGTGACGAGCATCGCCCGGCGAAAGTTCGCAATGGCCACCAGCATGTCGGCGCGCTGCTCGGCAATCGGGGGCGATTCCCCTGTTTCCCCTGCGTATAAGCCTGAAGCGCCGGTAATCAGGACATTCATCATGCAGCCGGCGCAGGCAGTCGGGCGCCCGGGACAGCTATCGCAGTCAATTCTCATGTGATCTCCACCTCACTCAAGGATTCACCGGCTGTTTCCCGCGTGTTTGCCCGGGGCTCCGGCGAATCCGGCCTGACGTCGACGCTAGCGAGGACCTCCGACAATCCCGGTGACGCCGCCCGGCGGCAATCGAATGTCAGAGGCTCGAACTAGCGTTCGGAATATGCAGGTTGTGGGCCCCCCGGAAACCGAACAACTCACCCTGGCCGACTCCGGTCTCCCGGATGTCGGACTGCCGACCACGCCTCGGCGGCCCGGCTCCCACGGTCGCGCCGCCACCGGCGGGGAGCTGGCTGAAATGTCCGCCAGCGTGCACGGTGGGATCAGCCAGTCGCTCGCGTCGACGCCGTTCGTCATCGTCGACCTCGAGACCACCGGCGGAAGTGCCGCCCACGACGCGATCACCGAGATCGGCGCCGTCAAGGTCCGCGGCGGCGAGGTGCTCGGCGAGTTCGCCACGCTCGTGGACCCGGGGCGGCCGATACCTGCGGAGATCGTCACCCTTACTGGCATCACCGTGGCCATGGTGTCGACCGCACCGCCGATCTCCGAGGTCATCGTGTCATTCCTGGAGTTCGCCCGCGGCGCCGTGCTGGTGGCCCACAATGCTCGATTCGACCTCGGCTTCCTCGCCGCCGCGGCGCGCCAGACCGGTGCCGACTTCCACTTTCCCGCAACTTTGTGCACTGTCGCGCTGGCCCGCCGGGTCCTCACCCGAGCGGAGGCGCCCTCGGTGCGCCTGTCGGCGTTGGCCATGCTCTTCGGCGCGTCGACGACCCCCACACACCGGGCCCTCGACGATGCCCGTGCAACGGTTGACGTGCTCCATGGGTTGCTTGAGCGAATCGGCAACCGGGGCGTGAGCACGTTCACCGAACTACTGGACTACCTGCCCCGCGCGTCCCCGGCGCAGCGGGCCAAGCGTCACCTGGGTTCGACAGTCCCCCGCGCACCGGGGGTCTACCTATTCCGCGGAGCATCGGGCGAAGTGCTGTACGTGGGCACAGCAGGCGACCTCCGCCGTCGGGTCCAGACCTACTTCTCCGGCGATCCGCGGCCCCGGATTGCCGAAATGGTCGCACTTGCGGTAGGCGTCGACCACGTGGTGTGCGCACACGACCTCGAGGCCGGCGTGCGGGAATTGCGGCTACTCGCCGCCCACAACCCGGCATACAACCGCCGGTCGACGCAGCCGCGGCGTGGTTGGTGGATCTGCCTCACCGAGGAACGGTTTCCCCGGTTCGTCGTGCGTCGCGAGCCCCAGCCGGCCCCACTGGACGGCCTTGCCGACGCGACATCGATCGGGCCGGTTTCGCGTCGCACCGTCGCGCAAACAATCGCCGATGCGCTGACCCGCGCAACGGGCCTCCGCTCCTGCACGACTCGCCTCGGCGCACGGGACAGCTTCCACTGGTGCGGCCCACACAACGCTGTCGGCGACTGTTCGGCAGCGGCACCACGGCCGGAATCGGTAACGGACTATCTCCCGCGCGTGCGTGCGGCAATCGATGCGGCCAACGGCCGTTCCGACCGAGTGCTGCACGTGCTCGCCGAATCGGTCGCCGCCGCCGCGGCCGCCGAACATTTCGAGACCGCAGTTCGCCGGCGAGACCAACTCGCCGAGACGGTCTCCGCGCTCGGCCGAGCCCAACGACTTCGTGCGCTGTGTTCCATCGAGCATCTCGTCGTCGCCCGTCCGAAACCGGCCGGCGGCTGGCAATTCGCTGTTGTGCGCCACGGCCGCCTCGCCGGGGCCGGCGTCTCCCGGCCGGGTGTCCCGCCGATGCCGGTAGTCGAAGCCGTCGTCGCCGCCGCGCAAACCGTGGTGGCCTCCGACGATCCGCTGCGCGGCGCGCCCGCCGAGGAGGCCGCCCTGGTTTATCGGTGGATCACTGCGGGAGACGCCCGCATCGTGGACACCTCCGACGGATTCGCCCTGCCCCGCGCAAGCGCCTGCGGGTGGGCCGACTGGGCAGCGAGGGCCCGCTCGGCACGCGACGCGTGACTACGCTGTAACCCATGCTCACCGCATTCGTGTTGATCAACGCCGACATCCACTCGATCCCGGAGACCGCCCAGGCGGTCGCTGATATCGCCGGGGTGACGGAGGTCTACTCCTGCGCGGGCGATGTCGACCTCATCGCGAAGGTCCGCGTGCGCGACCACGATGGCATCGCCGAAGTCGTCACCAACCGCATCAACCGGCTACCGGGGATCACCGGATCGACCACCCACATCGCATTCCGCAGCTATGCGAGCGAAGAGACCGAGGCAGGGTTCTCCGTCGGCGAATAGCCTAGGCGAGTGCGGTACTGAGGCGCGCCCACCGATCGAGCACGTCGGCCGCCGCGCCTGAGTCGATCGCCGCGCCGCCACGCGCCATCGCCGCCCGCAGCGCCGCCACCAGTTCCTCTCGGTTCATCGGCCCGGTCTGCTCGGCGGCCACCAACGCGGCACCCGTGTTGAGCAGCACCGCGTCGCGCACCGGCCCGCACGCGCCGTCGAACAGGGCCCGGGCCACCGCCGCATTGTCCTGTGCATCGCCGCCCTGCAGGGCCGATAGTTCCACCCGAGCGATCCCAAGGTCGCTCTGCGGGTCGATACGATGCTGGGTCACCCGGCCATCAACGACCTGCCACACCGTCGACGCGCTCGTGGTCGTGAATTCGTCGAGGCCGTCGTCGCCGCGCACGACGAGCACCGACGATCCCCGATCAGCGAACGTCTGGGCCAACACCGGTGCGAGATCGGCGAACGCGCAGCCGATGAGGCCCGCTCGCGGTTGCGCAGGGTTGGTCAGGGGACCGAGAACGTTGAACACCGTTGGCACGCCCAACTCCTTGCGCGGCGGGCCGGTGAATCGAAATGCCGGATGGAACACCGGGGCGAAACAGAACCCGATACCGACTTCGGCCACACAGCGCGCGACGGCCTCGGCGTCGAGGGTGATGGTCACGCCCAGTGCTTCGAGCACATCCGCACCCCCACTCTTCGACGAAGCAGCCCGGTTGCCGTGCTTGACGACTGGGACCCCGGTGGCCGCGACCACGATCGCCGTCATCGTCGAGATATTGACCGTCTGGGAACGGTCTCCGCCAGTTCCGACGACGTCGACAGCATCCCGATCCGTCTCCACCAGGATCGCGTGGGAGAGCATCGCATCGGCGAGTCCAATGAGTTCCGCAGGCGCCGCACCCTTCATCTTGACCGCAAGGCCGAAGCCCGCAATCTGCGCGCTGGTCGCCGCGTCGGCCATGATCTCGTCCATCGCCCACCGCGCCTGATCCGCAGTCAGGTCACGGTTCTCGGTCACCAAACCGAGGACCAGCGGCCAACTCAACTCGGGCTGATAGCTTCTCACCCCGTCCACCCTAATCGAGGCCCACAGCGGTGGTTGACGGCCCGATAGCTCCGCTAGACACGCCGGGAGACGATCGGCCCACATATCTCTACCTGCGCCGCCACAGAAATTTCAACCAATTTCGCGACCCCGGTGGTCACGCTTTACTACGAACCGTCATACTTCTTGTGTGACTAGCGCTGCAGGTACCCCGTCAACGGCCATTACGGCTCGGGTGCACTCGCTGAACCGTCCCAACATGGTCAGCGTCGGCACGATCGTATGGCTTTCCAGTGAGCTCATGTTCTTCGCCGGGCTGTTCGCGATGTACTTCGTCGCGCGCGCGAACAACTCCACCGGCGAGTGGCCCATGGCGCCCACCGAACTCAACCTTTGGCTCGCGGTCCCAGTGACCACCGTGCTGATCCTGTCCTCGGTGACATGCCAGATGGGTGTGTTCGCGGCGGAACGCGGCGATGTCTTCGGCCTGCGCCGGTGGTACATCCTGACGTTCATCATGGGCGCCATCTTCGTCGCCGGCCAGGCCTACGAGTACGTCCACCTGGTGAACCACGGCACGACGATCTCGTCAACCGCCTACGGCTCGGTCTTCTACATGGCGACCGGCTTCCACGGACTGCACGTCATCGGCGGCCTCGTGGCGTTCATCTTCCTGCTGGTACGCACCTGGCTATCGAAGTTCACCCCGGCCCAGGCGACCGCGGCCATCGTCGTGTCCTACTACTGGCATTTCGTCGATATCGTCTGGATTGCCCTGTTCGTCACGATCTACTTCATCCGTTAGCCCACCTAGACTTCCCGTCCCCGGTCAGTCCGCTTAAGTAGAGAGTCGCAGATGAGTACATCTCCCCCGCGAACGTCGGATATCGCGAACGACGATCCAGTCCCGGCGCGCTCAGTCAAAGCGCGCCGAAAGTTGCGCCGCCGGGCGTCGGGAACGGTCCTTCTGCTGGCCGGGCTGCTGTCCGCCGGGGTGATCACCGCCCTCGTCACGCCGAAGGCCCAGGTCGCCGTCGCCGACCCCACAACCCAGTCGCAGGCGATGATCGATGCCGGAAAGCAGATCTACGACACCTCCTGCATCAGCTGTCACGGCGCCAACCTCCAGGGGGTGGGCGACCGCGGACCGTCACTCATTGGTGTCGGTGACGCTGCCGTCTACTTCCAGGTCTCTTCTGGCCGGATGCCCGCGGCACGCAACGAGGCGCAGGTCGCCCGCAAACCCGCAAAGTTCACCGAGGCCCAGATCACTCAGCTCGGCAAATACGTGCAGTCCATTTCCGGTGGCCCGCAGGCGTACTACGAGCGCAACGCAGACGGCACGGTCAAGACCGACAAGGCCGGTATTCCGATCGTCGCGCAGGCCTCGCTGCGCGGCACCAACCTAGGTCGTGGCAGCGAACTGTTCCGACTCAACTGCGCCTCCTGCCACAACTTTACCGGCCGGGGCGGCGCTCTGTCGTCGGGCAAGTTCGCCCCGAACCTCGACCCGGCGAACGAGCAGCAGATCTACACCGCGATGCTCACCGGACCGCAGAACATGCCGAAGTTCAGCAACCGGCAGTTGTCCCTCGAGGAGAAGAAGGACATCATCGGCTTTATCAAGTACTCCTCCGAGGCCAGCCAGCCCGGCGGCCTCGGCCTCGGCGGCTTCGGCCCCGTCAGCGAGGGCATGGTCATGTGGGTGGTCGGCATCGGCGCGATCGTCGGCTTCGCAATGTGGATGGGATCGCGGTCATGAGTGAATCGGAAAACACGCCCTCAAGCGACGAACTCGCCGCGATGGACAACGACCAACTGGTGAAGCTCGGGACGAACCTCGACGGTGTCGAGATCCTGCATCGCGAGCCCCGCTTCCCCGTTCCGGGCACCCGTGCCGAGAAGCGTGCCTCGCGACTCGTCACCTTCTGGTTCACGCTGGCCGGCATCTCAGCGCTCGCCTGCCTCGTCATCTTCCTGTTCAACCACTGGAAGTTCGTGATGCCCGACCAGCCGAACTACTGGCTGTACTCGCTTAACACCCCCTTGCTCGGCATCACCTTCGGCCTGTCGATCCTGTCGATCGGCATCGGCGTCGTGCAGATCACCAAGCGGTTCATTCCCGCCGAGATCGCCGTCCAGGACCGGCACGACGGCGGATCGACGGAGGTCGACAAGAAGACCACGGCCGCCCTACTCGGCAACGCCGTACAGACGTCGACGCTGCCACGACGGAAGATGATCCTCGGATCGGCCGCGTTCGGCCTCGGCGCCTTTGCGCTGACCGGGCTCGTTGCCGCACTCGGCGGCTTCATCAAGAACCCGTGGGCACTGCGAGACAAGGCGCCACTGTGGCACACCGGCTGGTCGCCGATCTACAACCCGCCAGAGAACCCGAACGAAACGATCTTCCTGCGCCGTGACACCGGCAATCCATACCAGGTCGCACTCATCCGACCCGAAGACCTCGACGCCGGCGCCATCGAAACCGTGTTCCCGTGGCGTCCGTCGGATGGCCACGGCGAAGACGAGGAGTCCCGACACAAACTGCTCGAGGGGCTGCGCGCGGTGCGCAACCCGGTAATGCTCATCCGGTTGCGCTCTGAGGACGCCGCCAAGGTGATCAAGCGTAAAGGCCAAGAGAGCTTCAACTACGGCGACTTTTACGCTTACACAAAGGTCTGCAGCCATCTCGGCTGCCCGACCTCGCTGTTCGAACAGCAAACCAACCGCATTCTGTGCCCCTGCCACCAGTCGCAGTTCAATGCCCTGGAATACGCCAAGCCGATCTTCGGACCAGCCGCGCGCGCATTGGCACAGCTGCCACTCACGGTGAACAACCAGGGCTACATGGTTGCCGCTGGCGACTTCATCGAACCCGTCGGACCGGCCTTCTGGGAGCGCAA
>NZ_DIAX01000048.1 GCF_002414845.1 Gordonia sp. UBA5067 | reverse complement strand
ACCGCCCGCGATCTCTTCGTCGCCAAGTACGCCGGGGAACCCGATCCCGGCGTTTCACTCGGCACAGCCGAAGTGGTGGCGTGCGAGGCGGTGCGCAACGCGTCGACGAAGTTGGCACCGCTCGATCCGATGTCGGAGGGCGGGGTGTCCTGGGTGCGGCTGGCCCACGCGGTCCGCGACCGGGTCCGCACCCGCAAGCGCTGGTCCCGGCTGCGTACCTACGACGACCTGCAGGGACGGCTGCACGAGATCATCGCCGACGCGGAATGGGGGCAGGCGGCCTGTGCCCGCATCCGCGACCGGTTCGAGGTCGTCCTCGTCGACGAATTCCAGGACACCGACCCGCAGCAGTGGGAGATCCTGCGCCGCTGCTTTCATGGTCATCGCCCGCTGGTGCTGGTCGGCGACCCGAAGCAGTCGATCTACGCCTTCCGCGGCGCCGATGTGTTCAGCTACCTGCAGGCCTCGCGGGAGGCCCAGGAGCAGCGCAACCTCACCGTCAACTGGCGCTCGGACGCACCACTCGTCGACGCGCTGGGCGCGATCCTCGTCGACGCCGAACTCGGCGACCCGCAGATCGCGGTCCGGCCGGTCCACGCGCGCCACGCGGAGGGTCGGATCCGCAATACCGCGCCGTTGCGCCTGCGCCATTTCAACCGGCGCGACTTCACCAGTCACACGAAAGACGGCTCGACCCCGCTCGTGCCGGGCGTCCGCGACCGAGTCATCGATGATGTCGCGGCCGACATTGCGGCCACGCTCGCCGGCGATGCGCGAATCGTCGTCGACGACGAGGCCGGCGGACAGATCGAGCGCCGCCTCGAGCCCGGTGATATCGCGGTCTTGTTGCGGGCCAATGCCACCATCGAACCGTTGCAGCGAGCGCTCAGTGCCCATGGCATCGTCACCGTCGTCGCCGGTGGCCGCAGCGTCTTCGCCAGTGAGGCCGCGCGTTACTGGTGGTACGTCATGCAGGCGCTGGATCGACCGTCGGATTCTCGCCGGGTGCGGCTCGCTGCGGTGACCCCGCTGCTGGGTGTCACGCCTGCGGAGCTCGATGCGCGCGGGGAAGCCGGCATCGGCGGTCTGGCCGGCGCCCTCGCGTCGTGGGCGCGCACCTTTGAAGAGGGTGGCGCGGCGGCGATGACCGCGCAACTCGTGCGCGAGCGGCACGTTGCGCAGCGCGTCCTCGCAATGGCCGACGGTGAGCGGCTGCTCACCGACCTGTTGCAGGTCGCCGCCCTCCTGGTCGAGGAGGTCGCCCACACCGGATGTGGGCTATCTGGGCTGGTTGCGTGGCTGGCCGAGAGCGTCGCGGACGGTCAGGCCGTGCAGCGACGGGCCAATCAGACGAGGCGGCTCGATCGCGACACCGCGGCTGTGCAGTTGATGACCGTGCACGCCAGCAAGGGACTGGAGTTCCCGATCGTTTATGTGCCGTTTGGCTGGGATGGCGGGCGGCCGAGTCGGCCGAAGACCTTCACCTTCCACGAGGGCGAGGTGCGCTACCTCGATGTCGGCGGGGAGGATGCCGCCGGATACCACGAGCGCAAGCGGATCGCCGACGCGGAGTCGGCGGGCGAGGATTTGCGCCTGCTCTACGTCGCGTTGACGCGGGCCCGCTCGCAGGTCGTCGCCTGGTGGGCGCCGAGCACGACGACCACCAGCGGCCCGCTGCACCGGGTCCTGTTCTCGACGCTCGACCGGATGGCGGCGATGAGATCGGGTACCCGGTCACCGATTCCCGATACGATCGCGCTGCTCGACGATGCCCGCGAGGAGATGCTGCTGCGCGAGGTCGCCGACTTTCACCCGGCCATCGCCCTTGAGGCCGCCGGCCGTCGCGGTGACGTCCCGCGCTGGCGTCCGCCGGCGCCGGCCGGATCCGGTGCGGCGGAAATGGTGGTCGCGAGCTTCGATCGGCCAATCGACGACCAGTTCCGGCGATCGTCGTACTCGTCGATCGTGCGGGCCGCGCACGATGCGGCCCACGCGGCGGCCGATCCCGTCCCGGCGGTCGGCAGCGAACCCGACGATCAGGCCGTGCGCGCGGGGGAGCTCCTCGACGAACCGGCCGATGAGGTGGGGGCCACCATCGAAAGCGTGGATGCGCCAACGGGTACACCATCGTTGATGAATGGACTGCCGTTCGGGGCGCGGTTCGGCACCCTGGTCCACCAGGTACTTGAATACGTCGACACCGATGTGCCCGACCGGGCCGCGCATATCCGGGAACTGTGCGCTACGGGTGCCCGGCGGGCCGCGTTCGACATCGACGTCGACGTGCTGGGCGCCGCGCTCGAGGGCGTCCTCACAACGCCGCTGGGACTCGTCGACGATCCCGGGGCCGACGATCTGTGGAGCATCCAACGCACCGATCGGCTCAGTGAGATGGACTTCGAATTGCCGCTCGCCGACGTCGATGGCGGGTTTGGCCTGGCCGCTGTCGCCGAACTCATGCGACGGCATCTGTCCGGCGACGATCCACTGCGGCCGTACGCCGACGAAGTCGCCGGAGTCTCCGACGAGAGGTTCCACGGCTTCCTCACCGGCAGCATCGACTCGGTCCTGCGGGTGCCCGGTGATGACGGTCGGCCGCGGTTCGTTGTCGTCGACTACAAGACCAATCGCATCCGGCCGGGTGATCTTGTCGCGGAGACATTCTCGCGGGAGGCGATGGCGCAGGAGATGATGGCCGCGCACTATCCGCTGCAGGCGCTGCTGTATTCCGTTGCGCTGCACCGATATTTGCGTTGGCGGTTGCCCCGGTATGCGCCGGAGCACAGTCTGGGGCCGGTGCAGTATCAGTTCGTGCGCGGGATGGTCGGGCCGGCGACCCCCGATGGGTGCGGCGTCTTCCAGTGGAAAATTCCGGCGGGGCTCGTCGTCGGCCTGTCCGATCTGTTGGCGGGGGTGCGGCCATGAGCGGAGCCATCCGGGAGTTCGATCCGGCATCGGGGGATCTGGCCGTCGGGGAGGTTGGGTTCCTCCGGGCCTTCAACGAATCGGGCTTGATCACGTCAGCCGATGTGCAGGTCGCCCGGCGGTTGTCGAAGCTGTCCGACGAGACTGCTGCCGACGAGGTCCTCCTTGCCGCGGCGCTGGCCGTGCGGGCGGTGCGGACCGGATCGATCTGCGTCGCGCTGGAGACGATCGCCGACCTCGATCCCGACCCCGAGAATCCGTTGCCCTGGCCGAGCACGGACGCAATGGTGGCGGCTCTGCGGGTGAGCAGTCTGGTGATCGGCGGTAGGTTCGGACCGCTGAAGCCGTTGGCGCTGGTCGACTCCGACGACGGTCCGCTGGTCTACCTGCGCAAGTATTTCGAGCAGGAGCAGACTATCCGACGAATCCTGGACGGGCGGGCGGCCAGCAGGCCGCCAGTCGATCTGGCGCGGGCTCGGGCCGCCATCGACGACGTGTTCGCGCCGGCGGCCGCCGATGACGGTGGACCGGACTACGACAGGCAGCGCGCCGCGGCGGCGTTGGCGGCGACGTCGTGGACGACGGTGCTGGTCGGCGGGCCCGGGACGGGCAAGACGCACACCGTGGCCCGGATTCTCGGGGTCCTCGAGCGTGTCCTGGGCGGGGGTGTGCGCATCGGTCTGTGCGCGCCGACTGGACGTGCAGCGGCGCAACTACAGGCGTCGATCAACGACTACGACGGATTGGCGGCCATGCCGGTCGCACATACCGTGCACGCGCTGCTCGGCATCTGGCGCGACGGCACCGTCCGGCACGGGCCGAACAATCGCCTCCCCTATGACGTGGTGGTCGTCGACGAGACGTCGATGCTGTCGGTCACCGCGATGAGTCTGCTCCTGGCTGCGGTGCGCGACGATACGCGGCTGATCCTCGTCGGTGATCCTCATCAGCTCGTATCGGTGGAGGCCGGTGCGGTGCTCACCGACCTCACCGACCGTGCGCTGCGCTCGACCGCCACGTTGCCACCCGGCTTTGCCGACCTAGCGGACTTAGGTGATTCTGACTTTTCCAGCGCCGAGAAGGCCCAACTCGGCGGCAGCGTGCTGACGCTGACGTGGGGATACCGGTTCGGGACGGTGATCGCGTCGGTCGCCGCGGCGGTCAATCGGGGCGACGCCGACGAGGTGTTGCGGCTCATCGAGCAAGATTGCGGGGACCGCATCGAGCTGGTGGAACCCGAGGCGCTCGACGATGTCCGCAACGACACCGTGACCTGGCTATCAGCCTTGCGCACGGCCGGAGCCGCGGGCGACGCGCGAACCGCTGTCACCGAACTGGGCGCCTATCGCGTGCTCTGCGCCCATCGCGATGGTCGCTACGGCGTTGGATGGTGGTCACGAACGATAGATTCGTGGCGCCATGCCGTCCGCCGCAGTGGTCCGTGGCCCATCGGGGAGCCGCTACTGGTCACGTCGACGGACAAGCGCGTCGGCATCTACAACGGCGACACCGGTGTGGTGATCGCCGACGGTGGGAGGGGGGTGAGCGTCGCCTTCGACAAGCACGGCGAGATCGTCACACTGCACCCTTCGCAACTCGCCGATGCGATGCCGGCCGCCGCGATGACGATCCACCGCAGTCAGGGAAGCCAGTTCGACGTTGTCACCGTGGTGCTGCCACCGTCGGAGTCGGCGCTGTTGACCCGCGAGCTGCTGTATACCGCCACCACCCGGGCCCGGAAGCGAGTACGCATCGTTGGAAAGGCCGACTGGCTGCGCGCGGCCGTGGATCGGCGAGTTGCCCGGGCCAGCGGCCTGCGCGGCGAGGTGACCGAATGGTCGCCGCAGGTCGACTGACGGAGCAATGTCCCGCGGCTCGCGTGGTGCGTCGGTGGGCAGCGCCGCGAGTATCTACCGCGCGCGCATACCCAGGACATTGTCCAGGGCGGCACGGACGTCGGGCGCTTCGATGCGCATGAGCGCATCCGCGGCGAGGGCGGCGATGTCAGCGTCACCGGTGCTCAGACGGTGCTCGCGCTCTTCCTCGGCCGCCTCGACGACGTTGCGAATGAAGCGGCCGTTGCCGGCCAGGTCGATGCCCCGGCGCGGCTCGCCGGTCTGATCGATCTCGGTGATCTCGTACAGCGGGGCGCAGTGCTGCTCGATCACGGCGATCGCATCGGGGGAGAGGACCGAATCCCGCTTGCGGGCGATCACCGTGCCGATCTGGGCGAGTTCGGCCGGCGAGTAGGACTCAAACCGGATCCGCTTGCTGAATCGCGACGCCAATCCATCGTTGGCGCCGAGGAAACGGTCAATTTCACCGTCGTATCCGGCGATGATCACGACCAGCCGATCACGGTCGTTCTCCATCCGGGCCAGCAGGGTGTCGACGGCCTCGCGGCCGAACGCGTCGCCTCCGGAGAGCCCGGACTGAATCAGCATGTACGCCTCGTCGATGAACAGCACGCCGTCGAGTGCACGATCGATGAGCTGGCCGGTCTTGATCGCCGTCGAGCCGAGGTGTTCGCCGACGAAGTCGCGGCGCGACGCCTCGATGACCGTGTCGGTCTTGAGGACGCCCAGCCCGCAATAGACCTTGGCGACGACGCGCGCGACTGTCGTTTTGCCGGTGCCAGGTGGGCCGGTGAAGACGAGATGCTGACTGCGCGCTGCGCTGGTCAGTCCCTTCGCCGCACGTACTCGGGCCAGGGTCGCTGTGGACTTGAGCTTGCCGACCTGGGTCTTGACCGACTCGAGGCCGATCTGCTCGGCCAATTCACGTTCGGCCTTTGCCAACAGGGTGCGGCCGGCATCGGCGTCGACGGGATCCTCCTGCGGCACCGAAGCCGGATCCCAGCGATCGGTGCGCGAATCGATGATCTGCTGCGAGGTGACGACGAGACGAAACTTGGGGTCGTTCATTGCGTTGGCGTTGTCGGCGAATCCGGGCTCGAGGGAATACACTGCCTCGAACACCGCCCGAGCCTCGTCCTCCTTGCCCATCTCGCGCAGGCAGAGACCGCGGGTGAACATCGCGGCCGTTCGCGCTGCCGGGATCGGCCCGCCCTCGGCCCTTTCGAGGCGGTTGACCGCCTCCCCGAACAGCCCGAGTTGCGCACACGCGGTGCCGACCATGACGTTGGCGGCCGCGGTCAAGTGCCCGTCGGCCCAGGTGGCAGATCCGGCGAGGGCGGTCAACACGTCGGGCCAGCGCTGGGTCCGGAAGTGCAAACATCCGTGTGCGAAGTCGACGATGGGCGTCTTCTCGCCAGCCGCCACCGCATCGAGAGCATCCTGTGCACCGTCATAGTCCTGCGCATCGAGCATCGTGCAGGCGTAGGCGGCGGCGGCCTCCGCGGGATCCGATACCGGGTAGTCGATGTAGAAGCCGGTGGAGAACCGGCCGGCCAGTGTGCGCGGCGGCAGTCCGAGGCGGCGTTGCTCGACGAACAGCGAGCCCCGGTGCTTGTACAGGTTGAAGTAGATGTCGGGAGAGTTCTCGCCCGTCGCAATGCGGCCCAGCCAGGCATCGGCCATCTCCGGGACCATTTCGGTGGCGCGCACAAAGGCCCGCCTCGCGTAATCCTCGTCCCGATCGGCCTCCTGGCCGTCGACCCGGATCCCAGAGGCCAGCACCCCCGCGTCAAAGATGTGGCGCGCCTGTAAGAAACTTTCGACAGTCATAACCGCCAGACCTCCCCCAAAGTCCGAAGTTGGTTGCGACGATATCGCAGCGGCGGGCTTGTCCTCAGCGATATTGCGGGACCGGTCGCCGGCTGCGGATGCCCGGTCCGCACGGACCGGAGTGCTAGCGTCCTTAGTGATGTTAGTTCGGTTGATTCACGGGTTGGAGGAGTCATGACCTCGGCATCATCGTATGAGCCGATTCAGCGATATCTTTCGGGCGAGTTGGGATTCGAGGACGCGTTGCATGCGGTTACCGGGCTCAGCGTCGACCGTGCTGCGCTGGTCGGAGTCTTGGAGACCCTCGCTGCTGATGGCGGGCTGGCCAATGCCTCATTGTCCTACCACGACGAGAAGTTGCTCTCTGAGTCCGGATTTCACGAGAAGCCGGGTGCCGTCGCGGTGATGACGGTGCAGCGCGACGTTCAGTTGCAGCAGATCATCTCCGAGTCGCTGACCGTCAACGAGGTCGCCGAGCGCCTTGGGGTCTCCACCGCGCGTGTTCGCCAGCGTATCGCCGCGCGCACGCTGTGGTCCTACCTGTGGGGGGAGCGTCGGCTGATGCCGGCCGCCCAGTTCACCCCCAGCGGTGTGGTGCCGCATATGGACGAAGTCATTTCGGTCCTGCGGCCCGACTCCCATCCGCTGGAGGTGCACAAGATTTTGACCGTTCCGCAGCCGTCGCTGACTCGCAAGAACGGAAGCCCGCAGTCGATCGCCGACTATCTCAGTCGGGCGCCCGTCTCTGCCGAGCAGTTGGCGCAGGTGCTCGACTTGGTGAATGCGGCATCGTGGTCGACGGTCTAGGGGGGCCGCCCGCCATCGAGGAACTCCGATCTCGGGGGGTGCGGCGCGAAGAGGTCATCGGCTTGTCGTCGGAGATTGTGTGGCGCGTCCACGCAACGGCCGGCGAGCATGTGCTGCCGTGGAACTTTCCGCGCACGTGGGGACCGGTCCTGCGATTCGACCATCACCCGCAGCCACTCGGGATGCACCCGGAAGCCGGGATTTGGTATGGCGCCGCCAACCCGCGCGGGGCGCTGGCAGAAGTGTTCCAGGAGACGCGTCTGATTGACAGATTCCACGGCACGCCCTATCTGACGGCGGCACGGTTCACCCGGAAGGTACGACTGCTCGACGTCGGCGGGATCGGCACGGGCGCTTGGCTGACCCGTGCCGGTGGACAGTTCGCGCTCGATTCTGCGCCGCACCGAATTGCGCAGGAGTGGGCGCAGGCGATTCACGAGGCATACGGCGAGGTCGAGGGGATCGCGTACCGCGGGCGGTTCGCGGGCGGGCCGTGCGTGGCGTTGTTCGAGCGTGGCGCCGAGGCGTTGCCGGATCGGCCGGAGTTGTCGTTGCCGTTGTCGCACCCAGGGTTGCACGCCGGAGTGGCGACGGCCGCGCTCGAACTCGGCTACACGGTGCTGTAAGGAATAGACCATGACATACGGCGGACAGTATCCCGGGACCGGCGGATTTCCCGGGGGTGGCCGACACCGTTCAGCGGGCGCCGATCCCGTTGATCTGATCAAGACAACGGCCTATACGACAGGCCCGTATGCGCCGACCCGCGGTGAACCTCTCCGCGCGCGGGCCGTTCCGCCCGAGTCGGATTACCGGTTCGGACCCGGGGAACCCGAGGAGTCGGGAAGCGATGGTGTTGTGGGCGATGGTGTTGTGGGCGATGGGCGTCCGCCCCGGCATCCATGGATCCTCGCAGCGGTTGTCGGAGTCACTGTGTTTCTGGCAACGATCACCGTCGGGGGCACGGTGTTGGCGGTCAATGACAGTCGCGCTCGCAAAGCAGAGAACTATCAGGCGGGACCGCCCACATCGACGGTCACGGTCACCGAGTCGGTGACGACGACCACGACGACGACCGTCACATCGACGCCCTCGCGTTCGGCCCGGCCGTCGGACAGCCCCAATGATTCGACGGCAGCCACCGCCGCACCGGGGTGGTACGCCCAATTCGGCTCCTTCACGGTTCTGGAGATGGCACAGGAACTCGCATCACGGGTGGGGGGCGAGGTCTACCACGGCGAGGAATTCGGCCAGCCCGGCCAATACATCGTGGCTCAGCGCGAGTACTCGCGAAGCAGCGCCAGCGACGCGTGCGACATTGCCGAGCAGTCGTGCATCGTCAAGCAGGTCCAGTAGGCGGTACCAGCCGACCGGCACGATGCCCGCAGTCGCTTTTCCCGACGCCCGCGGACACGGTCGGCGGAAGCCAGGGCACGGTCGGCGGATCAGTCACGGCGACTGATGACGGCGGCCTTGGCGGTCTGGAATTCGGCGTCGGTAAGTAGTCCGCGCTGGTGGAGGTCCGCCAGTTTCACCAATTCGTCGGCGATCGTCGGTTCCACTGGGGTAGTCGGTGCCCCGGGGGTCGACTGGGATGCGCATGGATCCGTCGGGTGAGCCTTCCTCTTAATCAGGCTGATGCCCTGCAGTGGCGGCGGCGCCTGACCAGCGGGATCGCGGAGGGAGGGATCGACTCGGCTCGCGGGCTCGTCAGGCACGTGACCAGCGACGGGGATCGGCACCAGGAGTTGGTCCAGATAGGGAGCGAGGAACTTGCGCACCTCGCTCACCACGACCCCGAAGTTCTTCTCCTCGGCGTCGGTGATGCCGAGGAGATAGCTGAAGACGAGTTTCCGCTCGAAACGATAGCCCCTGAACTGCGCGCGGTGGATCTGGATTTCGACCGTGTGCGCCGATGTCTTGGGCACCGCGATGAGGCGCTGGTCGGTCACCGCGAGCCCGATGGACAGCGGCGTAACCGAGGTGACGTCGGCCAGCGCGATGAGGCGTTCGCCGGGCGCCATGACGGACCTGAGTATTGCTTCGCAGCGCTTCGCCCTGCCCTTGCTGAGCATCGGCGATTTCGTGGGACGGGTCACCGGATCTCTTCCTCCGTGTCAGGACAATGGGGAGCGGATGAACTCGGTGCGCGAGAGCTTGAATCCGTAATTCTGGGGTCCGGTGCAGTACAGCGCCTCGATAGACGAGTAGCAGTTGAACTCGGCACCGGGCACGGATAGCCGGACGGACTCGCCGTAGTTCAGCGCCGGCCCCGGATCGCGCCAAACCCCCTGCAGAATCGTCGAGCAGGGCGCCCGGTCGTACTTGAACCATCCGGCGATCCGCACGTGTTCTTCGGCGTTGTCGCCGTAGAAGCCGCACCGCGACTGCGCGGCCGATTGATTGGGTCCGTCGTGGATCTCGCAGATGAACTCCGACCCGGCGAAACACGCGATATTGCCGCTGGGCACGCTGAACGCGTACGTGGCAACCGGCGTTGGAGGTGCCAGCAGGAAGCGGGACGGGTCGACGGCGTGATACGCCGCGGGGCCGTCGGGTGGAATAGCCGTGGTCCGCGGTGGTGTGGTCGGCGTGGGGGTCTCGCCGGTCGTCGTCGGCGTATCGGGCGAAACCGTTGTCGTAACGGTGACCCGCGCGTTCGGGTCAGCTTCCGGGTCGCCGAAGACAACCCGATCACACGCGGACAATCCCAGTGCGACAAGGGGAAGGATCATCGCGAGAGTCAGTATCCGGATACTTTTCATGTGCGCATCCTCCGGTCAGCTGGCGGGTAGTCGGGTCAGCGCATGACTCTGGCGGTTCAGCGATTCACACCCGTCGTCGGTGACGATCACAATGTCTTCGATCCGAGCGCCCCAATCGCCGTCGAAATAGATCCCGGGTTCGATACTGAAGGCCATGCCCGGACAGAGAACGAGGCTGTTCCCGGCAACGATGTAGGGCTCTTCGTGGACCGACAACCCGATTCCGTGGCCCGTGCGGTGGATGAACCGGTCGGCCAGTCCGGCTGCGGCGAGCCGGTCGCGGGCGGCCGCGTCGACAGACTCGGCGGTAACCCCGGGACGGGCGGCGGCGATCGCAGCTTCCTGGGCCGCCTTCAGCTGCGCATAGGCGCGGGTGACCTCGGGACTCGGCTCGGTGAAGCAGTAGGTGCGGGTGCAGTCCGAGTTGTAACCGGGGTCAACCGGACCGCCGATATCGATGACGACGATGTCGTCATCGGTGATGACGCGCTCGGAATGCTCGTGGTGCGGATCGGCGCCGTTCGGTCCGGATCCGACGATGACGAAGGCGGCGGAGGTGTGTCCCTCGGCGACCAGCGCGTCGGCGATATCGGCGGCGACGGCGGCCTCGGTGCGGCCCGGGCGCAGCCACTCAGCCATCCGGGCGTGGACCCGGTCGATTGCCGTGCCGGCGCGGCGCAGCGCCGCTATCTCGTCGTCATCCTTGATCATCCGGAGGTCGCGCAGAACGCTGGTGGCCAACTGCGGTGCGGTCCCAGTCGCATTCATCAACGGGACCAGATGTCCCGCCGACATCGAATCAGACACGGCGACAGTTGGATTCGACGGCAGATCGGCCAGCGCGAGCGCGTACGGATCTTCACCGTCGACCCACGGTGAGACGTCGACGCCCAGTTCGCCGGCTGCAGAGTCGGCGAAGGTGGCGACCTCCAGCCGCGGCACGACCAGGCGCGGTGGCCCGGCGGCCGGGATCACCAACGCGGTCAAGCGCTCGAAAGTCTGCGCATCAGAACCGATCAGGTAGGCGAGATCGGGGCCGGGGGTGACGATCAGTGCCGCGACGCCCGCGTTGGCGGCGAGCGCGGCCGCGCGGAGCAAGCGCTGGTCGTAGACGGCGGTGGGGAAGCGGGCAGCCATAACGGCAACCCTAGTCGTGCGGGGTGACGGGACGGCCGAGGAAGACCGCCGATCCCAGCACACGATCCACCGCGATCTCGATGACCACCCGCCGCGGGTTCGGCTGCGGCTCCCGGTAGCGCAGGCCGTATCGTCGCTCGGCTTCCCGTATGCGCCCGGGATCGCGCGACACGCTGATCGGGCCCTCCAAGGTCAGCCAGCGCGGACCGTCCACATGGGTGACGGCGGCGCGCTGACCGCGATCGGCGTTGCGCACCTTGTGGCTGCCCTCGCGGGTGATGACGCGCACCAGCTTCTTGTCGGGGTCATAGGTGAAGCCGACGGCCACCACATGCGGACTGCCATCGGCACGGGTCGTCGCCAGCGTCGCGAGGTGACGCTCCGTCAAGAAATCCAGGGCATCGTCGGTCAGGTCGTCAGGTCCGCTCACCCGGCCAACGGTAGTCGCGCCGAATTTCGATGCGCGGATGGGATACTGACTGCCGTGACTGGATCAATCCTGCTTTTCGGTGGGCGCAGCGAGATCGGCCTGGCCGTGACGACCCGGCTGGCCGCAGGACACGATGTCGTCCTGGCAGCGCGCCGCGCCGACGATCTCGACGAGGAGGAGGCCGCCCTACTCTCCGCCGGGGCCGCCGGCGTCACCTGCATCGAATTCGACGCCGACGACACAGACTCGCATCCGGCGCTGATCGGCGAACTGTTCGCGCGCGGGCCGGTGGAGGCCGCAGTTGTCGCCTTCGGCATTCTCGGCGACGCGGCCAGGGCCGAGGCCGACGTCGACCACGCACTTCAGATCGCACGCGTCGACTATCTCGCGCAGATCTCCGTCATCACCCTGCTCGCCGGCGCCATGCGCGAGCAGGGCCGCGGCACGATCATCGTCTTCTCGTCGATCGCCGGACAACGCGTCCGGCGGGCCAACTACGTCTACGGCTCGACGAAGGCCGGGCTCGACGGGTTTGCGTCGGGTTTGTCCGATGCACTGCACGGTAGTGGGGTGCGCCTGCTCCTGGTTCGCCCGGGATTCGTCATCGGTGCGATGACCAAGGAATTGATGGCCGGCGGCGTGAAACCGGCACCGATGTCGAAGACCGCCGATCAGGTCGCCGACGCTGTTGTCCGCGCCTACCGCCGCGGGAAGGCGGTCGTCTGGGTGCCGTGGGCACTGGCGCCGGTCACCCTGGTGTTCCGCCTCTTGCCGCGCGCGATCTGGCGCCGGATGCCGCGATGAGCCGCTTTGTCGTCGTCGGAATCGGCGCCGATGGCTGGGCGGGGCTGTCGGGTGCAGCGCAGCGCGAGCTGGGCTCGGCCGTTCGGGTGTTCGGTTCGGCGCGCCAGCTAGACCTCCTCGGGTCGGTGCTCGACGCCGAGTTGACAGCCTGGCGCAGCCCGATGAGCGAACACCTGCGCGCGGTGCTCACCGCGACTGGCGGCGGTCCGACCCATCTGCTGGCATCGGGCGACCCGATGTTTCACGGGCTGGGCACGACCGTCGCCGCCGCGGTTGGCGCGCAGAACGTCCGGATTCTGCCGCACCCGTCGAGCGTCAGTCTCGCCGCCGCGCACCTGGGGTGGGACCTGTCGACGGTTGGTGTCGTGTCACTGGTCACCGGCGAGATCGGCGACGTGCTCGGCGAAGCGGGTGACCGCCGACGACTATTCGTGCTGTCCCGGGATGCGTCGTCACCCCATACCGTGGCAGAGATGCTGCGGGACAACGGATTTGGTGATTCAACGATGACGGTCCTCGAACAGCTCGGCGGCCCGGATGAGAGGGTGTTCGCCGGAGTTGCCGGGGCTTGGGGAGTCGCACCCGGTGACGCGCTGAACGTCATTGCGCTCGAATGCGCTGGGCCGTCGCGGGTGTTGACGCCCGGACTGCCCGACGACGAATTCGCCCACGACGGCCAGCTGACCAAGCAGGCGATGCGGGCTTTGACGGTGGCCGCTCTTGCGCCCACCGGCGGGACAGTGCTGTGGGATGTCGGCGCCGGATCGGGCAGCGTCGGGATCGAGTGGTTGCGGGTCAACCCGACGGGGTCGGTCGTGGCCTTTGAACGGAATTCCGATCGCATCGCCCGGATCCGCAGCAACGCCATTCGTCATGGGGTCGCCGCGCGGCTCACCGTCGTCGCCGGCGATGCCGCACAAACCGTTCCGGTATTCGATGGGCCTGCGCCAGACGCTGTTTTCGCCGGTGGCGGCCTGACTGCCGAGGTCTTTTCTTCATTGTGGTCGGCGTTGGGTGCCGGCGGGACTTTTGTGGCGAACGCGGTGAGCATTCCGACTCAACAACTCCTCGTCGACCTGGCCGCTCGGCATGGCGGTGCGTTGCGGCGGATCAGCATCGAAGAGGTGGCTCCGCTGGGCACCGTCACGGCGTGGCGGCCGGCGCTGCCCATCGTCGAATGGGTGGCGACCGCATGACCGTGTACTTCATCGGCGCCGGTCCGGGCGCCCCCGACCTCATCACCGTGCGGGGCGCTGAACTGTTGCGACGGTGTCGGGTCTGCCTGTACGCGGGGTCCCTGGTGCCGCCGGAGTTGTTGGCGTTGTGCCCGCCGGCGGGCCAACAGATCAACACCGCGCGGATGCCGCTCGACGAAATAGTGTCGCTTCTGGTTGCCGCTGAAGGGCACGGGCTCGACGTGGCGCGACTCCATTCGGGCGACCCGTCGCTGTATTCGGCCGTCGCCGAGCAACAACGACGATTGCACGACCATGGCGTACCGACGCAGATCGTGCCCGGTGTCCCCGCCTTTGCCGCGGCCGCCGCCTCATTGGGAACCGAACTCACCGTGCCGGGCGTTGGGCAGAGTCTGCTGATCACGCGCATCGCCACGCTGTCCACCGACATGCCGCCGGGGGAGACGCTCGCCGAATTGGCATCGTCCGGTGTCACCCTCGCACTGCATCTGGCGGCTCGTCAGACTGACGCGATCGTCGCCGCGCTCGCCCCCTTCTACGGCCCCGACTGCCCGACCGCCACCGTCGCCTTCGCCAGCCGCGACGAGGAGCAGATCGTTCGCTGTCCGCTGCACGAACTGCCGCGCGCCCTCGCCGACGCGGGAATCGTGCGCACTGCGGTGATCTTTGTCGGCCGGGTGCTCACCGCCGATCCCGCCGCGACCGACAGTTACCTGTACTCCGCGGCACGGGTGGCCAAGATCCGTGATACGCAAAACGGGCATCTGGGACCGGAAAACGCACCGTGAGCGCGCCAGTGCTCATCCTGGGCGGTACCGGCGAGGCACGCGACCTGGCCGGCCGCCTCATCGGCGCTGATGTGCCGGTGATCAGTTCCCTGGCGGGCCGGGTGGCCAACCCGCAGTTGCCCGACGGCGAGGTCCGCGTCGGGGGGTTCGGGGGCGTCGACGGTCTGGTGGCGTGGTTGCGCGAGCACCGGGCGGCCGCGGTGGTCGACGCGACGCATCCGTTT
Source organism: Gordonia sp. UBA5067 (assembly GCF_002414845.1). Classification (GTDB taxonomy): domain Bacteria; phylum Actinomycetota; class Actinomycetes; order Mycobacteriales; family Mycobacteriaceae; genus Gordonia; species Gordonia defluvii. The sequence goes on along the minus strand of NZ_DIAX01000048.1, from coordinate 30,366 downwards.
GCGCAACGAATCTCGGCCAACGCGGTCGCCGCTGCCGAGGCGACGGGGATTCCGTTGCTGAGGTTGGTGCGACCGGAGTGGGCGCCGGTCGTTGGTGATTCCTGGTCGATGGTCCCCGACATCGACGCGGCCGCCACGGCGGTCCGCGACTCTGGTGCACGCCGTGTTTTGCTGACGACGGGCCGTCAAGACGTCGGCGCGTTCGCCGGCATCGACTCGGCCTGGTTCCTGATCCGCGTCGTCGATCCGCCGACGGCTGCGCTACCGCCCGCGCACGAGATCTTGCGATCGCGCGGGCCCTACCGTCTCGAGGATGAGCGGAAGGTATTGGTCGACAACGGTATTGACCTGCTCGTGACCAAGAATAGCGGCGGCGAACTCACGCGCGCGAAGCTGGATTCGGCGCGTGAACTGGGTATCCCCGTCGTACTGGTTGAGCGCCCCAGCGAGTCCGCAACCGAGGCTGTCGCCACCGTCGACGATGCGGTTTCGTGGGTGGATCGGTTGGCACGCGCGAGGAAGTTCACCGACCGTAGTGGCGCGGGGTGAAGACGAGTCGGCCGCCTGGACGCTGCACGACCGTTGTCAAGGACGAGCCGACGATGATCAGCGTTCGCATGTCGACGACGGTCGGGTCGAATTCGCCGACGGTGGTCACGGTCAACAATTCCGTTGGCCCGCCGACGTCGCGACCAAGCAGCAGAACCCGGTCGGGTGCGACCCGGTCGAGAAGGAGGCTCTTGAGATCCGCCACCTGGTGGTTGCGGCTGACCGAGCCCGGGTTGTATATCGCCAGGACCAGATCCGCGTCGACCGCGGCGGTGATTCGGCGGGCGATGACGTCCCACGGTTTGAGCCGATCGGACAGTGAGATCAGTGCCAGGTCGTGGCCAAGCGGAGCACCGAACGCCGCGGCCACCGCCGACGCCGCAGTGACGCCGGGAAGAACCCGCACCGGCACGTCGGCGTACTGCTCCTCGGCCGCAACCTCGGCGACGGCCGCCGCCATGGCGAAGACCCCCGGGTCCCCGGAGGAGACGACCACGACCCGCCGACCGCGTCGGGCCAGGTCCAGGGCAAACTCGGCCCGCTGGGATTCGACGCGGTTGTCGCTGGCGTGCACCTGCTGTCCGGGGCGCGTGGTGACTCGAGCGAGATAGGTCGTATATCCGATGAGATCGGTGGCCGATGCGAGGGCGGCACGTACCTGCGGGGTCTGCTGATCGCCGGGGCCAGGGCCAAGACCGACCACCGTCACCCCGCGCGGCGGGCTGGCGTCGAGCCGCGCCAGCGGGTTGTTGATGGCGCCGGGCACCACGATCATCGAGAAGTAGGGCACCGTCGATGCGTCGACATCGGTGACTCGGGCGACCCGCTGCTGCGGGGTGCTCGCCCGCTCGACATACCACGCTTCCCCAAGTCGGCCCGCTGCTTGCAGGGCCGCACGGACCCGTTCGAAGGTGCGGCCGAGTTTGAGCACCGCGATCGCCGATCCACTGGCGAGGTGGGCGATCAACTCGTCGGCGGGCGCGGTTCCGGGCAGCACCACGAGGCTCTCCTCGCCCTCGACCAGTGGAATCCCGAGGGCCGCGCTCGCGCCCGCTACCGAGGTGACGCCCGGGACGATCTCGGTGGAAAACCGTGGTGCCAGACGCTTGTGCATGTGCATGTAGGAGCTGAAGAAAAGCGGATCGCCCTCGGCGAGTAGCACCACATCACGGCCGGCGGCCAGGTGATCGGCGAGGAGTTCGGCGCTGTCCCGGTAGAAGTCGGCCATGGCGCCGGCATAGCCGCCGGGGTGCTCGACACTCTCCGTTGTGACCGGGTACATCAGGCGTTCCTCGATCTGTCCCGCGCGCAGGTAGGGCTCGGCGACACCGCGCGCGATGCTGTTGCCATGGCGGGCGCAGTGGTAGGCGATGACGTCGGCGGCACCGATCAGGCGCGCGGCCTTCACCGTGACCAGTTCGGAATCGCCGGGACCAAGACCGACGCCGTACAGCGTGCCGCTCATCGCTCGCTCGCCGTAGCCAGCGCGTTGACCGCTGCCGCGGTGATCGCGGAACCGCCACGGCGGCCCAGCACGGTAAGGAAATCGATGTCGGTGCGCTCGGCCAGCGCCGCGCACGACTCGGCCGCACCGACGAATCCGACGGGGGCGCCGACGATGGCGGCCGGCCGCGGCGCACCGGCGTCGATAAGTTCGAGCAGGGCGAACAGCGCCGTCGGCGCGTTGCCGATCGCCACCACCGCGCCATCCAGGTGCGGCAGCCACAGGTGTACGGCCGCCGCAGTGCGCGTCGTGCCGAGTTGGGCGGCAAGACCGGGGACGCGGGGATCGGAGAGGAGGCAGCGCACCTCGTTATCGGCGGGCAGTCGCTTGCGTGTCACGCCGGCGGCGACCATCGAGGCGTCGCACAGGACGGGAGCGCCATGCTGGAGCGCCGTACGTGCGGCGGCCACCACTCCAGGAGTGCCCCTGACGTCCGTTGGCAGGTCGGTCTGCCCGCACGCATGGATCATCCGGACGACCACGGTGGCCAGATCGGTGGCAAAAGCACTGAGATCGGCCTCGGCGCGGATGATCGCGAAGGAGCGCTCATAAATAGCGGCGCCATCGCGGAGGTACTCGTACTCAGCCATGAGGGTTGAGCCTAGTGGCGCTCAGTCGATCCTGGTGCGGCGGTAGGTGCCGTCCGGTTGGGCCTCGACGCGCAGATGGGGTGCGGTGGGGGACCCGCACCCGCGTGAGCAGCCGACCCAGTGCTCGCGGAGGCCGTTGGGGGGGAGGTCAGCCCGGTCTCGAGCAGCGTGGCCGGCCGTGTCGATGCGGACATCGGTGTGAGACTTCGCGCAGCCGGGCTGTCCGGTGCAGCAGGACAGTCGGGCCCACGGCGACTCGGCGTCGAAGATCAGGCCGATCGGGGCCAACACCCGGAGTGCGGTCTCGGCCACGGGTTCGGTCAGATCGGCTAGTAGGATCTCGCGGCGCGGCGTGATGATGATTGGCGCCTGCACGGCCGCCAGGAACTCGGCGGTCCGTGCGGGTAGACGGCCCGCCGGCGTGACTGCGCCCAGCAGAACTTGTGCATCGTCTTGACCGAACCAGCCGACCAGCGGGGACTCATCGTCTGCCGTCACCGGCTGGCCCGGGGTCACCTGGTCCGTCATCGCGGGTAGTCCACCAACGAGGGTGGCGATGAGTGCTTCGCGGCCGGTGTCGTCCAGTTCGCGGATGCGCCAAGAACCTGACGCCGCCGAAGCAAAAGCCCGGGCAGCCGCCAGGAGGGCACCCACGGCTTCCACTCGGGGGAGCACACCGACAGTTGTGTCAGCGACGATGAGGGTGACGTGCCCATCGGGTCGCCATTGCACGGCCACGTCGGGGTGCTGGGCCAGGACGTCGCCGCGGCCGTCGTCGACGCCGAAGAGGAAGCGGCCGGACAGCCCGGTGATGGGTGCGCCGCGCAGGGCCTCGTCGAGGGTGGTGATCGTTTCGTCAATGCTGCCGTGTCCGCCGATGCGCCCGGCCAGGGGGGAGCCGATGATGTTCCGGATCGTGTCCGCTGCCCCGGGAGAGCCGAGGCCGATGGCCAAGAGTGCGTCCGCAGCCGCGTCGGGATCGTGGAGTCCGCGCAGCTGCACATTGCCCCGGCTGGTCAGTTCGAGGTGACCGTCACCGTGGTCCTGCGCTACGCGCGCCGCGACGGCCAACTGGTCAGGACGAATTCGTCCACCAGGTAGGCGAATGCGCGCGAGTGCGCCGTCGCGCGCCTCGTGCGTGCTGAGGACGCCCGGGCAACGATCGGCGCCGGTGCGGGGCTGGACGGGGGGCACGGGCTCCAGCCTACGACGGCCATCCCCGCCCAGTGGGCACCTCGACCCCGCCCAGTGGGCACCTCGCCTAGGGTGGAGCCCGTGATCCTGCTGCTGTCCACTTCGGATACCGACCTCATCACTGCCGCCGCGAGTGGCGCGCCTATACGCGGAGCCAATCCGTCGCGGATCCTCGTCGATGAGATCCCCGAACTCGCCCGCGACGCGGATCTTATCGTCGTTCGCATTCTTGGCGGTCGACGCGCATGGGAGGCCGGGATCAACGCGGCGCTGGCCACCGGGAAACCGGTCGTCGTCCTTTCCGGCGAACAACAACCCGACCCCGACCTCATGGCGTGCTCCACGGTGCCGGCCGGCGTCGCCGCACAGGCGCACAACTACTTCGTTGCCGGTGGCGTCGACAACCTCGTCAACGCCCACAACTTCCTGTCCGACACGGTGCTGCTGACCGGGTTGGGCTTCGGTGAACCCGTGGTCACCCCCATGTGGGGTGTGTTGGAGCGAAACGTTGCGGCGCTGCCCGACGAGGCTCCGACCATCGGAATCTTGTATTACCGCGCGCAACATCTCGCTGGGAACACCCGCTATGTCGATGCGCTGTGCGAGGCGATCGAGACCGCCGGGGCAACGGCCCTGCCCGTGTACTGCGCGTCGCTGCGTACCGCACCCGACGAACTGATCGAGGTGCTTGGGACGGCCGACGCCCTGATCGCCACGGTGCTCGCCGCCGGCGGCACCACCCCTGCCAACGCGTCAGCGGGCGGGGATGACGAAGCATGGGACGTCGAACGTCTTGCCGCCCTTGATATCCCGATTCTGCAAGGCCTGGCGGTAACTGGGTCGCGGGAACAATGGGCGGCCAACGACGACGGGCTGTCGCCGCTTGACGTCGCCAGCCAGGTCGCGGTGCCCGAGTTCGATGGGCGCATTATCACCGTGCCGTTCTCCTTCAAGGAATTCGACGACGACGGTCTGCCCTGGTACCAACCCGACCTCGAACGCTGTGCACGCGTCGCTGGAATCGCGGTGCGCCACGCACGGCTTCGCCACCTGCCGCAGGCCGACAAGCGAATCGCCCTGGTGTTGTCGGCGTACCCAACCAAACACGCCCGGATCGGCAACGCCGTCGGCCTCGATACCCCGAAGTCCTTGCTGCGCTTGTTGACTGCGCTGCGGGGCCACGGCTACGACGTCGGCGACCCGGTGCAGATCCCTGGCTTGCTCGACGACGATTCCGATGCGCTCATGCATGCGCTCATCGAGGCTGGCGGACAGGATCCGGCGTGGCTGACCGACGAGGTGTTGGCCGCCAACCCGATTCGTGTTGCCGCCGCCGACTACCGCGACTGGTTCGTCGGCCTGCCCGCCGATCTGCGTGGAGCCGTCGAGGATAAGTGGGGGCCCGCGCCGGGAGAGCTCTTCGTCGATCGGTCCTCGAACCCGGAGGGTGAGATCGTTATCGCGGCAATGAACTTCGGCAACATTGTGCTGATGGTGCAGCCGCCTCGTGGGTTCGGCGAGAACCCCGTCGCTATCTACCACGATCCCGATCTTGCGCCGTCACACCACTATCTCGCTGCATATCGTTGGCTGGCTTCTGCTCCCGATTCGGACGGATGGGGTTTCGGTGCCGACGCCGTCGTGCACCTCGGCAAGCACGGCAACCTGGAATGGTTGCCGGGTAAGACGCTGGGCATGTCGGCGTCTTGTGGCACCGATGCCGCGCTGGGTGACCTCCCGCTGGTGTATCCGTTTCTCGTCAACGACCCGGGCGAGGGCACCCAGGCAAAGCGTCGAGCCCATGCGGTCCTCGTCGACCATCTGATCCCGCCGATGGCCCGCGCCGAGTCCTATGGTGATATCGCGCGCCTCGAGCAGCTCCTCGACGAGCACGCCAACATCGCGGCGCTCGATCCCGCTAAACTCCCGGCGATCCGGCAACAGATTTGGACACTGCTCACCGCGGCGAAGATGGATCACGACCTCGGGCTTGCCGAGCGGCCTGCTGAAGAGGTGTTCGACGACATACTGCTGCACGTCGACGGCTGGTTGTGTGAGATCAAGGATGTGCAGATCCGCGACGGCCTGCACATCCTTGGCGAGGCGCCCGTCGACGAGGGCGAGATCGACCTGGTCCTCGCCATGCTCCGCGCGCGTCAACTGTGGGGCGGTTCGATGGCCCTACCCGGGCTGCGCGAGGCCCTCGGGTTGAACGAAGCGCCGGGGGAGGCCGACGGTGCGCGAACTCAAGCCGTCGACGCCGTGGAATCTCAGGCGCGCGAACTGATTTCCCGGTGCCACAAGGGCGGGTGGACCGACGAGACCGTCGCCGAGGCCGCGGCCGGGCTGCCCGGCGCGGTCGCCGACGTCCTCGCCTTCGCCGCGCACGAGGTGGTGCCGCGGCTGCGCGCCACCAGTGGTGAGGTCGCACAGGTGCTGCACGCCCTCGACGGCGGCTTCATCGCGTCGGGACCCAGTGGATCGCCACTGCGCGGTCTGATCAACGTCCTGCCGACCGGACGCAACTTCTACTCGGTGGATCCCAAGGCCGTGCCGAGTCGCCTGGCCTGGGAGACGGGGCGGGCGATGGCGGATTCGCTGCTCGAACGCTACCTGGCCGACCACGGCGAGTACCCACGGTCGGTTGGGCTGTCGGTCTGGGGGACCAGCGCCATGCGGACCTCCGGTGACGACATCGCCGAGGTGTTGGCCCTGCTCGGCGTCGAGCCCGTGTGGGACGAGGCATCGCGGCGGGTCGTTGACCTTGATCTCATCGACCTCGCCGAACTCGGCCGTCCGCGCATTGACGTGACGGTGCGCATTTCCGGGTTCTTCCGCGACGCCTTCCCCCACGTGGTGACGATGCTCGACGATGCGGTGAAGTTGGCTGCCACCGCGGATGAGCCCGACGAGCAGAACTTCGTCGCTGCCCACGTCCGCGAATCGGTCGCCCAGCACGGCGATGAGCGTCGTGCGACTACGCGTGTCTTCGGATCCAAACCGGGCACCTACGGCGCGGGCCTGCTGCAACTCATCGATTCACAGCAGTGGCGATCGGATGAGGATCTCGCCGCGGTCTACACCGCGTGGGGAGGCTACGCCTACGGCCGTGACCTGGACGGCAAGGAGGCTGTCGACGATATGCGCAGCGCATACCGCCGCATCAACGTCGCGGCGAAGAACACCGACACCCGCGAGCACGACATTGCCGATTCCGATGACTACTTCCAGTACCACGGCGGCATGGTCGCGACGGTGCGTGCGCTCACGGGATCCGATCCGGAGGCCTACATCGGTGATTCGACGCGCCCCGACGCCGTGCGCACCCGCACTCTTTCCGAGGAGACGTCGCGCGTCTTTCGTGCCCGCGTCGTGAATCCGCGGTGGATCTCGGCGATGCAGCGCCACGGTTACAAGGGTGCCTTCGAGATGGCGGCAACCGTCGACTACTTGTTCGGCTACGACGCGACGACCAACGTGGTGGCCGATTGGATGTATGAGCAGCTCACCGAGTCTTACGTGCTGGACGAGACGAATCGCGAGTTCCTCGAGAAGTCGAATCCGTGGGCGCTGCATGGCATCACCGAGCGGCTGCTCGAGGCGGCGCAGCGGGAGCTGTGGGAGGCGCCGCCGCCGGCGATGCTCGACGAGTTGCGCCGTATCTTCTTAGAAACCGAAGGTGATATCGAGGGTCGCGCTGACGATTAACCCGCAATTCCGGGCACGGTCGGCGGAATCAGACAACCGACGCGATACGCGCGAGGATGGCCTCGGCCAATTCTGTCGGGCGCTCCTCCGGGATCCAGTGACTGGCACCCTCCATCGGCGCGAAGTCGAACGGCGCACGGACGAAGCGCTCAGACTCGACGGCCTGGGCCCTGCTGAGGAAGTGGTCGCCGTCGCTCCACACCACCGTTGTCGGCACCGACACCGGGCCCACGAACGACGGAGAGGTCAACGGCAGTCCGCGATACCAGTTCACCCCACCTGGTAGCGCACCGTCGTCGACGATCCCGGTCCGGAACTGCTCGACCATCGCCGGTGTCATCCCCAACTTGGCCTGCATCCTCTCGCCGACACCGGAGCGCATCGTCAGCAGTCGTTCGGGCAGCCAGGGAATCTGGAAGAAGACCATGTACCAGGAACGCAATGCCTGGCTGCTCGTGCGCAACGAACGCATGAAGGCACCCGGATGGCCGACCGACACCGCGGTCAGGCTCGCGACTTTGTCGGGATGGTTCGACGCGACCGCCCACGCGACGATAGCGCCCCAATCGTGGCCGACGAGGTGTACCGGTGCACCGATCTCATCGATCAGGGCCGCGATGTCGCCGGTCAGGTGCCGCAGCGAATACTGTCGACGACCCGTCGGCCGGGCACCGGGGGAGTATCCGCGTTGATCGGGGGCCAGGGTCCGAAATCCGCGATCGTTCAGCAGTGGCGTCACACCGGCCCACGCGCTGGCGCGCTGAGGAAAGCCGTGCAGCAGCAGGACGGGCACGCCGTCGGCAGGCCCGGCTTCGGTGACCGAGAACGTCAAACCCTCATTGGTGAACTCTGTGATCGGCGGCATGAATCCCCAACGTACCCGGGCGCGGGAGCAAAATGGGGGTTTGCGACGTTGAGTAGGCAGACGGAAGGAAACCCCCATGAGGATTCGTTCGATCCTGCTGAGCTATCTCGCGATCGAGATCGCCGCGTTCGTCGGGCTGTCGGTCTGGCTCGGCGTCGGCTGGGCCATCCTGATAACCCTGCTCACCGCCGTAACGGGCTATGTGTTCCTCGTCGCGCGCGGTCGCCGAGTAGTCCACGATCTGACCCGCGCCGCCCGCAACGAGATCCGGCCGACCGAGCCGTTGCCCGATACCGCACTCCTCGGGCTGTCGTCGGTGCTGGTGATCGCACCGGGCGTGGTCACCACGGTGCTCGGTGTCGCCTTGATGGCGGGGCCGGCCCGGCGGGCGGCCCGGCCCATCGTGACCGCTTTCGGTGCCCGGCGACTGGCCGGTCTGGTCACGGTCGTCAGCAGTCGGACGGTCTTTCTCGCCGGCGACGTGGTCGACGGCGAGGTCGTCGAGGAGGCCGTCACGGTGCCAACCGATCAGCGCCAATTGCCGCCCGCGCACTGAGGCCCGTCGTCCACCCGGCAAAATAGCCGTCATGGCCACGCAACTGCTCCTCGGCGGCAGCATCCACACGCCGGCGAACCCAGATGCGACGGCGATGGCCGTAACCGATGACACCGTCGTGTGGGTCGGCTATGACGACATCGGTCGTCGCCTGCATCCCGAGGCGGAGGTCGTCGATCTCGACGGGCGCTTCGTGGGCCCCGGATTCGTCGACTCGCACGTCCACCTCACCGCCACCGGCCTCGCCCAATCAGGGTTGGACTTATCGGGCGCCCACCACCGTGGCGACCTGCTCGCGCTGCTCACCGCATATGCCGCGGGCGTACCTGAGGATGACGTCATCTGGGCGCACGGCTGGGATGAATCTGCCTGGGTCGCCGTCGATGCCGAACAGCACCTACCCCCAACCGTCGCCGAGATCGACGCGGCCGTCGGAACCCGACCGGCCTACCTGATCCGGGCCGACGAGCACTCTGCGCTGGCATCGTCGGCGCTGCGCACCCACGTCGACGGACTGGGCCGGTTGACCGGATTCTCGGCGTCGGGTCCGCTGACGCAGGACGCGCATCACGGCGTTCGCGGCGCGGCACGCGTGCTGGTGAGCACCGATCGGCGGAAGGCGGCGCGTCGACGGGCCCTGCAGGGTATCGCCGCGCTCGGTGTCGTCGCAGTCCACGAGAACGGCGGCCCCAACATCGGCGGACTCCAAGACTTTCAGGAGGTGCTCGCCAGCGACGTCGGGGTCGAGATCACGGGTTTGTGGGGCGAACCGGTAAGCGATGTCGAGCATGCGCGCAACCTCTTCGCCGCCACCGGGGCCTTCGGTCTGGCCGGGGATTTGTTTGTCGACGGAGCCCTCGGCTCGCGCACCGCATGGTTGCACGAGCCGTATGCCGACGCCCCGGCCGTTCGGGGGGTGGCCTACCTCGACGCCGACGATGTCTACGCGCACCTGCGGGCGTTGACGGCCCTGCGCCGGCAAGGCGGTTTCCACGTCATCGGCGACGCGGCGATGACTGCGGTCACCGAGGCCCTCGAGCGGCTAGCGCTCGAGGTCGGGACTCCCACCCTGGCCGCCTGCGCGCACCGGCTTGAGCACGCCGAGATGGTCACCGCCGGCCAGCGTGCCGTGCTGGCACGCTGCGGGATCATTGCCTCGATGCAGCCGACGTTCGACGCACGGTGGGGCGGGGCGGGCGGCTTGTACGAGAAGCGGCTCGGGCAGACCCGCGCGGCAGCAATGAACGATTTCGCCGCACTGGCAAAGGCCGGCGTGGCACTGGCGTTCTCGTCGGATTCGCCGGTGACCCCGGTTTCGCCCTGGGCGACGGTCGGCGCCGCCGTCGGCCATCACCGTTCGCAGTCGGCGGTGTCGGCGCGGGCAGCCTATGGCGCGTGCACACGGGGAGGATGGCGTGCAGCGGGACGCAATGATGGCCTCGCCGGTGTCCTAGTGCCCGGCGCGCCGGCCAGCTACGCCGTCTTCGACGTCGACGAACTCGTCGTCGCTGGGTCCGACGACAAAGTCCAGCGCTGGTCCACCGACCCGCGTTCGCGCGTACCCGCTCTGCCCGACGTGTCGCCGGGGGCCACCACCCCGGTATGTGTGCGGACCGTGCACCGCGGAGCGGTGCTGTTCGATTCCGGGGCGCTTTCGGCAGCAGGAGTCGCATGATCCGGTTCATCCGGCTCGCGGCCGCAGTCGTCGCCGGCTTGGCCATGTGGGCTGCCTTCCCGCCGAGCAACCTGTGGTTCCTGGCCGTCGTCTCGCTCGGGTTGCTGACCGTCGTCCTGGGGGCGGGGGCGCCCCGGGTCCGCGACGGTGCGGTGGCCGGGCTGCTGTTCGGGCTCGGCTTCTTCGTGCCACTGCTGCCGTGGATCGGCGAATACGTCGGACCCTTGCCGTGGCTGGCGCTGGCCGGGGTGCTCGCCGCCTACACGGCGCTGCTCGGAGTAATTGCGACGGTGAGTATGCGGCTGCCGATTCCGCCGCTGTGGTTCGCGCTGAGCTGGATTCTCGTGGAGACCCTGCGATCGGTGTTTCCCTTTGGTGGGTTCCCGTGGGGGCGGACCGCATTTAGCCAAGCGGACGGGCCGCTCCTGCCGTTGGCCTCTCTTGCCGGGGCGACCGGGCTGTCCTTCGGCGTGGCACTCTTCGGCTCGTCGGTTGCCTGGGTATTCGTGGTTGGGGTGCGGGCCTGGCGGCGCGGTCCGAAACCGTCCAGCGAAGACCCGCGTGCCTTGTCCGCCGGGGTGATTGCTGCCGTGGTCACCGTCCTGCTGGCCCTGACCGCACCACTGCTCGCGATAGCGGTCACCCCGACCAGCCTCGATCGCGTGCTGTCGCCGACAACGGCACGCGCAGCGATCGTGCAGGGGAACGTGCCGCGCCTGGGCCTCGAATTCAACGCGCAACGGCGGGCGGTCCTCGACTATCACGTACGCGAAACCCGCCGGTTGGCCGAGGACATCGCGCAGGGACGCACCCCGGCACCCGACTTCGTGGTGTGGCCCGAGAATGCTTCGGACATTTCACCGGTGGACAACCCTGATGCGGCCGCCGAAATCGAGGCCGCGGCGCGGGCGGTGAACGCGCCGGTCGTGCTCGGTACGATCCTGATCAGCTCGGACGGGAATCCGGTGAACTCAGTCCTGGTGTGGGATCCACAGCAGGGGATCACCGACCGGTATGACAAGCACATCATCCAGCCATTCGGCGAGTACCTGCCGTGGCGCGGATTCTTCCGGATGTTCTCCTCCTACGCTGATCTCGCCGGCACATTCGAGGCGGGGAGCGGACCGTCGGTGGTGCGGATTCCGACCCGCTCGGGCCCGGTCATCGCCGGCGTCGCCACCTGCTGGGAGGTTGCCTTCGACCGTGCTGCTCGGGCGTCGGTGGACGAGGGTGCCCAACTGCTCATCGTCCCAACCAACAATGCGACGTTCGGGCGGACCGCGATGACCTACCAGCAATTGGCCATGTCGCAGGTGCGCGCAGTGGAGCATGGTCGAACCGTGCTGGTTGCGGCGACGTCGGGGGTCAGCGCCATTGTGGCGCCAGACGGGACGATCACTTCACGCTCCGAAGTGTTCACCCCGGCCATCCTTGCCGACAAGGTCCCACTGCGCAGCGAACGCACCCTCGCCACACGTTTGGGACCCGTCCCGACCATCATCCTGTGCGCCGCCGCAGTAGTGGCGCTTTTGGTCGCTCTAGCCACGCATACTAAATTCAGTCGGAACCCGTTGCGCGCCACTGGGACGCGGACGGACAAATCGAAGGAGCTCGATGAGTAACGTGATCGGCCCGGCCGGCGAGAACGTGCTGGTGGTCATCCCGACGTACAACGAGCGGGAGAACCTCCCGATCATCGTCGACCGGTTGCTGTCGGCGTTGACCGGCGTGCAGGTGCTTGTCGTCGACGATTCCAGCCCCGACGGGACCGGTGAGGTCGCCGATCAGCTCGCTGCCGGCGATGCGGACGGCCGGATCCATGTGCTGCACCGGACTGAGAAGGATGGGTTGGGGAAGGCCTACCTCGCCGGGTTCACGTGGGGGTTGGCGCGCGAGTACGCGGTACTCGTCGAGATGGATGCCGACGGCTCCCACGCGCCGGAGCAGCTACACCGATTGCTCGACGCGGTGAACGGCGGCGCGGACCTGGCCATCGGCTCGCGGTATGTCACCGGCGGTTCGACGGTCAATTGGCCCAAGCGGCGTGAGATTCTGTCGCGCGGCGCGAACACCTATGCCCGACTGGCCCTCGGTTCGAAGATCCGCGATATCACCGCAGGGTTCCGCGCCTACCGCCGCGCGGTGCTGGAGAGCTTCGACTTCGACACGGTCGATTCGGCGGGCTATTGCTTCCAGATCGATTTGGCGTGGCGCGCGATCCAGGGCGGCTTCACCGTGACCGAGGTCCCCATCACATTCACCGAGCGTGCCATCGGCGAGTCGAAGATGGACGGCGGCGTTATCACCGAGGCCTTCCTGCAGGTGGCCCGATGGGGGCTGGACAGCCGACTGGGGCGCACCACGTCGTAACACGCAGTGCGCCCCAGGGGCGGTAAGTGGAGTCCGACGCTATCCGCGCCGGCGCTTCTTCAGTAGGTCCAGCCGTTCGTTGAGGAGAACCTCGAGTTCTTCTTCACTGCGGCGCTCAAGCAACATGTCCCAATGGGTGCGCGGCGGCTTGGCCTTCTTCTCCTCTGGGGCGGCACCCTCGAGCAGAGTGCCCTCCATGCCGTTCTTGCACGGCCATTTCGACGGGATCTCCGCGTCGTCGGCGAACGGCACGTCGAAGATCTCGCCATTGTCGGTCTTGTACTGGACGATGCGGCGTGGAGCCAGATCGTGATCGCGATCAGTCTCGTAGCTGACCGCTCCGAGTCGGCTTCCGCGAAGCACTCGATCTGCCATGGTGGTGTCCTCTCCCAGTTTGGGCCGAACCCGGCCCCGCTCGCTTGCGCTCCCAGCGCCGTGCGACCACCCATTCTACGCGAGGGTGCCGTGTCGGCGAGCAACGCCGGTGTCGCGGTATCGGGTAGCGTTTTCGGCCATGACGGCCGACACAGCGCGACGACGCGACCGCCCAGTCGCCTGCACCTGGTGCGGGCGCGAAATCGTCGGCTCGACGCTCGGTCGGCGGCGCAAGTATTGCTGTCAGTCCTGTCGGCAACGCGCCTATGAGCAGCGAACGCTCACCGCCGGTACCAATATTCCCGACGACGCGGTGATCCTGCGCCCCGCCGACGTGCGCGAGCTGGCCGACCGGCTCTTCGAATTGCGCTGCGCCGCGGAGGACCTGCAGACGGCGGTGGCTGAAGGTGCTGACTCGGCGACGCTCGGCGAGCTGGCCCAGTCCGTCGTTGATCTGGCCGTCGCCGCGGACCGTGTTCGATGAGCGCCTAGTCCTCATCGGCGGAGAGTGCCGCCGCCTTGAGCTTTCGCCCGCGCACTTTGTAAGTGACGATGAAGTAGACGATGACCAGTCCGATCAGGCCACCGATGACGGCTCCGACCAGGGTCGCGCCCTGGAAGCCGATAATGCCGTTGAGGGTGTTCTTCGCCTGCCAGATCGGTCCGGGTTCGGTCGGATGGCTGGTATTGATTGCGAGGGTCAGCACGTTGGGGATCGCGAATGCCACGCCCAGCAGCAGGAACAGGATGCCAAAAGCATGCCTGAGCCGATCCCACGAAGCGACCGCCAACGCGAAGCAGACGACGGGCACGAGGGTGAAGACAATGCCAAAGGCCAGCCCGAAGATGATTCCGCGCGTGAGACTCGCATGCGCACCGACCAGGCCCTCTAAGTAGTCTGCCCACTGGCGCGGGACCACCGTGCGGAAGACGAAGTACAGGATCACCAGAATCGCGACCCCGATCAGGGCCAGCAGGGTGCGCTTGACGACGCTGTTGGCCCGGTCGCCGAAGCTCCTTCGGTGTGGCTCGGCGACAGGCGCCTGGTGCTCGTCGATCGGTGCGACAGTCGCGGGGTCGGCGCTGGGCGGGAGATGCGCCGAGTCGTCATTGGTCATGCCGATACTGTTGCATATCTTGCTGTGGCTGGGGCGTCAAAGCCGCCAGGCCACGGCCGCGCCGAGTGCTCCCGTCGCATTGAGGGCCCAGTGCAGCGCGATCGGAGTCAGCAGGCTGTCGGTCTGGTAGCGCAGCCAGCCGAAGACCAGGCCGGCGGCCGTTGTCGCCACCACTGCGAGGAGGACACCGGCAATCTTTCCCGCATCACCGCTTCCGACGACATCGCGGAGCCCTTGGTTGCCGCCGGCGAGGTTCATCGACGAGGTGATGTGCCACAGCCCGAAAAGCACGGCACCGACGGTGAGCGCGACCGGAATCGACCACGTCCGTATCAGCGCCCCCTGCAGCACGCCGCGGAACAGCAGTTCCTCGGGCAGCACTGTCTGGAACGGGATGACGACAAAGGCCGCGAACAACGCCGTGCGCGCCGAGCGGAAACGTTCGTCGAGGAAGAACTCCCGCAGGGGCGGAATCGCCACTGCGACAGCGATGACCAGGACCACCACCGCGACCACCGCGACCGCCCACGGCAGCCCGGCGCGCAGTTGGGGCAGCGTGATACCCAGATCACGCCATTTCAGGCCACTGATCAGCGCGGCCGCACCAAGGAGCAGTGCCGTCGTCGGAATGACGAGGAAGATGGCCCGGCCGTGCGCATAGTGGGCGATGAGATTCGCGCTGGCGATGACGAAGATGATCGTTGCGATCAGTGCGGGATGAAGGCGGTCGATCGCCGTCAGCTGGGCCATCTCGCCGATGCTATCGGCACGGTGCGGCCGGTGGCAGACTGGCAGTACGATGCAGCCCTTCGACGATGCCGAGCTGGAGCGGTTCTACCAGCGGATCGAGGCCCGGACCAGCGGCGGTCCGGGCCCGCAGGGGCAAGTGCGGCGGGCCCGCGACAATCGGTCCCGGGATCAACCGCGGATAGGCGGCGATTGCCCGACACCGGACAAATCGGCCCACATCAACGAGTACGACGCGTGGTTGGCCGTCGCGGTTCTGCGTGCGGGAACCCTGCGCAAACCCGGCCTCGACGTGTACCGCTGCCGCTGCGGCTGGTGGCATATCACCAGTCGCGGGCCGAACTGATCGACGGGCACTAGGCTCACAATCATGGAACGCCTGAGTGGACTTGACGCCACCTTCCTCTACCTTGAGACTCCCGAACAGTTGATGCACGTCTGTGCTGTTTTCGTGCTAGACCCGAAGACGATCCCGGGCGGCTATTCGTTCAACAGGTTTCGTGATGCGCTAGACGTCGCCGCCTCCGGGATTCCGCAGTTCCGACAGAAGGTGCGCCGGGTTCCGCTCGATATCGCGCATCCGGTGTGGGTCCGGGACAACCATTTCGACATCAATCGCCATGTGCACCGCGTCGCGCTGCCCGGCGATGGCGGCTACCGCGAGTTGACCGAGCTTTGCAGCCACCTGGCCTCGTTGCCGGTGAACCGCCGCCACCCCCTGTGGGAGATGTGGGTCGTCGAAGGGTACAAGGACACCGGCCGTGGGGCAGATGGCGGGAAGGCGGCCCAGACGCAGTCGGCGCGGGAGAAGATCGTTGTCTTCGCCAAAATGCACCATGCGACGGTTGACGGCGCGTCCGGGGCGGGCATTTTGGCCCATCTGTGCTCGCTCGAACCCGACGCGCTGCCAGGTTCGCCAACCATGGACAACGATCCCGTCGGCATCGAGGAGCAGGAACCGGGTTCGCTGGAGATCTTCGGTCGCGGAGTGGTGGCCAGCATCACGCGGCCGTTGGCGTTGACCCGGATTGTTCAGCCGTCGGTCGACCTGGTGGTCAAGACTGTTCAGCGCGCCATCGCGGGAACGGCGATGCCACCTCCCTTCAAGGCGCCGCGCACGCGTTTCAACGGCAATATCACCGGGCAACGGTCCATCGCCTTTGCCGACATGCTGCTCGAGGACTTCAAGGTGATCCGCCGGGCCAGCGGGGCGACGGTCAACGACGTGGTGCTCGCTGTCGCCGGCGGTGCGCTGCGGGCCTACCTGAACGATCATGACGAGCTGCCCGACACGCCGTTGCTGGCGACGGTGCCGGTCTCGGTTCGCGAGGAAAGCAAGCGGACCGAAGGGATGAACAAGGTGTCGGCCCTATTCGCTCGACTGGGCACCGATATCGACGACCCGTGGGAGCGGCTGATCGCGATGGCCGAGGCGAATCGCAACGCCAAGGACCACCAGCGGGCGATTCCGGCCGACGCGTTGCAGGACTGGGCCGAGTTCGCCCCGCCGCGCACCTTCGGGTTGGCCATGCGGACATATGCGGGGCTGCGCCTGTCCGAACGGGGCCCCGTGGTGCACAACCTGGTGATCTCCAATGTCCCGGGTCCACAGATGCCGCTGTACTTCATGGGCGCGAAGGTCGACGCGATGTACCCGCTCGGCCCAATCTTCCACGGCGCGGGGCTCAATATCACCGTGCTGTCCAACAACGGCGTCGTCCACGTGGGCATTATCGCGTGCCCCGATGCCCTCCCCGACCCGGATCGGCTGGTGGACTACTTCCCGAAGGAACTCGACCGGCTTCGGGCGGAGGCCGATCAGATCACCTAGACGGCGAGCACGATGTCGGCGAGTTCGCTGATCTCCGCAACCGACTTCGCGGTGACCAGCATCGTCGTCACGCCGGCGGCCTCCCACTCGCGGATCTTTCCGCGAACGTAGTCGACGTCGCCGACGATCGCGGCGTCGTCGACGACGGCGTCCGGAATGATGGCGGCGGCCTCGTCCTTGCGGTTGCTTCGGAAGAGGCTGGTCACCTCGTCGACGACGTCGGCGTACCCCATTCGGCGGTATACCTCGGCATGGAAGTTGGTATCCTCGCTGCCCATGCCGCCCATATAGAGCGCGATGAACGGTTTGATTGCGCTCATCGATGCGGCCCGGTCGTCGGTGATGACGATTTGGGCGGTGGCGCAGATTTCGAAGTCCGCGCGACTGCGGCGGGCGCCGGGTCGGGCGAACCCTTCGTCGAGCCATTCGTTGTACATGTCGGCCAAGCGGGGAGTGTAGAAGATGGGCAGCCAACCGTCGGCGATCTCGGCGGTCAGTGCGATGTTCTTGGGTCCTTCGGCGCCGAGGAAGATCGGGATGTCGGCTCGCCGAGGGTGCGTGATCGGCTTGAGCGGCTTACCCAATCCCGTGGTACCCGCTCCGGTCAGCGGCAGCGGGTAGTGCGGGCCGTCGTTGGTGACCGGGGCCTGCCGGGCCCAGACTTTGCGCATGATGTCGACATATTCGCGCGTGCGCGCGAGCGGCTTGGGAAAGGGCTGGCCATACCAGCCTTCGACGACCTGCGGGCCCGACACCCCCAGCCCGACGACGTGGCGGCCGCCGGACAAATGGTCGAGGGTCAGGGCAGCCATGGCGCAGGCGGTGGGGGTACGGGCCGACAATTGCAACACCGACGTACCCAGGCGGACGCGCTGCGTCTGCGAACCCCACCAGGCCAGGGGCGTGTACGCGTCTGAGCCCCAGGCCTCCGCGGTAAAGACCCCATCGAAGCCGGCCGCCTCCGCCGCCGCTACCAGTTGGCCGTGATCAGCCACCGGACCCGTGCCCCAGTACCCCAGTTGCAGTCCCAGCTTCATGGCTGAAAACGTATCAACTCCTGGCTGACTGCCCCTGCTGTCGGCGATATTGCATCGGACTCATGCCGAACCAGCGGTGTGCGGCCCTGCTCAGCACACTTTGCTCGGCGAACCCCAATTGATGCGATAGGTGGACCAGCGTGATGGCGGGATCGCGAAGATACTGCTCAGCCATCTCGCGCCGAAGGCCGTCGATGACCGAGGAGAAACTCGTGCCCTCGGTGGCGAGCCTGCGCTGCAGTGCCTTCGGGTGAAGGCCGAACTGTTCGGCGATCATCTCGATGGACGCCATGCGGGCCGGCAGCAGGTGCCGGGCCATGTCGGCGACGGCACGGGCCGTCGTTGGCGGCCGCTGCGAAACAATGGTCTGAAGATAGCTTGTTGCGGTCTCGTGCGTCAGGGTGTCGCAGCGCAACTCCCGCTCGAGATCGTCGCTGCGGATCACCAGACCCGCGGCCGGTCGCCCGAATAGGACCCGGGTCCCGAAGAAGCGTCGATAGTCGGACTCGGGGGCTAGTGGCCGATGGGGCAGATGGACCTCGACCGGCGCGTAGTCGGGCTGCAGGAGCATGCGCAGGACCCGCAGCATGATTCCGAGGGACAGTTCGACGGTCTGTCCATGGGGGGGCGTCGGAGAAAGCTCAATCCGATGCTCGAAGAACACGATTTCCGGGTCGGGAAGCGGGTGCACGGCCACGGACAGGCCCGGGCTGTAGGCGGCCATGAATCGGTTGAAGGTGGTGAGCGCCTCGCCGAAGGTGCCGGCATTGCGTGCGGCGACCCCGACCGGGCCGAGGATCTCGATTCCTTGTCGGCAGGACAGTCGTCGGCCGATATCGGGGGTGGACGTGGCGGTGGCGGCCGCCTCCAGTGCGGCGATCGCGCCGCGTAGCACGATGAAGGTCTCGAAATGGCCAATGTCCTCGACGCGGATCCCGGCCGGGCGAAGGAGGTTCGCCGGATTCCCGCCGAGTTCGGCAACCAATTCAGGGAATTGGATCAGGGAGGTGGCGCGGATCAGATGCACGTCCTACAGAGTCAAGGAGATGTCCCGCCGAGTCAAGACTGCTGGGCCTCGACTGGAGTTGACTCGACCGCGAATGCTTTCGCTACCAACTACTTTCCCACCACACCGAAGGGTATCCCTTGATGAGATTGCGAAGAGCCGGCTTGGCCGCCGCAACGCTACTACTGGTCGTTTCCGCAGTGGGCTGCGGGAAGGACCAGGCCACACCCGAAGACCACGGCGATCTCGCCGGTGCCGCCGTCGATGCATACGTCTACGGTTATCCGCTGGTCACCATGGACTACACGCGGAAGTCGCTCACCAATACGGTCGCTCCGCAGGGAAATATGGCTCCCGAGGGGCAGTTCGTCCGCATGCGGCAGTATCCCAATGCACAGTTCCGTGCGGTGACCGCGCCGAACGCCGATACCCTCTACACCACCGGCTGGTTCGATGTCTCGCAGCAGCCGTGGGTTATCAGCGTGCCCGACATGGGTAGCCGCTACTTCCTGCTGCCGATCCTGGACGGGTGGACCAACGTCATCGCGTCTCCGGGCAGTCGCACCACCGGCGGCAAGGCGCAGACTTTCGCGATCACGGGGCCGGGCTGGAAGGGGACGCTGCCCGCCGGGGTCACCGAGTACAAGTCGCCGACGTCGATGGTCTGGCTGCTGGGCCGCATCTACAGCACTGGGACGCCGGCCGACTATGCGGCGGTCCACGCAATTCAGGACAAGATCAACGCCGTCCCACTCTCAAACTATGGAAAGCCCTACACCCCGCAGCCCGGCCGGGTCGATCCCGCGGTGGACACGAAGACAGCAGTCCGTGAGCAGGTCAACGCGCTCGACGGCACCGCGTACTTCCAGCGGCTCGCCGCGTTGTGGAAGGCCAATCCGCCCAGTGCCGCGGACGCACCGATGGTTGCGAAGATGGCCCGGCTCGGACTGGTCCCCGGCCGTGACTTCGCGCCAACCAAGGACGGTGCGGCGGCGATCGCAGCGGCCCCGAAAGCCGGACAGGATCGCATCCTCGCCTGGCAGGAGGGCGGAGTGAAAGCCGGGACCAACAAGAATGAGAACGGCTGGCTCTTCACCACCAAGACCGGGACGTACGGCACCGAGTATCTCCAGCGCGCCTATGTCACCTGGATCGGGCTCGGTGCCAACCTTCCGCAGGACGCGGTCTATCCGACCTCTGAAGGTCCTGCGCTGCAACAGAAGTACAGCGGCGCAAACAAGTACGTCCTGCGGTTCGCTGTCATGCCGCCGGTCAAGGGCTTCTGGTCGCTGACCATGTACGACAAGGACTACTTCTTCGTCGACAACCCCCTCAACCGGTACACGCTCAGTGAGCGCAACGAACTGAAGAAGAACGCGGACGGGTCGGTCGACCTCTACCTGCAGGCGAATTCGCCGGGCAAGGACAAGGAGTCGAACTGGCTGCCCGCACCGGAGGGCGACTTTGTCCTGATGCTGCGGATGTACTGGCCGAGTCCGACAGCACCGACGATCCTGGACGGATCGTGGCAGATCCCCGCGGTCAAGCAGGTGCAGTAGGGGGCCGATCGGGGGCCTGATCGACGCTCAGCAATGCCACGATGGCGTCGATCAGGCCCTGTCGGGCATCCGCGAGATTTCCATAGGTGCCCAGCATTCGCTCGGAGGTGAGTCCGCGCATCGCCGCGGGGATCAGGGCCGCCATCTGCCTGATCCGTGCCGGCGGGACATCGAGATCGGCGAAGGCGCGGGCGCACGACTCATCCCATGTCGGCTTCCAGGACGCGAATTCTGCTGCGGTCAGCGGAAATTCGCGTTCGAGTTCGTCGAGTTCGCGGGGGAGCGCGGCGCGCAGCGTCTCGATCGCCAGCGACTCGGGGGTCCGCAACCCAACCAGCATGAGGTCGACGAGGCCGGTGACCCGTTGACGCAGCGTGCCGCCCGGGGGGGCATTGGCCGGCAGATCGCCGCGCAGTTCCGCGGTGTGCCGGAGTACCGCGGCCCATAGGCCGTCGATGTCGCCGAACTGGTACTTGATCGCACCCCAGGTCACGCCGATGTCGCGGGCGATCCGGTTGCCCGATACGGCCGCCGGATCGCCGGTCGCCAGGGAAGTGATGGCGGCGGTGATCATGTTCTCGCGGGTGGCCAGGCCGCGCTTGTTTGCGCGACGGCCACCGGCGACTTCGGTCATGGTCACCATCGTATCGGCAGGGGTCGCCGATTCCGGCCAGTTTCATAGAGGGTTCTTGTATTCTTCGCGTCATGGCACGAACACCGCTATCGATGGAGCCCACCGGGTGGTTCCAGGTCGCCTGGTCCACCGAGATCGCCACCGGTGCGGTCCACACCATGAAGTACTTCAACCGCGACCTGGTCGCCTGGCGCTCCGCGTCGGGGAGGATATCGGTCTTCGACGCCTACTGCGAGCACCTCGGCGCCCACCTGGGGTACGGCGGCCGGGTCGACGGCGAGAACCTCGTCTGCCCGTTTCACGGCTGGGAGTGGAACCAGGACGGCCGCAACGTCTGCATCCCCTATGAGAAGCGCCCCAACAAGGGGCGACGGATCCGCAGCTATCAGTCCGTCGAGTGCAACGAGGCGGTGTGGATCTGGTTCGACACCGAGGGACGCGAACCGTATTTCGAGGTTCCCGATATTTTCGCGGACTTCGACGACGACCAGACGGCGGCGAACTATTATCCACCCGTCCCGGTGGCGACCCTGTACCGACCCGGGTTGGAATTGCATCCGCAGTATGTCCTGGAGAATGGCGTGGATTTTGCGCACTTCACCTTCGTCCATCAGACACCGTTCATGCCGGAGTTCACCCGGCATGACTTCAGCGGACCGGTGTCCTACGTCGACTTCACCATCGCCTTTGAGGAGGGCGCCACGCTGGAATCCACCAGCAGCCGAGTTGAGTCGATCAACGCCGGACTCGGCTGCTCGGTGACCAAGAGTTTCGGAATGATCGACAACCGGACGATGCCCGCGGTCACCCCGGTGGACCAGTACACCTGCGACGTCCGCTTCACCGTGTGGATCGGCCGCAAACCGGGGGAGGAGTCGGGGCCGATCACCGAGTACGGGACGACGATGGCCGGGCTCATCATCGAGCAGTTCGAGGCCGACATCGAGATCTGGTCACATCAACGCTATTCCGATCCACCCGCACTCTCGCCCAAAGAGTTTGCCGGATTCACCGCCCTACGACGGTGGGCCCAGCAGTTCTACCCCGACGGCCAGACCGTCGGTCTCGATCCCGCGCGCCCGCACAGTGGCGCCATTGTGAAAGGACAACCATGACCTCGACCGACCAGGTCCGCGTATTCCAAGTTGCGACCGGCAACCTGGGGACCGAGATGATCGGACGCATCGTCGCGCACCCGGATCTCGAGTTGGTCGGACTGCACTGCTATACCGCCGATAAGGTCGGGCGCGACGCCGGCGAGATCGTCGGAATCGATCCCATCGGCGTGACCGCGACCGGAACCGTCGCCGAGATCATCGCGGCCAAACCCGACGTGCTGACCTTCCACGGCGTCTTTCCCGACGAGGACCTCTACGTTGCGGTGCTCGAAGCCGGGATCAACGTCGTCACCACCGCCGACTGGATCACCGGCTATCATCGCGACACCAACCACCCACACCCATCGGGACGCCAGGTCAGCGAGGTGATCGCGGACGCCTGCGAACGCGGGCAGGCCACGTTCTACGGCACCGGGATGAATCCCGGGCTGAATCAGATCCTTGCGATTGCCAACTCCGCCGACGTCGCCGACATCGAGAATGTGACCGTGACCGAGTCGGTGGATGTGTCCTGCCACCACTCGGTCGATACGTGGAAGGCGGTCGGATATGGACGCCCGGTTGACGATCCGACTATTCCCGACTCGCTGCACAAGTACACCGCGGTCTTCGCCGACTCGGTGTATCTCATGGCCGACGCCTTCGACCTGGCGCTTGACGAGGTGGCCTTCAGCTACGAGTTGGGCGCCTGCACCCAGGATGTCGACCTGGGATGGTATTTCCTGCCGAAGGGATCACTCGGCGCCAACTACATCAAATACCAGGGGATGGTCGACGGCGTGCCGCGCGTCGAATCCCATCTGGAGTGGCAGATGACTCCGTACACCGATCCGGCGTGGAAGATCCGGGGCTGCTACATCACGCAGATCATCGGCGACCCGATGATCTACAACAAACACATGGTGTTCCCCGCCAAGGGGGTGGATCTGTCCAATCCGGCGAGCTTCGCCGCCATCGGGATGACCGTCACCGGTCTGCCGGCGCTGAACGCGCTGCGAGCGGTCCGCGCGGCGCGGCCGGGCATCATTACCAGCAACGATCTTCCGTTGCGGGCCTTCGCCGGGCGATTCAAACTCTGATCAAACCCGCCCGGGTCGCGCCATCAGCTGTCGTTGGCGGCGGCGACCGACTTGGCCCAGCGCAGATCGATCTTGCCGGCCGGTGAGCGCACCAGCGACTCGGCCCTGATGAACCCTTTGGGCACCTTATAGCCCGCAATGTGCTGACGGCAGGCCGCGACGAGTTCGCTGTGCGACGGGTCGGTCCCGGCGGCGGTGGTGATGATCGCGACCACCTCCGAGCCCCACCGCTCTGACGGCCGGCCGACGACAACGGCATCAGTGACGTCTGGGTGCGTCAACACCGCCCGCTCAACCTCCTCGGCGAAGACTTTCTCCCCACCGCTGTTGATCGTCGAGGAACTGCGGCCGAGCATCTGGAGGTGGCCCTGGTCCCGAATGACCGCACGATCGCCGGGCACCGACCAGCGGACTCCGTCGATGGTGGGGAAGGTGCGCGCGGTCTTGTCCGGATCGCCGAGGTATCCCAGCGGGACCAGGCTGCGCCGGGCCAGCCAGCCCTCGCCCTCCCCGGGCGCCAAGATGCGATCGAGGTCGTCGGACAGCACGGCGGTGTCCGACTGCGGCGCGAAGGTAGGGGCGTCGTCGGCGTCTGCGGCGGCTGACATCTGGAGACCTCCCTCGGAGGATCCCATCACGTCGAGGATGAAAATCCCCGGCACGGCAGCCCGGAGGCGCTCACGGACGCCGTGGGAGACCGCTGCGCCACCGTTGCTGATCATCGACAGCGACGACAAGTCATAGTCGCCACGCTCGATCTCGTCGACGATGGGCCGGGCCATCGCATCACCGACGACCGGGATGTTGATCACTTTCTCCTTCTCGACCAGGCGCAACACCTCCGCGGGTTGCAGCGTGTCGACCGTGTCGGGCAGCACGAGGCGCCCACCCATCGTCATCAGGTTGAACATGGCCCATTGGGCGGCACCGTGGATCAGCGGCGCGAGCAACATGGACGCAACGCCGCCGGCGGCCTGGCGGGCGACGTCGGCGATGGCATCAATCGACTCGTACGGCTGCTCACTGCCGAAGGGACGCCCACCCATCGAGGAGACGAAGATGTCGTGCTGGCGCCACATCACGCCCTTCGGCATGCCGGTGGTACCGCCGGTATACAGCAGGTAGAGGTCCTCGCCCTGCGGAGTGGGCAGCGGTTCGGCGGGGGCCGCCGTGGTGACAATCGATTCGTAGTCGACGGCACCGGGCAAGAGATCATTGCTGGATTCATCGGCGACCTGGATGAGTACCCGCAGATCGGGGAGTTGGTCGCGGACCGCGGCCAGGACCGGTGCGAAGCGGGCGTGGTAGACGATGCCGGTGGCCCGGGAGTCCGACAGCATGTGGACGAGTTCGGCTTCGATGTACCGGTAGCTGCAGTTGAACGGTGCGACGCGGGCCCGGTAGGCGCCAATCATCGACTCGACGTATTCGTTGCCGTTGAGCAGGTAGAGGGCCAGATGATCTTGCCCGGACTCGTGGGTGGCCAGGTCGGCGCGTTCGCGGTGGCAACCCATGCCGACCGAGGCAAGGTAATGGGCAATCCCGTCGGCGCGAGTATCGACGTCGCGGTACCTGTACTGGCGCCCCCGCCAGGTGAGCAACGGGACATCGGGAATGGCCTCGGCAATGCCGTGAAAGACGGACGACAGGTTGAACAGTTGTGCAGGCATCGGGCGACGGAGTCCTCATTGTTTGCCCAAGCATTTGCTTGGTTTCCTCTAGCCTAGGGGAGGTGTCAAGGGGTCGAGATGGATTGATGAAGGCGCACCTGCAACTCGATGGCCCATTGCCGCGCGCCGCCAGTCACGCCCACGAAATGGCGGCCGCAGGCATCGACGGCGCGTTCACGAGCGTTCGCCGGACGGTTCAAGCTCTGACATCGGCGCCGCCGAACCGCGCCCGGTAGGGCACTCCCGTTGGGTAGCATCGAAGAACATCCTGCCGGGTGATCGGGAGAAACATGCACGCGCGAGTCGCACTTGTCGGTTTGGCACTGGTAGGCACTACCGGGCTGGTTTCACCGCCACCGGCGCAGGCCCTCGTCGGCCGCTCGGTGGGGCAGGCCGGCGGGGTCTCGGTGCCAGAGCCCGCCCGGTGCAAGCATGACACTGGCGGCAACGTCACCGCGAGCAGCGGACCGGTCACGGTGACTGCGCCGGGCCGCACCGCGGCCAACGTTCGCATCAGGACACAGAATGTGACCAACGGTCAGCTCGTTGCTCAGTCGGCCTGGTCGCGCTTCCAACGCGTTTCACCGGGCAGCCCGACAGTGTTCGGCGGCGGGACGGCGACCGGCAATTGGCGCAGTAACGTCTCGCTTGGCTATGGCGTCGAGTTCCATCGGCTGGGCGGCGGAGTCATGGGTTCACGCTTCGTCCAGGTGACCCGGTACAACTTCTTCAACCCGTACAACGTCGGCCCGACCGGCCCGATCAGCATCTGCCGCGGACACTGAGGCTCATCGCCGGTTGAAGGTCCATGTCGCGCTCGAGGGCGATCCCGCGTTGGCTGCAGCCAGCGCACAAGAGGCGGTCTCGATCGGGGCGGATGGCGCATTCACTTTCGAAGGGCAGTACGACGTCATGCTTCCGCTGCTGGTGGCAGCTCAGGAGACCGACCTCGAGCTGATGACAAACGTCGCGATTGCCGGCCCGCGCAGCCCGCTGCACCTGGCCCATGCCGCCTACGATCTGCAGGCCTACTCGCGGGGCCGCTTCCGGCTGGGCTTAGGGTCGCAGATCAGACCCCATATAGAGAATCGGTACGGGGCGGTGTGGCATCCGCCGGCCAAGTTCCTGGGCGAGACCGTCCGCGCAGTGAAGGCGATCTTCGCTGCGTGGGAAGGCCAGTCCCCGTTGGACTTTCGCGGGGAGTTCCACACGCACACGCTGATGCCACCGAACTTCAATCCGGGACCCAACCCGTTTGGTCCACCACCGGTACTGATGGGCGCACTGGGGCCGATAATGACACGAACCGCAGCCGAGGTCGCCGACGGTTTGTTGGTCATGCCCTTCAACACCGTCCGCCACTTCACCGATCGGACACTGCCGGCGATCGAGGAGGGACTGCGCCGCTCCGATCGCACCATGGCGCAGTTCCCGATCATCCCGCAGATGATGGTGGCCGTCGGCCACACTGACCAACAGCTGCGCGCCGCCGTCGACGGGGTCGCGTTCCTGATTGCGTTCTACGGTTCGACGCCGGCCTATCGCCCTGTCCTCGACGCTGAGGGGTGGGGCGGGGCGCATCACGAATTGAACCGGCTATCGAAGATCGGTGATTTCGCGGGGATGCGGGCACTGATCACCGACGAAATGGTGGAACGGATCGGTGTCGTAGGCAGCCCCTCCGAATGCGCCGCCGAGATCGGCCGCCGCTTTGGTGACGTCGCCGACGAGGTGTGCTGCTACTTCCCGGCGTATGAGCCAGACGCGGCCACGGTGGCCGCGCTGGTTCAGGAATTACATGCGCCGCAGGCGGCCAAGCATCCTCCTCAGTGAGGATTGGTCCAGCGGTTTGCGATGAGCTGCATCCCGCTCGCACTCATCGGAGATACCGCTTCGTAGAGGCGGTAGTACTCGGTGTGACTGATATGCCAGCGACCCTCGATCTTGCGATACCGATCGGAGTAATACGACGTCCCGGTAATCACCGTGTCGTACTCGGGGGCGATGACAATATCGGACATCGACCAGCTGCCGGTCGCCGTGTCACCGTCGACGGTGATCTCCGGATTGCTGAACGTGTGGGTACTGACAATGCTGCCCGCCAGCGACTCGCTCATGTAGCCGACGATGGCGTCACGGCCGTCGAAGTGCAGGTGCTCACCCTGCGTCACGGTGCCGTATCGGGCCGTGGCGTCCACGCTGAGCGTCGCCCCGAATTCCTCCCACAACCGATTGTCCAGGCAACGGCCATAGCGGTACTTGAGGGTGGTGATCTCGTGGATGTCGAGGAGGGTTTCGGGGGTGATGGTCACGGTTGTCCTCACAGGTCTGGCAGGGGTAGATCGAAGTTGGGTGCGAGCAGGCCGCCGTCGACCTCGAGGATCTTGCCCGTCAGGTACGCCCCAGCGTCAGAGGCGAGGAACAGGGCCGCGGCAGCGATCTCCTCGGGCCGTCCGAGGCGGTGCAGCGGGGTGCGGTCCTCGATGGGCTTGCGCATCGCATCGTCGGCGGCCACCATCTCCAGGGCCGAGGTCAGGATCGCGCCCGGGGCGATGGCGTTCACTCGGATGCGCGGGTTCAGGTCGAGTGCGGCGACCCGGGTGTAGTGGGCGAGCGCGGCCTTGACAGTGCCATAGACCCCGAAGCCACGGCCCGGCAACCGGCCCACCGCAGAGGTGATGTTGATGACCGAGCCGCCGTGAGGACTCTTCACCAGCGCTGGTACCGCGGCCACCAGAATCTCGTGCGCGACCGTCACGTTGAAGTTGAATGCGCGGTCGAGGTCTTTGCCGCGGGTTTCCATCAACGCCTTGGGGTAGGCGCCACCAACATTGTTGACCAGAATGTCGACCCGGCCGAGTTCGTTCATCGCGGCGTTCACCAACAGGTCGGGCTCGGCGGCCGACAGGTCGGCGGGCACGACGATCGCGCGTCGGCCGGCTTTGGCGATAGCTTCGGCGACGGACTCGAGGTCGTCGGCGGTACGGGCGGAGATGACGACGTCGGCGCCGGCCTCGGCAAATCCGATGGCGATGGCGGCTCCCAAGCCGCGGCCGGCGCCGGTGACGATGGCGGTTCTTCCGTCAAGGCGGAACAGGTCGAGTATCACCGGTCACACATTACGCTTAGCGTATGACCGCCAGTCTTGATGCTGTCGCCGGCGACGAATGTGTCTGCCCGTGCCACCGAGATCCGTCGATTCATCACGTCATGGCCTGCTGCGCGGACTGCGAACACTGCGGGACAAAGGTGATTACCCCAGCGCTACCCACGCATCGGCCTGGTCGATGTGGCGGCTTCCGGTCAGGGCGATTAGCTGTTCAAGCCGACGCTGTGGTCTGCGTCCTGGTCGGCTTGGCGCTGGTCGTTCTCGGCTTTGTGCACACGGTGATGCCAGCGGTCCTGCAGGTGGTACTCGGCGTGCTGATCGCCGGCTGGGGCATCGGGCTTTGGTTGGCCCCGCGGCGCTGGCCCTTGCGCGCCGTGCTTACGGTCGTCATCGCGGTCAACTTGCTCGTCGTGATCGCGCTGTTCATTGTGGGGGGGCTGGCGACGCCCGATACCACGCTCCGGCCGCTAGCATTCGCTGCGGCGATGGTCGTTGCCGCGTTCGGGCTTTGGGAACAAGTGGCGCTACGCAAGACGCAGGGGGCAGGCGGTTCGGCCTAACTAGTCGGTGGACCGCGGTCCATCGTTGTCGCCGCTGATACCCGTTACCGCTGCCGCTATCGACGCCGACGGTCAGCGGCGAAAAAGCGAGCGGCCTCGGCAATGGCATCGGGGGTAGGGGAGGGATTCCAGCCCAGTTCGCGAGTGGCCTTGCCGTGGTCCATGGCTGGCATGAGGTGCATGAGGCGCACCGTCGTCGGAGTCAGCAATGCGTCGGTGCGACGCAGCCGGGCACCCAGGCTAGACAGGACTGCCATCCTGGTGAGCGCTTGACGCGACATCGCTCGGGCGGGCGGTTCGACGCCGACCGCACCACATGCCACCGCAAAGATCTCGCGCGGAGACATGAACCGCTCCGCGACGATGTACCGCTCGCCGATTCGACCGCGAGTGCCAGCCAACGTCATCGCTCGGGCCGCATCGTCGATGCCGACGACTTCAGCGCCGATGCCCTTGACATAGAACGGCATCTTCCCGCGCACCGCTGCCTTGACCATGCCGCCATGTGGAGTCGGCAGGTAGTCGCCAGCGCCATAGGTGTTCGCGACACACATGGCGACGGCGGGTAGGCCCTTCGTCCGCGCGTACGACATCACCAGATCCTCGGCAGCGACCCGTGTTCGGGCGTACTCGCCCCCTTTGCGCGCCCAGTTGTTCTGCATTTCCTCAGTGGCGAGCCCGGACTCCGGAATGCCGATGGTGACCACCGAACTGGTAAACACGAACCGGTCGAGATCTGCCTCCGCGACGACGTCGAGAACGCCCCGCAATCCGTCGACGTTGGTCCGCCACATCGGCGTCGAATCGCGAAGCCACGGACGGGCATCGACGACACAGTAGTAGACGACGTCGGCGCCGCGGATAGCCGCGCGAATCGACTCGACATCGAAGATATCGCCAGTGACGCGCTCGATGTCGAGTCCGTCGATTCCACGGGTATCGCTCGTCTCCCGAACTACCGCGCGCACTTTCTGGCCTCGACCGACTAGATCCGCCACCACATGTGCGCCGAGAAACCCGCTCGCGCCGATGACCACGTTCGTGCCGCTCGTCAACATCTCGCCATCGTAGGTCGCAGGCATCGGCTACGGTTCTCGGGGATGAAGGGTGTACCGCGAACGTGACAGATACACCGCGGCAGGCGATTACGCGCCGCCACGCATTGACCGGAGGCACGGCTGGTATCGAGCGCTGGAAGGGACCTTCCTCGGTGGGTGCCTGTTCACCGGACGCACGGCCGGTCGGTCCGCTGCGAGCATGCTCTGACCCAACCTAAGTCATTGGCGACCCAAAGACTCATGAGTAGATCTCCTTCATCGGGCATGGCGCCGTCGTTCGGCGGCTCCGTGTTCATGCTGGTGTTTCGCGACCATCAAGCCAGGTTGTGAATCAACCGAAATCTGGTGTGGTGGTTGTCAGAGGGTCGACGTAGAGTGAACACTAGTTCGAATAACAGGTTGTTCTCGCAGTTCAGGGGAGGTGTATCCGATGACCAATCCGACAGTGATGCCG
>NZ_DIAX01000067.1 GCF_002414845.1 Gordonia sp. UBA5067 | reverse complement strand
GGGTGGGGGTGCCCACTCGGCGGGAGTTGACTGCCCACTCGGCGGGAGGGGCTTACGCCCGGGGATGACGGCGGTATGCCGAGACCGACGGCTCGTCGGCCAACCAGAACCGCCACGGGTTGTCCGCGGCCAGCCGGACACCGACGCGCGGTCCGTCGCGAATGTTTGATGCCGGGGGGCCATCGCGTCGGCGCAGCGCGACCGGAGTCGGGCTGAGGAGGTCGGTGCCCTTGTCCGCAAGGGTGATTCCCAGTGCCCGGGTGAGGTTGCCCGGCCCGCGCGCCAGTGCGTCGTCGTCGTGAACCGATGGCCGCCGCTCGCGCGCGATCGGCAGCCCTTCGACGACTCGGCCGGCGCGAATCAGGACTGCAGAAGCATGCTCGGTCGGTCCGGTGACCACGTTGGCGCAGTGGTGCCCGTGGATGCGGTAGACGTACAGCCGCCAGGGCGGTCCGTACATGATCTCCGATCGCGGGGTCCGAGTGAAGGCATGGGACGCCGGATCGTTGACGCCGTCATATGCTTCGACCTCGGTGATCATCACCGTTGCCCCATGGCCGACCAGATGAGCGCCCAGCAGTTCCCGCGCGCGCTCGGTGACAGTAGGGTGGTTGCTCATGGCCAAGGCGAAGGACTCCGTGGATGTCGACATGTCGGTGTCGGAGGCGTGGGAACACGCGTCGGACCTCGCCCGCTACGACGAGTGGCTGACGCTGCACGACGGGTGGCGCAGCGCTCTCCCCGCGTCCGGCGAGTTGGCCGAAGGTGTCAAGGTTGCCTCGGTGATCAAGCTTAAGGGTGCCCGGGTCCGGTTCAACTGGACTGTCGACAAATTCGATCCACCGAAGGAGGTTCGACTCGTCGGCGACGGCAAGGGCGGGGTGAAGGCGAAGCTCGATCTGTCGATCAGGCCCAGCGGTAGCGGCTCAACGGTAACCTTCGAGGTTGATCTGGGCGGTCTGCCGCTCTTCGGACCGGCGGGCAAGGCCGCCGCCCTGGCCACCAAAAAGGACTTGCACGCGTCCCTGGCGAACTTTCGAACCGTCTTCGCCACCCGGTAGCGGACTGCTGAAAACACCAGGGACGGACACCAGGGACATGAAGGGGAGTATGTAATGCCGAGTCGACACGCGATGGTCGAGGATGACTTCGGATTCGACCACGCCGACACGAGTAAGCCGCGGCGCGCCGGACTGATCTGGTCGGTGGCGACGGTGCTCGTCGTCCTCGCCCTCGTAGGTGGATTCATCGCGTGGCGAGGCGGGGTGTTCGGCTGCAAAGACGAACCGGTCACCGTGGCTGCCGATCCGGCGCTCGCCGCACCGCTCAAAGACATCGCCGCGGCCGCGGCCGGCCGCTGCTTCGCGTTCACCGTTACCGCGGTGCCCGGGCCAGACGTCCCCGCGCAACTGACAAAGCCCGATACGCCGGATCTGTGGGTCGCGGACTCGGGTTCGCAGATGCGGCGCGTCGCCAACCAGTTGCAGCGCCCGTTGTCCACCATCGCCGGTTCGCTGGCGCAGAGTCCAGCCGTGGTCGTCGGGCAGCAGGTGCCCCCGCTCAAGAGCTGGGTCGATGTGATGCGCCTGCCCAACCTGCGGATGGGCTCGCCGATCGACACCACCATCGGCGATGCACCGATCATGGGTGCCCTTGCCGAGGTCGACGCCGGCGGAATCACGCAGAAGCAGTTGATCGACGCGATGACCGTCCTGGCCGTTCAGCAGAACAATGCGCGCACCGGCAACGACCGCGAGGGGACGCGGCTCAACTTGGCCAACACGACCCCCGACATTCCGGTGCTCACCACCGAGCAGCAGTTTTTGCAGTTCACCCGTACCCACCAGAGGTCGGCGCTAAAGGCCAGCACCCCCGCCGACGGGACGGTGATGCTCGACTATCCGCTGGTGAACACCGCCTCGGATGCGCGCCGCGAGAAGGCGTCCAAGGCCGGTCAGGTCCTCGCCGAGGTCGCAGGCTCGGCAGAAGGGCGCAAGATTCTGGCCCGCGAGTTCCTTCGGGACGCGCAGGGGCAGCCGCTGGCCGATGGTGCCGGTGTCGGCGCGGTGAAACTGTTGACGCTCAAAGATCCCGAACAGGTTGATCGAGCGTTGCGGCAGTGGCAGGTGCTGGCAATCCCGATCCGAACCCTCGTCGTCGAAGACGTCTCCGGGTCGATGGTCGCGAGCACGGGATCGGGTACGCGCGCCGACCTCCTGCGCGAAGCGTCGCTGTCTGGGTTGAAGATGTTCCCCAATAACGCCGAGGTCGGCGCCTGGGTGTTCAGCATCGACCGCGGCGGACCCGGTATCGACTACAAGGAAGTCGCGCAGATCCGGCCGCTGGGCGCGCGATCGGCCGACGGCCGCACTCATCGCGACGTGCTCGCCGAGGCCGTGAAAAAGGCGATGGCCGACGTCCACGGCGGGACCGGGCTCTACGACACGACGCTGGCAGCGTACAAGAAGATGCTGCAGACCTATGACCCGAATTTCTCGAACTCGGTGATCATCATGACCGACGGGGAGAACGAGGACCCCAACAGCATCAGTCTCGAACAACTGCTCGCCGAGATAAAACAAATGCAGGACCCGGCCCGCCCGGTCCTCATCTTGACGATTGGGATTTCCGATAACGCCGACACCCAGGCGCTCAAGGCGATCGCCGACGCCACCGGCGGGACGTCCTATACGGCGAAGACCGCCAATGACATCCGTGCGGTGTTCGTCAACGCTATCGCCGCGCGCGTGGAGGCCGCCGGCAAGTAGCGTCTCAGTGTCTCCTCAGCGGCGATGACCGATGGTCGTATCGACCATCGCGATAGCGACTCCGCAGCGGCGGGGAAGAGGAGGCCAAGGACCATGGTGGTGTCAACTGGGGAGCGCCCGGAAGCGGACTCGGCGGATTCCCCCGCCGGTTGGGTGATGCGCAAACTCCCACATGTCACCGCGCTTTTCTGGGTGCTCAAGATCGTGGCGACCACCCTCGGCGAAACCGGCGGTGATCTGTTGGCCCAGACGTTGCACGTCGGCTATCTGGTTGCCACGCTGATCTTTCTGGGATTGTTCGTAGTGGCGGTGACCGTGCAGTTGAGGGCTCGGCGCTTCCATCCCGCCGTCTTCTGGACGGTCATTGCGCTGACGAGCACTGCGGGTACCACACTGTCGGACCTGATGAACCGCACGGGCGGGATCGGCTATACCGGTGGCGCGATTGTCCTGTCCAGTGCGCTGGCGGTCGTCTTTGTCGTGTGGTGGCGCAGCGGCCAAACCCTCGATGTCGAGAACGTGGCCACCTTCAAAGGGGAGGTGCTGTACTGGATCGCGATCCTGATTTCCAACAGCCTGGGCACCTCCAGCGGCGACTTTCTCGCCGACAGCGTGGGACTGGGATTCCGCGACAGCGCGATGCTCCTGTCGGCGATCATGCTGGCCCTCCTGGGGTGTCATTACTTCACCAGGATCAATGGCATGGCACTGTTCTGGATCGCCTTTGTGCTTACGCGGCCGCTGGGCGCCACCGTCGGCGACTTCCTGAGCAAACCGCGCAGCCACGGGGGACTGGAGTGGGGCACGATGTGGACCACGGCGGCGTTACTGGCCGCGCTGGTGGTCCTGGTCGCATTCCAGACCTGGCAGATTCGCCGCCATCCGCTCGAACCCATACCGGCGCCCGTTCACCGGCGCACCGGTGAACCCCAGCGCCCGAATGGGGCGGTGGTCAGCGCCGGGTAGACTTTCGAACCGCCCGTCGAATGGTTGTTGCGGCGGTCCGCTCCCGTAGCTCAGGGGATAGAGCACGGCTCTCCTAAAGCCGGTGTCGCAGGTTCGAATCCTGCCGGGAGCACCATGACGTCGGTATCGGTATCGGTAGGGCCATCGCGGCGGTGCCGAATTGCTGGAATCCGCATCTATTGCGAGACATCCGACAAGTTTGGTTCCAAACTACGCCGCGTCCGGGATATCCCCATTAGGGTGGGCAATGGCAATCGACCCTTTGGTGTCAGCAATTCGGTCGTGGTTGCGCTGCGATTGTGCTGCACTTTCGGCGCAGATGTAGCAAGCTAAGGTCAGGCATGGATCAAGAAGTGCCATGAAACGAGGAGTTCGCGGAGTGAAACCCGTACAGAAGAAGTCAGGGCTCGTGGCTCTGCGTCGGCTGGCAATCGGCGTCGTCGCCGCCGCCGGCACGCTGATGCTCGTCGCGCCGCACGCATCCGCAGCACCGCAGGACGATGCGCGGACCGCAGTCGACAAAGCAGCTGCCGAGGTTGCCACCGGAACCGCAGACAAGGGCTTTCGCAACACCGGTCTAGGCGAGAAGGAAGGCGACCTCACTTCGGTGGGCGACGGCTTCGAGCAGAAGCACACCGGCGGCACCGTTTACTGGTCGGAGAAGACCGGTGCACACGTTCTTTACGGTGCCATCAACGAGAAGTTCGGCACCGAGGGCGGTCCGACCGGAAGCCTGGGCTTCCCGAAGACCAGCGAAGGCGTTGCGCAGGCACCCGAGGGTGCGCGCGTGGCGGAGTTCGCCGCCGAGGACAACCCGAAGATCTACTGGACGCCCGCGACCGGCGCATGGGTCGTCCGCGGCCCGTTCGCCGCTGCGCTGGCCGACCCGCAGATCGCCGGTGCCCTCGGCCTGCCGCTGGGTGATGCCGTGGTCAACGGTGATGTCATCACCCAGAAGTTCGCCAACGGCGACCTGTCGTTCGATGCCAAGACTGGCAAGTGGATCAACCTGCCGACCCTGCCGGGTCTCCCCGACCTCGGTGGCAAGTTGGGCGCACTGAAGTGGCCGGCGCTCAGCCTGCCGGGGTGGCCGAAGATCAGCCTGCCGAACATCAGCGCACCGAATGTGAATATGCCGGACATGACGGCGCCGAACGTCAACCTCCCCGAGGTCAGCGCGCCCAAGACGAGCGGCTTCAACTGGTGGTGGCTGCTGCTGCCGCTGTTGATCGTCGGCGGGCTGCTGCTGCTGGCATGGCTGTGGCGTCTGCTCACCGGTGGCGGTAAGCGCACGGGCGGGCACGGTCCGGACCTGAAGGCGCCGAACCTGAAGGCTCCGAACGTCGAGGCCGCGGTTAGAGGTGCAGGTGGCAAGGTTGCGGCCGGTGCGGCCGGTGCTGCTGCTGCGGCCGGTGCCGCGGGTCATCGGGTCCGCGACGCCGCAGATGATGCCGCGCACGCGGCCGAGCGTGCCGGTGACAAGGTGAAGGGCGCAGCCGAGGGTGCGTTCGACAAGGTCAAGGGTGGCGTCGAGGGCGCGTTCGACAAGGCCGACGATGCGGCTCACGCTGCGGGTAACAAGGTCTCCGGTCTGGTCGGCGACGCTACCGGCAAGGGTGCCGCTGCCGCTGCCGGTGCGGCTGCTGCCGCCGGTGCGGCCGGCACGTGGGTGCGCGACGGCAAGACCGTCCCGCTGCCCAAGGGTGCACACCTGCCGCTGCCCGGCGACGCGGAGCCGAAGGGCTTCCCGATCAAGGGCAACGCAGACTCGGGCCTGTTCCACACCCCCGCCTCGTCCGCTTACAAGGCGACGATTGCGGAGATCTGGTTCGCTACCGAGGCGGACGCCACGGCTGCCGGCTTCAAGAAATACCAGTAGCAACTGACCACTGTGGCCCGGCACCGAAACGGTGCCGGGCCACAGTGCTCGCTGGGTGCCTGACGTGTTGTCCTGCCGACTACAGTGGTGAGCTGTGAGGGAATCGCCGGGCACCGTACAAATCGCGGTGATCGGCATCGGCCCCGGGAATCCACGACAAATCACGCTGGAGGCAGTCGACGCGCTCAGCGATCTGGACGCCGTGGTCCTCCTTGACAAAGGGGAGTCGACGGGGTCGATGCGCCGACTGCGGACCGACCTGCTGGACCGGTACGCCCCCGGGTGCGATGTGCTGGTGGTCGCCGATCCGCCGCGGGACCGCCGGCCCGCCGACTACGACCGTGAGGTGCGCCGCTGGCACGCCGCACGCGTCGACGCGATCGCGGCGGCCATCGCACCGTTGCCTGCGCCCGACGGCCGGGTGCCCGTTGTCGGCTTTTTGGTCTGGGGTGACCCGTCGCTATATGACAGCACGCTGCGCATCGTCGACGCGCTCGCCGCCCGCCCCGGATGGGTGGTGGTGCACACGGTGATCCCAGGGGTGACCAGTGCGTCGGCACTCGCGGCCGCACACGGCATCGCGGTCAACCGGGTCGGTGAACCCGTCCACATCACCACCGGTCGACAACTTGCGCAGACGCCGGAGTTAGTGCGGGGCAACCAGATTGTGATGCTCGACGGCGGCGAGGCTTTCCGTGCGGCGGCGCGACCCGGTGACGAGATCTTTTGGGCCGCGAACCTCGGCACCGACGATCAGGTGCTCGTATCGGGCCGCGTCGACGACGTGGCCGACGACATCACCGCTGCGCGGGCGGCGCTGAAGTCCCGGGTCGGCTGGGTGATGGACATTTACCTGCTGCGCTCACCGGAGGCCGCATCACCAGACGGTGTCGAGGGCGGCTAACACCTCGCCGGCTATTTCGCTGCGGCAGATGACGAAGTCGGGCATGTAGGGTACGCGCTGGTTGTAGATGATCTCGGAGCCGTCGAGTCGGCTGCAGTGCAGGCCGGCGGCGGCACACACACCGACTGGTGCGCAATTGTCCCACTCGTATTGGCCACCGGCGTGGACATACGCATCGACATCGCCGCGGACCACCGCCATCGCTTTCGCGCCCGCCGACCCGATCGAAACGCGTTGTAGACCAAGGGTGTTGGCGACATGATGGGATTCATAACTGCCACCGAAGCGGGACACCGCGATCCGGCCGGTGAGTGGCCCGCCCACCGTGCCGATGGTGTCGGAACGGAACAACTCGTCACGGGCGGGGATGGCGACGGCGGCTTCGCTGGGGCGCCCGTCGACGGTCAGTGCGACGTGAACCGCCCAGTCCGAGGTGCCGTGCGAGAATTCGCTGGTCCCGTCGAGCGGATCGATGATCCAGACACGGTCGGCACTGCTCCGGTCGCCCACGTCCTCCGCCTCCTCGGAGAGGACGGCGTCGTGCGGGCGCCGCCGGTGTAGCGCCGCGCCGATCCACGCCTGCGCGAGGCGGTCCCCGGCGTCGCCGACCAATCGGCCGTCGAGCAGCCCGCCATGGCGCACGCCGAGCAGGATCTGTCCGGCGCCGAGTGCGATCTGGGCGGCCAACTCGCCATCGGAAAGCGAAGAACTCACCCTCCCACTAGAGCACACTGGGGTGCGGGTCGAGCGAAGCGAGGGGGATGATTCCGATGCCTGAGTTGCCCGAGGTCGCTGCGATTGCGAACTTTCTGGATGAGCGCACCGCGGGACTGCCGATTCGGCGGGTCGATGTGGCTTCTCTGGCGGTGTTGAAGACTGCGGATCCGCCGTACGCGGCATTGGTCGGGCGCACGGTGGGTTCGGTCGGCCGGATCGGCAAGTATCTTGTCCTGACGACTGTGGGGCAGCCGGGCGGGAAGCCGCTGTGCCTGGTCCTGCACCTGTCGCGGGCGGGTTGGGTGCGGTGGAGTGAGAATCTGTCGCCGAAGCCGCCACGTCCGGGCGGAAAGGGCCCGATCGCGCTGCGCGTCCACGCCGGATTGCCCGGTGAGGGGTTCGATGTGACCGAGGCGGGCACGCAGAGGCGGCTGGCGGTTTGGGTTGTGGCCGAGCCCCGCGACGTCGATCGTATCGCCGCTCTGGGGCCCGATGCGCTGTCGGTGGACCGTGGTGAGCTGGGGGAGATCTTGGCGGGCAGCACCGCGCGAATCAAGAACCTGCTCACCGACCAGCGGAGTCTCGCCGGTATCGGGAACGCCTACTCCGACGAGATCCTGCATCGGGCCCGACTGTCGCCGTTCGCCACGGCCAAGGGGTTGTCCGATGAGCAGGTCGGCGCGCTGCATGCGGCGATCGGGGAGATCCTGCGCGACGCCGTGCGGCGGCTCGAGGGCCCGGGCGGGGTGTCGGCGATGAAGGCCGAAAAGCGAGCCGGGCTCAGGGTGCACGCGCGCACCGGTCTGCCCTGCCCCGATTGTGGCGACACCGTCGCCGAGGTTTCGTTCGCCGACCGCTCTTTCCAATACTGTCCGACGTGCCAGACCGGTGGGCGCAAGCTCGCGGACCGTCGACTGTCGCGCCTACTCAAGTGACTAGGGTGGACGGGTGAGCAACCGCGAGAAGATCCTCATCACCGGTGCCAGTTCCGGCTTGGGCGAGGGAATGGCCCGGGCCTTTGCGAAGCAGGGGCGCTCGTTGGCGCTTTGCGCGCGGCGACTCGATCGCCTGGAGGTGTTGGCGGCGCAGTTGCGCCCGCAGGCAGGGCAGGTCGAGGTGGCTGCGCTCGACGTCACCGACTTCGATTCGGTGCCGGTCGTCTTTCGCGCCCTGCGTGACAAACTGGGTGGACTCGACCGGGTGATCGTTAACGCCGGGTTGGGCAAGGGAGCACCGATCGGCACCGGTAAGGCGCACGCGAACCTGGAGACGGTGCAGACGAACCTGACCGGCGCGCTGGCGCAGGCCGAGGCGGCCCTGGAGATCTTCCGGGAGCAGAACTCCGGTCACCTGGTGCTCATCAGCTCGGTGAGCGCCAACCGTGGCCTCCCCAAGGCGCAAGCCGCGTATTCGGCGTCGAAGGCCGGTGTCACCGCATTGGGGCAGGGGTTGGCGGCAGAGTTCGCGGGAACCCCGATCGCCATCACGGTCATCGAGCCCGGCTATATCGAGACCGACATCAACCGGGGCGTGAAGACCCGGTTGATGGCTACCACCGATGCGGGCGTCGCGGCGATGGTGGCCGCCATCGAGGCGGAAAAGGCACATGCGGCGGTGCCGCGGTGGCCGTGGGAGCCGCTGGCCGCAGCGATGCGCTACCTGCCAGAGCCGGTGTCGCGCCGGATGGTGTGAGCCGGCGTCAGCGACTGGGGGCGGGACTGCTCGACGGGGTCGGATCGGCGGTCCAGACAATCGGATGGCTCTTGAAGTCCAGCGCGGGATCGTTGGCCGTGTTGGCCCAGTAGATTGCAGCCTTGGCCTCTTGGTCTTTGGCGACGACGGTGATCAGGCAGGTGGCATAGGATTCGCCCCGTTTCATCAGTCGCGGCGGAGTCCGGGTGACACAGGTGGGGACCTCGGCGGTCGACCGGACGGTCAACGCCGCGGTCCTGCCGTCGGGGCTGCCGGCGAAGCCGATGACATCAGGTGCCGGGGACGGCTTGTCGGCCAGCGACATCACCGTCAGATAGAGGAAGAAGCCGGTCCCATCTTTGGTGAGGGAATCGGGCAGTCGGCCGGCGCGGCGCAGTCCGGTGACCGTGTACGCGGCCAGTTGACCGGGGTGGAACGTTGTGGCGGGCAACAGTGCGGTGGCCCCGAATGCGAACCGTTGGCCGGGTGGGGTGCGGGTCGAGGTGTCGGCGGGCACGGCGATCGACGCTGATGTGGGGACCTCGGGGCCGGGATTGTCGGGGTCGGTACCGGCGCAGGCGCTGGTGGCGGCGCCGACCGCGGTGAGGACGATGGCGGTCAGTGTGCGCGAGACTCGGTGCATCCTCAGACTGTACGACCGGCCTGCGTGCGATACCACGCAACCAGCGCGTCGGTAGACGAGTCGCCCTGTGGGGCGGGCGGGTCCGCAGAGCAGATCGAGCCAAGCAGCTCCAGCGCTTGCTGCTTGCCCAACTCGACCCCCCACTGGTCGAACGAATCGATATCCCACACCGTGCCCTCGACGAAGACCTGGTGCTCGTAGAGGGCGATCAGCTGCCCAAGGACCCCCGGGGTCAGCTTCGGTGCGAAGATCGTCGTCGACGGCCGGTTGCCGGGCATCACCTTGTGTGCGACGAGATTGGGCGCCACTCCCTCGGCAGCGATGTCCTCAGCGGTTTTGCCGAACGCCAATACCTTTGTCTGCGCAAGGAAGTTGCTGATCAGAAGATCATGCATCGACGTGCCGTCGGCGGTGACGACATCCCGGAACGGCTTGGCGAAGCCGATGAAGTCGACCGGGATCATCCGGGTCCCCTGGTGCAGCAGCTGGAAGAAGGCGTGCTGCCCGTTGGTACCCGGTTCGCCCCACCAGACTTGGCCGGTGTTACAGGTGACCGGGTGCCCGTCGCGGGTCACCGACTTGCCGTTGGACTCCATCGCCAGCTGTTGCAGATAGGCGGTGAATCGGGCGAGGTCGTTCGAATACGGCAGCACGGCACGGTTGCCGGCGTCGAAGAAATTGTTGTACCAGACGGCGAGCATGCCCAGCAGGACGGGCGCATTCTGCTCGAGTGGAGCGGTGGAAAAGTGTTCATCGATGGTGTGGAAGCCGCCGAGGAACTCGGCGAAACCCGTCTTACCGATGGCCAGCATGACGGACAACCCGATCGCTGAATCCACCGAGTAGCGGCCGCCGACCCAATCCCAGAAACCGAACATGTTCGCGATGTCGATGCCGAACTCGGCGACGGCCTCGGCATTGGTGCTGACCGCAACGAAGTGGCGCGACACCGCCTCGGCGTCGCCGAGCGATTCGACGAGCCATCGCCGCGCAGTGCGGGCGTTGGAGAGGGTCTCCAGTGTCGTGAAGGT
Source organism: Gordonia sp. UBA5067 (assembly GCF_002414845.1). GTDB lineage: Bacteria > Actinomycetota > Actinomycetes > Mycobacteriales > Mycobacteriaceae > Gordonia > Gordonia defluvii. Next base: position 3,202 of record NZ_DIAX01000067.1, on the reverse strand, counting down.
CTTCGACGAGACCACGAACAGGGTCGTCGCCGGATTGACGGCGTCAAGGGTGGCGAGGAGGTCGGCCGGGTCGACGTTGGACACGAAGTGAGTGCGCGGGCCGTCGTGATAGTCGCGCAGGGCCCCACACACCATCGCCGGCCCGAGGTCCGAGCCGCCGATGCCGATGTTCACCACGTCGGTGATCGTTTTCCCGGTGAAGCCGCGCCACGTCCCGGTGCGGACCTCGTCACTGAACCGGCCCATCTGGTGCCGAACGCGGTGGACGTCGGCCACGACCTCGTGCCCGTCGACGGTCAGCTCGGCGGTGGCGGGCAGGCGCAGCGCCGTGTGCAGGACCGCCCGGTCTTCCGAGGTGTTGATGTGCGCGCCGGCAAACATGGCGTCGCGTCGGTCTTCGACGCCGACCTCTCGGGCGAGGCTGAGTAGCAGTCCCACGGTTTCTCGTGTCAGGCGGTTCTTGGAATAGTCGATGCGCAGATCGCCCGCCTGCACCACGAGTTCGCCGCCACGATCAGGGTCGAGCGCGAACAATTCACGCAGGGTCGTCGCGAAGACGTGCGGCTGGTGGGCTGCGAGCGCGTGCCAGGACTCGGTGGCTGTCACATCATCGCTCATGGCTTCCACCCTAGGGGGTTGGCGTTGACGCTGCCCGATCAGCGGCCCAGCGGCCCGCGGCCGAGACGGAGTAACAGCATCGCGAGCGTGTGCCCCTCTTGGCCGAGGTCGGCGAAGCGGTCGAGGACCTTCACTTCGCGGCTGTGCACCAGCCGCGGCCCGCCGGAGGCCATTCGGGCGGCGCCGATCCGCTTCGACACCGCCGACCGCCGTTTGATGGCCGCGAGAATCATCGCATCGAGCCGGTCGATTTCGCCGCGCAAGACCTCGATGTCGTCGGGCAGGCCGGACACATCGCCGGAAAGGTCGTGGGCCTGCGGGTCGAAAGGTTGCGGTAGGTCACTCACGTCGATGATCTTGCCACGTACAGTACTTTCCGTGGCCGGTCGTCCCGCTCGAGTTGCCCTTGCACTGATCGCGGCCTACGTGGTCGTGCGCATCGCGCTGGCCGCCACCGGCGGCTTCTACTGGGACGATTTGATCCTGATCGGCCGGGCTTCGACCCACAACGTATTCGGGTGGGAGTACCTCACCCACAACCATGACGGCCACTTCATGCCGGGCGCGTTCTTCGTCGCCGGGCTGACGACAGTGCTGGCACCAACGCACTGGTGGCCGGCCGCGATCACGCTGGTCGTGCTGGCGACCGCGGTGGCGTGGGCCGTCTGGCGGATGATCCGGATCCTGGCCGGCGGCGCGTCGTGGGCGACGGTGGCGGTCCTGGCCTTCTTCTTGTTCACGCCCATGACCGTTCCGTCGTATGTGTGGTGGGCGGCCGGACTCAACTCGCTGCCGATGCTGTTCGCGATGGCATGGCTGATCGGCGACGCCGTACTCCTTTGCGAGCGAGGCCACCGCGATTCCCGGCTCACCCGACTGATTGTGGGGCGCAGTGCGCTGGTCTATCTGGTTGCACTCACCTGTTTCGAGAAGTCGCTCTACCTGCTGCCGGTGGTGTTTATTGCGACGGTGCTGTGGTGCCGTGGGGGCGCGGACCGTGGCGATCAGGGCACGGCGACCATTCCCGGTCCGCTCGCGGCCGCCTTCGTCGGCGCCCGGCCGCTCTGGCAGGTTGTGGCGCCGATTACCGTGGCATGGGCCGTGATCTTCCTGTCGGTCACCGGCGGACAGGGGGCGGCCGGGCAGCACAGCATCGTCCAGACGCTGCACCTCACGTGGCGTACGATCAACAATGCCGTGATCCCCTCCCTGGTGGGCGGTCCGTGGACTTGGGACCGGTGGATTCCCAGCCCGCCGATGGGGTTTGCATCGACGGGGCAGATCATCGCGGGTTGGGCGGTGCTCGCCGTCGTCGTCGGCCTGATTGTGCGGTGGCGGCGCGGTGCGTGGCCGATCGTCGTGGCGGCCGCAGCGTATGTCGCACTCGCCCAGCTGCCGGTGATGTGGAACCGGTCGAGCGCCAACACCGCGCTCGAGTTGGCGCAGACCATGCGGTATCTGCCCGATTCGGCGCTGGTGATGACTGCGGCGCTGGCGCTGGTGGCGGCCTGTCCGAGCGTCGCGCGTCGACAGGAGACGCCACTGTGGCCGGCCGCTGCGACTGCCGTCGTCGTGCTGGTCGCGTCGTCGGGCTGGGGTCTGTGGAATTTCGCCCAGTCGTGGCGCACCAATCCGACGCCGGACTATCTGCGCACGGCACGAACATCCCTGCAGTCCGATCCGACCCGGATCATGTTCGACCAAGCACTGCCGCTGGAGGTCCTGACACCCATCGCATATCCGGAGAACCAGATCAGCCACACCTTCGGCCGGATCGCACCGAGGGTGCGATTCGGGACGGTCACCGACGATCTGGTGGTGCTCGACAAGCTCGGCCGCCTCGTCCCCGGCGGCGTGACCCCGGCCCGCACCTTCGCCGCCGGCGCGGGGAGCTGTACGCGGCCAGAGGTGCAAAGGCTGACCCGTGTTCCGCTGTCGGGACCGCTCCTGAACTGGCGGTGGACCATTGCGCTGAGTTACTGCGCGAATCGTGACGGACAACTGTCGGTGCAGCTGGCCGGCGGCAGTCCGGTGACAGTGGGTCTGCGGGCCGGGCTGCACGTCGTCTATGTCCAGACCACCGGGCACGGTTCGGTCATTGCGCTGCGCCCCCTCACCCCGGGTCTGAGCGTTCACACCGGCGAAGGCAACGTCGGCGAAGTGGCTGAGGCCGCGCTGTTGAAGTAGGGCGCCGGAGTCTGTCTGAGGGGACCGGTAGCCTGGTCAACGAAATGAGTGCTGAGGAACTGCTGCGCGGACTGAATCCACAGCAACGCGAGGCGGTGGTGCACACCGGGTCTCCGTTGCTGATCGTCGCGGGCGCCGGATCTGGGAAGACCGCGGTCCTGACCCGGCGGATCGCCTATCTGCTCGCCGAGCGCGGTGTGAATCCGGGACAGATCCTGGCGATCACATTTACCAACAAGGCGGCGGCCGAGATGCGCGAACGGGTCATCGACTTGGTCGGGGGCCGGGGCCGTGCGATGTGGGTGTCGACCTTCCACGCGATGTGCGTGCGGATCTTGCGCGCCCAGTCGGGCCTGCTCGGCGAGACGGTGAACTCGAACTTCTCCATCTACGACGC
>NZ_DIAX01000036.1 GCF_002414845.1 Gordonia sp. UBA5067 | reverse complement strand
TCCTGATCGAAGGCAAGGCGATCCAGCTGCATCCGCTGGTGTGCGCCGCATTCAACGCCGACTTCGACGGCGACCAGATGGCCGTACACCTGCCGTTGTCCGCGGAGGCGCAGGCCGAGGCGCGCATCCTGATGCTGTCGAGCAACAACATCCTGTCCCCGGCGTCGGGTCGCCCGTTGGCGATGCCGCGTCTGGATATGGTGACCGGGTTGTTCTACCTGACCACTGTCAAAGAGGGCCTCGACGGCGAGTACCGCGAGGCCACCGGTGACGATGTCGAGCGCGGCGTGTACTCGACCCCGGCGGAGGCCATCATGGCCGTCGACCGCGGTGCGATCACCGTGCAGACTCAGATCAAGATCCGGCTCACCGATCAGCGGCCCACGCCCGAAATTGAAGCTGACCAGTTCCCCGACGGCTGGGCCTACGGCCAGGCGTGGGAGATCGTGACCAGCCTGGGCCGGGTGCTGTTCAACGAGTTGCTGCCCGTCGAGTATCCGTTCGTCAACGAGCAGATGCCGAAGAAGCGTCAGGCCGTCATCATCAACGACCTGGCCGAGCGCTATCCGATGATCGTGGTGGCGCAGACGGTCGACAAGCTTAAGGACGTCGGCTTCCATTGGGCGACCCGTTCCGGGGTCACCGTCGCCATGTCCGACGTGCTCGTGCCGCCGAATAAGGGTGAGATCCTCGACAAGTACGAGGACCGCGCCGACAAGCTGGAGGCCAAGTTCCAGCGAGGCGCGCTCACCCCCGACGAGCGCCGCGACGCGCTCGTGGAGATCTGGAAGCAGGCCACCGAGGAAGTCGGTAAGGCCATGGAGGAGTTCTACCCCGAGGACAACCCGATCGTCATGATCCCGCGCTCGGGCGCCACCGGTAACCTCACCCAGGTCCGGAACCTGTCGGGCATGAAGGGGCTGGTGACCAACCCGAAGGGTGAGTTCATCCCGCGGCCGATCAAGTCGTCGTTCCGCGAGGGCCTGACCGTGGCGGAGTACTTCATCAATACCCACGGTGCTCGAAAGGGCCTTGCCGATACCGCGCTGCGCACGGCCGACTCGGGTTACCTGACTCGCCGTCTGGTCGACGTCAGCCAGGACGTGATCGTCCGCGAGACCGACTGCGGCACGGACCGCGGCATCACGGTTTCGCTCGGTCAGAAGCAGCCAGATGGTTCGATCATCCGGGATGCGCACGTCGAGACGAGTGCCTACGCCCGGACATTGGCTGCGGACGCGGTCGACGCCGACGGCAACGTCGTCATCGAGCGCGGCCACGATCTGGGCGATCCGGCTATTGCGGCGCTGCTCGACGCCGGCATCACGGAGGTAAAGGTCCGCTCGGTCCTGACCTGTGACACCGGCACCGGTGTGTGTGCGCATTGCTACGGTCGCTCGATGGCGACGGGCAAGCTCGTCGACATCGGCGAGGCCGTCGGCATCATCGCGGCGCAGTCGATTGGTGAGCCGGGCACCCAGCTGACCATGCGTACCTTCCACCAGGGTGGCGTCGGCGACGACATCACCGGTGGTCTGCCGCGTGTGCAGGAGCTGTTCGAGGCGCGCGTGCCCAAGGGCAAAGCCCCGATCGCCGAGGTCGCCGGCCGGATTCGCCTCGAGGACGACGATCGCTTCTACAAGATCGTCATCGTCCCCGACGACGGTTCCGAAGAGGTCGACGTCGAGAAGATCTCCAAGCGTCAGCGTCTGCGCGTCTTCAAGCACGAGGACGGCTCGGAGCGGCTGCTCGCCGATGGCGACCACGTCGAACTCGGCCAGCAGCTCATGGAGGGTGCGGCTGACCCGCACGAGGTCCTCCGCGTGATGGGCCCGCGTCAGGTGCAGATCCACCTCGTCAACGAGGTTCAGGAGGTGTACCGGAGTCAAGGTGTGTCGATTCATGACAAGCACATCGAGACGATTGTGCGCCAAATGCTGCGCCGCGTGCAGATCATCGAGTCGGGTGCGACCGAGTTCCTGCCCGGTTCGCTGGTGGAGCGCGTCGAGTTCGAGTCGGCGAATCGTCGAGTCGTCGGCGAGGGCAACGAGCCCGCGTCGGGTCGTCCGGTGCTGATGGGTATTACCAAGGCGTCGCTGGCCACCGACTCGTGGTTGTCGGCGGCGTCCTTCCAGGAGACCACCCGAGTGCTCACCGATGCGGCGATCAACAGCCGCAGCGATAAGCTCGTCGGTCTCAAGGAGAACGTCATCATCGGTAAGCTCATCCCGGCCGGTACCGGTATCAACCGCTACCGCAACATCCAGGTGCAGCCGACCGAAGAAGCCCGGGCCGCCGCTTACGCGGTGCCGAGCTACGACGACACCTACTACAGCCCGGATGGCACCTTCGGTGCCCCTGCCGGCGCTGCGGTCCCGCTCGACGACTACGGCTACGGCGACTACAACATCTAGTCGCCTTTCCAGTACGGAACAACAACCTCCAACTCGGGAATCGAGTTGGAGGTTGTTGCTTTCGGCTGGATTGGCGGCGTCGAGGTCGCTTCGGACCTGTTCGGGTTTGCGCCTCGCCGGCAGGTAGTGGCTGCTTCGCCGTGCCGATTCGGGTAGTCGACTACTCGTGCCCCGCGCGACGACCGGCGGGACAGTAGTTGGGCAAGCCCCCGACTACAGGTCAGGCCGACCTCGGCGCCTCCGTCCCCCCTCAGCGGAAACCGGGGCTTGAGAACGGCGGGGACCCGTGTTGACGTGCGGGTCCCCGCCATCCGGCTTGGGGGCTACCCCGACTTTGCGTATTCGCCGATGGCCTCGGCTGCGGTGGCCGTACGATTTTCTTCTCACCAGAGGAAGGTCGGTCAATGACTCGTTCATCTAGCGCCATCGCGGCGGTCGTGCTGGTCGCCGGGCTCGTGCTGTCGGGGTGTGCCAAGTCGTCCGAGGCGGCGCCGGTCGATCTGAAGGCTCTTGTGCCGGCGCCGGCGAACGTGACGAACACGGTTGGTCCCGACCCGATCTCCAACAACGGAATCCGATTCCACTACCAGGCCGCCGCCGCCCCGGGGCCGGCGATGGTCGCCTACCGCAACGCTCTGCGTGACAAGGGCTGGCAGGTGACAACCATCGTGACGTCCGAGGGCGGAACGGGTGGCGGTGCCACGTATACCGGCACCAACGGCGACGCGTACACGGTCGTCGACGGCGGCGGCTTCGAGCAGCAGACCTTCATCGACATCTGTCTGTGGCCGAAACGGCCGGAAGAACCCAACTGCACCCGCGCCAAGCGCTAGTCCCGGCTCGGCGCCCGTCCGGAGTCGTGTCCAGCCACTGCGGGCTACTCTGAGATCGTGGGTCCGGCACGTGTTCTCCACGTCGACCTCGATCAGTTCCAAGTGTCGGTCGAGCGTCGGCGCAGCCCCGAGTTGATTGGATTACCCGTCATCGTCGGCGGGCACGGGGATCCCACTCAGGCACGCAAGGTGGTGACCTGCGCGTCGTACGAGGCCCGACAGCGCGGGGTGCGTGCCGGGATGCCGTTGCGCGCCGCGTTCCGCAAGGTGCCCGAGGCGGTGTTCCTGCCGCTCGATACTGAGGCCTACGACGACGCGTCAGCGCAGGTCATGGCAGTATTGGGTGGTTTCGGTCCGCTCGAGGTGTGGGGGTGGGACGAGGCATATCTGGGGGTGGGTGCCGTCGACGATCGGGAGGCGGCCCGGTTGGCCGGCGACATTATCGCGACGATCCGCCGCCAGACCGGGCTGACCGCGTCAATCGGCATTAGTGACAACAAGCAGCGCGCCAAGATGGCGACGAACATCGCCAAACGACGACCTGTTGACTACGGGCCGCGCATCTTCACGCTCGACGCGAACAATTGGGGCGAGTTGATGGGTGAGCAACCGACACGCGAACTTTGGAGCGTTGGTCCCAAGACGGCGGCGAAGTTGTCGGGGATGGGAGTGGGCACGGTGAACGATCTCGTGGCGACGCCCAGGGACGACTTGATTGCGGCCTTCGGTCCCCACCAGGGCAACTGGCTATACGTACTGTGCCGCGGTGGTGGTGATTCGACGATCACCGTCGAGCCGTGGGAGGCGAAGTCACACTCGCATTCGTGCACGTTCCCGACCGACCTGACCGATCCGGCTGACCTGCACGCCGCTCTGCAAGGTTTGGTGGCCGAGGTTGTGGCGCAGGTCGTCGACGAGGGGCGCATCGTCTCCCGGGTGGCGGTGACGGTGCGTACCGCCACATTCTTCACCCGGACCAAGTCGCGTATGTTGGCGCCGGCCACCGTCGACCTCGAGAGGATCGAACCGGTGGTGCACGACCTGCTCGACGACTTCGAATCCGGGCGGGCAGTTCGACTACTGGGCGTCCGGCTGGACCTCGTGCCGACCGCCGACCTGCGATAGTCGCGCAGCGCGAATGTCATCGTGCAGCGCCGATCGGCGCTGCACGATGAGAATGGTGCTGCTCGGCGGGTCGGTTGATCCACGACCGGAGGAGCGGCACCATCTTCCCGGTGCGGAGGTCGTCCCAGGTCCACCGGAGAACTAGATACCCGAGTGCGCGTAGTTCGTCCTCGCGCCGCTTCTCGCGCATGACGGTTTGCTCGATCGACTCGCCGGGCCTGCGCGACTGGCCGTACTTGATCGCCCCGTCGAACTCGCCGATTAGCCGGTGGGCCTCCCACCAGAAGTCGACGCGATAGTTTCCGCCGGCGCAGCGGAAGGACTGCTGCAAGGTTGGCGGCGGGATCTTGGCGTCAATCATCTGCGCGCGACTCCACGATTCACCGACGCTCTCCGAGCTGTTCGTGGCCAGGGGGAGCGCCCGTTGGGCCGCACGGATTCCACGGCGTCTCGCCGCCAGCGTGCAACCCATGATGTCTCGATCGGCCGTCGACCGCAGTGCACCGTCGAACGCGGTGAGCGCCTGAGCAAAGTCGCCCATGATGGCGACGTCGACCGCTGTGCGTGCCAGCGAGGTGACCGCGACGCCCTCGATGCGCACGGTCTCCCCGGGGGTCAAGGGCGCCGAGTGGACATGCCGGCCCGCGCGGATCCGTCCACCGGCGCCGAGTCCGTTGGTGAGATGCACGCATCGCTGATCAGGGCGCAGGAGGGCAAGGCCGTGCATGGTGGCCGCGGAGGTGTGGCTCAGCGCCAGATCGCGATCGGCGTCGGAGGTCGCAACGGCGATCGACCGCAGCCGAAAGAATCGGTCGCGGCCCGCGGGTCCATCGAACTCGTTACTCGGTTCGACGAACACGCCAGGGGTCAGACGCAGGAGTCGACCGGACACAACGGATGTTCGCAGTTCATGGTCGGAGATATCGACCGCGTTGGCGGCCGCACGACGGATCAGGCCGTAGGCATCGCGGGGATAGGGTGTCATGCCCAGTTAGACGCGGCCCACCGGCCGTCGGTTCCCCGACATTCGCGCAGCAGGCTGATCCGGGCGCGTTTGCGCAGCGCAAATGTCATCCAGCAGCGTGAGTCGGCGCTGCTTTATGACATTCGTGTTGCAAACAGGGCTACGGGAGGGGACTCGGTGCGACACGGGCGTACGCGTCGGACGCCGACTGAGGGGTCGATCCGGTCTCACCCGCCGGAATCGGCACGGCGACAACGGCGGTGCCGTACGCGCAGACCTCGGAGAATTGGGCGCCGATCGAGCCGGTATCGAAACGAGCACCAACGATGGCAGTCGCCCCGCGCTGCATTGCCTGCTCCCACATGCGCTGGCAGACCTGCTGGCGAGACTCGTAGACAAGCTTGGTGTACTCGGTGACCTCACCGCCGCCCATTGCGCGAAAGCCGGCGACGAAGTTGGCGCCGATATTGGCCGAGCGCACGGTCATGCCCATGACCTCGCCGAGCACGGCCTCGATGCGGTACCCGGGGATGTCGTTGGTGGTGACGATAAGCATGGCGCCCATCCTAGGTGCTACCGGGGGATGCGTACGCCGACCAGTCGAGCAGCGGCGTCCGGCGTCAGTCCGATCTGTGGCCACGGCACGCCGATCGTCACGACGGCGTAGGCCGATGTCGGGAATCGGGGTACGTCGCCGCTGGGGTCAAGTGCCAACGCGGTGTCGGGCATACCGGGCACATGTCCGACGACGAGCAGAATGCGCGCGGAGTCGGGGGCGTAGATGCGAATGGTTTCAAGGATTTGCGAGGGTGAGCCGCCGTAGAGGTCGTCGAGATACTGAGTCGGTGCCGATACACCGGTACGTTCGAGCGTCTCGCGGGTCCGGCGCGCCGTGGAACAGAGCACCGCGTCGAAACGGAGTCCTTCGTCGCGCAGCCACTCACCGGCCAGCGCGGCCTGCCGCTCACCGCGCGGGGCCAATGGACGGGCATGGTCGGGGACCCCGGCCGGGTACGCCGACTTCCCGTGCCGGAGCAGGACGAGGGTGCGGCTCACGCGGTGCGCCGCTGCGACGAGGCTCCGTCGCACATGATGGTCAGCAGGGCTGCCGTCTCGCGCCAGGCGACGGCTTCCTGCCAGTGGAACTGTGCTCGCATGTCGTCGTCGTCGACCCACCGATCGTAGGCGAGGAGATGTTCGTCGAACGTGTCCCGGCACAGCCCGATGAACTCCGGGAGGTGGGTCGCGTCAGCGCAGACCTGCTCGATCTGGTCGCGGTCCAGCGTCACCAGACGCTCCAGCTCGTCAGAAGATCCCATGGAACCAACGGTATCGCCAGGGTCGGACAAACCCTCGGTCCCGCGCCGACCCTCGCGCATCCGAGGACGGGAAACGGGAGATCAGGCCAGGTGACCCACTACCGCGTACATGGTGACCGAGAACAGGTAGTCCCCGGTGGCGATACCGTGCTCGATTTCGGCGGCCGCCTGGTCGGCCTGCGCCGCGGTGATGATTCCCGACGCTACCGCCGCCGCCGCCTGTGCCGCATACATCGGCGCGGACATCGCCGGGTCGAAGATCACCGCTTCCGATCCGATGTCGTCGATGGTGAAGCCGGCACCGGTGAGCAGACCTCGCAGCCGACGGCCCGAGTTACGGTTGGGCGCCTGCGCAGCACGCGGGCCCATCAGGGCCGCGACGATCTCGGGATCGACGGGGTGCATGATGGCCGTCGCCCAGTCGCTGTCGATGACGATAGCCCGGCCGCCGGGGCGCAACACGCGGGCGATCTCGGCGGCGGCCCGTTCCGGGCGATCAAGGTGCTGGAAGACGCGTTCGCAGCGCACCGCGTCGAAGCTGTCGTCGGGGAAGGGCAGCTGGTAGGCATTCCCTTCGACGAAAGCGGCCGGCGTTCCCGCTGCTCGTGATGCCGCCAGCGCGACCATGTCGGGGTTGGGATCGACGCCTATCGCTCGGCCGTCCGCGCCGACGGCCGCGGCCATCGCCACCACCTCCGATCCGGTGCCCGACCCGATGTCGAGGGCACGCTCGCCGGGACGGAGGGCCAGCGCACCGGATGCCCAGGAGCGCATGCGTTGAATGCTGGCCAGCTCTGCCTGCTGGTCGAGGACGGAGATCAAGACTTCCTGCTGGCCTTGGCCGACTTTGTCGGAATGGAACGACGGAAAGGACTGCGATTCACTCATACCGTCATTGTGCCCGTCGGCCGCGCCGGCCGAGGGGTGCAGATGCGCCCGTCAGCGGCCGGGTGCCCCTGGGGGTGCAGTTCAGAGGAAAATGCTCGGCGCCGCCGGTAGTGTCTGACGAAATCGACCTGGGCACCAGACCGAGGCACAACGAGGGGTAGCAATACCAATGCAGAGAATGAGGCGAATCGTTGCGACCGCACTCGCGACGGCGGCCATCGCGTCGGGTGCCGTCGCGGTCGGTGCGTCGCCTGCCCAGGCGGCGATCCGGCCGGGTGACTATACATACACCGTGTGGGGCGAGGCGGGCCACAAGATCCTCACCTCGCCGGCAATCGTGCGCGGCAACCGGATCTATCTCGCCGACGAGGAAACCTGGTACGAGGTGACCCCGACCCGGCGGGGTGGATATCTCACCGCGGGGACGATCAATCGCCGCGACTTCTGGCAGGTCGGCAACGGTTACGCCGGCATCTCGTATCTATGGGTCCTGCCCAGGCACCCGTCGGTCACAGCGCGGATCACCCTGACTCCACGGTAGGGACTGGCACCGCCCGGGGCGACGGTATGCCCATCGTTCAGGGATAATCGGACGTGTGCACACCTGGCTTCCGGCGATCCTCGCGGTCCTTGCTGCGTTGCTCATCGCCCTGGGGACGGTGGTCCGTCAGCGCGAGTCCGCTGAATCCGGTGCCATCAACGCCAGATGGTGGCTCGGCGCCGGCATTGCGATTCTCGGCTTCGCCGCCCAGGCGACAGCGCTCGGATTGGGGCCGATCCTGCTGGTACAGCCGCTCATCGTCCTCGCGGTGCTCTTCGCCCTACCGCTGGAAGCGTGGGCCGACGATCGGCACCCGCGTGGCAACGAATGGGCGTGGGGTCTGGTGCTCGTCGGGTGCGTGGGGACATTTCTGGTGATCGCGCGACCGGAGCAGTCGGCACGGCGACCCGACGTGGCGACTCTCGCCATCGCCACGACCGCGGTTATCGTCGCGGTCGCCGTCCTGGTCGCACTGGCCGAAAAGTCCCGCAGCAACCACTATCGCGCGCTGTTTTACGGGCTGGCGTCCGGAGTCCTCTTCGGTGTGTCGGCGCTGCTGGTCAAGTCGGTGATCATGCGCGCGATGACCGATTGGCACGAGGTCTTCAGTCATGCGTCGATCTACGTGCTGCTGGTCGTTGCGCCGGGGGCGATCGTCGCCCAGCAACGCGGCTTCGGCGCCGGTGACCTGCAGACGTCATTTCCGGCGATGAACGTGATGGAACCGGCTGTCGCGATGGCCCTGGGCCTATTGGTCCTCGGTGAGGAGATCAAGGTCGGTGTGACGACCGCACTGTTCCTGGGCATCGTGCTCGCGCTGATGATCCGCGCGGTCATCGAACTGGCCCGGCTGGCCGCCTCGCGCGCCGACACCGTCCACGAGCACCACCTCGAGCAGCGGATCGTCAAGACAGCAGCCGACCCGCCGCATCAGCGGGATGCGACGGGTCGGGAAGCGGAATAGGTCAGCCGTTGATGAGTGGTGCGATGGTCTGCGCCCACTCTTCGGCCTGGGTGGTCGGCTTGATGTCGGAGGACAGGTCGTGGCGGCCGTGCTCGCCGACCTGGGTGGCACCCAAGTTGGTCAGCATTTCGGCCATGATCTCGCCGCCGCGGTTGAAGGTTTCGCCATATACGGTGTCGCCCAGGCCGAAGACCGCGAAGCGCAGCCCGGACAGGTCTGGCTTATTGGCGTCGAGCTCGTCGGCGAACGGCAGTGCCCCGGTGGGTAGTTCGCCCTCACCGTAGGTGGAGCACACGACGATGACGAAGTCGCTGGGGTTGAGATCGCCGACGGCGAAGTCGGTCATGTCGTAGATCGACGGATCGTGCTCGGCGGCGAGGATGTCGGCGATCGAATCGGAGACCAGCTCGCCGGTTCCGGTCTCGGTGCCGTACAGAATCACAGTGGACATGAGCATCAATTCTACGTCGTGAGCAGGGGAAATCAGAAATCGAAACGTCATGACATTGGTCTCGGCCCGGCAGGACCATGGACCCTGGTGCGAGGGTCGTACGGGACGCCGACGGTCAACCGCACTCGTGGAGCACGCCAGCAGGGCCAAGTGGGCGGGTACAGGGGAGTCATCGCTGATCGGCTCAGGGGTTAGAGTAGGACATCATGAGGCAATGGTGGGCGCTGTCGATGCGCGTGATGGCCTCGATTGCTCGCAACGGCGAGTTCGTCACGGCCCTCCTGTCTCCGGTGTTGTTGGCCGTATGTTTCTACTTGCCGATGCGATCGATGATGAACCAGGCGCCGGGGATGGACTATGCCGCTTTTCTGATGCCGATCATCACCCTGCAGTCGGTGGCGTTCGCGGCGAGCGCGGCGGCAATCCGGGTGGCCATGGACCGGGTGAACCGCATCAACATCAGATTTCGCTCCCTGCCGATGCCGCTTCTGCTTCCGGCGTCGGCGCGGTTGGCCGCGAACGCCGCGTTGCTCATCGTGTCACTGGCGTGTGCGGTGGTGGTCAGCGTGGTCATCGGATGGCGGCCCGGTGCGGGGATATCCGGAACGGTCGGACTCCTTGCCCTGGCATTCGGGGTGGGGATTGGCTTGGTGCTGCTCGCCGACGGGATTGGGCTGCTTGCCGGTTCGCCGGCGGCGACCAGTCAGGTACTCGCTCTGCCCGTGCTGGTACTGGGAATGCTGTCATCGGGATTCATGCCCGCTGAGAGATTTCCGCAATGGATCGCCCCGTTCGTCCGCCATCAGCCGATCTCGCGTTTTGCCGAGGCGATGCGGGCGTTCAATGACGGCACGGCGACGGCAGCGGTGATCGCCCCCGCCGTCTGGTGGTGTGCGGGACTGCTGGTCCTCGGCGCGGCGCTGGTTGTGGCAGGCACGACGAAGGGGGCCGACTCGTGAGCGCGGCCCCGTCGACGAGCGCCGCCGAACGGTCGCTGCGCGGGTGGTTGCGTCACAGTCTGCTCCTCGCCGATCGTCAGCTTCGAGTGCTGGCGGGCGACATCCCCACGCTGATCCAGATCATCGCGGTGCCCCTGCTGACGATGTTCCTGTTCAAAGTTGTGTTCGGCGAAGTGGTCGGCCAGGCTGCGGGACAGGACAGCATCTACGGCACTGTTCCGCTGGTCATCCTGGTCAGTGCCATGTTCGGGTCGGTGACCGGCGCGGTGCGACTCAACGCCGAACGACAGACGGGTTTGTTGGCCAGGCTCCATGTCTTGCCGATCAACCGCGCCGCGGAGTTGACGTCGCGAATATTCGTCGAGGTCGTGCGTATTGTCGGCGTGACTCTGCTCCTGCTCGCCGCCGGAGCCGCGATGGGGTTCCGGTTCACCCAGGGGTTGTTGCCCGCCATGGGGCTGCTGCTGGTGGCCGTGCTCTTCGGGGTCGCGTTCTCCCTGGTCGTGTTCGCGCTGGCCGTGAACACCCCGCCGATGTCGCCGATTTTGTCTGTCGTCTCGTTGCTGAGTACGTTGCTCATGTTCTTCAATTCGGGCTTCACCCCGATCGATCAGTACCCGCGGGCGATACAGCCCATCGTCCAGTACCAGCCGATGACTCCGGCGATCAACGTGATGAAGCACCTGGCATCGGGTGGCCCGGTGGCGGCCGACCTGCTGGCTGTCGTCGCGTGGTCCGTGGGTGCGGTCCTGGTGTTCGCGTTGCCTGCGGTGCGCGGCTATCAGCGCGCCGCGTTGGGCCGGTAGATTGGACGCGATGGAATCCCTGATTGCGACTGACGAAGGGACTGCCGAATGCCGGCACTGGAGCCGCCGACAAACGTCACTCCGACGCGGCCTGCTGTCACACTGTCCGCATCGTCCGGGCCCGCGGTCACTCCGACGCGTCCGGCAGTCGTCCGGTCCACACACCGGGCCGAACGTGCGAAGCCGGACGTGGAGCCGAATGTCATCGCGGTCGCGGAGGTCTTCGACGCTTACTACGGAGCAGAATCGAGTCAGAGAATGAGCGAGTCGGAAGTCGCCGACGAACCCGCGGTTGTTGGTGTCGACGAACTTGCGCCGGTGCGTGCGACCGCGTCTCGAGAGGCCCGTGCGCGCATGCCGCTGGACGGTCCAGCCATCGAAGTGATCGGGGTGCGCAAGACGTTCGGCGATGCTGTCGCCGTCGACGACGTATCACTGGTTGCGCAGGCGGGGACAGTGTTGGCACTGCTGGGGCCCAACGGCGCCGGCAAGACCACAACTGTCAATATGCTGACGACCCTGCTGCGCCCTGATGGGGGCGTGGTCCGGGTGGCCGGTCACGATGTGGTGGCGGAGGCGGCCCAGGTGCGGCGGAGTATCGCGCTCACCGGGCAGTTCGCCGCGCTTGATGAGGCGTTGAGCGGGCGGGCCAACCTCGTCTTGTTCGGCCGGCTGCACGGGCTTGCGAAAGCTGCCGCCGGAGCACGCGCCGACGAGTTGTTGGCCGAGTTCGATCTGATCGACGCGGGTGACAGGAAGGTTTCGAAGTACTCCGGTGGGATGCGTCGCCGGATCGATATCGCGTGCGGCCTGGTGGTTGAGCCAGCGGTCTTCTTTCTCGACGAGCCGACGACCGGACTCGACCCCCGAAGCCGCCAGGAGGTGTGGGCGCTTATCGAGCGGCTCAGGGACCGGGGGGTGACGATCCTTCTGACCACGCAATACCTTGAGGAAGCCGACTTGCTGTCGGACTATATCGTCATGATCGACCATGGCCGGGTGGTCGCCTCGGGCACGGCTGAGCAACTCAAGGCCGCCACCGGGGGAGCGGTCTGCGAGGTTACGCCAGCCCGCGCGAGTGATTTGTCCCGGCTGGCGGAGGCGGTGGCCGATCTTTTGCCGGCGGGCGGCGTGGCACTCGGCGAGACGTCGATCTCGGTTCCGGCGGAGTCGGGTGCCGAGGTGCTGGTCGAGGTGGTGCGCCGCACCACGGCCGCCGACATCAGCCTGGCCGACATCAGTATGCGAAGCCCGTCGCTCGACGATGTGTTTCTCAAACTGACCGAGCAGGGCCGCACTGACAACTGAATTGCCCCTCGGGCATAATCGACGTGAGAAAACGGGGTGCCCACGCCCCGGCATCAAAGGAGACGCAACAGATGACCAACCCATTCGATGATGAGGACGGCCGCTTCTTCGTGCTGGTGAACGACGAGAATCAGCACTCGCTGTGGCCCACCTTCGCTGATATTCCGGCTGGTTGGAACAAGGTGTTCGGCGAAGACAGCCGCGAGGCGTGCTTGGCGTACGTCGAGGAGAACTGGACTGACTTGCGGCCCAAGAGCCTGATCGAGGCCATGGAGGCCGACGCCAAGGCGGCTGGGAAGTAGGTAGTGTTTCCGTTGCATTCGGGTAGTCGACCCCGATTGACGAAACATGGACTTAATGCCCTAGGGCTTCCCGGAGCCGTAGGATTCGTGCAATACTGTGAGTGTTCTGGGAATCTCCAGGACATTGCGCAACGCCCACGAGGGCAGCGCACCACGCGGAGATCTGAGGGGATCGACATGATGACGCAGGTGATTGACCACGTCAGCAGCCGTGCACTGGCTACACCGCGACTGACCGCGGCCCGTTTTGGCGACTGCGCGGTCTCTTATGGTGACCTGGACAGGATCATCCACGACTACGAGCCCGTCCTGAGTCGTCATGGTCTCGGGCCGTCAGCGGCCCTCACGGCCGGAATCATGGGTTCGTTGCCGAGCGTCTCGCGCAGCGAATCGGTTGTCGAGGTGTTGGCCTGGCTCAGCCGCGACATCGTGCCGGCCGCACGTCTGCGCGCCGTCAGCTAGCACGGAGCGCTACCTGCCGGACTGGCGCGCGTGCCGAAGCCAGTGCAGCCCGGTCGGCTCGCCCAACCCGACCTTGTTCGAGGTTCGGGACCGGTATATGCCGTCAACGCGAAGCCTGAGGTCGGCCTGACCTCAGCACATCCCTGGTGCTACCGATTCGTCGGACCCGTCGGACAGCAATGGCGGGCGACAATCACCGAGACCGGCCTAGAAGGCCGCCAACTCCCCTCTGGCGTACTTCTGCGGTTCTCGGTGTTCCCCGTCTTCGACGATGTCGAGCCCGATGTGCTCGATGGCTATGCCGCGACGGCGGTAGGCGTCGACGTTGTATTCGAGGATGGTGCGCGACTCTCTGATGGCGGCGCGCCGGATCAGTACGGCGTTCCAGTGGACCCCCGGTCACAGTACGAAGCGCGGATGCTGGCAGTGGATCAGTGGTCGTCGCGAACGATTGTGCTGCGCGGGTGGGCCGGCCGAACTGTTGACCGCGTCGAGCTGATCGGCTGGGTTCCGGCCCGCGCCGACGGGGATCATGGGGACCGGCAGCAGCACGGCTACGTCGACCGGATTGACATCGTTGCGGCCGCCGGGCCCCCCAGGAGTCCAGTCGAGGCAGTTCGCACCACCCGCGGGACCTTCTCGTCGGATCGCTTCTCTCGCGGCGGGTGCGCGCCCCTGGTGGCCGTTCCGCATGGGTTTGTCTTCGGCCTCCCGATGACCGATGGCGGCAACCGGGGCTGGCCGTACTCGTACCATGAGGCGAGCCGGGTCGGCTCGAATCCGCCGCAGGATCGGTCAACCGACAATGCGAGTGTGCGACCGTGTCTGCAGGCCTTTGCGACCTCGCACATCCCGTCGCCCTGGATGGGCGACCGGGGCAGCTTCCAGGTGTTCCCGCATCCGCTGGCGCACCCCAACCCCGATCGTGACGCGCGGGCCCTGCCCTTCTCCCACGACGACGAGGTCGATCGGCCACACCTGTATTCGGTGCTTCTCGACGACGGCATCCACGAGCCGATCCGCGCGGAGCTGACCGCCGCCTCGCACTCGGTGTGGCTGCGCGCCACCTACGGCGGCGATACCGGTTCGCTTGTGTTCGACCAGATCGACGGCGACGGGTTCCTGGAATTCCCCGACCCGATACCGGGGGAGCGATATACGGCCACGGGATATGTTGACGGGCCGGGCGGGCTTGTCCGGGCGCCGCGCACCTACATCCACGTCGAGGTTCACGGGCGGGTGTTGAGTGCGCGGCGGTACCCCGGCCATGCGCGTGAGTCGGTGCTCGGCACACTGACGGTCGGGCTGACCGATGCCGATCGTTCAGTCACCGTTGCGATTGGGACATCGCACATCAGCCTTGAACAGGCCCGGCGGAATCTGGCCTTGGACGCCGCCCGCGGTCCAGTACCTGCGACTGGGGGCCGGGACCGGCCGGCATTCGATGCCGTTGCGGTCGCCACGCGCGATCAGTGGATGCCGGTCCTCGGCCGAGTTGCGGTCGACGGCGCGACGGCCGACCAGCTCACGACGCTGTACTCCTGCTTGTATCGCCTACACCTGTACCCCAACACGGCATCCGAGCGCACCCCGGCGGGATGGCGATACGCTTCGCCGTTCGCCGATCGGTCCGACGCCCCGGACTCCCCGTCGCACACCGGCCGGCGCATCGTCGATGGGGAGCTCACCGTCACCGACGGCTTCTGGGACTCGTATCGGGCGAGTTGGCCGCTGCGCACCCTGCTCGTTCCCAGACTCACCGGACGGTTGTTGGACGGGTTCGTCGAGCACTTTCGCGAAGCCGGCTGGGTAAGTCGCTGGTCGGCCCCGGGAGCCGCTGACATCATGACCGGCACCTCGAGTGATGCGGTGTTCGCCGACGCGGCGCTGGCCGGGATCGGGGAATTCGGCGACTTCGCGGAGCTCGACGCCTACGACTCCTGTCTGCGCAACGCCACCGTCCCGTCTCCGAGTCCACGGGTCGGCCGTAAGGGGATGGCCCGCTCGATGTTCACCGGCTATGCCGACATCGAGGCGCACGAGGGCATGTCGTGGACGATCGACGCGGCCATCAACGACGCGGCCATCGCGGCATTTTCGCGCTACCTGGCGGTTCGCTACCCGAGTCATGGACGGGCGTCGGAGTTTGCCGCGAATGCGACCTGGTTCACCGCCCGGGCTGCCCGCTTTGCGCTGATGTTCGACGAGGAGACCGGGTTCTTCCGTGGCCGGGACCGCTCGGGGCGGTGGCGGCCGGGGGCGTTCGATCCGCGCGACTGGGGTACCGACTACACCGAGACCAATGCGTGGGGGACTCGATTCACCGCCCCCCAGGACGGGCAGGGCCTGGCGGAGCTGTATGGCGGGCGGGCGGCGCTGGAGGAGCGGCTCGACGCCTTCATGGCGTTGCCGGAGACAGGTCGGCCGGAGTTCATGGGTGGGTATCCGGTAGTCATCCACGAGATGCGCGAAGCCCGCGACATCCGGATGGGAATGCTGGCCTTGTCCAACCAGCCCGCCCACCATATTCCGTTCATGTACGCGTTCGCCTCCCGCCCGGGCAGCTTGGCGCACGCAAAGACACAGGCGATCGTGCGTGCTGCCGTGCACCGGCTGTTCGCCGGCTCGGATCTGGGACAGGGCTACCCGGGAGACGAGGACAACGGCGAGCTATCTGCGTGGTATCTGTTCGCGGTATCGGGGTTGTATCCGCTGACCATTGGCAGCAGTCAGTTCGTGCTGTGCGCGCCGGCCTTCCCCAGGTTGACGTGGACGCTGGAGAACGGCGCCCACCTCGACATCGTGGCCCCCGAGGCATCGCCGGACAACTGTTACGTGCAGGGGGTACGGGTTGATGGGAGGCCGTGGAAGCGCATCACCATCGAACGCAGCCGCCTCGCCGGCGGGGCGGTCATCGAGTTCGACCTTGGGCCGAGGCCGTCGGAGTGGGCTGCCGGGACGGTGCCGCCGTCGCTCACCGCCGCCGGTGGGCCACCCGCGCCGCCGATCGATTTGACGTCGCCGAACGGATCGGGCGCACTGGGCGGCGCGGACGCGGCCAACGCGTTCGATGATTCCTCGGCCACCGCGCCGACCATCCTGGCCGCTGGGGCGGCGATCGGATGGGCGTTCGTCGCCCCGACGGCGCTCGACCACTACACGCTGACCATCGTTGAGCCGAGTGCATGTGCGTGGGAGGTGCAGCGAAGGCGGGCCGACGGGGAGTGGGCGACTGTGGGCGTGCAAACCGCTCAGTTCCGGTGGGCGAATCAGACGCGGATCTTCACCGTCGATGCGGAGCCGAGTACCGCCTACCGGTTGGTGTTCCGCGCGCCGGTACGGGTGGCGCAGCTCGAGCTCCTGCGACTTGTCCGCTAGCGGCCCTCGGTCGCGAGGCCGGCTAGCAGGCGGTTGCGTCCTGGAACTCCATCTGCAGGTGCGCGACCGACGAGGTCAGGAGGGCGTGGCGCGAGAGGTCGAGATCGCGCAGCTCATCGGCGATGGGGTGGCTGCCGAGGATCAGCTTTGCGCCGCCGACCCGGGTGCGCACGCCACTGGTTTCCGACAGTTGCCACGGCGTGCGGCGGGTGATCCCGTCGAGGTGGGAGTAGGCCTGCAGTGTGGCTCCGCCGGGCTGATCGGGCACCGGAATGCCGCGTGCGATTTCCAGATCGACGATCTCCCGGCCGTCGGCGCGCACCGCGCCGCGCTTGTGCGATGACTCGTGGTCGACCTCGAACTCGGCGAGCGTCTTCGGGAAGCCCCAAATCCCGCGGCCGGCAGCGAGGGTGAACTGGCTCTTCGGACTTCAGAGTGC
>NZ_DIAX01000018.1:13431-20939 GCF_002414845.1 Gordonia sp. UBA5067 | reverse complement strand
CGGTCCTGGCCGCCGCCGCCGGCGTGTGGCTGGCCGGGACTTTTTAGCGGGGGCCGCAGTTCTGGTGCCGAACACGACGACGCCCCGGCCGAAGCCGGGGCGTCGTCGTCACTGCGGGTGAGCGTTACCGCTGATCAGCAGTCGTAGTACAGGTTGAATTCATACGGGTGCGGGCGGACCTGCACCGGCATGATCTCGTTCTCACGCTTGTAGGCGACCCACGTCTCGATGAGATCCTCGGTGAAGACCCCGCCGGCGGTGAGGTAGTCGTGATCCTCTTCGAGACGGTCAATGACCGCGGCGAGCGAGGTCGGCGCCTGTGGGATCGACTTGGCCTCTTCGGGCGGCAACTCGTAGAGGTCCTTGTCGACTGGCTCATGCGGCTCGATCTTGTTCTTGATACCGTCGAGGCCGGCCATCATCATCGCGGCGAAGGCCAGGTACGGGTTGCCCGAGCTGTCCGGGCAACGGAACTCGAGGCGCTTGGCCTTCGGGTTGTTGCCGGTGATCGGGATACGCACACAGGCGCTGCGGTTACGCTGGCTGTAGACCAGGTTGATCGGGGCCTCGTAACCGGGCACCAGACGCTTGTAGGAGTTCACCGTGGGGTTGGTGAATGCCAGCAGCGACGGGGCATGGTGCAGAATGCCGCCAATGTAGTAGCGAGCCAGGTCCGACAATCCGGCGTAGCCCGACTCGTCGTGGAATAGCGGCTTGCCGTCCTTCCACAGCGACTGATGAGCATGCATACCCGACCCGTTGTCGCCGAACAGTGGCTTGGGCATGAAGGTGACCGACTTGTTGTTCTGCCACGCGGTGTTCTTGATGATGTATTTGAACAGCTGGACGTCGTCAGCGGCGTGCAGCAGCGTGTTGAACTTGTAGTTGATCTCGGCCTGACCGGCGGTGCCGACCTCGTGGTGGCCGCGCTCGAGTTCGAAGCCCGAGTTGGTCAGGTTCGTCGACATCTCGTCGCGCAGGTCCACATAGTGGTCATACGGTGCGACGGGGAAGTAGCCGCCCTTCGGACGGACCTTGTAGCCCAGGTTGGGGCTGCCGTCGGGGTCGGTGGGCGACGAGGCGTTCCACCAGCCGGACTCCGACTCCACCTTGTAGAAGGTGCCGTTCATCTCGGATCCGTAGGACACCGAGTCGAAGATGTAGAACTCTGCCTCCGCGCCGAAGAAGCAGGTGTCGGCAATCCCGGTGGAGGCCAGGTAATCCTGCGCCTTGCGGGCGACGTTACGCGGGTCGCGGCTGTACGCCTCGCGGGTGAAGGGATCGTGGACGAAGAAGCTGACGTTCATCGTCTTGGCCTTGCGGAACGGGTCGATGCGAGCGGTCGCCGGGTCGGGCAACAGCATCATGTCGGACTCATCGATCGATTGGAAGCCGCGCACCGACGATCCGTCGAAGGCAAGGCCGTCATCGAACACCGACTCGTCAAACGCCGATGCCGGGATCGAGAAGTGCTGCATCACACCGGGCAGGTCGCAGAAGCGAATGTCGACGTACTCGACGCCCTCTTTCTTGATGCCCTCGAGAAGTTCTTCTTTGTTGGTATACACCGTCCGGTGACTCCTTCACTCGTTTTGTAGCCGCCGCGGATCTGGTGGCTACTGCGCCAGGGGCCTGGCAATGACTATGACGTTATGGAGGGCACGTTGCCCTTCGGTCAAAGTCGTGTTTCTCCCGTGTTAACCAACGCACGACGCTGTGCGAGCAGGGGAGAGATCCGCTTCCACTATCGCAAACAAGCGGTTCGCCGCTGGTCCGAACCCGCGAATGCCGCCGGCGCGACCTGCACCTAGGATGGCGGCATGGGACAGCAGTCGGGTCGACGGGCCGCCGGATCGTGGCTATCCGGGCCGCGCGTGGATGATGTCGCCGCGAAGGACAACGAATACCCAGGTCAGGACCTTGGCTTGCCGGCGGACGGGCCGGGAGCACTGGCCAGCGGTTGGCGCCGATGCGGGGGGCTGCTCGCGGACTGGTTGATGGCGTACGCCGTGGCCTTCGTTTTCGTCGCCGGCGAGCCGACCGTCGAGGCGAAGCTTAACGCGGTGGCCGCCCCTCAACTGGCGGTGTGGTTCATCATCGGTGTGTTCACTGTCACACTCTTCGGTTTCACGCCGGGGCAGTACGTCGCCGGACTGCGGGTGATCCGAGTCGATCTCGCTCCCGACGAGAATGCGCAGCTGCGCGCGGCGGTCGGGATTGTGCGGGCCCTTGTGCGTCAACTGCTGATCGTCGTGATTGTGCCCGCGCTCATCAACGACAACAACGGCCGCGCCCTGCACGACCGAGTCACGCGGACCGCCGTCGTGCGGAGCCGCTGAACCGGCTGCGCGGCCGGCGCCCAGAGTGGCCGATCGTCGACACCGGCGGACTCCTTGGCGGCTGTGGCGATGTGCGGGTCAGACGTCGAGGACGGCGAACTGCGGGCAGCTGGGTGTGCACATCCACTAGATTTGTCCAGCGATGATGTTTGAGATGCGCGTCCTAGCGCTGGGGGAGCCGGTCCGCCTCGTCGAATCAGTGGAGATCGATGGGCTCGTGATGGCACTGCCGCTGAGCAAACCTATCGTCGGCCGGTCGGTTCGGGTGCGTGAAGATGAGCTGCTGCCACGACTGGAGACTGCGTCAGACGCGGCTGCGATCCGGTCGGCGCTGTGCTCGGCCGGCGCGGACCTGTGCGACGCCCACGTTTTTGCCGCGGCACTCGGGGGTGCGACGACCACCGGGGAGATCGTCGTCGTCGACGAGGAGCAGCGGCTCGGCCCCGGGGCGGTCGCCGTGTTCTGTTCGCGACGCGGTGATGCGGTGTCGATCCCGTCGGTCGCGGCCGACGGCGGCCGCTGGTTCACCCTGGCGCCGGCGACGCCCCGCCGGATCGCGCTGGCGTGCGCCGACCTGGCTCAGCGGCGGCGCGCGGTCCGCTGAATGTTGCGGACCTTGGCGCCCTGAGGCATCGGCCCCTTGGGGAGTGCAGCACCGCCCTTGCGGGTGCTCAGCGCCGCCAGACGGGCCTCGAGGGCGTCGATCTGCTTGTTATTGATGTTCTTGGGGAGCTTGTTCAGGTGCTTTTCGAGCTTGCTCAGCGGCACCTCGTTGTCGCCGTTGCCGACGACGACCACGTAGATCGGAGTGTCGCCGACGACGCGCGCGATCCGCTTCTTCTCCTGGCTCAGCAGGCCCTTGACCCGGTTCGCGTTTCCTTCTCCGACAAGGATGACCCCCGGCTTGCCGATCACCCGGTGCACTGCGTCGAGGTGGGTGGTGCCGACCACCGCCTGCTTGATGCGCCAGGTGCCGCGCATGTTGCCCAGCGCCCACCCGGCCGCGCCCGCCTGGCCCTCGGCTTTGGTGAACACGGTCTTCTGCACTCGGCGACCGAACAGGATGAATGCGCCGAGCAGCCCGAACATGATCCCGATGGGGATCATGAACCACACCTGGTGCAGCAGCAGGCCGATTCCGACCGCGATGGCGACCGCGATGGCGACCACCCCGACCATGTACGGGATAAGGCGCTGATCTTCTTTGCGCTGCATCTGGAACGCCTGCCAGAGCTGGGTGCGACGCTCCTTGGAGGCCTTCTTGCGCGCCAGTTTCGCGGCCTTCTTGGCCTCTTTGGTCGCGGTGTCGTTCGCCTTTGCCATGTCTATCAGTCTACGGTGCGCCCACGGTGACCGGCCGACTCGGTCACCGGGCCATTCGGGTAAGCACCGACGAGGCTTCTTGGGCTGCGTTGCTCGACTGGGCCAGATGCGCCATTCCCGGAGCCAGCGGGCGGCCATGGTGGGCCATCGCCTGGGCGTAGAGGCGCCCGGCCCGGTAGGACGAGCGGACCAGCGGGCCGGCCATCACCCCGGCGAACCCGAGTGCGGAGGCGAAGTCGGACAGTTCGACGAACTCCTCGGGCTTGACCCATCGCTCGACCGGATGATGGCGGGGGGAGGGGCGCAGGTACTGGGTGATGGTGACGATGTCGCAGCCCGCATCGCGCAGATCTGTCAGCGCCGCGCGAACCTCCTCGGTGGTCTCACCGAGCCCGAGGATGAGATTGGATTTGGTGACCAGTCCGAAGTCTCGCGCTCGGGTAAGAACATCGAGGGAGCGTTCGTAGCGGAATGCCGGGCGGATGCGCTTGAAGATTCGCGGCACCGTTTCCACGTTGTGGGCGAGCACCTCCGGCCGCGAGTCGAAGACCTCGGCGAGCAGGTCGGGCTTCGCGTGGAAGTCGGGGATGAGGTTCTCCACACCGGTCCCCGGGTTCAGTTCGTGGATCTTGCGCACGGTCTCGGCGTAGAGCCAGGCGCCCTCGTCGGGCAGATCGTCGCGCGCGACGCCGGTGATCGTCGAGTACCGCAACCCCATCGCGGCGACACTCTCGGCGACGCGCCGCGGCTCGTCGCGGTCGAGTTCGGCGGGCCTCCCGGTGTCAATTTGGCAGAAGTCGCACCGGCGAGTGCATTGTTCGCCGCCGATCAGGAAGGTCGCCTCCCGGTCTTCCCAGCATTCGTAGATGTTGGGACAGCCCGCCTCCTCGCACACCGTGTGCAGTCCTTCGCGTTTGACCAGGCTCTTCAGTTCGGAGAACTCCGGGCCCATTGTCGCGCGGGTCCTGATCCATTTGGGTTTGCGCTCGATCGGCGTCTGCGCGTTGCGCACTTCCAGGCGCAACAACTTGCGACCGTCGGGTGCGGTACCGGGTTCGGGGGTGGGGCAACTCACAGTAGGGATCCTTGCGAAGCGGGTGATTCGATAGCGGGCAGCGGGTGGTCGAGCCAATGAGCCACCGCGGCAGCCACCTCGTCGCGCACCTCGTCGACGGAGATCCGGTGGCCGGCCTCGCGTGCCAGCGACGTGACTCCGGCGTCGGCGATGCCACACGGGACGATGGCGTCGAACGCACGCAGATCTGGGTCGACGTTGAGCGCGAAGCCGTGTAGGGCCACGCCCTTGGCCACCCGGATCCCGATCTGCGCGATCTTGCGCGCACCGCCGTCGAGCCAGACGCCGGACCGGCCGTCGACACGTCCTGCGACCACGGCATGCTCGGCGCAGACGCCGATCAGTGCCTGTTCGAGTCGGCGCACATACTCGACGACGTCGAGTGGCTCGGCCAACGCGACGATCGGATAGCCGACGAGCTGGCCCGGGCCATGCCACGTGATGCGTCCGCCCCGGTCGACGGTGATGACCTCAGAGCCGTCGGTGGGCAGATCGGAGGCCTCGGTGCGTTTACCGGCGGTATAGGTCGACGGGTGCTCGAGCAGCAGCAGCACGTCGTGGTCGAGATCGCCGGCTGCGCGCGCGGCAGCGAGTGCATGTTGCTCGTCGTACGCGCTGCGATAGTCGACGGTGCCGCGCCATCGCATCTCGACCGGTGTGGTGGTGCGACGCAGCGAGTCCGGGGCAGTGGTCATCAGTGCGTCCACGCCAGGGCATCGGGAAGAGTCTGGTCGGTGAATTCGAATCCGGCATGGTTCAGCACATCGGGTACAACGCGTGATGACCCCAGAATCATTTCCTTGGCCATGTCGCCGCCGAGGAGGCGCAGCGCGGTCGCCGGCACCGGCAGCCGGGTCGGCCGGTGCAGGACAGCGCCGTACGTGTTGATGAACTCGTTGAACCGCACGGGGATCGGCGCGGTGAGGTTGACCGGGCCCGCCACGCCCGGTGCTGTCAACAGGAACTCGATAGCGGCAACCTCGTCGCGCAGGGAGATCCACGGCAGGAACTGTCTGCCATCGCCGAGTCGCCCGCCGAGCCCGGCTTTCACCACCGGCCGCAGCCTGGCGAGAAATCCGCCTCGCGGCGAAAGCACGGGCCCGGTTCGCAGGCGAACCACGCGCGCATGTTCGGTCGCCGGGGCGGTGGCGGCCTCCCAGTCGACGGCAAGGTCAGCGAGGAAGCCGCTGCCCGCACCGGTGTCCTCAGTGGCCGGCTCGTCACCGGTGTCGCCGTAGAACCCGGTTGCGCTCGCCGACAGGAAGACTGGGACGTCGGATTCGGCGATCGCCTCGGCGAGCACCTGCGTCGGTGTGATGCGCGAGTCGCGCAATTCCTGCCGAAAGTGACCACTCCACGGTCGGTCGCCCACACCGACTCCGCACAGGGAGACGACCGCGTCCACGCCGTCGAACGCCTCGGCGGGAGCACCAAAATTCTCGGGGTCCCAACTGAACTCGTCGGGATTGCGGGCTTCTCGGCGCACGAGTCGGGCGACATCGGTGCCGTGAGACCGCAACGCCGTCGTCAGGGCTGAACCGATCAGCCCTGACGATCCGGCGACGAGGACGCGCATACGCGGTTAGAGCCCGAGGTCGGCGGCGAACTCCCCGGCCTCCAGGCGCTTGCGGATGGTGGTGACGAACCGGCCGGCGTCGGCACCGTCGATCAGGCGGTGATCGTAGGTCAGGGGCAAGAACGCCATCGACCGCACGGCCAGCGATTCACTGCCATCCTCGTCGGCGATGACGACGGCGCGCTTGACGATGGCGCCGGTTCCCAGCATCGCGGCCTGCGGCGGCACCAGGATCGGCGTGTCGAACAGGGCGCCCTGGCTGCCGATGTTGGTGATGGTGAACGTGCCGCCGGACAGATCATCGGGCTTGAGGTTGCCCGAGCGTGCGCGCGTGGCGATGTCGGCAATGGCGCGAGCCAGGCCGGCCAGTGACAGGTCGTCGGCGTTGTGGATCACCGGGGAGAGTAGACCCTGCTCGGTGTCGACGGCGATTCCGAGGTGGACCCCGCCATGGTAGGTGATCTCGTTGGTCGTGTCGTTGTAGCTGGCGTTGATGTTCGGATGAACTTTGAGCGCCTCGACGACGGCCTTCGCGAAGAACGGCAGGAACGTGAGGTTGACCCCCTCGGCAGCCTTGAATGACTCCTTCGCCGCCGTCCGCAGCGTGGCGACCCTCGTCAGGTCCACCTCGTGGACCTGGGTGAGTTGCGCACTCGTTTGCAGCGACTCCAGTGTCTTCGCCGCGGTGATCTGCCGGATGCGGTTGGCTTTGGCGGTTGTGCCGCGCAACGCCGCGAGCTCCGGCCGAACCTCCGGGGAGGCGGCCGGAGCGGCCGCCGACGGGCTGGTGGCCGCAGCGAGGACGTCCTGTTTGCGGATCCGGCCGCCGACGCCGGTGCCCGTGACAGCGGACAGGTCGACGTTGTTTTCGGCGGCGAGCTTGCGCACCAGGGGTGTCACATAGGGGCCGGCGTCGCTGGAAACTGCCGCGGGGGCGGCTTCGGTGGCGGGAGCCGCAGGGGTCGGTACGGGGGCGGGCGGCGGAGTCGCCGCTGCGGGCGCGGCGGGGGCGGCGGGGGCTGGCACTGGCGCGGGCGCCGGAGTGGGCACGGGCACCGGGGCGGCCGGTGCTGCGGCGGGGCTGCCGCTGCCGACAACCGCGAGCTTGCCGCCGACTTCGACGACGTCGTCGGTGTTCGCGGTGATTTCGAGCAGCGTGCCGGCGACCGGCGACGGGATCTCGGTGTCGACCTTG
>NZ_DIAX01000018.1:0-13268 GCF_002414845.1 Gordonia sp. UBA5067 | reverse complement strand
GTCGACCTTGTCGGTGGAGACTTCCAGCAGTGGCTCGTCGACGGCGACGGAGTCGCCGACCTGCTTGAGCCAGGTCGTGACCGTTCCCTCGGTGACGGACTCGCCGAGTGCGGGCATCACAATGTCGGTTCCGCTTGCGCCGCCGGCCGGCGGAGCTGCCGGTGCCGGTGCCGGAGTCGGTGCGGCCGGTGCCGGCACCGGAGTCGGTGCGGGGGGCGCAGCCGGCTCGGCCGCCGGAGCAGGGGTCGCGGGCGCGGCCTCGCCGGCCTCGCCGATGACGGCCAGTTCGCCGCCGATCTCGACGACGTCGTCCTCCGCCGCAACAATCTTCACCAGCACACCGGCTACCGGGGAGGGGATCTCCGTGTCGACCTTGTCGGTGGAGACTTCCAGTAGCGGCTCGTCGACGGCGACCGTGTCTCCCTCCGCCTTCAGCCACCGGGTCACAGTTCCTTCGGTGACGCTCTCACCCAACGCGGGCATCTGGACGGAGAAGGCCATTGCTGTTGACTCCTCGAAATAGTCGGTTGTGGCAGGTCGGACGCGGTTGGTGGTGCGTCGGCCGGCGTGGCGCGGAGGGGGATGCTCGCCGCTCGAGTCCAACCCTACAGGCGAAGTGCTAGCCGGTCGCGGCGATGTCTTCGATCACTGCGATCAGGGTCCGCACCGGTACGCCGGTCCCACCTTTGGGGGAGTAGCCCCACGGGCCTCCGGAGTTGAACGCGGGCCCCGCGATGTCCAGATGGGCCCATGCCTGGCCGGTTGGCACGAACTCCTTCAAGTAGATCGCGGCGGCGAGCATGCCGCCGTTGCGGTGTGGCGTCACATTGGCCATGTCGGCGACCCGTGAACTGAGGTCGGCCCGCAATTCGGTCGGCATCGGCATCGCCCAGCCGTTCTCGCCCGCGGCGCGCGACAGTTCGGCCACCCGGTTGCGGAAGTCCCGGGTACCCATCACACCGGGGGTACGGGTGCCGAGCGCGACCATCTGCGCGCCGGTGAGGGTCGCGGTGTCGATGAGATAGTCGGGTTCGTCTTCGAGGGCGCGCACGATGGCATCGGCCAGGACCAGGCGGCCTTCCGCATCAGTGTTGAGGACTTCAATCGTCGTGCCGCCGTACTGGGTCAGCACATCGCCCGGGCGCTGGGCGGTGCTCGATGGCATGTTCTCGGCCATCGGCACGGTAGCGGTGACGGTGGCGTCGACGTCGAGTCGCGCGGCGGCGATGACCGCGGCGATGACCGCGGCGGCGCCGCCCATGTCGGAGGTCATGAGGTCCATGCCCGCCGCGGGCTTGATCGAGATGCCCCCGGTGTCAAACGTGATGCCCTTGCCCACCAGGGCCACCGACTTGGCGTCTTTGCGGCCGGTGTGGTGCAACCGGACCAGGCGCGGCTTGCGCGAGCTACCTTTGCCGACGCCGATGATCCCGCCATAGCCCTGCTGCGCCAGCGCCGAGTCGTCGAGAACCTCAACCGTCAACCCATGCTTGCGTGCCAGGGCGGCCGCTCGCGCGGCGAACTCCTCCGGGTACAGGTGACTCGGCGGGGTGTTGACGAAATCGCGTGCCATGGCCACCGAATCGGCGACGATCACCGCATGGGCGAGTTCGGCTTTCGCCTCGGAGTTCTTGGCGTCGACGAGAAGATGGAACTTGGTCGGTACGGGCGGGTCGCCGTGCCCGGGCTTCGTTTTCTGCGCATCGGATTCGGATCGGAACAACTCGAAGCGATAGGCGCCAAGGAAGAGGCCTTCGGCGACGGGGCCGATCCCCACCGACGACAGCGTGGTCGCGACGGTCGCGTGGCCACTCAATTCCCGCGCGGCAACGCCGGCGGCCTGGCGCAGCGATTCGGCGGCCGCGCTCGCACCGTTGGTCTCCCCGGTGTCATCATCACCGTCGTCGTCGAGAGCACCGAGGCCGACTGCCACCACTACGTCGACGCCGAGGCCGGCGGGCGCGGGTAGGCGGGTGATCTCGCCGTGCTTGCCGCTGGCTCCGAGTGCGAGGAGGCCCGCCTCGATGCCTTCGGCAATGGCGTCGTCAACGATCCCGTCGCCGATGACGAGCGTGGGAGCGGTGTCGCCGCTCTGGTTCAGCCCGATCAGCAGTGCGGTGTCGGCGCGGGCGATGGAGGTGGCGAGATCGAATTCCGGGCCCCGGACCCGGTCGGCGGTGTCAGAGTTGCTCACGCCTTCCAACTTTGCCACAGATGGCGGCCACGGCTCCGGCTAGTCTTTGGCGATGGCCGCGACGAACGATCTCCTTGACGGACCCCTGACCGAACAGCACCGGGAACTCGGCGCCACGTTCGCCGAATTCGGTGGCTGGAACATGCCCGTGTCCTACTCCGGCACGGTGGCCGAACACACCGCCGTCCGCGCCGCTGTCGGCCTCTTTGACGTCAGCCACCTGGGCAAAGCGCTGGTGTCCGGGCCGGGCGCGGCGGAATTCTGCAACGCGGCGCTGACGAACGACCTGGGCAAGATCGCGCCCGGCAAGGCGCAGTACACGATGTGCTGCAACGACGCCGGTGGCGTCGTCGACGACCTCATCGCCTACCTCGTGTCCGATGACGAGGTGTTCTTAGTGCCCAATGCCGCGAATACCGCAGCGGTGGTCGCGGCGCTGCGGACGGCGGCGCCGACGGGTATCGAGATCACCGACCAGCACCGCGACTACGGCGTACTCGCCGTGCAAGGGCCGCGCAGCGCCGAGGTCCTCGGCGCGTTGGGCCTGCCCGCCGACATGGCATACATGGCGTTCGCCGACGCCGTGCTCACCGTAGCCGGGGCGGCCCGCCCGGTCCGGGTCTGCCGCACCGGCTACACCGGGGAGCACGGCTATGAGGTGCTGCCGACGTGGTCGGACACCCCGGCGGTCTTTGCCGCGCTGCTGGCGGAGGTGACCGCCCGCGACGGTTTGCCGGCCGGGCTGGGAGCCCGAGACACACTTCGCACCGAGATGGGCTACGCGCTGCACGGACACGAGTTGAGCCCGGCGATCACCCCTAACCAGGCCCGCAGCGGCTGGGCCGTCGGCTGGGGCAAACCCGCATTCTTCGGTCGCGACGCGTTGCTGGCGGAGAAGGAGGCCGGCCCGGTGCGGCGCCTCTACGGCCTGCGCGCCACCGGGCGCGGGATCCCGCGTGCGGGGTGCGACGTCCTCGATCGCGAGGGCGGGGCACGGATCGGGGAGTGCACCTCGGGCACGTTCTCGCCATCCGCGCAGGTCGGTATCGCGCTGGCACTGCTCGACACCGCGTCGGGAGTCAAGAAGGGCGACACGGTTGTCGTAGACGTGCGCGGCCGGGCACTGCCGTGCGAGGTAGTCCTGCCGCCGTTCGTCCAGTCCCACGTCTGAAACGGACCGCGCATCGGCGCCGGCGGCGACAGGATTTCTGGTCGGCGCAGCTGATATTCCCGTTGCCCTGCCCGGTATCCTTGGGCGCATGACCTTGGATTTCACCCGCACATTGCACCCACACGCCGTGCCGGAGTCCCGTCGTGGCGAGATTCTCGCGACACCGGGCTTTGGCAAGTACTTCACCGACCACATGGTGATGGTGGACTATGACACCGCGCGGGGATGGCACAACGCCCAGGTCAAGCCGTATGGGCCTATTGCCCTGGACCCGTCGGCCATGGTGTTGCACTACGGGCAAGAGATCTTCGAAGGGTTGAAGGCGTATCGGCAGCCGGGCGGATCGATCGCCGCGTTCCGGCCGACGGCGAACGCCCAGCGGCTGCAGCGCTCGGCGGAGCGGCTGGCGATGCCAGCGCTGCCCACTGCGGACTTCCTCAATTCCCTGCACGAGCTGCTCGCCGTCGACCACGGCTGGGTGCCCGAAGCAGGGGGTGAGGCCGCCCTCTACATTCGGCCGTTCATGTTCGCCTCGCAGGCCGGTCTCGGCGTCAACTCGCCGTCACAGGAGTACCGGTATGTGGTCATCGCGTCGCCGGCCGGGCCCTACTTCTCCGGCGGGATCAAGCCGGTGACCGTTTGGCTTTCGCGCGAGTACGTGCGCGCCGCACCGGGCGGCACCGGATTCGCCAAGTGCGGCGGCAACTACGCGGCGGCCTTCGTCGCGCAGGCGCAGGCGACCGAGAACGGCTGCGACCAGGTTGTGTGGCTCGACGCGGTCGAGCGCCGCTACATCGAGGAGATGGGCGGGATGAACCTGTTCTTCGTCTTCGGTTCTGGCGCGGACGCGCGACTCGTCACCCCTGAGCTCACGGGCTCGCTGCTGCCGGGGATCACCCGCGATGCGCTGCTACAACTGGCGGTCGACGCCGGGTTCGCCGTGGACGAGCGGCGGATCACGATCGACGAACTGCAAGCCGGCGCGGCCGACGGGTCGATCACCGAGGTCTTCGCCTGCGGCACGGCCGCAGTTGTCACGCCGGTCGGCCGCGTCCGTGGTGAGCAGGAGGACTACGTGATTGGCGACGGGGAGCCCGGCGAGGTCACGATGGCGCTGCGCGACACCCTGACCGGCATCCAGCGCGGCACGTTCGCCGACACCCACGGGTGGATGACCGAGCTGTACCCCGCACCCGTCGAAGCGGCTACCCCCGCGTAGTCACAGCGTCAGCACGATCAGGGTTGCCGCGCATGACAACTCGATACTCGCGCCGAGCACGTCGCCGTTGATGCCGCCGAATCGCCGGGAGCAGTGGGCTGTGAACGCCCACGCGCCGGCGACCACTAGGGCGATCGCGATGAATCCGCGCGGTCCGAGGGGGTAGGCGGCCGCACAGCCGACCGCGACCCACAATGGAATCGACCAGCTTTGCGTACCTGCGACAAGCGCGCCGAAACCTGTTGGGTCGGCGGCCGGCAAACGCCGGCGGCAGCCGATGACCGCGGCGAGGCGGCTCGCCACGACGGCGAATCCGATCGCATACCATGCGCGGTCGTGGGCGAGCGTGCCGATGCATACCGCGCCGGTCCCCAACACCGCGATCAGTGCCACGACGCCGAACGGCCCGGTGGAGCCGTCGCGCATCACCTGCCGGACTCGCTGCGGGTCGCCGTAGCACCCCAACCCGTCGGCGGTATCGGCGAGGCCGTCGAGGTGCATGCTTCGGGTGACCAGTGCCAACACGGCAACGACGAGGCCGCCGATGAGCAGATCCGGTGCCTGGGTGTGCGAAAACCCGAATGCCGTCCCGGCGGCGAGGACCCCGACGACTGTGCCGATGAACGGAGTCACCGCGATCACGGCTGCGCCCGCGGCGCGGTCGATATTGCGATCGATCGTGCCGACCGGCGCCACGGTGAGCCAGGATGCGGCGAGGCGCAGCGCACCCAGCGGCCCGATCCGGGACTCAGGCGTCACTGACCCCGGCCTCGTCGAAAGTGGCCATGGTTGCGAGGACGTCGGTGGCGGCGATCACCAGTGGCAGCGCAACCAGGGCACCGCTAGCCTCACCGAGCCGCATGTCCAGGTCCAGCAGCGGCGTGAGGCCGAGGCGGTGCAGCGCCAGCGCGTGGGCCGGCTCGGCCGACACGTGGCCGGCCTGCCACCATTCCACCGCGCCCGGCGCCAGATCGTCGGCGACGAGTGCCGCCGCGGTCACCACCATGCCGTCGAGGATCACCGGTGTGCGCCGGAGCGCGGCCTGGGCGAGGAATCCGGCGATCGCGGCCAGGTCGGCGCCACCGATCGCGGCCAGCAGGGACAGCGGATCGTCGGCGACCCGGCGCCCGCGCCACATGCCGTCGCGGATCGCAGCCGTCTTCCGGATCCATCCGGCGTCGTCGATTCCGGTGCCGCGGCCGACAACCAGGACGGGTTCTTCATGGGCCAGCACGCCGACGAGGGCCGCGGCCGGGGTGGTGTTTCCGATACCCATGTCGCCGGCGATGAGAAGGTCGACGCCGGCGTCGACCAGTTCGTCGGCGATCGCCCGGCCGGCGGCCACCGCCTGGCGGGCCTGCGCGAGGGTGATGGCGTCGGTGACGCGCAAGTCGTTGCTGCCCCGGCAGACCTTATATCTCGAGACTGTGGGATCGGTATCGGCGGCTACGGCGATGTCCTCAACCCGCACAGTCGCGCCGAGGCGCCGGGCCAGGACGTTCACCGCGGCCCCGCCGGCGACGAAGTTCGCCACCATCTGCGCGGTTACTGCTTGCGGAAATGCCGAGACACTGCCCCCGTCGGCATCGGGTGCGGCGACCCCGTGGTCACCGGCGAAGACGACCACGGTCGGCGCGGTGATCGGCGTGGGCGGACAGGTTCCCTGGCAGGCCGCGACCCAGGTTCCGAGGGCTTCGAGCCGGCCGAGCGAGCCAGGGGGTTTGGTGAGAACGCCGTGGCGGGCGGTGGCGGCGGCGGCGGCCTGTGCATCGGGCGGGATGATCGGCTCGAAGACTTCTGCGTCGGTCGGGTCGGCGGGGGACACGGCGTCCGGCCTGCCGGTCGTGCTCGCCGCGGCCGCGACGACCGGGGCCGGGGCGGGGCGGGTACGGGTCGGGGTCGGCGCCGCCGAACCCAGGGCGACCACCCGCCCCGCGACCAGCAGCACGGTGTCGTCGACGGCAGCGGCGACGGCTTGATTGGTGCGGCCCATCAGGTCTTGGAATAGTCGCCCCGACGGGGTTTCGGGGACCAGCGACAATCCGACCTCGGGGGAGACGACGACCACGTCGGCCCGGTGCTCGCCGATCGACGCGCACAGCTCGGCGAGTGGGCCCGCCAGGCGCACCGCTTGCGCGGCGGAGTCGCTATCGCTGTCCCAGTCCACCTGGGCCGCGACCCAGTTGCCAAGATCGTCGACGAGGACCGGCACGTCGGGCCGTGCGCGCAGGGCAGCCGCCACGTCGACGGTCTCGACCGTCTCGTAGCGATCAGAGCGTCGCTCGCGGTGCCCGGCGACCCGCGCGGACCACTCGGCATCGGTCGACAGGGTTGGACCCGTGGCAAGGTAGCGGACCGTCTGGTGGGCGGCGAGCAGCTGTTCTGCGTGCTCGGACTTGCCCGATCGGACACCGCCGAGGACCAGGACGCGCACGGGACTCAGACCGCTTCGCCGCGCTCAACCTGCGGCTTGGGAACGCGCAACCGCCGCATCTGCAGGGTCCGCGAAGCCGCGTACCAGCCGAGTTTGAAACCTCCGTCAGTGGACTCGGGGTAACGCTGCGCAGCCCGCTTGTTGACGAGCCGACCCACGTAAACGCAGTCGATGACCACCATGACGACGAACACGAGGAGGGCCAGGCTGACCAGGGCGGAGTACCGCGGCAAGCCGTAGACGAGGACAATGAAAACCAGGGCGATCGGGGTGAACAAGCCCGCGAAGTTGCGCCGCGAATCCACGATGTTGCGGGCATAGCGGCGCACCGGGCCCTGATCCTTGGGGAGCAGGTAGGCCTCCTCGCCGGCGAGGCGGCGGTCCCGGACCTCGTTGCGCAGGTCGCGCTGCTTGTCGCGGGCCTCGCGGCGCTCCTCCTTCGACATCGTCTCGCGCATTTCCTTGCGCCGAGTGCGCGCCTCCGCGCGGGTCATCGGCGGCGGAGCGACTGGGCCGCGCTTCTTCTCGGTGTCGCGGCGCTTGGGCGTCGGACGGCCCTTGCCTTCGGTGTACCCCGACTTGCGGGTGGGTTCGGTGCCGGCCGCGTCGACGGCGGTCACGGTGTCGTCGGCGTCATCGGCGCTGCGCTGCCACGGCATTCTCACTCCTACGAGCCTAGGCGATCGGCCCCGCTGCAAGGGCTCGGGGCCTGCCTATACTGGCCGATCATGGCTTTACGCGTCGTCGTGGCACCAGATAGCTTTGGCGCGACGCTGACCGCGGCTCGGGCCGCGGCGGCGATCGCGTACGGCTGGTCGTCGGTGCGCCCGGCCGATGCGGTCCTCGTCAAGCCGCAGTCCGACGGCGGTCCCGGGTTCATCGACTGTCTTGACGGGGTGGGGCGCTTGCGCGCGGCGCCAGTCGCCGGGCCGCTGGGCGAGACGACGATGGCGCGGTGGCGAATCGCCGGGCACACCGCCTATCTCGAATGTGCTCAAGTATGCGGCCTGCACCTGATCGGGCGACCTGAACCGCGGACTGCGCTCGCGGCGAGCACCGCCGGCGTCGGACAGCTCATCACGGCGGCCCTGCGGGCCGATCGGGTTACTCGACTGGTCATCGGGTTGGGTGGCTCCGCGACCACCGACGGTGGCCGCGGCATGCTCGACGCGCTCGGTGGACCCGATGCGGCGACCGGGCTGCTGGCCGGGGTGCGGGTGGTGGCCGCCACCGATGTCGACAACCCGCTGACCGGTCCGCGCGGTGCGGCAGCAGTATTCGCGCCGCAAAAGGGCGCCGATCAGGCTGCCGTGGAGCTGCTCACGGACCGGTTGGCGCACATCGGGGCCGAGTTCGAGATATTTGCCGGGCGGCCGGTGTCCGATGAGCCGGGCGCCGGTGCGGCGGGCGGGTTGGGGGCGGCCCTACTCGCCCTCGGTGCGACCCGGGTATCGGGTGCGGATCTCGTCGCCCGGGCCACGGGGCTGCCTGCGGCGATGCGCCGGGCCGACGTCGTGATCACCGGGGAAGGACGTCTTGACGACCAGACCGCCGCCGGGAAGGTCGTCGCGCGGGTGGCGGCGGCCGCCCCGCCGGGGGTTGAGGTGATCGCACTGGTCGGGGACTCTTCGGCGGTCGACCCCGGGTTGCGCCGCCGGCTGCGCCTGGACACGGTCGCATCCCTCGTCGATCACGTGGGGCGCGCGGCGGCGTTCGGCGACGCCGCGGCGTCGCTGGCGTCGCTGGCCGCACGCGTCGCCGGGCGCCGAGCAGACACCGGGCGTGGGGACGGGAACGGAGAGACCGGGGAATAGCCGGGCATGGAGTACCGTTGGAAAAAGCGACCTGACGATAAGGGAGTCCTCCAATGACCGTTTCGAATGAAACCGACACCACTTCCGCCACCGGTGCCGTGCTGACCGACTCGGCGGCCGCCAAGGCCAAGGCGCTGCTCGATCAGGAGGGCCGCGATGACCTCGCCCTTCGTATCGCCGTGCAGCCCGGCGGCTGTGCTGGCTTGCGCTACCAGCTGTTCTTCGATGATCGTTCGCTCGACGGCGACGTCGTGAGCAACTTCGGCGGCGTGAAGCTGGCTGTTGACCGGATGAGCGCACCGTACGTCCAGGGCGCCACCATCGACTTCGTCGACTCGATTGAGAAGCAGGGTTTCACCATCGACAACCCCAACGCCTCGGGCAGTTGTGCCTGCGGCGACTCATTCAACTGATCCGCAGCGAAAAGGTGGGCGGTAGGAGGCCGTAACGGCCGCCTGCCGCCCCCCTTTCGGTGGCCCCGAGATCTGGTTCGGTAGCGTGGCGCGGGTGTCTATTGCTGTGTGTGGGTCGCTGGCGACCGATCATCTGATGAAGTTTCCGGGCAAGTTTTCCGAGCAACTGCTTGCCGACCAGCTCGAACACCTGTCGTTGAGCTTCCTCGTCGAGGACCTTGTTGTTCGGCGCGGGGGAGTCGGGGGCAACATCGCCTATGCCATCGGGGAACTCGGCGGTGCGCCGAAACTGGTGGCCGCGGCCGGATCCGATTTCGATGACTATCGTGCCTGGCTCACCGGCCACGGCGTCGACTGCGGGGGCGTGCGCGTCTTCGACACCGCCCATACCGCCAGGTTCATGTGCACCACCGACGAGACAATGGCCCAGCTCGCCAGCTTCTACGCCGGGGCGATGACCCGGGCCAGCGAAATTGATCTCCTCGCCGTGTTCGACGAGATCGGCAGGCCGGATCTGGTGCTGATCGGCGCCGACGCCCCGGACGCCATGGTCAATCACACGCGGGCCTGCCGTGACGCCGGCATCGACTTCGCGGCCGACCCGTCTCAGCAGTTGGCGCGACTGGACGGCACCACCGCTCGCGACCTCATCGTCGGGGCGAAGTACCTATTCACCAACGAATACGAGTGGGGACTACTCAAGCAGAAGACTGGGCTGTCCGCTGATGAGGTCGCCGACCTCGTCGGCGTCCGGGTGACGACGCTCGGGGCCCGGGGGAGCCACGTGGTTGCTGCCGGGGAGACTATCGAGGTCCCGGTGGTACCCGTTCGCGACGCGGTCGACCCGACCGGCGTCGGAGACGGATTCCGTGCCGGTTTTCTCACCGCGCTGACCGGCGGGCTCGGATATGAGCGTGCTGCTCAGCTTGGTTCGATGGTCGCCGCCCTAGTGCTCGAGTGTGACTCGACCCAGGGCTGGTCGTGGGATCCGCAACGGGCCGGCGCGCGCCTCGCCGACGCCTACGGCGAGCAAGCCGCCGCAGAGATCGGCGTGCTGTTCGGCTAGTGCGGGCCGGTTAGAGGCGTATCGGGTAGGTGTGGTCTTCGATTGTGGGCACGATCGTCTTCTCCACGAAGATTCCATGCCACACCATGAAGATCAGCACGTTCCACAGGCGCCGGCTGTTGTCGACGACGCCATCACGATGCTCATTGAGCATCTGCAGCACGAACTCCTTGTTGATCAGGTGATCGGTCTGCGAGTCCGCGATGGTCTGATGTGCCCAGTCGTACATCTCGGTGCCGGCCAACCAGTGCCGGATCGGGACCGGAAAGCCCAGTTTGCGGCGGTGCAGGACGTGCGGCGGGATGATCTCTTCGATCGCCTTGCGCAACGCGTACTTGGTGGTGCCGTGGACGATCTTCTCGTCGACGGGTAGCGCCGACGCGACTCGCCAGACCTCGGTGTCGAGGAACGGCACGCGCAACTCCAGGGAGTTGGCCATCGTCATCTTGTCGGCCTTGACCAGGATGTCGCCGCGCAACCAGGTGAACAAGTCGAGGTGCTGCATGCGCGCGACCGGATCCCAGCCGGCCGATTCGGCGTAAATCGGCGCCGTCACATCGGTGTGGGTCCATTCGGGCCGGTAGGTGCGCAGGACCTGTTTGAGCCGGGCGTCGTCAAAGCTGCGCGCGTTGCCGTAGTAGCGGTCCTCCAACGACAGCGATCCCCGGTGCAGCAGACTCTTGCCGCGGGTGCCCTCGGGGATCCGGTCACTGATTCGGCCGGCAGCGCGTCTGGCAACGCCGGGCAGTTTGTCGAAGGCGCCGAGGGACAGCGGTTCCTTGTAAATGGTGTATCCGCCGAATAGTTCGTCGGCCCCCTCGCCGGAGAGGACGACCTTGACGTGTTTGCGGGCCTCTTTGGCCAGGAAGTACAGCGGCACCAGTGCCGGATCGGCGACCGGGTCGTCGAGGTACCACACGATTTCGGGGATGGACGCGACGAACTCGGCTGGACTGACCACTTTGACGACGTGGCGCACGCCGATCGCCTCGGCGGTCTCGGCGGCCACATCGATCTCCGAGTAGCCATCGCGTTCGAACCCGGTGGTGATCGTGATCAGGTCGGGATTGTGCTGCCGGGCCAGCGCGGCGACCAGGGTCGAGTCGATACCGCCGGAAAGGAAGGACCCGACGGTTACGTCGGCGCGCATGTGCTTGGCAACCGAATCGCGAAGGACGTCGGTGATCTCGGCGTAGCGCGACTGCCGGGTTTCGGCGGTGAAGGGCACGACCTCGAAGCGCGGCACGAAGTAGCGCGTTGTCGCTGGACATTGGCCCGGGACCAGTGACGCGTAGCAGCCGGACTCCAAGCGCCCAATATTGGCGTGCAGGGACTCCGGTTCCGGGACGTACTGGAGCTCGATGTAGTGCTCGAGCGCCCGATGGTCGAGCGCGTCGTCGAGTCCGACCCGGCCGAGCAGTTCCAGAACGCTCTTCTTCTCGCTGCCGAAAACGGTGCCCCTCGGCCCAGTGGCCAGGAACAGCGGTTTAATGCCGAACGGATCGCGGGCGAGGAACAGTGACCGGGACTGTGTGTCCCAGATCGCGAAGGCGAACATGCCGCGCAGACGCTGCACAGCGAGTGGTCCCCAATAGTGGTAGGCCGCGACAATGACCTCGGCGTCGCCCTCCGTGTGCATCGGTGCGTCGAACTCGTCACGCAACTGCTGCCGCAATTCGACGTAGTTGTAAATTTCGCCGTTGAAGACCAGGGCGTATCGATCCGGGGTATCGGCCGGACCCCAGCGCAGCGGTTGGTGTGAATGCTCGATGTCGATGATCGAGAGCCGGTTGAACCCGACTACGAGGTCGTCGTCGTGCCAGGTGCCTGCCTCGTCGGGGCCACGGTGTCGCATGCAGTGCGACGCGGATGCGACGAGGTCGACGGCACTGTCCGCCGTCGCGTCGGAGGTCAACAGACCCAACAAGCCACACACGGTGTTCTCGCCCCACTTTCTGCGGCGGCATCGTGCGCCGCCGCCCGTCGAAACCGCCGCGCAGCATGCGAAGCGGGTCCCTGTCGTCGAATCGAGTATGCCGTAGCGACACGCCTGGCACCGACTCGCCCAGATCACCGGCCCCAATCGCAACAGTTTGGGCGGGTTGGTCTACGCTGCGTAGTACTAAGTGCAAGAATTGTCTTGCAGTCATGTTGCGTGAAATTTGTGTGCGGCCGGGCCCAGGGTCCGGGGCGTCCAGGTGAGCAGGAAGGCATGAAATTGACACACGGTGAACGGTCCACGGCGCGCCGCGCCACGACCGCATCGCGCACGGTCAAGCGGGTCGGCCTCGTGGCCGCGTTGGGTCTTTCGACCCTGCTCATGACCGGTTGTGGGCCGCGCGAAGCGTTGCGTTTTGGTTGGCCGACCGGCGTGACGCCAGAGGCAAAGGCCATGGGCCACCTATGGACTTGGGCCGTTATTGCGTCGCTGATCGTCGGCTTCCTAGTCTGGATGGCGATCTTTATCGCCATCACATTCCACCGCTACCGTGCCGGCGAAGATCCCTTCCCCCGCCAGACGGCATACAACATGCCTGTCGAGCTGGTGCTCATCACGCTGCCATTCCTCGCGATCGCGGTGCTGTTCTACTTCACCGTCGTCGTTGAGAACAAGGTAGAGGCGAAGACCGACGACCCCGGAGTCGTCGTCGACGTCACCGCCTTCCAGTGGAACTGGAAGTTTGGCTACGACAAGGTCCGCCAAGCTGACGGAACCTATAAGAGTTACGCCGTCGAGAACGGCAACCCGTTTGAGTTGCAGGCTCAGCGCAACGCCGATCACGGTCATCCGCTGCCGCTGCCGGCCGGTGGCCGCAGCGACAACATCCGCGACTACCTGCGCTTCTCCAGCATCGAGACGCTGGGAACGTCGACGGAGATCCCCATCATGGTCCTGCCGGTGGATACGCGCATCGAGTTCAACCTCGCCGCCGCCGACGTCGTGCACTCGTTCTGGG
>NZ_DIAX01000007.1 GCF_002414845.1 Gordonia sp. UBA5067 | reverse complement strand
AGATGTGTATAAGAGACAGGCAGATCCCGCCGATCGACGAAAACCTGGGCACGATCGTCAATAGGCGCTGATCTGCACCGACATCCCCGGATCGGTCGCCACCGTCAACGGCGACGGCGGCGCACCGCCGGCGATCACATGGGCGCCGAGCGTCGCGATCATTACCCCGTTATCCGTGCACAGTCGCGGCTTGGGCACGCGCAGCGTGATCCCGGCAGCGTCGCAGCGCTCCTCAGCCAGGGACCGGATCCGCGAATTCGCGGTCGCACCGCCGCCGAGGACCAGCGTCGAACACTCGAAATCCTCACATGCACGCAACGCCTTCATCGTGAGCACGTCGGCCACGGCCTCCTGGAACGAGGCTGCAACATCGGCCATCGGCACCTCCTCCCCCCGCCGCTCACAACCCTCCACGTAACGCGCAACGGCGGTCTTGAGCCCACTGAACGAGAAGTCATACCGCGCATCGGACCGCCCGGCCATCCCGCGCGGAAAGGCGATGGCCGCCGGATCACCGCCCACGGCGAGTGCGTCGATCGCGGGGCCGCCGGGATAGCCGAGGCCGAGCAGTCGCGCGACCTTGTCGAAGGCCTCACCGGCAGCGTCGTCGACAGTCGTGCCGAGCTCCTCGATCGGGGCCCCGAGATCGGTCACCCGCAATAGGTGCGTATGGCCGCCGGACACCAGCAATGCTATGCAGGGCGGCATCGGACCGTGCTCCAGCGTGTCGACCGCGACGTGGCCGCCGAGGTGGTTCACCGCGTACAGCGGCACCTCCCAGGCGAGCGCATAGGCTTTGGCCGCGGCGACGCCCACGAGCAGCGCGCCCGCCAGCCCGGGCCCGATCGTCACGGCGATCGCATCCGGCTTGTCGATGTCGGCGGCCGCGAGTGCCCGTCGCATCGTCGGGACCATCGCCTCCAGGTGGGCGCGCGACGCGACTTCGGGGACCACGCCGCCGTAGCGCGCGTGCTCGGCGACCGAGGACGCCACCTCGTCGGCCAACAGCCGCACCGGCCCGCTCGGCGACGCCGGATCCCATTCGACGATCCCCACGCCGGTTTCGTCGCAGGAACTCTCGATGCCCATCACAGTCAGTCGATCAGTCATCGGGATTCTCCGGGGTTCTGCCGCTGGGCGCGGGACGGATCATCGTGAAGGCATCCGCACCGGACGGCTGGTAATACCCTCTGCGCATACCGGCTTTGACAAACCCGGCGCTCTCGTACAATTCGATCGCCGGGTCGTTGTCGACGCGGACTTCGAGGAACACCGGCGCGTCGCGCTGTGCCGCGACGGCCAGCATCCTGTCGAGCAACTCGCGCCCGATTCCCCGCCCGCGGCGGGTCAGGGCCACCGCGATCGTATGGATCTCACACTCGGTGTCGCCGTCGGGACCCAGAATCGAAATCCCCGCATAGCCGATCGGGGACTGCCCCGGCGCGTCGCGCGCGGCGAAGTAGCGGTTGTAGGGGGCCTTCAGCTCGGCCCGGAACGCCGCCGCCGGCCACGGCGAGTCACCGGCGAACATTTCCTTCTCCAGCTCCGCGCACGCCGCAACATCGGCCAACCGCAGCTCGTCGATCACCGTCATCAACTGCCCCGCTTCTTCTTCTGATCGGCGAGTTCGACGGCATCGGGGCGCCGCAGATACAGCGGCACCAACGGGTCGGGTGGACTACCGGCGAGCAGTGCCGGCGCGATGACGGAGGCCAGGCCGACAACATCCGGGGCGACATCGACAACCGGGCGGCCCGGGTTGCGCGACGCCGGCTCGGTGCCGCCCGCCCAGTGCGGTGGTGCCCCGCCCGCGATAAGGTCGACCGGTTCGGCGGCGAGCTCCGCCTGCAACACTGCCGGTGCGCTGACGCCGGGCCCACCCACTCGACGGCCATCGGCGTAACGCGCCCAGTACACCTCGCGCCGCCGGGCATCGGTGACAACGAGGATCGACCGCGCCTGCGACCCGCGCGCCGCAGCCGCCGCGATTGCATCGAGCGTGCCGACCCCATAGACCGGGATGCCCAACGCGTCGCCGTACGCGGCCGCGGTCGCCATCCCGACACGCAGCCCGGTGAACGGCCCGGGCCCACACCCGACGACGACGGCGTCCACATCGACCCCACGCCAGCCCGATTCAGTCAAGCACTCCCGCATGAGGGTGGTCAGCATCTCGGCGTGTCGACGGTGATCGACAACGGTCCGCGACGACACCTCGTCGACGCCGCCCGCACGCACGGTCACCAGGCCGGTGACGATCGCATCGGTAGCGGTGTCGATGACGAGAACACGCCGCCCACTCACGACGACCACCGCCATTCGGCGGAGCGCACATCGGACTCGGGTTCGCGGCGCAATCGCACCAACAGGTGGCGCCCGCTGAGGCGCTCGGCCGTGCCGGCGCCCCATTCGACGACGACGACCGAATCGGTGAGATCGGTGTCGAGGTCCAGCGCATCGAGCTCGTCGAGGAGGTCGGCACCGGCACCCAGCCGATACGCATCGACGTGAATCATGCCAGGGCGATCGACCGTCCCCGGGCGGTGCGTGCGCGCGATCACGAAGGTCGGCGACGTGACGCGACCCAGGACGCCCAGGCCGGCACCGATGCCCCGGGCGAGCGCTGTCTTGCCCGCGCCGAGCGGACCGTCGAGGATCACCAGGTCGCCAGCTTTCAGCGTCACCGCCAGTGTGCGGCCGAATTCCTCGGTGTCGACGACGTCGGGCAACACCGCCTGCCCTGATCGGTCCGGCGTCATCGGCGTCGGCCCCACCAGCGGCGCCGCACGGGTACCGGGTCGGCGACCGGGTCGGGAATCGACAGCTCGGCAACGGGCGACGCAATGGCCGCCCTGGCCGTGATCACCGCCCGTGCCCGCTGGACGAGCTCATCGAGAATCTCGTTGACCTCGGTGGGTCGTTCCATCGCCACCATGTGGCCGGCGCCCTGGACAATGGTGAGCCGACAGTTCTCCCCCAGTACGCCGTACACCAAATAGGAGTTCGGGAAGGGCGTCATGCAGTCCTCGTCGCCGCAGATCACCACGCTCGGCACGGTGGCCAGAACCGGCAGCCCGGCCGACTCGTCGTGGATCTCGAGGACGTGCAGGAACTGGACGATCGTATTCAGCGGCGTCTGCCGGATCATCCGCTCAACCGCGCGCGCGGTGGCCGGGCTGTAGAAGTCCGGCCCGAAACTCGCCGCCAACAGCACCGGCTCCAGCGCTCGGCGGGCACGGGTGCGGCCGGCCTGGATGAACCAGGGGGCGCGGCGCACCGCCAGCCGGAAGGCGCTGACGGCCGGATTCTGCAGCCCCGCACCGACTCCCGCCTCGGTGAGGCCGCGGGCGGCCGTCGCAATCAGACCAACTCCGACAATCCGACCGGCCGGCCCGAACAACGCCGGGTGTCGGCGGGCCAGCGCCATGGTCGCCATGCCGCCCATCGAGTGCCCGACGACGACGACGGGACCTTCCGGGGCGAGCGCGCGCAACACGGCGGCGACGTCGTCGCCGAGTTGGGCCATCGTCGCCGTCTCAGCCGGAGCGGGGTCGCTGCGGCCGTGACCGCGCTGGTCGAAGAACACCAGCCTGGTCGCGCTGCCCCAGGCCCGGGCGAGCGCGGTGCGCTGGAAGTACCACGAACTCATCCGCAACGCGAACCCGTGGACGAAGACAACC
Organism: Gordonia sp. UBA5067; assembly: GCF_002414845.1. Classification (GTDB taxonomy): domain Bacteria; phylum Actinomycetota; class Actinomycetes; order Mycobacteriales; family Mycobacteriaceae; genus Gordonia; species Gordonia defluvii. Next base: position 11,714 of record NZ_DIAX01000007.1, on the reverse strand, counting down.
GTCAGGGTCGTGTCATCGCCATCGTTCACAATGCGGGCGGCGAGCCGTACCCCGTCATCGGCGTCCACGAAGGTCTCGTCCTCGCGGTACATCGAGTCGAAGTGGACGTCGGCGAACGGATCGGTCAGGCCCGCACGCGATTGAGTCACCTGCCGCGTCACCCCGGTGGCGGCCAGGCTGCCGAGGATCGAGACACCGGCGCTGGGTTTGCGGCGCGGCTTCGGCGACACCGACGCGCCGAGGTTCTCGGCGCCCGCGCCCTCGTCGGCCGACCGCGCCGTCACGCCAAACCCCCGACGTACCTGCGCGCGATGCGCGGCCCGATTCCGGTGACGATCTCGTAGTCGATGGTGCCGGTCAGTTCTGCCCATTCCCGAGCCGTCGGTCCGCCGTCGGCGCCGGTGCCGAACACCTCCACCTCGTCGCCCTCGGTCACACCACCACCAGCTGGGCCCAGGTCGACGACGAACTGATCCATGCAGACCCGGCCGATCCCGGCGAAGTCCCGCCCGTTGATGCGCACCCGCAGCCGGCCCGACAGGGCCCGAGGCACGCCGTCGGCGTAACCGACGGGAATGACGGCGACGACGGTATCGGCGGGAACGACGTAGCCGTGCCCGTAGGAGACGCCACCCCCGGCGGGCACATGCTTGACGAGGGAGACCGCCGTGCGCAGCGTCATTGCGGGGATGAGATCGGCGCGGCTGTGCTGCGGGACGGGGTTGAGGCCGAAGAGGGCAACACCCGGCCGGACGGTGTCGAACGCCAGGTCGCGCCGGGTCAGCGCGGCCGGCGAGTTGGCCAGGTGTACCAGTTCGGGAATCGCCCCGATCGCGTTGAGGTCCGCGACCGCCGCCCGTAGAAGGTCGGCCTGATCGGTGTTGGCAGGATTGTCCGGTTCATCGCCACAGGCCAGGTGCGACATCACGCCGCGCAGCGCCACGGCACCGGCGGCGCGGGCGCGGGCAAAGTCGTCGACGAACCCGGCCCACTCGTCGCGGGCAACCCCGCTCCGGTTCATGCCGGTGTCGACTTTGATTGTCACTGTCGCGGTTTCGCCGAGGTGCTCGGCAGCGGCGACCAGGGCGGCGAGTTGCCGCGAGGAGGAGACTCCCACATCGATGCCCGCGGCGATCGCCGCCTGGAAGTCGGTGTCGGGGGTATGCAGCCAGGCGGTGATCGGCGCGGTGATCGCGCCGGCGCGCAACGCCAGTGCCTCGGCGACTTGGGCGACGCCGAGGCCCACCGCGCCGGCGCCGACGAGCGTCCGCGCGACGGGGACCGCGCCGTGCCCGTAACCGTCGGCCTTGACCACTGCTATCACGCCCACCTCCGCGGCGTCGGCGACGACGCGGAGGTTGTGGGCTATGGCCGCCAGATCGATGGTGGCGGTGCCCAGGGCCGGAGAACCTGCGTAAGGGTGCATCGAAAGATCATTGTTTCAGACTCCCGCGGATCGAGGGATCATCCCGCACTGGACCGCAGGACCCGAATCGCCTCGCTGATGGCTGCTACCAGCGCCGATGCGCCGATTGGCACGCCCGGCGTGCCGGCGGCGATGTGTGCGGCGCCACTATGAACCCGGGCGCCCATGGCTGCGGCGACCGCCGGTGCGAGCCCGGTCGCCAGCAGGGCGCCGATGATGCCCGACAGCGCGTCACCCGATCCGGCGGTGGCCGCCCACGACGAGCCCGCCTCGTTGACCAAGACCGGGCTGCCGGCCTCGGGTGCCGCGATCAGCGTCGCCCGCCCCTTGAGGAGGACGGTCGCACCGGTGTCGGCGGCGCAGCCGAGTACGGCTGCCACTCGGTCGACACCGAGTGGCCGGCCGGTCAGCCGCGCGAACTCGCCGGCGTGCGGGGTGAGCAGCGTCGGCGCGGTACGCGCCGCCAGCAACTCGCGATGGCGGGCCAGCAGCGTGATCCCGTCGGCGTCGACGAGGACCGGCACATCTGCTGCGAGCACGGTGCGCAGGCGTCGCAGCGCGGCGTCATCGGTGCCGATACCCGGGCCGATAACCCATGCCTGCACTTTTCCGGCAGCAGCGGGCTCGTCGGCGATCACGACCTCGGGATGCCGGTTGACAACGGCGGTGGCCGCCGGGCCCGCGTACCGGGTCATTCCGGAGGTTGCCCGGACCGCCGCCCCGGTGCACAGTAGGGCCGCCCCTGGATAGGCCGCGGAACCGGCGACGATTCCGACGACACCCTGCCGGTACTTGTCGTCGGCCGGTCCGGGCACCGGCCAGGCCGCACCCACCTCGAGATCGGAAAGCGACTGCAAGACGGCGTCGCGGTCCGCGCCGGGACCCAATCCGATATCGACCACGATCACCCGGCCGCACTGTGGTGCGGCGAGTACGTGGGCACGACGGGGCACCCCGAAGGTCACCGTCAGATCGGCCCGCACGGCGGGATCATTCACGACGCCGGTGTCCGCGTCGACGCCCGAGGGGAGGTCGACGGCCACCACCGTCAGGCCGGGCGAATTCCGCGCCGCGCCGGCGAATACCGCCGCCGCGTCTGCGTGCAGCGGCCCCGACCCCCCGATGCCGACGACACCGTCGACGAGGATGTCGAGTACGCCGAAGCGGTCGACCGTCCGTCCCCCGGCGCCGCGCAGGGCCGCAAGACCACCGCGATGGGCGCGCTCGGGTTGCACGAGCAGGGCGGAGACATCGACGCCACGGCGGGCCAGGATGGCGCCCGCGTACAGGGCATCACCGCCGTTGTCGCCCGACCCGATGACCAGTCCCACGCGGCGCCCATAGGTCCCGCCATCGGCGCGGAGCGCGGCGAGGATGGCGACCGCCAGTCCGCGCGCCGCGCGGCCCATCAGGACACCGTCGTCCAGGAGTCCGGTGTCCTGCTCGGCCGTCCGGATCTGAGCAACCGTCGGATACCGCATCACGTCCATCCCTCCGATCAGAATGATCGCCTTAGCTGGTCTCGCTGGACATAGTGTCCACGATCTGCGCCCCAGGCGATGAATTCATCGGCCGGCTATTCGACGGTCACCGACTTCGCGAGATTCCGGGGCTTGTCGACGTCGTAGCCGCGCTCGTCGGCGACCGTCGCCGCGAACACCTGCAAGGGGATGGTCGACACCAGCGGTTGCAGCAGCGTCGAAATGCGCGGGATCGGGATGAAGTGGTCGGCGACGGCACGCGCGGCCTCGTCGTCGGTCTCGGCGATCACGATCGTCTCCGCACCACGCGCCTGGATCTCGCGGATGTTGCTGACCATCTTCGAGTGCAGCACGGCCCGCCCTTCCGGCGATGGCATCACGACAAAAACGGGCAACCCGGATTCGATAAGTGCGATCGGCCCGTGTTTGAGTTCGCCGGCGGCGAAGCCCTCGGCGTGGATGTAGGCCAGCTCCTTGAGCTTCAGTGCGCCCTCCAGTGCCACCGGATACCCGACGTGGCGCCCCAGGAACAGCACGGTGTCGCGATCGGCCATGTGGCGCGCCAACTCCCGGACCGGCTCCATCGAGTCGAGCATGTCCTGCACCGCCGCCGCGGCCGCTTCCATCTCGTAGAACTCGCGAGTCACCTCGTCGGTGAATTTCGTACCCCGGGCCTGCGCCAGCGCGAGACCCACCAGGTAGGCGGCGACGATCTGCGCCAAGAAGCACTTCGTGGACGCGACGCCGATCTCCGGACCCGCATGGGTGTAGAGCACGGCATCGGACTCGCGCGGGATCTGCGCGCCGTTTGTGTTGCAGATCGCCAGCACCCGGGCGTTCTGGTCCTTGGCGTGGCGCACCGCTTCGAGAGTGTCGGCCGTCTCCCCCGATTGCGAGATGGCCACGACCAGGGTGGATCGGTCCAGCACGGGGTCGCGGTAGCGAAACTCGCTGGCCAGCTCAACCTCGACCGGAAGGCGCGTCCAGTGCTCAATGGCGTACTTGGAGAGCAGCCCGGCGTGGTAGGCGGTGCCGCAGGCGACGACGAAGACCTTGGTCACGTCGCGCAGGTCGTCGTCGGAGATGCGCTGCTCGTCGAGGACGATGCGGCCGTCGCGCAGGTGGCCCAGCAGGGTGTTGGTCAGCGCCTCCGGCTGCTCGGCGATCTCCTTGAGCATGAAGTAGTCGTAGCCGCCCTTTTCAGCGGCGGCGAGGTCCCAGTCGATGTGGAAGGGCTTGCCGGTGCGCGGGCTGCCGTCGAAATCGGTGATCGCGTAGGAGTCGGCGGTGATCACCACCACCTCGTCCTGGCCGAGTTCGACGGCGTCGCGGGTGTGCTCGATGAAAGCGGTGACATCGGAGCCGACGAACATCTCGCCGTCGCCGACACCGACGACCAGCGGGGTCGATCTGCGTGCGGCGACGATCGTGTCGGGATGGTCGGCATGGGTGAAGACCAGGGTGAACGCGCCGTCGAGGCGACGCAGCACCGCGTAGGCGCTGGCGACGAAATCGCCGGCCGTCGCACCCGCGTCGTAGGCGTGCTGGACGAGGTGGACCGCGGTCTCGGTGTCGGTCTCGGAGTGAAGCTCCACCCCCACGCTCTCGAGTTCGGCACGCAGCGACGCATAGTTCTCGATGATGCCGTTATGGACGACAGCCACCTTGTGGTCGGTCGACAGGTGCGGGTGCGCGTTGCGGTCGGTGGGCTTGCCGTGGGTGGCCCACCGGGTGTGGCCCATGCCGGTGGTGCCGGTCAGCGTCGCCGGGTCGACCAGCGCGATCTGCTTGTCGAGATTCTCCAGCCGACCCGCCTTCTTCTCGACGACGAGGCCGCCGTTGCCGTCCAGGATCGCGACCCCGGCAGAGTCGTAGCCGCGGTATTCCATTCGCCGCAGAGCGTCGACGACGATCTCCAGCGCCTGACGCTTGCCCACATACCCGACGATTCCACACATAGCTCTCCAGGATACCTAGCGCCCGCGCAACCCCCGAATCGCCGAGAAGGACCCACCCTTCTTCGCCGCCGGCGGCCCGCCGAGCAGTTTTTCGACGTGGGTCCGGTCATCCTCGTCAGGCTCGGCCGGGTCGATGTTGAGCACACTGCCCAGGACCGCGTCCTCGTCGGTAAACGCGCCATACCGGTCGTCGAGGCCGACGGTGGCCAGGAAGAATCCGGTCAGCAACGCCCGCACCGCCGAGTGGGTGGCTCGATCGGCGCCGTTGATGCCGATCAGCGACGCGAGGGTGTGCCGCTGCAGCAGACCGCGATCGGTCGCCCCGGGCACGGCGCGCAGGGTTACCGGACCGCCGAGTTCACGCGCCAGGGGCAGCGGATTGGCGTCGACGGTATCGAGGGCGCGGTCCGCGGCGATCACCATCGCGGGAGCCGACACCGCGGTCGCTGTGGTGAATGCGGCATCGGTGGAGGGCGCCGGGAAGACGGCGGCGACCGCCCCGACCGACACCGGTTCGGTTGCGCCCAGCACGGCCGGACCGGCCGCGAGGACGGCGGCACCCGCGCCGAAGCCGTGCCCGGCCAACCCACCCCGCCGGGGGTCGACGGTAATCGACTCACCGAGGCCGAGCCGGACGGCGGGCAGGGCGGACAGCGCGGTGCGCAGTCCAGCCGCCAGCACCGCATCCGAGGGCGCGGGCCCGCGCTCGATATCGGGCGCGGCGACCACGAGGCCGTGGGAGGCGAGGTGGAAGAACAGATCCCGGTAGCGTCCGAGGTCGGCCATCCACGCATGCGCGAAGGCCACCACCGGCAGCCCGCTGCCGGTCTCAGGCGTGAACAGTTGACCCGGGACGCCGATGAACCCGAGATCTCCTCGCAGCACCGTGTGCGGGCCTCGTCGCGCGAGAATGGTCATCAGTTCGTCGGCCGGGGGCGGGGCGGGCTTCTTCTTGTTGCCGAACACGCTCCGAGCTTAGGCCCCCCACCCCGCGCGGTGCCGCAGGCGCCGCGATTGCATCCCGCCGGCGTCGAGCTGCGGCACGGGCTGCTGCCCCGCAGCGCCCCGACGGCGAGCCTTTTCGGTGTCAGTGCCATCGAGCGCAGTCGCGTCGCGGTCGGTGTCATCGAGCGCCGCCAGGCACTCGTCGGTGACTGTACGGATCCGGGCAGCCACCTCCCGGCCGCCCATCAGTGCCCGCCGATCAAGACCAACTCCCCGTCGAGCCGGCCGAGTTCGTGATCGATCCGCGCGATACCCGCGCGGGCGGACCCGACCGCCGGGTCATCGCGTTCGACGCCGACGGCCTCGTCATCGTCGAACTCCGCGGTGAGGTCGGCCACTGCGTCGCCGACCACCCGGGCAAGACGATCACATACCGCGCTCACCCCCTGCCACGCGGCCGCCACCGCCTCCTGGATCCCGTCGAGCAGCTCGAGGTCGGTACGGAGTCGTTCCGGCAGACCCGCCACGATCGACAGCGGGTCGTCGTCGTCGCCGGCCCCGGCCAGGTCGATGCCCTCGGTCCGGGAGCGCAGCGCCACGGTGTCGGCCCACCGGCTGCGCAGGTCATCGCCGACCGACTGGAGCAGAGTGTTGTCGGCCCACACGGCCCCGAGATCGGCTCCGGCCAGTCGGGCACCGGGATTCACGGCGCCGCCATCGCTGGTGCCACCATCGGGTACACGGCGGCACCGGTGATGCCGTGGGCCGCCGCGTCGTCGACGGCGGCGATCGTCGACGATCGGGCGACCAGTCCGTGTGCGGCGCCGCGCAGCTCGCCGGCGCGCTCGGCCAGGCGGGCGGCGACCACCTCGACTGCCCGGCGGTACCCGGCGGACCCGTCCACCTGCACCCCTCGGTAGCGCCCGGTGAGCAGTGTTGCCACGTGCCCATCGATCGCAGCGGCCACCCGGCGGCAGTCGGCCGCCAACCGTGCCGTCTCATTTGCATCCATCACGACTTCCCGCGCGACACCCATAGTCCTTAGACGCAGCCGGGTCGCGAGCGGTTCCATCGTAGTCGGTACCGCAACCCGGTCCTGGGTGGTCGTCCACCTCGCTAGTGGTTAACTCGGATGGTGGTTACCAATGCCTTTCGCACCTTGGTCGGCGGCTCCCGCCGATTCGTCACCCATGCCGCCCTGGGTCGCGCGCTGACCCTCCACGACGCGGCCGACGCGATCGCCCCGGCCGACTTGTCCGGAAGGCTGGTATTGATTACCGGCGCGTCGTCGGGCATCGGCGAGGAGGCCGCCCACCAGCTCGCACACGAAGGCGCGACCGTGGTCCTGGTGGCCCGCCGGGCCGACGAGCTCGATCGCGTCGTCCGGGCGATCGCCGACGACGGTGGCGCGGCCTTCCCGATCGCGGGCGACCTGTCCACCGAACAGGGGGTGGGTGACATCCTGGACGCGGTCCTGACCCGGCACGGCACGCCCGACATCATCGTCAACAACGCCGGCCGGTCCATCCGCCGCGACGTCGCCGACTCGACGGCCCGGATGCACGACTTTCAGCGCACCATGGCGATCAACTATTTCGGCCCGGTCGGATTGACCCTCGGGGTGCTCGACGAGTTCCTGCGGCGCGACAGCGGGCACTTCATCAACGTTTGCACGTGGGGCGTCACTAACGGGGCGATGCCGAAGTTCGCCGCATACGGCGCCTCCAAGGCCGCGTTGGCCACCTTCGGCCGGAGCCTTGCCGCCGAGCTCATCGGTACCGGCGTACACGTGACCAATGTGTGCTTCCCGCTCGTCGCGACCCCGATGATCGCGCCGACCGCTGAGTACGCACAGGCCCCGGCCCTCTCGGTTCACGCCGCCGGTGAATGGATCGTGCACGCCGCCCGGCACCGGCCGCTGGAGATCATGCCGCGCTATGCAAAGGCACTGCGCGGGGTCACCGCCATCTCCGCATCATGGTCGGACCGGCTACTGGCCCGCGGCGCGATGTGAGGGCGCACTGGGGCCGACCGCGTCACGCCCCGTAGGTCCAGCGCCCCCGGGCGCACTGCATCGCCAGGCCGCGCGGACTACGCGCCGTCGTGTATTGCCCGGTGCACTTGTTTCCCGGCTTGCGCAGCTGCGGGTCGACGCCGTTGACCTTCACCCAGCGATGCCGCCCCGACCCCATGTTGGCGCATACCAGCGTGCCGCGCGGAGTCGTTTGGATCCGGTTGGCCTGCCTCCGCCCGCACACCCGGCCGACGCCAGGCGCCGTTTTGCCGCCGGGGTGGGCCCGGGTGCGCGGCGCGGCCGGGCGCGGCGCGGGTTTGCCGGTACGTGACCGTTGGCTCGGCTTGTCGACGGGGGCCGGCCCAAATGGGTTCTGCGCGAGGGAGCCGAAGTCCAGGACTGCATGGCGCGCGGACGGCACCGGCGACACCGTTCCGGTGATTCCGGCCAGCGCCAGTCCCCCGACGCCGAGCGCCAAGACGACGGCCGCCACGATCGCCGCCCGCGTCAGCACTGTCTTCTTGCCCCGCTTAGTCACACCAGTCACAGCAGTAACAGTAGTTTTGCCGCTCCGCCCTCACCAGCGTCGATGGCACTCCGCCGCCCAATCGAGACCGGGAAGCGACCCGCTCGCGCCCGGCAGACCGGCCAGAGTGTGGCCCACCATGCCCAGCACACCCCCGCGGGGGATCAGCTGCCGGCCGCGGCCACCACGTCGGCGATGCGTGCGGCGATGCCGTGCGCGTCCTCCGCGGTGGGCGCCTCGACCATGACCCGGACGAGCTGCTCAGTGCCCGACGGACGCAGCAGGACCCGTCCCTGGCCGGCGAGCTCGGCTTCGGCGCACGCAACGGCGTCGCGGACGGCCTCGGCCCGGGCGACGGTGTGCTTGTCGGCGACGCGGACGTTGATCAGTTCCTGCGGCAGCACGGTCATGATCGACGCGAGTCCGGCCAGAGATTCCCTGGTCGCCGCGATTTGCTCCATCAGCAGCAGACCGGTGAGGATGCCGTCGCCGGTGGTCCCGGCGGCGGGCACGACAATGTGGCCGGACTGCTCACCGCCCAGCGCATAGCCGCCACGACGCAGCTCTTCCAGCACGTAGCGATCGCCGACGGCGGTCGTGTGCAGATCGATACCGGCCTTCGTCATCGCCAGATGCAGACCGAGGTTGCTCATCACCGTCGCCACGAGAACGCCGTCGGTGAGCGACCCCCGGCGGGCCATCGCGGTGGCCAGGATCGCCATGATCATGTCGCCGTCGACGATGTCGCCCGCGGCGTCGACGGCCAGGCAGCGGTCGGCGTCGCCGTCGTGCGCCAGGCCCAGGTCGGCGCCGTGCGCGCGCACCGCGGCGGACAGCTTGCCCAGGTGCGTCGACCCGCAGTCGTCGTTGATGTTGAGGCCGTCGGGATCAGCGTGGATCGGGATGACGGTGGCCCCCGCGGCGCGATAGGCCTGTGGGCCGAGCGCCGACGCAGCGCCGTGCGCACAGTCGACGACCACCGTTACCGCGGACAGGTCGGTGGTGATCTGTCCGGCGAGGTGATCGAGATAGCGCTGGGCGGCGTCGGGGGCATCGTGCAGGCGCCCGATGTCCGCACCGGTGGGACGGGCGACATTCTCGACGGCGGCCATGGCCGCTTCGATGCGATTCTCTACGTCGTCGTCGAGCTTGTGCCCACCGGGACCGAAGATCTTGATGCCGTTGTCGGGCATCGGATTGTGCGACGCGGAGATCATGACGCCGAAAGTGGCGTCGTAGAGCCCGGTCAGATAGGCGACCGCCGGAGTCGGAATGACCCCGACGCGGATCGCGTCCACCCCGTGGGCGGCGAGGCCCGCGCACACCGCGGCCTCCAGGAATTCACCGGACGCGCGCGGGTCACGTCCCACAACGGCGGTGGGACGGGTCGCCGCCGAGCCCGGTTCGACGGTGTGTAGTACTTCCGCGGTGGCCGCGGCCAGGCGCAACGCGAGCTCGGCAGTGAGCTCGGCGTTGGCCCGGCCACGGACCCCGTCGGTTCCGAACAGGCGACTCTTCGCCCCGGTGCCGGGAGCACCGGCGGGCGGGCCGAGTCGATCCTGAAGATCGGAGTCGGACACGCGGTTCAGCGCTTGCTGTACTGCGAGGCCTTACGAGCCTTCTTCAGGCCATACTTCTTGCGCTCGACGGCACGGGGGTCACGCGTGAGGAAGCCGGCCTTCTTCAGCGCCGGGCGGTCCTCCGGGCTGACCTCGATCAACGCGCGGGCGATGGCCAGGCGCAGCGCGCCGGCCTGACCCGACGGGCCGCCGCCGTGCAGGCGGGCGTGAATGTCGAACGACTCGGTGCGCTCGACGGTGACCAGCGGCGACTTCACCAGCTGCTGGTGCACCTTATTGGGGAAGTAGGTCGCCAGGTCACGGCCACCGTTGAGGTGGAACTCGCCGGTGCCGGGCACCAGTCGGACCCGAACGACGGCTTCCTTGCGGCGGCCGACGGTCTGGATCGGATGGTCGATGACGACCGGCGCACGCTCCACCGGAGGCGCGGCGGGAGCCTCGGACTCGGTGGTGTAGTCGTCGCTGGCAATCTCGACGGCTTCAGCGGTCTCGACGACCTCGATGTTCTCGTCAGTCACGTTCTCGTCGCTCACTGGGCCACCTGCTTGATCTCGAAGGGGACGGGGCGCTGCGCCGCGTGCGGATGATTCGGGCCGGCGTAGACCTTGAGCTTGGCGCCCATGGCCCGACCGAGCTTGGTCTTGGGCAGCATGCCCTTGATGGCCTGCTCGACGACACGCTCGGGCTTGGTGGCCAGCAGGTCACCGATCGCCTCGGCTTTGAGGCCGCCCGGGTGCCCGGAGTGGCGGTACTTGAATTTGCCGGTGGCCTTGTTGCCGGTGATGGCGACCTTGTCGGCATTGATCACGATGACGAAATCGCCACCGTCCATGTGGGGGGCGTAGGTCGGCTTGTGCTTGCCGCGCAGGAGCGTTGCGCTCTGCACAGCGAGACGGCCGAGCACCACGTCGGTGGCATCGATGACATGCCACGTACGGGTGATGTCACCGGCCTTCGGGGTGTAGGTAGACACGGTTGGTCCTCAACTCTTTGTCGTGACTGCTGGTCGGATGCGGCAGCGGGGTCGGACTCGGCGACCAGTTGGGACCCGAGATTCCCCGGTATCGGACCGCGCCAGGCGCGCACCGATGCCGACGCACCAGCGGATCAGAATACGGCAGCGCCGTGACCAGGGTCAAAACGGCGAGCGCCCCGCGTCAGGGCCCGATAGGGTTGGCACCATGAGCGCAACCCAGAAATGGAGTCTCGGTCCCACCGACGGCGAGCTGGTGATCACCACCGACAAGACTGGCCCGGCGGCGAAGACCGGACACCGGCTGACGATCGATTTCGAGGACTGGACCGGGACCGTCACCGTCGACGGCACCGTCCCCGAGCTGGTGGAACTCCGGGTCGGAGTGGACTCACTGCAGGTGCGTAGCGGGGAGGGCGGACTGACTCCGATGACCGGGCCCGAACGGGTGCTGGCACGATCCAATGCGCTGAAGTCGCTGAAAGCCTCGAAGTTCCCCGACATCACCTTCACCGCCACGCGCATCTCGCCCACCGACGCGGGCTACCGCCTTGACGGTGAGCTGGTGGTGGCCGGCACGACGATCCCGAAGCAGGTCGACGTCACGGCTGTCCAGACCGATGAGGGCTGGCACCTCAGCGCGGACACGACGGTGAGCCATAAGGCCGTCGGGCTCAAGCCCTATTCGCTGGCGATGGGTGCACTGAAGGTCGCCGACGAGGTGAAGCTGGAGTTCCGCGCCACGCTCCCGCGTCCCTAGCCCCAACCCGCCGAGTGGGCACCCCAACCCCGCCGAGTGGGCACCCCAACC
>NZ_DIAX01000008.1:7985-29380 GCF_002414845.1 Gordonia sp. UBA5067 | reverse complement strand
GCAGCGTTTCCCAGCTCTGCGGTATACGGCTGGGTCCGCGCCTGATAGTGCCAGTGCGGAATGCCGATCGCGATCAGCAGCAGTGCCACCAGGGTGATGATTCCGGCAGTCCCGAGCACTGCGGCAGACGCGCCCTGGGCACGTTTATCGGACTTAAAGACGAACTCGAGGATGCCGACGAAAACGTCGATCAATCTGACTAGGAACATCTCTCACCCCCTACCGACACACCGGCGAGTGGAGCGGACCGAAGATGTTCGCCTCGACGTTCCACGCCTTGAGCGTGAAGTTGCAGAGGTAGAGCATCATGAATCCGCCGTACCGACCGCTGTGGTTGATCCGGTCGGCCATGATCGGGAACCGGTCCAGGAACGTTTCGAACGCCGGCGTATTCGGAATCCAGGCCGCGGTCACCCCGCGCAGGCCAGTCAGCGAGCGGGCGAACGAATCGCCCGCGGTGGTCATCATCTGGGCGAGGGCGGCCACCGAACGGTCACCCGAGTCCAGCAGGGCGGTGAGCTGTCCGTTGTCGCCGACTATCGCCGACGTCAACGATCCCAAGCCGGCGAACAGCTCGGTCAACTGCGCATTGCGCGCGTCCGCGGTGGACATCAACGAATTCAGGTTCGCGACAAGTCGAGCGAAGACGGCGCCGTTGGCGGAAAGGTTGGCCCCCATCGAGGCGATCTGACGCAGGAGCAGATGCACCGATTGGGTGCGCCCGGCGAATGTGTCGACAAAGCCCTGGGCGAGTTCGTTGACCTGCTTGGGGTCGAGTGCGGAGAAGAGCGGCTCGAATCCGTTCATCAATGCGGTGAGGTTGACCGGGGGGGTCGTGGCCTCGACCGGGATCTCATTGCCGACGCGCGCCGGCGACTGCGGCCCGGCATCGGACAGCGCGATGTAGCGCGCGCCCAGCATGTCCGCGTACCGGACGGCGGCATGCACCTGCACCGGTACCGCATGGGCCCGCTCGATCGTCACCCGCACCCGGGCACGCGACGTGCCGTTGGCCTGGGGATCGAGTTCGATCCCCGCGACCCGGCCGATGCGCACGCCCGAGACCTTGACCGGATTGCCCTCGACCAGCCCCTCGGCATCGGACAGGTGCACGATGTAGTCCGTGGTCGCACCGCGTACAGGCGACCGGAGCGTATTGCTCATCAGGGAGAACGCGACGACGCCGACGACGACGAACAGCGCCGCCTTGATGACCGTCACCACTGACAGCCTGGTCATTTGATCCTCACTTCCGCGCCCCGGACCATCGGCCCGAGCATCATCGTCGTTGCCGGATTCGGGCGACCGCCCGACGAGTAGTCACGGCCGCCGGTGACCACGCCTTCAAGTCCACGCAGGGTCGAGACCTCCGCGCTGCCGTCGATGACGCCGGGGCGGTTTGCACTGGCCGGCCGCACCTTGGGCCTGGGCGGATGCAGGACCGTGCCGTTGCGCTGGCCGGGGTCTCGCACCGGTCCGGTCCCCCACAGTGACCGCTTTCCGAAACACGACGACCCCCGCAGCGCCCCGTACGTCGGGCAGTCGGCGCCCGAGTAGGGCTGTGGCTGGGAGAAGGTGGGCACCGCGGTGATGTTGAAGCGGCCGGACGCGAACAGAATCGTGCCGGCTCGGCCGAACCCGCTCGCCTCACGCACCGTTCGGGTGATTCCGGACGGGTTCTGGGCAACGGTGCTCAAGATCGTTCCGGTCGAATCGATGATCGTGATGAGATTCTTCCGGTTCGTCGCCACAAACGGGGTGATTGTCTCCAGGTACCCGCTGGCCGAGGTGAAGAACTCCGCGAGCTGGTCCGCCTGGTCGACGACTCCGTGCGAAATGCTCGCGACGGAAGCGAGGGTCTCCATCATCGCCGGGGTGGCCCGCCTGAGTGATTCGGTGACGCGGGCGAATTCCGGTGTGGCATCGATGAACCGGTTGATCGTCTGCTCCAGTTCTTGCGAGGCCGACCACCAGTCGTCGATCATCATTCCGAGTTGCTCGCCGCGCCCGCCGATGGCCTTGTCGACGGCGGCAAGTGCGACATTCATCTCGTCGGGCTTGACCTCGTTGATCAGTTCGGACAGCTTCGCGAAGATGTTGTACAGGTTGACGGCGTCGGGACCGTCGTCGACGGCGACCTCGGCATTGGGTGCCAGATGGTTCCCCGGCGTGGTCGGCGATCCGGGAGTGGGCGCGAGCTGAACGTAGGTGTCGCCGAAGAAGGTGCGCGGCAGCACCCGCAGCATCACTGTCGCCGGGATGTTGCGCAACGAACCCTCATCAATGGTGAGCCCGACCCGCGACGATGAGGCGCCGGCGTCGATCGAGCTGATCTCGCCGACCTTGACCCCGTGGAAGCGCACCGGCGCGCCGGCCTGGATCAGTCCCGCCGCGACCGGAACCTCGGCATAGACCGTCGGCTCCGATGACAGCGTGCCGGTGTGGCGCGACACCATCCATAGTGAGAACAACAAGATGATCAGCGCCGCCGCTACCGCTCGTACTGCGTACCGGCCGCGCGAAACCGCCTTGCCCGGGAGCATCACCGTCATCGTCTACAACCCCAATCCCGGAATCTGGGGGACCAGGCCCCACAGTCCGAAAGTGAAGATGACATCGAAGATCCCGATGGCCAGGATCGATGTCCGAAGCGCGCGTCCGGCGGCTTGGCCGACGCCCTCGGGCCCACCGCTGGCAAAGTAGCCGTACGAACAGTGCACGAGGGTGACGATCGCGGCGAAGACGACCGCCTTGATCGCGGAGTACAGCAGGTCCGTCGGAGTGAGGGCCAGGTGGAAGAAGTAGTCGTAGGTGCCCGAGGATTCGCCGTTGAACCAGACCACCACCGCACGGGTGGCGAGGTAGCTGGCCAACAGGCCGATCATGTAGATCGGGAGCACACACACCATCGCAGCGATCATCCTGGTCGTAGCGAGGAAGGGAATCGAGCGGATCGCCATCACGTCGAGCGCTGCGATCTCGTCGGATATCCGCATGGCGCCGATCTGGGCGGTGAATCCGGTGCCGACTTTGGCTGCCAGCGCGATGGCGACGACCACCGGGGCGAGTTCGCGCGTATTGGCGATGGCAGCGAGCATGCCCGACATCGAGGTCATTCCGACCAGCTGCAAACCGCGGTACGTCTCGACGCCCAGCATCATCGCGGCGGCCAGCGACATGGCCAGGACGATGCCCATGGTCCCGCCGCCGGAGAGCAGCGACTTGGTGCCGAAAGTCATCTCCGCAATCTGGCGGATCACATGCTTGCGGTAGTGCACCAGCGTGTACGGGATGGCAGCGATCGCCCGCGCGATGAAGGTGACGTACTCGCCGAAGCGAACGGTGTGGTCCACGAGCGGACCCACCCGGCGGCGATACCCCGATTGGGCCCGGGCACGCAGATCGGTGGTGGCGGCCACGTCAGTACGCCCCCACGGCCGGCACGATCACCGTGTACACCTGCGACAGGATCGTGTTGAAGATGAACACCAGCGCGAACGCGATCACGACGGCCTCGTTCACCGCATCGGCGACGCCACTCGGCCCGCCTCGTGCGTGTAACCCTTTGAAGCACGCCACAACGGTCGCCAGCAGTGCGAACATGGTTGCCTTGACCAGCGCCATGACGAAGTCGGACATGCGCCCGTACTGGCTGAAGGTGGACATGAACGCGCCGGCCGGAAGGTGTTGCACGTAGATGTGGTACAGGTAGCACGCGCCGACGCCGGTGACCGTGATCAGCGAGCACAACACGACTGAGACGACGATCGCGGCCGCGATCCGCGGCGCCACCAACCGCTCGATGACGTTGAGGCCCATGACTTCCATTGCGTCGATCTCCTCGCGGATCTTGCGCGAGCCCAAGTCGGTGCAGATCGCCGACCCGGCCACGCCGGCCATCATCAGCGCGCAGACCAACGCCGCCGCCTGTCCCACGATGACGAAGGCGACGACTGCGCCGGAGTAGCCGCCCGCCCCGATACGGCCGGCCAGTTCACCGACCGATACCGCGATGAACACACCTACCGGGATCATCAGCAGCAGCGACGGTCCGGTACTGACCCGGCCGATGAAGACGATTTGATTCAGCGTCTCGGCGAGCGACAATCGCAGTCGAAGCGTGGCCACGACGAGTGCGCCGATCGACTGCAGGGCGAACCCGAGCGTGTGCCCGGCCTCCACTGCAAGGTCGCGAACCGGCCCACGCGAGGCGGGAAGCTCGAACGCCATTGATGTCTACCCCCAGGTCGAGTGAACGGCGCCCCGGGTTCGGTTCCGGCCGGGGCATGTTGTGGTCGCGGTCACAACGAAAGGACCCTAACATATTTTATATATGAAATGCGCCAAGAGCCCTTTAGTCCTCGTTCCCCGCCGGCCGAGGGGCGCGGAACGCCCCGAGGCGCAGGACGTGCCGCAGGACGAAGGCGAACAGCGGACGCGACAGCGGCGCGCCCCAGCGCCACGGCAGCCAGCCCACCCAGCGCGGCGTCCCCGCGATCGTCCAGCGAACCTCGGTGACACCGTCCCGCTCGGTGGCACCAATCGTGAACCGCTCGGCAAAACTGGCGATGGTCGCCGGCGTACACACCGCGGTACCGGTCAGCGCGATCACCACATCGGGCTCATACCGAATTACCTGTTCCGAAACGGCGTAGATCGTCCCCGACATCGTCCGGCGCGACCGGGCGCCGCGCAGGTCAGCCATCCCTTTGTCGGGCCAGTCGTTGTCGAGCCACTCGGGCCCACTCAGAAACGGCAGGCTACTCAGGTACGGACGGCGCGCCAGGCGTCGGAAGATCTCCGCCGGAGCCAGTGGAGTCCGCGCCGAAACCGTCACCGCAAAGGCCGCACGCCGGGCGAAGTAGTCATCGAGGTCGGCCGCCGCAATGGTGGAAACCGGCGCACGGTCCGGCCGTCGGGCCAGCGCCACCGCGGCGCCAATCGCCAGCAACCCGACGAGGCCACCCAAGGCCAGCACACCAAGCACCACAAAAAGGCCATCGACCAATGTCATATTTTTGATATTATCCTTCACGATGAGAACTCCGCGGAAGACCTCGCTTGTCCGGGTTACGACCGTCCGGGTCACGATGATCGCCGCCACGGTGGCCGCGCCGCTGCTCGGCGGATCGATCCATGCCGCGCCGGCCGATGCCGCGCCGATGCCGACGATCTCGGTCACCCTGGCCGGCGACTCGGATTGGCAGATCACCTACCACCGCGGGTCGGCCACCCACCACGATGCCCGGTGCCGCGTATGGATGGACCGCCAGGTGGTGGCGTCGTTCGAACAGGCCGCCCCACACAGCGCCCCGCCGATGCTCGGTACCACCACCCTCCGGGGCTACGCCGTCGCTGCGGGCGCCCACCAGGTGAATGTGCGCTGCGGCCGGTCGGCGAGCCCGACGATATGGCTGATCGCCCCACGCAACCAGATTTTCGACGGCGTGACCTGGCTGTCCAACGGCACCGCGGGGATCATCGGCTATTGAGCACTGCCAGTACCTGGACCCTGTAACCCGAGCGCAATCCGTCGTCTTCATTGCAGTAATGCGCGCGGTGGACGATTCCGGTATGAATCCGACCGGGTCGTCACTTGCGAAGTCGTCACTGTCGCTCGACGGTGCCGCATTCAGCCACTACCGGTCCGGACTGCAGCAGCGAGCCATCGATGAGATGTTTCGCCCGGACGGTTCGGTGCGCGCACCCTACCGCGGGATAGCCGAATCAATCGGTGCGCTCGAGCCCGGCGACCTGCGGGCCCGACTGGCAGCGCTCGGCCGGGCATTCATCGACCAGGGCGTCACCTTCTCGCTATCGGGCCAGGAACGCCCCTTCCCCCTCGACCCCGTTCCCCGCGTCATCGCCGCCGATGAGTGGCGGCGACTCGAGGCCGGAATCATCCAGCGCGTGCGCGCACTCGAACTCTTTCTCGACGACGTCTACGGCGAGCAGGCAATCCTCGCCGATGGCGTCCTCCCCCGCCGCCTGATCAACTCCTGCGAACACTTCCACCGACAGGCAGCGGGAATCCGGCCCCCGAACGGGGTGCGCATCCACGTCGCCGGGATCGATCTTATTCGCGACGAAAAGGGCGACCTGCGCGTCCTTGAGGACAATGTGCGCTCCCCCTCCGGTGTCTCCTATGTCATGGAGAACCGCCGAACGATGGCCCGCGTCTTCCCCGACCTGTTTGCGACGCACCGGGTCCGCGCGGTCCGCGACTACCCGCGCCACCTGCTCCGGGCGCTGCAAGCGTCGGCCGCGTCGGCCATCGCCGACCCGACCGTGGTGCTGCTCACGCCGGGTGTCGCGAACTCCGCGTACTTCGAGCACTCACTCTTGGCCCGCCAGATGGGGATCGAGCTCGTCGAAGGCCGGGACCTGTTCTGCAGCGACAACGTCGTCTATATGCGCACCACCGACGGCCAGACCCGCGTCGACGTCATCTACCGGCGGATCGACGACGAGTTCCTCGACCCGCTCCAGTTCCGTCCCGACTCGATGCTCGGCGTTGCGGGCCTGGTCAACGCGGCCCGCGCCGGCAACGTCGTGATCTCCAGCGCGATCGGCAACGGCGTCGCCGACGACAAGCTCGTCTACACCTACGTGCCCGACATCATCCGCTACTACCTCGGCGAGGATCCGCTACTGGCCAACGTGGAGACCCTCCGTTGCTGGTTGCCCGATGAGTGCGCCGAGGTGCTGAGCCGCATCGACGAGTTGGTCGTGAAACCCGTCGAGGGCAGTGGCGGCTACGGGATCGTGTTCGGTCCGTTTGCGACTCGCGTCGAACTCGACGTTCTCGCCGCCCAGATCCGCGCCAACCCCCGTGGCTGGATTGCGCAGCCACTGGTGTCCCTGTCGACCAACCCGACCCTGTTCGACGACACGCTTCAGCCGCGCCATGTCGATCTGCGCCCGTTTGCCGTGAACGACGGCGAATCGGTCTGGGTCCTCCCCGGCGGTCTGACGCGCGTGGCACTCGCGGAGGGCTCGATGGTCGTCAACTCCTCCCAGGGCGGCGGGTCCAAGGACACCTGGATCCTGGCCACCTCGGCACCCGGCGCCACCGGCGAGAGCCGCGACGACGAGGTCATCGTCGCCGGAGCCGCACCGGAAGCCCTGCCCGCTCCGTCGGTCGACCCCCCGATGATCCGGGCCGGCGACCAGACTCAGCACCAACAACAGCAGCAACAGCAGCAGTGCCGGTTGAAGGAGGTTCGCCGTGACCCTCGCCCGTAACGCCGACTCGCTCTACTGGATCGGCCGCTACGTCGAGCGCGCCGACGACATGGCGCGGATCTTGGACGTGGCCGTCCAGCAGCTCCTCGAAGACGCCACCGTCGACACCGACTCAATGGCTCGTCACGTACTGGCCGTCCTAGGATTCCAGCGTGCGGACGACACCGCGTGCACCGTGTGGTCGCTGGTCGACGGCGTCGCCTACGACCGCGCCAGTGCCGAGTCCATCGTCGGACTCATCCGCACCGCCCGCGAGAATGCCCGCGGGGCCCGCGAGGTCATTTCCAGCGAGATGTGGGAATGCCTCAATGCGACCTACATGGGCCTCGACGACGCCGAGCGGCGGGCGCGGCTACTCGGCCCGCACGCGTTCCTCACCTATATCAAGGAGAGAGCGGCCATGTTCGCCGGGCTGACAGATGCGACTCTGAGTCACGACGTCGGGTACAGCTACCTCATCGTCGGGCGGTCGATCGAGCGCATCGACATGACGGTGCGGCTGCTGATGTCGCGTGCGGCCTACCGCCCCGACGCGCTCTCCTGGATGAGTCTGCTGGTGGCGGCCGGGGCCCAGGACACCTATATCCGTGCCTACCGCGGCGCGGTGGACACCGAACACGTCGTCGAGTTCATGATGCTCGACCGACTTTTCCCACGATCGGTGTTCCACTCCCTGCGCGTTGCCGAGCGCCATCTCGCCGAACTGGACAATCGGCCCGACCGGGTGGGCGCGCAGTCCACCGCGCTAACGCTGCTCGGCCGGGCGCGCAGCTCGATCGAGTTCATCGGCCGCGGCGAGATGGTTCGGGATCTTCCGGCCTACCTGCGGAGCGTGCAGGAGACGTGCCGCGCCGTTAGTGAGTCGATCGCCGCGGAGCACTTTCATGTCGAACCGTACGTGACCTGGACCGACACGGGGCTCGTGTACGACTACGTCAGCCACGGGAGGAAGCCATGAGCGCCCGACTGCGCATCGTCCACACGACCGGCTTCACCTACTCCGGTCCGGTGACGTCCTCGTTCAACGAGGCGCGAATCACCCCGCGCAGCGATTCCCGGCAAACCGTGGTCGTCGACCATGTGGACACCGTTCCGGCCGCTCGCCAGTTCCGCTACAGCGACTACTGGGCGACCACGGTCACCGTGTTCGACCTGCACTCCCCACACGAACGGCTCGAGGTGATCGGAACCGCCGTCGTCGAGGCCGAGGACGAGGTCCGCGGCGAGGAGGCCACGTCGATCGACTGGGTGCAGCTGCGCAACGGGTCGATCGTCGACGACTACGACGACATGCTCCGCCCGACGGTGTACACCCCCCACACCCCCGAGATCACCGCCTTCGCCGCGGCGGCAGCGGACGGTCTGCGCCCCGCCGATGCCGCCGAGGCGGTCGTCGACCGCGTCTTCAGCACCATGACCTATGAGCCGGGCACCACCGAGGCACATTCCACCGCGGCCGACGCATGGCAACACCGCACCGGCGTGTGCCAAGACTACGCACACGTCAGCCTGGCCATGCTCCGCAGTCTTGGCATCCCGGCCCGCTACGTGTCGGGGTATCTGCACCCGCTCGACGACGCGGGTATCGGCGAATCGGTGGACGGCGAAAGCCATGCGTGGATCGAAGTCTGGACCGGCGGCTGGTGGGGCATCGACCCGACGAACAACAAGTTCATCGACGACCACCATGTGGCCGTGGGTACCGGCCGCGACTATGCCGATGTCACCCCGATCAAGGGCATCTACACCGGCAGCGCGCAGTCGCAGCTCGACGTGACCGTGCGCATCACCCGGTTGGCCTGATTCGGCCGGCGGTCCCAAAAGCCACCGGCTTATCCGCTTCACAACCTGGCTGGACCCCTGATTCCCTCGGATGATCATGCCCTCAGAGCCCCGTCGGGTTCGGTTGATCCCCACGGTGTCGCCATCAAGACCCACCCTCGGCCGCGGTTGCCTAGACATTCATCCGGCAGGTACTACCGTCTGTAGTCATGGTCGAGTTGACGGTCTCCCCTGCACACCAACGGCTGCGCGACCGCGTCATGCGGTTCACCCGGTTTGATCTTCTGCCCACCGATGCGGTGCAGGAGGCGTTTGCGCGCGGCCACAGTGCCGGCGATCCCATCGCCGAGAGGTTCGTCGCGCAGACCTACCACGGCGACCTCGGCCCAGAACGGTCCCGCGAGCTCCTCGACGAGGCCTTGCGCGTCGGGATTGCGAACGTACCCGATGCACCGGAGTCGATGCGCGAGTTGTTCGCCGAGTTCGAGACGATCCCCGAGTGGGTCGATCCCACCCTTGTCGAGCAGGGTGCGGCGGTGTGGCGACGATGGGCGTACAGCCTCGGCGCCGTGGGCAATGCCGGCACGATGGACACCTACACCGAGGCCTCCCTGGCGGTGCCGCTGTCGCTCTCCGGCGGCTACGCGGGAGCCAGCGCCCTGCACCGCTACCTGGAGACAAGTCGCTGGTGGCTGGAGGTGTGCCGGCCCAATGCCGCGCTCACCCCGGCCTCAACGGCTCGCGGGGTCTCACTGAAGGTCCGCGTCATGCACGTGTCGGTGCGGGCCCGCGTCGCCGAGCACCCCGAGTGGAAGTCCACGCAGCACGGGCTGCCCATCAGCCAGAGCGAGATGATGCTGACACTGCTCGGCGGCAGCGTCGGGCCGGCGATCGGCCTCTACGCGCTCGGCTTTCTCACCTCGCCACAGGAGATGCGGGCGGTATTGCACTTCAACCGCTATCTCGGGCATCTCGTTGGCTGTCAGGTCGACGAGATCTATCCGCGGACGGTCGCCGACGGCGTGCGCCTGCTCTACTACTTCGACGCCACCCGCAAGCACGACTCGGGACCGCTGGGTCCCGAACTGGTCGAGGGGTTCGTCCCCTCCTTCGAGCCGGCTTCCGATGTCCGCGGATGGTCACGTCTGCGGGCGCATTATCACCTTCAGTTGCAAGCGGGGTATACCCGACTGTTCATGCTGCCGTGGAACCGGCGCCGTTACCGCCTTCCCTCCGGGCTGCCGGGCCTGGCGGTGCTGATCGGTCGTGCACCGCTGGTCGCCGTCGTCGAGGTCGCCCGACGACTGTCACCGTCGATTGATCGTCGCTGGCAGGACGGCCAAATGCGGCGGTGGCGACGCTGGCACGCGTGGCACCTCGGCCAGCGCGAGGAGCGTTTCGACGCGGGCAAGCAGCTGCGCCGCTGACCGTCATCGATCAGTCCGGCTTGGGGGATTTGTCGGCGCGGCGAGCGACTCGGACACGGTCGCGTTCCTGCGTGACGGTCTTCGCAAGAACCGTGGCCCCGGATTCGGTGACGGCCCGCCGCCACGGCAGCGTGCCCTCGACTTCGATCTGGATCGACATGCTCAGAACCGTCCGCAGCAGCACGATGATGGCAAGAACGCCGACGTTCTCCAACGACGGTTCCGAGGTAATCGTGCGGATCAGATCAGCTGCGACGAGGATCTCGAGGCCGAGGAGGATCGCACCGCCCAAGGATGTCCGCAACACCTGGAAGCTGCCGTACTCTCCGCTCAGGAGGCGGCGCGCGGCGAGGCCGAACGAGATGAGGAACCCCGCCACCATCGCGATGACGCCGGCGATTTCGAATCCGTCCGCGACGCCGTCGAATACCTGGTGCATCGTCATGCAGCGATCCTATGGCGAAACACCCGGGGCGCGCGGCATGACACTGCACGCCAGCACTAGCCGGTGTATCTCCCCGACGCGACCGCCCGGGCCCGCCTCTTGGCCGCCTCCTCCGCGCGGTCCTTCGGCGGCGCAGCCGTCACCAACGCATCAAGCAGATGTTGGGTGCTGTGGGCTATCTCGGCGACCGCCCGGTCGAAGACCTCCCGGTTCGCATTCGACGGCTTCGTCGTTCCGGCGACCTTCCGCACGTATTGCAGCGCTGCCGCGGTCACCTCGTCAGAAGTCGCCGGCGGTTCAAAGTTGTGCAGCGTGTGAATGTTGCGGCACATGGTCGGCCGGCGAACCCGCTACTTACCGCAGCCGCATTTCGACGCAGACCCGCACTTGCAGTCAGGTCCACACGTGCAGTTCTCACACTTGCAGTTCGGATTGGAACAATTGCTCGTTTCGTTGCTCATGTCCCCCATCATATGCGCGTGGCCGCATAGGTGGGTGGGATCATGTGTTTCTCACGTCGGCCCGGTGACCCGGCCGAGTCGAACAATCCGATCATCGCCGGCACCGAGCGCGCCTCGGCCGTCGGTGTTGTTGGTGAGCACCCAGATCGACCCGTCCGGCGCGGCCACCACGTCGCGCAATCGGCCGAATTCGCCGGCGTGGGAGTCCACCGAGGCGGAGAGGTTGGTCAGCGGCACCGTGCGAATTCGCTCGCCGCGCAGGTTTGCGATGACGACGGCGCCGTCGACAACCGCAATACCACTGGGGCTCGCATCCTCGGGCGTCCACGTCTGCAGTGGATCGACATAGCCGTCGCGGTGGGCGAACCCTTCTGCGCCGGGCCACCCATAGTTCCGTCCGGGTTCGATGAGGTTCAGTTCGTCGGCCTTGTCCGCACCAAATTCCGACGCGAACATCCGATGATCGGGCGCCCAGGCGATACCCTGCACGTTGCGGTGGCCCATCGAGTAGACCACCGACCCGGGGATCGGATTGTCCGGGGGCACCCCGCCCACCGGAGTCATCCGCAGGATCTTTCCGGCGAGCGAATCGACGTCCTGAGCCAAGCGCGGGCGACCCGCGTCGCCCGTGGTGGCGTACAGCATTCCATCAGGACCGAAGGCGATCCGGCCCCCGTCGTGGTTCACCGCCGCCGGGATCCCGTCGAGGATCCGCTCGCGTCGGCCCAACGACAGCGCCCCGGGCACGCCGCTGATCGGAAAGCGGGCAACGCGGTTCTCCGCTCCGGCCGTGTAGTACGCGTACAGGTACCGATCGTGCGTCGCGATGCCGAGCAGCCCGCCCTCGCCGGCCCCGTCGACGCCCGCGACCGTCGCAACCTCGCGGGTGTGCCCCTCCCCAACGACCTCGACGATCCGCCCGCTGTCACGTTCGCTGACCAATGGCGTCGTGCCATAGAAGGCGACGGCCCACGGTGCGGCGAGGCCCATCGCGATGACCCGCGAATCAGCGGGTAGCGACTGCGCGGTGTCGGGCTCGCGTCCCATCGTGGGCGCTGGCGAAGAGTGCCCGCACGCGGTCGACACCAGTGCCACCACAACCAGTCCAGCGCACGCGACTCGACGCCGGCGGCCGCCCACCTCACTCACGGATGGTCCTCAATGCCAGCCGACGTCCTGCGCATCAGCGATTTGCGCGATGGCGACAGCGAGGCTGACGTCAGCCGCACTCAGTTGACCAATGGCATGAGTGGTCAACACCAAAGCGACTGTGCTGTAACGAAAGTCGATGTCGGGGTGATGGTTGGCGGCCTCTGCGGCGGCAACGATGGCGGTAGCGAACTCCAAGCCACGCACCATGGTGCCAGTCCGATACCGGGCGACCAGCGCCCCGTCGACAACCCGCCATGGCGCTGGCGCCTGCTCGGCCGCCGCCGCCGCGGTAAGTGGTCGGTAGTGATCCTCGGTCATCGCTTCTCCTGCCTCGTTGCCCGGCCAATAGCGTTACCATCCTGTCTACCAAGCGTTGGGTACCCGCGACCACCACCCTTGGTCCGGTGGCCTAGTCCGACCCTGGTGCGCGGTCGGTGTGGAGGCCGTCGCGGTCCATCACCACCCGGTAGTCGAGGAGCGAGGTCCAAGTTGTTGGTGGGCTAATCGAAGACCAGAAGCTGATTCGGCGGACCGGCGAGCAGCAGTCGAGCCAGTGCCACCCGGAGCGGCCGCCCCGAAGTGGCCGTCGAGTCACGCAGCATCTCGAGCAGCCATCTGTAGCCCCGTCGATCAAACCGGTCCGACCAACATCAGTGTCCCGCGACACTTGCCCCCGATGGCGACACACCCGTAACTTAGCTCCTTTGTTCGAATGGTGACGTAGTCTTGGCCCATGGCCACCGGCATCCAGGACACCCTCTTCGATCCGATCGGGTCTCCCACAACCCTCGGATCGTTTGAGAATCGTCGGCGGATAAGACTGGACCACGACGCATGGGTCGACCTGTGCCCCGGATGGCTGACCGGATCGGCCGACATGTTCGACCGACTGCTGACCACTGTGACTTGGCGTCGTGAGCAGCGGCAGATGTATGACCGCATCGTCGACGTACCTCGTCTCGTCGCGCACTACACCGAGCGCGATCGACTCCCCGATCCGTCGATGGCAGCAATACGTGCCGACTTGAGTGCCCACTATGCCGACGAGCTCCCCGAGGGATTCGCGACGGCGGGGCTGTGCCACTACCGAGATGGCGACGATAGTGTGGCCTGGCACGGTGATCGAATCGGACGCGGCCGCTACACCGACACGTTGGTGGCGATCGTATCCTTGGGCTCGCCTCGAGCATTGCTCCTGCGACCTCGCGGTGGCGGCAGATCACACAAGTTCACCCTCGGCACCGGCGATGTGCTCGTCATGGGCGGATCCTGCCAACGCACGTGGGATCATTGCGTCCCGAAGCAGCGGGGCGCCGGACCGAGGATCAGCATCCAATTCCGTCCGGCCGGCGTGCGGTGACCTCGTTGGACCTGAAGGGCCAGCACCATCGCCGTCACCCGACGATCGTTACAGTTCGGGCAGGCCGTGCCGATCGATAGTAGGCGTTCACCGCGACACTCCGCCGGCTACTGCCAAAGGATGAATCCGAGAGCGACCACGACGACCAAGAGGGTGAGCACCATGACCGACGCCGGTCCCGGCATCGGCCCGCCGTCGGCGAGCGCACGATCGACCCGGCGCCACCGTACGAGCCCGAGGACTGCGGCGAGTGCCCCGATCAGCAGCAGCGTCGAACCGATCAGGCTTCGGGCGTGACTGTTGCCAAACGGTTCGACGATGTGCAGCACCGCCACGCCGGCGGCGATGAGGCCCATTGATGTGCGCAGCCAGGCGAGCATGGTCCGTTCGGCGGCGAGGGTGAACCGGGCATCGACCGCGCCGGGCAGGACGGCGGGGCCATCCGGGTCCTCGGCGTCGCCGCCGGCTTCTCGCATCGATTCGGCCATGGTGTCAGCATCGCACGGCCCGCCGATCACCCGCACCGCAACACCCGTCGCCCATCGGTCGTGCCGACCGGCCCGTTGCCCAACTGCCATGCAGGCACGGCGAGGGTGTGCGACCCTGTTCGACGGTGGCCCCGCGGGCCGCTGGCGGGACAACGACGCAGGAGAACCGAGATGGCTGCTCACCAGGACTATCCGTTCGACGACACTCAGGACTTCGCCGACGCCGATCGCGGCCTGATCGCCACTCTCGATGTTGGCGCCAT
Source organism: Gordonia sp. UBA5067 (assembly GCF_002414845.1). Taxonomy (GTDB): domain Bacteria; phylum Actinomycetota; class Actinomycetes; order Mycobacteriales; family Mycobacteriaceae; genus Gordonia; species Gordonia defluvii. The sequence goes on along the minus strand of NZ_DIAX01000008.1, from coordinate 14,757 downwards.
CACGGGGGCGGACGGGCGGCCGGTCTGGGACCTCGATGCGTATGCCTTCCTCGATGCCGCCGCCCCCGACACCGTCGACCCCAGCCTGTGGCGGCAGTCGCAACTGTGCGCCAAGCACGGCCTCTACGAAGTGACCACGGCGATCTATCAGATTCGCGGATTCGACTTGTCCAACATGACGATCGTCGAAGGCGACACCGGCATCATCGTGATCGATCCGCTCATCAGCACCGAGACTGCGGCCGCCGCGCTCGAACTCTATCGCCGTAACCGTGGTGACCGACAGGTGGTCGCCGTCATCTACACCCACTGCCATGTTGATCATTTCGGCGGCGTCAAGGGCGTCACCACCCAAGAGGAAGTCAACGCCGGGAAGGTTCAGATCATCGCTCCGACCGGGTTCATGGAGCCGGCTATCGCGGAGAACCTCTACGCGGGCACCGCGATGAGTCGTCGGGCCGGGTACATGTACGGCGCTGCGTTACCGAAGGGACCGACCGGTGGGATCGGTGCCGGTTTGGGCCAGACCACCTCGATGGGAACGGTCACCCTGATCGCACCGACCGTCGACATTACCGAGACCGGGCAGGAATTGACTGTTGACGGTGTGCGGATGGTGTTTCAACTCGCCCCCGGCAGCGAGGCGCCCGCTGAGATGCACTTCCACTTTCCCGATCACCGGGCGCTCTGTATCGCCGAAAACGCCACCCACACGCTGCATAACATCGTGACGCTGCGCGGCGCGGTCGTGCGCGACCCCAGCGCGTGGGCCCGCTACCTCGGCGAGGCAATCGACATGTTCGGCGAACAGACCGATGTGGTCTTCGCCTCCCACCACTGGCCGACGTGGGGCCGCGAGCGGGCCATGACGTTTCTCCAGACCCAGCGCGAAATGCATGCCTACCTCCACGACCAGACGCTGCGGATGCTCAACAGCGGACTCACCGGCATCGAGATCGCCGAGCAGTTCCAGCTGCCGCCGAAGCTGAATGCGGCGTGGCACACCCACGGCTACTACGGTTCGGTAAGCCACAATGTGAAAGCCGTGTACCAGCGCTATCTCGGCTGGTTCGACGGCAATCCAGCGCGCCTCTGGCAGCATCCGCCGGAGGCGGCGGCCACTCGCTACCTCGAGTTCATGGGCGGCGCCGACGCAGTCGTCGACAAGGCGCGCAAGTCCTTCACCGAGGGTGACTATCGCTGGACCGCACAGGTTCTCGACCACGTCATCTTCGCTCAACCCGATCACGCGGCGGCCCGGGAACTGCAGGCCGACACCCTCGAGAAGCTGGGGTTTGCCGCGGAGAACGGCACCTGGCGCAACTTCTATCTCTCCGGCGCGATGGAGCTGCGCAGCGGCAACTTCGGCACGCCGACCGGCACCAGCGGCGCCGATATCATCGCCCAGTTGACGCCCGACATGTTCCTCGACGGTTTGGCCATCCAGATCGATGCAACCCAGGTCTGGGACCTTGACATCACGGTGCGCTGGATGTTCGGCGACACCCGACTGCTCACCCGCCTGCACAACGGCGTGTTGCTGCGCGACAAGGATCGGGCCGACACCGTGGTTGCCGCCACGATCACCGTGCCCGATGGCGTGCTCGTCCACCTCGCCACCGGCGACATCGCCGCCGCGATGGAAGCCGGACTCACGATCGACGGGAACGCCGGCGCGGTGACTCAGATCCTCGGTGCGCTGCAAGCTCCAGACCCCGATTTCAACATTGTGACCCCATGAGACGTCACCATCGCGACCGCATGAGTCAGCCGTACCCGCGCTGGTGAGGGTGGTCGATGATGGTTGCGCGGATCGCCAGTTTGACTCCCGGATACTTCGCGGGGGTCATGGCGACCGGAATCGTCTCTATCGGCGCCCGCCTGAAAGGCATGTCGACGCTGGCCGGCGTGCTGTTCTGGTTGGCCGTTGTCTTCTATGTCGTACTGATCGTGCTCAACGGGGTGCGGCTGGTGAGGTTTCGCCGTCACATGGCCGAGGACTTTCGGGATCCGGCGCGCGCGTTCGGCTTCTTCACGTTCATCGCTGCGACCAATGTGCTCGGTGCGGCACTGGTCGGCACCGGTCACAGCACCATCGCGTCGGTGGCGCTGACGGTGTCGGTACTCGTCTGGCTACTGCTTGGGTACGTCGTACCGTGGACCGCCGTGCTGAGCAACGAGCATCGGCCCATGCTCGATCGCGCCAACGGCACCTGGTTCATCTGGGTGGTCGCCAGCCAATCGATCGCGGTGGTCGCCGCGGGGCTCGAGCCGATCCTCCCGGCTCACCGTCAGTACCTGTCGATTCTTGCGATCTTCGCCTGGTCGCTGGGCGTGATCCTCTACGCCGGCTGCGCCGCCTTCGTCGCACTGCGCGCCATGCTCTATCCCCTTCGGCCCCAAGACCTGGATCCGCCGTACTGGGTGGCGATGGGTGCGGTCGCGATCACCGTCGTGGCCGGCGCCCGCGTCATCGAAATGGAGAACACCCCGATGATTGCCGTCACGCGCGGTGTCGCGGCCGGACTATCGGTGATGTTCTGGTGCTTTGCGACCTGGCTCATCCCGGTGCTCATCGCCGCGGGGGTATGGCGCCACTTCCTCCACAACATTCCGTTGCGCTACCAGCCGACCCTCTGGAGCATGGTGTTTCCACTCGGCATGTACTCGGTGGCCGGGATGTACTTGGGCCGGGCCAACAAGCTCCCCGTCGTCGAATGGATTGGCAGCGCCTGGTTTTGGGTCGCGCTGACCGCCTGGGTGCTCACCGCTGTGGGCATGATTGTATCGATCACGAAGGACATACGCCGCCGCCATGATCGGCCCGCCGACGCGCCGAGTCATTGCTGACTATTCGACCTCTCCTGCGCGAGGTAGCGGCTGCGCAGTTGGCAGAACGAGTGCGGATGCCAGGAAAAAGCAGACGGCACCGATCAGTGTGCTCACGCTGGCGACTCGCGCGTCGAGCGTGGCGCCGGTGGCGGTGATGAACGCCGCCACCGCGGCGACGCCGAAGGCGACGCAGCCGAGGAAGTTGACCTGTCCAGCCCACCAGTCGACCTGGCCCGGATTCCAGAACCGGTCGCTCCGCGCGAAAGCAACGAGGGCGAACACACCGCTGATGAGAAACGCCGTTGATCCGGCCGCGTCCGGGTTCCAGATGAACTTCTGCTCACCCTCAACGGTCAGGGTCATCAATGCTGCCCCCGTGCTGATGTTAAACAGCACCGTGCCGAAGGATTGCGTCGATCCAGATAGCCATTCGGCCCGGAACATCTTGCCCGGTGCGAAATCGACGGGAACGGTCGCCTGCCCACTGAGGACAAGTTGAACGGCTCCGGCGGCGGTGAAAAACCATGAGCCGATGAAGTAGAGGCTGTTCGCGAGCACCGCCTGGTCGTGTACCCAGATTGACAGGATCGCGCCGAAAGCGAAGAGTGCCGACCCGATCATGAAGCCGACACATTGCTTGCGGCGAGAGGGAACGAGGATCCCCGAACCGCCATTCCCAGCCATCGCCGCCCCTTCCGCTCCTCCGCGAAACTCTATCGCGCAGCAACCCGCGCGACGTCTTCCCCGTCAATTGCGGCAAGCCCTTGCCTCCGATCGGCCACCCCGATAGTATGAACATATGTTCGATTACGCGAATATATGTGCTGGCTAGGGGGGTGATCCGGATGACCATCACAATCCAGCCGGGTACGGATCCTTCGCGTGGTGTCGACTATGACATCGCCGAGGGGGTCGTGTTGCCTGATACGCCGCTGGCGTTGGCGTTGGTGATCGACGCAGCGACGACCAAACTCGCGACGGTCGGGATGGGGCTGGCTTCTGATGCCGAGGTCATGGCTGCGCTCCAGACGGTCGAAACCGCCCGCCGTCGCGCCGCCGCCGTAGATTCCGCGCTACTCGTGGAGGTATCAGACCGCAATCTGTACCGCCGCGCTGGCCATTCCTCAGTACGACGATTCCTCGCTCAAGACCTACGATTGGGCCCCACCGAAGCCAAACGTCGCTATCAGACGGCCCTGCTGATCGGCCGGTTCACTTCCTTGACGGGGCAAAAATTACCACCGAGTTCCGAGCCTCTCGCGGCGGGCGTGGCTGACGGCGAGATCTCCGCCGACCACCTCCACGAAATCGATCTGCTCCTGGCCAAAGTGCCCTCCCTCGCACCTAACACCGACACTGACTATGCCGTGGACATTCTCGCCACCGCCGCACGCACCATGGCACCACAAGATCTAAGACCGCTCGGACAACGACTACTTGCCCACCTCGACCCAGACGGCAAGCTGACCGACGACACCGACCGGCAACGGCAACGCGGCCTAACCCTGGGCCGCCAAGATCGGCAGCTGATGAGCAAGATCACCGGCGCGATAACCCCGGCATTACGGGCAAAGTTTGAGGTGATCCTGCACAACTGGGCCGCCCCAGGAATGAACAACCCTGCCGACGAACATCCCACGTACGGCTCAATCACCAACCTCGACGACACCGAACGCGACGCGTTGGCCGAGGCGGTCAAACGTGATCTCCGCACCCCCGCCCAACGCAACCACGATGCCCTCGACATGCTCTGCGAATGGATCCTGGGTCATCAAGCATTGGGCCGCCCCAACCGGATCCCCAGCCAACTCGTCATCACCGCCGAATTGTCACAGCTGACCGCTCTGGCTACCGGCCAGCCCATCGGTGCGGCACCAACCACCACTGGAACCCTCGTTCCCGTCGCCGACCTCATCGAACTCGCCGCCGACGCCACCCCATGGCTGGAGATATTTGCCGATAAAACCCGCGAAGTCCTCGATTTCGGCCGCGGCAAACGCATCGCCACCTTCAGTCAACGCCTCGCGCTATTCGGCCGCGACCGCGGCTGCACCCGGCCCGGCTGCACCGAGCCGTTCAGCCGCACCCAGGCTCATCACGCCGCGGCCGACTTTGCCGATGGCGGTCTAACCAACACCGCAGAGCTGACCGGCGCATGCGGCCCCGACGACCGCAACGTCGGCAGCAAACCCGGAAACTGGGAAACCACCGTCATCACCACCGGACCCGAAACCGGACGAATCGGCTGGCGAAAGGCCGGCAGCAACGCGCCGTACCGCACGAACCCCATCCACCACCCCGAAGCCTTCCTCAACCACCTCCCCAGTCACAGCGGCCCCTCCACCGGACCCACCAGCCTACGGCCAGCCCAACAGCAGGAATCGCCTCCACGCCCCCCACGACCAGTAGAACTGCGTCGTGACCACCACACCCCACACCAACCGCCACCAGAGTGCGCCCCACCGCCCCCATCACCAGTGGAAACTGCACTGGCAGCACTTCTCACCGCCGCCTAGGTTGGCAGCCTGGTGTCCAGATCCCTGGGCCGGACGTTGCCCATTGGTGAGTTACCCTCGATCCACTTCTCGCAGCGCGCGGCATAGGTGTCGCGCGGGCTCCGGGTCTTGTTCGCAGGCGGGTACCGCCACCTGGACTTCTCCCTGATCTTGCGATCGGAAAGCGCACCTTGCGGCGCGGACGCGCCGAGACGCTCCTGTCCGACGAAAGGGACGATCACACGGAAGGGCTTCTGCAGAACTGGACCGATCAATACTGCACTGGTGCCAGTCCGCAACGGGCCGCAGGACGCAAAGTTGAGAACGAGGGGCCCAGTACCGCTGACGGTTCCGGGCACTTCTCATATGTGGAGGGAAGCGCGACGAGGACGCCGGTCAAAGCTGAGCGCCATACAGGAGCAGTACCGCCGTTAGACCGGATGCCCAGCCGGTGCGGTGTGTTCGGTCCATTGCGTGCCGTCCCAATAGCGCTGCAGCGCCGGGTTGTCGGCATCGGGATACCACCCGGCAGGCACACTCGGCGGCGGGGGCGGTGGAGTTGCACCGCGGGGTCGACCACTCGGCTGGCCCAGCGTGTAATCAGGGGCGCCTGCTGTTGTCGCTGGCCTCCGAACCTCGGGTGTGCCCGGAACCATTTCTCGATCCGCTCCCCAGTCCCCATGTTCGTCGGGACCTCAGCGAGCACCGTTCCCAGGCCTTGAACAGTCACGACCTCCTGCAGGCTGCTCGCCTTCAGCCGCTTCTTGTCGTCTCGCGTAGCGCGGCGGACTGAGAAGCCTCGCACGTCGTCGAGGTTGACACGGAACGCAGGTAGCAACTTGCCGGTCTGACGGAACTCGACACTCCCGTCTGGATACTCAATCAGGCTGCCGTGCCCGACTCCGAGTCCATGCGATTCACCCTTCGCTGCCACCGTCACCCTCCGCTCCTGATTGCCGTCTCGGATCATCCCATGCTTCTCGCCGCCCAGGAGGTGATCCACGCTATCGTTGAAGTGAGTCTCCCGTACATCTCGAACTGGCCAGTATGGTCGCGCAGGCTAACGACCCTGCCGCCGATATCGAGCTGAAGGTAGCGAGGAACGGTATCCCGCGAGATCAGTTCGAGGGCACGATCTTGGAGATGAAGCCCATCCTGCCAACCCGGAGTTCTTCCGCAGCTCTATCGCGTCGACGGGTGGTGCGAGGTTGCTTCGCTATTTTTGGCGAGAAGCTGAAATATTCTTCGGGCCGAATGGCCAAGACTTGGAACACACAGGGCACCCAACCGGACCGAAGCCTACATGGGTAATGCGGCGCCACGACAGCGGCCAGGGTGGCAGAGCATCGGGGTGGTTTCAGGAGTGGAAACTAGAAAGAGGGTGTCTCCGCCGAAGCGGAAACACCCTCTGACCTGCTGTCGGGCTGACAGGATTTGAACCTGCG
>NZ_DIAX01000008.1:0-7923 GCF_002414845.1 Gordonia sp. UBA5067 | reverse complement strand
CCTGCGACCACTTGACCCCCAGTCTTCGAAAGCATGTTCCCCGATGTTCGCTGGTGTTCATGTTTACCCAGGTAGTCCCCTATTTCTGAACACTCACGGACGCCTGCAGACGTAGGCGGTAATCGACGGATTTCCGACCTGGTTTGGGTAAGCGTTTGGGTACGGAACCGAAGTTCAACAGGGTGTTGAACTCTGTTGAACTTTCATCCTCCGCGTTTAGTCCTTTGACCTGCGGGTTTACAGGCAGATCAACAGTTTCCACGGCTTCAACAGTGGTTTACCTGCAAGGAAAGGCCCCGACGCTGACTCGGGGGGAGTTCACGTCGGGGCCTTCAGCCGAACCTTACAGTGACCGCTTCCTGTAACGGTTCAATACGAACGTTTCAGCCAGCGACCATCCGACGAAGCCACCCCTGATTGACTCGCTGAACGGGCCGGCAGTGGAGTCGCGTGCGATCTGTCCAGGGTTCGTCATCATGCGGGCCGTAGCAGTCACCAGGACTGCCGCGACATCAGGTTCCGGCCCGTCGTCGGTGAAGCCACGGTCGCGGGTGTACGCGCGTGCCATCGCCTCGACGATCGGCAACGTCTGACCGGCCATCGCGACGGTCGCCGGATCAGCAGGCTGTCCGAGGAACGCGGCGACATCGGAGCCTGTCGGAGTCATCACGGGGTCGCGGTGAGGACCGCGACTGCCTTCGGGTGCAGTAGACCTAGGTCGTAGCGGGTCGTCACACGAAGACCAACCTCGTCGAACTCTGCGTAGCGTTCGTTCAGGACGGTCACCGAAGGGCTGGTGTCCCGGGCGATCGCGACGGTCGACATGTCCGCGAGGATCGCCTTCCCTGCAGACAGCTTGTTCGTGATGGTCACCGGGATACCAAACAAGGTGGTCCCGGACTGCTTCGACGGATCAGGCTCCAGCAGGTACCGGGCCGACGAGGCCGATTCCTTCAGTTTGCGGAGCGAAGCGAAGTCGGCACCGGAGATGAACCAACGGTTCGGGATGATCTCCTGGGCGTTCAGTGCGGCGATCGCGTCCAGGAGACTGTCGGGGTCGGTGACATCGAGGGCACCGGTGGTCACGCCCGACTGGGCGGTGAGGCCCTTGATCGAGTTGGTGGTGCCGGCACCCTTGAGCAGGGCGGTGTCGAGGGCGTCGGACACGTCCTTGACCAGGCGTGCCTTCAGGACCGAGTCGATTCCGATGACGGACTGGCGGACCAGCTCGTTCGAGTACCGGAGGATCGACTTGATGCTCTTGCGTTCGGTCGGCATCAGTTTCACCTCGTTGAAGGTGACGTCGTGTGTCGAGGCGATCTCGCCACCTTCGGCGACGAAGCCGGGGGTCGTGCCGGACACGAGTTTCGGGATTCGGAGTTCGCTGGCGGTGTCGAAGATTCGGGGTCCGGCAGCGAGGACGACCGACGCCGCTTCGAGGGGCTGCACGAGGAGGCTGGCGACCTGGTCCTGCAGGAGGGTGGGATTGGTGGCGACTTGCTCAACCATGATGTTTGTCCTTTGAGAGAAGAAGTTGGTCCTTCGTCTCCAGGACGAGAATGGGGGCAGGTTCACCAGGAACCTGCCCCCATCGTCTCACATACTGGGATTATTCGCGAGGACGGTACCATAGGGCCGCCCACGCCTGCGCCAACTTCAGCACCTGTTCGGCTCCTGCCGTCGAGGCCAGTTCCCCGATCTGGGCGGTCAGTGCGTCGCGTGCTTCTTCCCGGTTCACTGGTGACCCCCAAGCAGGCCCATCAGGTTCACTTCGGCGGGCGTGCTGACTGCGCCTTGTCCGATGTCCCCGGAGATCCGGCGTGCGGCCAGGTGCGGCTTACGCTGCAGGAGATCTCCGATCGCCTCGGTCAGGTGGTTCCCGTCGAGGTGGTTGTCGTCGAAGTCGAGATCCGAAGGGTCTTGCAGTCGACCATCGGCGGCGACGAGGGCACGATGCAGTCGGTGCGCCAGGTCGTCGGCCTTCTGGGCACGCTGGCGGTACTTGCCGTTCTCCTGCCGTAGTTTCTCCACATATTCGCGACTGAAGGTGTCATCGTCACCTGCAGGTTCGTCGGTAGCGGCCTCTGGTTCGCCGTCTGCGCGACTTTCGGCCGGTTCGGGTGCCTCGGTGTCGGGCATAGTGATCTCGTCGGTCTCGGTGATGATGTTCTCGGTCATCGGATTCCCTTCTCTCGTGCAGTGCGTACGGTTTCCCGAATATTTGGTGCGACAACGGGTTTCGGGGTGCAGGTGCAGCCCTTGTGATGTTGGAACGGGTGTTCTGCCGGCCAGATCCTGCCGTCGCGAGACCACCAGCGGCACAACTGGCAAGCCTTCCCCGACAGCTGCCGGGTCCAGCCCTTCGTCCTGCCGGAACGGACCATCGCCTCCGAGTACGACTTCGCGGCAGCCTCCAGCGGTTCCGACCGTGCCAGGCGTGCGACGATCGCTTCGGGGACGTCGGAGGCTTCAGCAGTCCCCAGGACCGTCGACGCCGCTTTTGTTAGCCTCGAAGTGTCATCAGGAACATCGACCCCAGTGACCGGAACGACTTCTTGGAGTTGAATCATCAGATCGACGGCGATCGCATAGTCGGCCAGCATTCGTGCCCTGCCGTTCGCCCGGGCGATCATCGTCGCGATCAGGTTGATCGTGTCGTCCCGATCGAGGCGATCCTCGACAAACAGGCGGTAGACGGCCAGGGCTTGTCGTTCGCTGTCAGCGGCGAGCCGTTTCAAGGTGTCTGCGTAGGACATCAGAGCACCAACTTCGACAGGTCGACCGCCGCGCCATCGAGGGCTTCGGTGCGGCGCATGGTGCGGATCACGTCGATCTCGGTCTCGGAGTACCCGAGTCGCTGCAGCGCGAACGAGGCCGGCAGCAGACCGGTGGAGAACAGTTTGGTGACAGCGTCGGCTTCCTGGGCGATCGAGCGGGTCGCCGCGTCCGCCCACGACACCCGAACATCGACCTGCAGCGGGTCGACACCGTCACGGACACCGACAATCAGGCGTGCGACGTCCTCCCATGCCCTGCCGAAGGCGGCCTGCCGTGCCTGCGCCCGAGCAGTCAGCGATGCTTCGGCGGCACGAAGCGCATCCGCTGAAGCCGGATTCGCGGTCGTCACCCCGACATAGTGGGCAGGCAGACCTGACACGGCCATGATCTGCGACAGGATCACGTTCACCGCGGTCTCATAGCCGGCCAGGTCCGCCGATTCGAGTTGCCCAAACTTGGCTTGCTCGTTCTCGGAGATCATCGCCCGGTTCCCCTCCGGGATCGGGTTGATCGCTTCGCCTTCCTCGGATTCCTCCAGTTCGATTCCGGTCGCCCACCGGCGTGGCCTGCCCGCGAACTCGGAGGTGACCATCATGTCGGTCAGGATCTTGTTCAGCGCGTCGACGAGCGGGATCAGATCATCAATCTCGGAGACTCCGTCGTCGAGCAGTCGGTCGCCGTTGCGGAGACGAACGACCGGCACCAGCTCCAACGGATTCGGCAACGTCTCGATGACTTTGAAGCCTGCCGTCGTTGCACCCGGCTGGTCGGCACGAAGGCGAACGATCTCGTCCGGCCCGAACAAGGTGGCCTCGGTGGTGGTGGCAGTCTCCCAACGCTTCAGCGCAGCGGTGATTCGGCGTGTCCCCGGATCGTGCAGGGTGGTGACCTGCCGTGCCGATTCCACCGTCACCTGCGGACGCCCGAACTGGTCGCCCCAGACGATCGCGTACGCCTGCCCGAGAAGAAGGGCTTCGCGGTGCGCGGTGCCGGCCTCCTGATCGAGGTCGGAGCGGAGCCAGTCATCCCAGACGTCGACGCCCTCGAAGCCGGTCACCCGGAGACGTTCAGACAGGCTGGTGACGGCCAGGCGCGGCAGGTTCGAAGCCAACCGCCCGAACCGGTCCCCGAGCGCCGTGCGCGCTTCAGGTGCCAGGTAGGCGAGGGCTTGCTGTCCCCGGTAGTAGCGGTCGAGGGTGTCGAAGCGCGGAGCGGGTGCTTCCAACTTCTCCAGCATGGTGGTGAGTAGATCGGTCACTTGAATGACCTCACTTTCTTCTTCTTGCGGTGAGTTGCGCGCCAAGTTGCGCGACTGTGCGCCATCACGAGGCAGGCCGCCAAGTCGACCTTCTTGGCCTTCCTCGATCGACTCGCCTTCGATAGGCGGATTCCCCGGGCGTCTTCGACGATCACCGCTGCACCAACATGGGCAGCGAGCGTCGGATCGCCCGAGTGAGACAACCGGCCATTGAGGGCGGCTGAATACAGGTCACCGGTCGCGGCAGTGAGCCGCGCCGGACTATGCGGAAACTCGCAGATCGGCAAACTTTCGGCTTCGAGGGCCTGCAAGGTGCGGGTCCACCGGAACGGGTCCGCGACGATCTCGACGACATTCCAGCGGCGGCAGGCGTTGCGGATCTCGTCCTCGACCTCGGCTACCGGCACCCGATAGGTGTCGTCGCCCGAAGGCTTCTCCCACACCTTCACCTTGTCGAAGTGCGGCACCGTCGACACCGTGCCCACCAACAGGGCCGTCGTGTCATCGGAGAACGAACCGTCGAAGGCCAGCACCACATCGGCACCGTCCGGGACCGGCTCACCAGTCCCGAGATCCGCCCACACACCGGCAGGCAAGAAGGCGCCGTCCAACTCCGTCACGAACTGGCAGAGCCTCGCGCGCCGGAACGTGGCCTCCCGAGTCTTCGGCGGCAGCAGAGCGACCAGGGCGTCGCGGTGCAGGAAGTCGTCGAGCGCTGGGTTCGCCAGGGACCAGCAGTGCTCACAGTCGACCGGATGGTCCTCGAAGCCGGACGCGGAGAACTCGCGCCAGACCAGAGACTTGTCCTCCGGGTGGTCGGCGGCAGCGGTCCGAAGATCAACGAGGACTTGATCGTTCGGGTCCGGTCCCGGCGTGCCGATCGCCACCAACGTCGACTTCGGTCGCTTGCCCTGCGCCAGCGTCAACACTTCGTAGGCTTCACGCGAAGCGACCCCGGCCTCGTCCAAGATCGCCAGCGTGTAATCCAGGCCCTCCAGCGACGCCGGAGACGCCGGCAGACAGTGGAAGTAGGAATCGGTGGCAGGCCAATACAGCTTCTCCTTGAACACCTGCACCCGGGCCGACAGATCCTCGTCCAACTCGATCATGCGGCGCGCGATGTTGAAGACGATCCCGGCCTGCCGTTCATCCACAGCGACCACGACCACAACAGACCCTTCGCCATCGGCGAAGAACCGGTACAACCCATACGCGGCCACCAGCGTCGACTTCCCCGAACCGCGCGGCAACATCCACCCGGCCGTACGCGGCATCGGGTCGGCGTCCTCGATCGAGGAGATCAACTCCAGCTGCCAGTCCCGGAGCCGCAACTTCGCCTTCGCATTCGAACCCTTCGGCACCCGAACGAAGCGATCACAGAAGGACCTGAACCGGGCGGCACCGGTCGACCTCGGCTGCCACGGCAACGGCGAGTCGTCCGTCTTCGCCTTCGGACCCGCCTTCACCTGCCCACCTCCAGGGCCTCCAGCCGGTCATGCAAGCCGCCGATCACCCTGGAGCGATCAGCAGCCAACGCGGCCAGTCCGAAGACCAACTCCACCAGGTCGGCGCGCTCCAGACCAGCAGTCACCTCGTCGACCGTGCAGTGCAGAAACTCGCGCTTCTCCGTGACTGGCGACTCGCTGCACCCGACCGCCTCGACGGCGGACATCAGAGCGCACAAGGGACTCTCCCAAGGGTCTCGTCGATCGCTCACCGGATACCCCCCGGGGTGTATAACGCTCCCTGCGCCTTACCGCGAGGTCTCTGACCTGCGGTTTTAGGGGTGCGTCCCCTGGCCTTGCCTCGGAGGGTGTTGCAGGCACGGCAGACGACGGTGATGTCACGGAGTCGGATGGGTTTACCGGCGTCGTGTCGCGCCCATGCTTCGGGTGAGTGGTCGGCGGTGAGGTCGTCGATGTCACCGCAGTCGTCGCACCAGGGCTGGAGTTTGCGGGCGCGTGCCGAGAGTTTGCGCCAGCGGCTGTCATATCCGCGTTGGTGTGCGGTCAGGCCGTGGTCGAGCTGGTGGTCGGCGCAGCGACTGTTGGTGCCGGGTTCACCGCATGCGAGGCAGGGTTTCACTGGTCGTCCTCGGCTAGTTCGGCTAGTCGGGCGCAAAGGGCATTGACGTATGCGGTGAGTGACTTCAGGAGTCTGGGTGCGACTGCGTCTGCGGGGTTCAGGAGGATGTGGATCTCGTCGCCGTGCCGGTCGTCGGTGAAGGCGAGGATGGGAACGTTGACGATGAGGTCTGTGTCGACGGTGGTGTCGTAGTTGTGAACGGTGATTCCGTTCTCGTCGGGTGAGAGTCGGATGATGCCGTCGTCGATCATGGTGCTGTCTCCAAGCTGTCTGCGATCTGGTTGGCGAGCCGGATGGCTTGCCGATCGGTGAGGGTGAGTCCGGCGAAGGTGATGCCGCCTTCGACGCGGGTGACGTGGGGGGTGGCGTCTTCTGGCCTGCAGTCGGGGCAATAGCGGGTGGTGCTCTTCGTGCTGCGACTGCAGGTGCGGCACGGTCTGCTGTTGCGTCTGGTCACTGGGCGACCTCCAGTGGGATCGGTGTTGAACCTGTTGGACTTTCGGGGGGCTGGTGCGAGTACTTGCCGTACGCGATTCGGAACAGGTGCTCCCGGTCGACGAGTCGTCCGAGATAGGTGCCTGCGGTCTTGGGATCAATCTTGAAGTGCGCGGCCACGAGCTTCGGGGTGACGATCGGGTGTTGCTTCGCGTAGCCGAGGATCTCCAGAGACTGATCTCCCTGGTGCCCTTTCTCCTTCCTTGTCTCGACGACTTGTTCGGCGGATTCGATCGTGAAGCCGTCCAGTTCCCATTTGCCGTTGTCGGTAAGGAGCGCGATCTCTCGTTCGGTGACGTCGCGTCCGGTGATGGCGAGCGTGGCCTCGTTGGATTTGCGGGGCCGGCGAAGGACCAGGATGGAGTCGGCTGATCCGGCGATGCCCTGCGTGCCGGAGACGGCGTCGACGAAGTCGCCCGATTCGGACTTGTTGGTGTGGTGGACGACGAGGAGGCACGCGCCGGGGATGGAGTCGACGATCGCTTTCAGCTGCGATCCGACTTTGTAGTCCGCGAGGTAAGGATCATCGCCTGCCCGGCGTTGTGGCCGCGCTTTCCCCAACGTGTCGAGGATGACGAGCGGGGCCTTGTCCTGGTGTCTTTCCATCCATGCGGAGATGGTGGCCTCGATCATGCCGGGTTCGACGGTGCAGATCATGTCGAGGGCGTCGGGGAGTGGCTGATCGTCGTTCAGTTTCCGAAGCCTCGACTGCAGGCGCCGGGGACCATCCTCTAGTGCGAGGTACAGGACGGGCCGCTGTCGGACGTCGATCCGGCCGAGAGCGCGGCCGCCCTGAGCGCACGCGAGCGCCAGGTTCCCGACGAGCCATGATTTCCCGACCTTCGGTGGGCCGACGATGAGCGCGAAGCCCTCGACGAGGATTCCGGTCACGATCTCCTCCAGTTCAGGGAACGTCTGCTGGTCGAGCCATGCGCCAGAGAAGATCCCTTCGAGGAGTCTGTCTTCGGCGGTGAAGCCGTCTTCGTCATATTCGGTGCCATATGGGATCACCACCGGCCCCACCTGCAGATGTGGCTTGCGGGGTCGCGGAACCATGCGTGGCAGGAGCAGCATTGGATCGGTGGCAGTCTTCGCGCGGCGTCGCGACGTCGGGCTTGTGCTGCCCTATAATCGGTGAGGTTCCGCGCCCTGGAGCTTTCACGAACGGCCCCGTTAGCCCCGGGGCCGTTCGGCATTTGGACAGTCATTTCAGATGGCCTCCTGGTCGCTGAAGATCATGCGCAGGAACTTGTCGGCATGCTCGGGGTTGATTGAGGCCTCGTCGATCAGGCCGTCGATCATGCCTG
>NZ_DIAX01000030.1:26425-64612 GCF_002414845.1 Gordonia sp. UBA5067 | reverse complement strand
GCATGTCGTAGGGCTGGTTCGCCGAGTCGGGGACCAGGGTGTCGAGTTCGAGGTCCTCCGCGGTCAGATTGTCCTCGATCGAGCCGGTGGGAGTCGGGACCGGCAGGCGGGGCGGCTCAGCACGGTTGTTGCTGGGCAGGTAGGAGAGCAGATCTTTGACGTACTCGAGTGCGTCCTCTTCGTCGGGGGCGACATAGTGGGCCGCGCCCGAGCGCACCATGTGGGTCTGGGCGCCACCGAGGTCTTCCATGGTGACGTCCTCGCCGGTGACGGTCTTGATGACGTCCGGTCCGGTGACAAACATCTGACTGGTCTGGTCGACCATCACGACGAAGTCGGTGAGCGCCGGGGAGTAGACGTGACCGCCCGCCGCTGCGCCCATGATGAGCGAGATCTGCGGGATGACGCCCGAATTGCGCACGTTGCGGTGGAAGATCTCGCCGTAGAGGGCGAGTGAGACCACACCTTCCTGGATCCGGGCCCCGGCGCCATCGTTGATGCCGATGAGTGGGCGCCCAGTCTTGAGGGCGAGGTCCATGACCTTGACGATCTTTTCGCCGTAAACCTCGCCGAGGCTGCCGCCGAACACGGTGAAGTCTTGCGAGAAGACGCACACCTCACGGCCGTCGATGGTGCCGTAGCCGGTCACGACGCCGTCGCCCAGCGGCCGGTTCTCGCCGAGGCCGAAGTTGGTGGAGCGGTGCCGTGCCAGGGCGTCGATCTCCACGAAGGACCCTTCGTCGAGGAGGTGGGTGATGCGCTCGCGGGCGGTGAGCTTGTTCTTGGCGTGGACCTTCTCGACTGCCGCTTGGCCGACCGGGTGCTTGGTCTCCTCGAGTCGGTTGCGCAGATCGGCGAGCTTGCCGGCGGTCGTGTGGATGTCGGGAGACGACGAGTCCTGCGATGCGGTGGTCATGGGGGTTCATGCTAACGAGCCGGGGTACGGCCGCGCCAGCACCCCCGTGGCGAGGCATCGGCCTAGAGTTGAAGGCATGTCGGGTCTGATAGATCATCTTGCCGGAACCCGGTGGCGCCAGGTCGATGTTGTCGAATCGACCGGATCCACCAACGCCGACCTCGCGGTGGCGGCGTCGATCGAGGACATTGACGGGCGGGTGTTGGTCGCGCGGCATCAGACGGCCGGGCGTGGGCGCCACGACCGGACGTGGACCACTGGGCCGTCCGGAGCACTGACCTTCTCGGTCGGGGTCCGGGTCGGTGCGGCGACGTCGGCGATGGGTTGGCTTTCACTATTGGCCGGTGTCGCCGTCGCCGATGCCCTGGCACGCACCACCATGTTCGACGCGGTGCCGGGGGTGAAATGGCCCAACGACGTGTTGATCGGCGAGCGCAAGGTCGCCGGTGTGCTGTCGGAGTACTCGACCCGTGTCCTCGCGGGCGGGTCCGGCCGCGACGGGCAGGCCGTTATCGGGATCGGGGTGAATACGTCGATGACCCCCGACCAGCTGCCCGTTCCCGAGGCGACGTCGGTGTTCGTGGAGACCGGTCGAGCGATCGACGACGACGAGTTGGCGGTCGACATCCTTCGGGAGCTCGACGTCGAGTTGGCGATGTGGCCGTCGCGACTTGACGAGCTCGCCCAGGAATACCGCTCGAAATGCGTGACGCTGGGGCAACGGGTACGGCTGGTACTGCCGGGCGACAACGAACTGATCGGGACCGCCGTCGACGTCGACGCGCAGGGCCGGTTGCTGGTCACCGCGGACGGTGGGTCGACGACGGCTGTTGCCGCTGGCGATGTCACCCATCTGCGGGCTCACCCGCAGAGCTGACCGGGGCCGCTGAAGCAGACCGACCGGTCAGCGATGCGCTGACTGTCGTCCCACCATCGGGATGAGCGCGAGGATCGGCAACCCGATCACGAGGTGCAGGATCGACGTGCAGATACCGGCGACCAGGTCGCCGGTGGCGAGCAGAACCGGGATCACCACCGCCGCGAGCAGAAGTAATCCGACGATCCACGTGAAAAAACTGCCCGGTGCCGGCGTGATCAGCTGAAGCACGTACCAGAGCGCCGCGGCGAGCAGTGCGCAGAGGAAGCCGACCAGCGCGAACCACACCTCGCTCTGCTCCAGCGGGTTCCACACGCCCAGCGTGCCGGTCTCGTTGACGCGACTGGCGATCGTGCGCATGATCCAGGCCACCAGCCACACGGCGAGCGCGACCACCACTCCGGTCATGACGACCCCGCCGATGAACATCACCGGATTGAGGTTGGGCGCCCGGACGACCGGTGCGCGCGGCGGCGCGGGAGCGGGCGCGGATTCGGGTGCGGGTGCGGGTACGGGTGCTGGGTAATGCGGCTGACCCTCGTGGCTTTCCCGCGGATACATCGGGGGCTGGGCCGGCTGGGTGTAAGCCCTGGTGCCGGGGTTGTTGCCGCGCGGGTCGTGGTAGGTCATGGCCCACAGTCTAGGCGCGACATATGCTCGTCGGCATGGGCTATCCCGCACACAACCTGGCGCCCGGCGAGACCGTCGTGCTGCACCGCCACCCGCACTGGAAGCTGCTCATCCCGCCGTTTCTGGTGTTCGCGATCGTCTCGATGCTCACCGGCCTCCTCGTGGGCATCATCAGTGGCTCGACACTGGCCGGCACGAACCGGACGGTGGCGCTGATCGCCGTGGGCGTGTTTTGGGGGATCGCGCTGATCTGGTACTTCCTGCGCCCGCTCATCACCTGGGCCACGACCCACTTCGTCATCACCGACCGGCGGATCATCTATCGCAACGGTATCGTCGCCCGCTCGGGTATCGACATTCCGCTCTCGCGCATCAATACCGTCGAGTTCCGGCACGGGTTGGTCGACCGGCTGCTGCGCACCGGGACGCTGGTGATCGAGTCTGCTTCCGACGAGCCGCTGACCTTCCACAACATTCCCGACGTCGAACGGGTGCACGCCCTGCTTTACGAAGAGGTGCTCGACGACCTCGACGCGCCGGAGTTCCGATGACCGAGGTGCTGCTCGCCGAGGACGACGCCGCGATCGCCGAACCGCTGGCGCGGGCGCTGACCCGCGAAGGCTACGGCTGTGTGGTCGTCGCCGACGGGCCCGCCGCGCTCGAGCAGGCCATCGATCCCCGTTTCGAACTGCTCGTCCTGGACCTCGGACTGCCGAAGATGGATGGGCTCGAGGTGTGCCGGGAGTTACGCATCCGCCGCCCCGACCTGCCTGTCCTGATGCTCACCGCGCGTACCGACGAGGTCGACTTCGTCGTCGGCCTCGATGCTGGTGCCGACGACTATGTCGGCAAACCCTTCCGGCTGGCAGAACTACTCGCGCGGGTGCGCGCCCTCCTGCGTCGCAAGCCGGCGGTGGCCGAAGAGGTCCTCGTCGGCGGGGCGATAGTGCTGGACACGCGCGCGCGCCGCGTCCTCCTCGACGGCGAGGACGTCGTGCTCGCCAACCGGGAGTTCGATCTGCTGCAATTCCTCATGGAGCGACCCGGGCAGGTCGTCAGCCGGGATGAACTCGTCACCGAGGTGTGGGGATCTGCCGACCTGCGGTCCTCGAAGACCCTGGACATGCACGTGTCCTGGCTTCGCCGCAAGATCGGCGACGACCGCGCCGACCGGCCGCGCCACATCGTCACGGTGCGCGGCATGGGGTTCCGATTCGATGCGTGACGTGTCGACTCCCGCGATGGGCGCCTGAGTGCGCCGGCGGATCCGGAGCTCGATGATCGGCATGGTGCTGATCGTCGGGATCCTGCTGGGGGTGCCGCTCTCGGTCATCGCCTGGTGGTGGATTGCCGACACCACCCATCAGGACCTCGATCTGCGGCTCAAACACATCGCGAGCGAGTTGATCCAGTTGGAGGAACCCGGTGGGGAACTTGATGCCGGTCTGCTGGCCGGATCCCGGGTGGGTCTGCTGATTCCCGAAAGCGGGATGCTACGGGTGACCCACCGCGTGCCGACAGCGCCGGGTGCGGCACCGCGCCTGGTCACGACCACACTGGGTGCGCCGATCGCGGGGCGGGAGTTCGCCGACTCCATCAACCTCGGCGAAGCCGGCACCGTCGAGCTGGCGATTCCGGTGAACCAGGTGCGCCGCGACCAGTGGGGCGGGGTGGCGATCGTGGCGGCGGCGGTGCTGGCTTCGGCCGGGACGGGCGTCGGCGTGGCGACGGTGACCGCGCGCCGGCTCGCCGACCCGTTGACGCGGGTCGCGGACCGGGCGTCGGCGATGGCGCGCGGCGACTTCCGGTCGGAGTGGCCGGAGTATGGGATACCCGAGCTCGACCGCGTGTCGCGTGCCCTGGGGGCGGCGAATACTGAGATTGCCACCCGACTGGACCGGGAGGGCGGAATTGTCGGCGAGGTGTCGCATCAGTTGCGCAGTCGGCTGACTGCGATCCAGTTGCGGCTGGACGAGCTCGCGATGCATCCGGACCCCGCTGTCGTCGCCGAAGCCGAGGCCGCGGCCAGCCAGGTCGACCGCCTGACCCGCGAACTCGACGAGATGGTCGTCGCCTCGAGGGTCAGCGAGGGAGAGCCGGCGACCGAGGTCGACGTCGAGTCGATGGTCCGGACCCTGGTCGCCGATTTCGCCCCGGCATTCGCGGCGGCCGATCGACAGGTGCGGATCGTGACCCTCGGCTCGGCGCCGGCAGTGGTGTGGACCGCGCAGCCGAGTCGGCTGCGCGAGGCCCTCGCCGTACTGCTGGACAATGCGTTGCACCACGGCCGGGGGAGCGCCACGGTGTCCCTGGACGCGTTGGCGACCGCGGGAATGCTGCGACTCCAGGTGACCGATCAGGGCCCCGGGGTGCCCGACGATCTCGTCGACAAGATCTTCCGCCGCGGGTTCACCGGCGGGGTGTCGACCGGGACCGGGGTCGGCCTGTCACTGGCCCGGGCGCTGGTGGAGGCCGACGGCGGTCGACTGGAGCTGACCTCGCGCCGGCCGCCGGTGTTCGCGATCGTCGTGCCCGCCGCCGCGCCGACCGAACCGGTCAAGCGTGACCGAGCTCCTCATCGGTGAGTTCGACCAGATTGGGGCTCAGGTCGGTGGAGCCGCCCTCGCCGCCCGGTGGGGTGAGCTCGGGGAAGGCGAAACGGCGCAACGCCCAGAACCGGAACGCCATCTGCAGGATGTTGCCGATGATGTAGGCGAGGATGAAGTCGAGTATCGCGAGCTTGAGGCCCTGGGGCGCCTCGCGGAGGCTGAACATGTTGTTGGCGACCCACAGTGGCGCCGCGGCCAGCAAGACGCCGATCCCGCTGATCACGAAGAACAGCAGCGCCTCATGGTGGCGCTCACGTCCGCCACGGTTGTTGAAGGTCCACTCGCGGTTGAGGATGTAGCTCAGGATCGTCGCGACGACGCCGGAGATGATCTTGGCGACGGTCGGCTTTCCCTCGAGGATCGTGTATGCCAGCGGGTAGAAGATCGCCATGTCGACGATGAAGGTGGTGCCGCCGACGATGGCGAACTTGATCAGCTCGCGGTGACGAATGGCGATCCGGTGCAGCGGACCGGGAAGCGCGTTGATCACGTCGTTGACAAAGGGCACAAGGTTCAAGTCTACGGGCACGGTTCGCGTCGCCGGAAACATGCGGCAGGATGGACGTCGTGTTGAGATCCGTTTCACCGATGCCGGTGGTCACCATGGTCGGCGGTGGTCAGCTGGCGCGGATGACCCACCAGTCAGCAATTGCGTTGGGCCAATGCCTGCGGGTCCTTGCCGCGAGCGAGGATGATCCCGCCGCGCAGGTCAGCGCCGACGTCGTCATCGGGTCGCATGAGCGCCTCGACGATCTGCGGCGATCTGCGGCCGGTGCGAACGTGCTCACCTTCGACCACGAGGGGGTGCCGGTGGCGCACCTCGAGGCGCTCGAGGCCGAGGGGGTGGCGGTGCGGCCGCCATCGAAGGCACTGCGCTTTGCGCAGGACAAGCTGGCCATGCGGACGCGGCTCACCGCGCTCGGCCTGCCGGTGCCCGACTTCGCCGACCTCGCCGGCGACCGCGCCGCCGCGCGCGGGGTGCTGCGCGAGTTCGGCGCGCAGCACCGCTGGGACGTCGTGCTCAAAGCCGTGCGGGGCGGGTACGACGGTCGCGGGGTCTGGCTGGTCGACGACGAGCAGCAGGCGCTGGACCTGTTCGACCGTGCCGATGCGTCGACCCGGCTGATGGTCGAGGCGAGGGTGTCCATGCGGCGCGAGTTGTCGGCGCTGATCGCGCGGTCGCCCTTCGGTCAGGGGGCGGCCTGGCCGGTGGTCGAGACCATTCAGCGGCAAGGGCAGTGCGCGGTTGTGGTGGCGCCCGCGCCTGGGTTGGCGCCCGACGTCGCCGAGCAGGCGCAGCAGATGGCGCTGCGGCTGGCTGAGGAGCTCGGGGTCATCGGGGTCATGGCCATGGAGCTGTTCGAGACCGCTGACGGGGGCCTGGTCGTCAACGAACTGGCGATGCGTCCGCACAACAGCGGCCATTGGTCGATGGACGGCGCTATCACCTCCCAGTTCGAGCAGCACCTGCGGGCGATCCTCGACTATCCCCTGGGGCCGACCGACATCGTTGCCGGTCCGGTCGTGATGGCCAACGTGCTGGGTGCCGCGCAAGCGCCGGCGATGTCGATGGACGAGCGCGTCCACCACCTGATGGCGCGGCTGCCCGAGGCGAAGCTTCACCTGTACGGCAAGGGAGAACGGCCCGATCGCAAGATCGGGCATGTCAATATCGTGGGTGCGCCGGGCGCGTCGGTCGACGAGGTCCGCGAGCGTGCTGAACGGGCGGCGACGTGGCTGTCGACCGCACGCTGGACCGACGGATGGGATGTACACGGTGAGTGACGCAGCAAGCAATGCGACCGGGGGGCCGCGCGTCGGCCTGATCATGGGCAGCGATTCGGATTGGCCGACGATGACCGCCGCCGCCGACGCCCTCGCCGAGTTCGGGGTGCCGTTCGAGGTGGGCGTCGTCTCGGCGCACCGCACCCCTCAGTTGATGCTGGACTATGCGAAAGGCGCTGCCGGACGTGGACTGTCGGTCATCATCGCCGGCGCAGGTGGGGCGGCGCACCTGCCGGGCATGGTGGCGTCGGCCACGCCGTTGCCGGTCATCGGCGTTCCGGTGCCGTTGAAGTACCTCGACGGCATGGATTCGCTGCTGTCGATTGTGCAGATGCCCGCCGGGGTGCCGGTGGCCACGGTCTCCATCGGCGGCGCCCGCAATGCCGGACTGCTGGCGGTCCGCATCCTGGCCGCGGGTGACCCGTCGCTGCAGCAGCGGATGGTGAAGTTCCAGGAGGATCTGGCGGCGATGGTCGCCGACAAGGACGCCGCGCTGCGGCAAGAGCTGATGGGACGGTGATGGCTGCGATCGAGCTGCGCCCGGTTCGGGTCGTCGAGGTCGGCCGCGGCCCCGAGGATGTGGTGGTCGCCGCCGACGGGACGGTCTACACGGGGCTCGAAGACGGTCGGCTGCTCTCGATTGCGCCGGGGACCGGTGCGGTCACCCAGGTCGGCGACACCGGCGGACGGCCGCTGGGTATCGAACTGTTCGACGACGGCCGACTCCTCGTCGCCGACGCGCACCGGGGCCTGCTCGTGGCCGACCCGGCCACCGGGGCCGTCGAGGAACTTGTCACGGCGATCGACGGCCGTCAGATGGTGTTCTGCAACAACGCTGCGGTCATGGGCACCGGGGACATTTGGTTCACCGACTCCTCGACGCTGCACCCGATCGAGCGCTGGAAACACGATCTCGTCGAAGACACTCGAACAGGCCGGTTGTTTCGGCGCGACGCGGCAGATGGATCGGTGACCACCGTGCTCGACGGGCTGGCCTTCGCCAACGGGGTCGCATTGGCCGCCGACGAGTCGTATGTCTGCGTCGCCGAGACGGCTGCGCGCACCGTGGTGCGCTGGTGGTTGACCGGATCCAAGGCGGGCACCCGGGACTATCTGGTTTCCGACCTGCCGGGCTATCCGGACAACATTGCGCGCGGCAGCGACGGGCTGATCTGGGTGACGATCGCCTCACCCACCGAACCGCTGGTGTCCGCGCTGCAGCGTGCACCGAGGTTTCTGCGCCGCATGTCGACGAAGGTCCCCGACGTTCTGCAACCGAAGCCGAAGCAGACCGTGCGGGTTCAGGCCTTCGACGACGCCGGCCGGTTGCGGCACGATATCCACGGCGACGCGTCGGACTTCCACATGGTCACCGGTGTCCGCGAGCACCACGGTCGGGTGTGGTTGGGAAGTCTGGAAACCGAGGTCGTCGGGGTCCTCGACCTGTAGCCCGGCCGGCTGAGCCGGCATAGCACCGGCCGGCCATCCGATATAAGGTGGCGGCCGTGACTTCGCCTGATCCGTTCGCCAACCCGTCCAATCCAGCGCAGCCCGGTGCGCCGTTTCCCGGACAGCCCCAACCCGGCGCCAACCCCTACGAGGGTGGCTACGCCCAGCCCGGTGATCCGGCCCAGTCTGGTTACGCCCAGTCCGGTTACGGTCAGCCCGGCGGCTACCCGCAGCCCGGCTACCCGCAGCCCGGCTACCCGCAGCCCGGCTACGCGTATGCCGCACCGCAGTTCGACGAGTGGGGGAACCCACTCTCGGACAAGAGCAAGATGGTCGCCGGCCTGCTCCAGATCTTCTTGGGCTCCTTCGGCGTCGGACGCTTCTATCTCGGCTACTCCGGGATCGCGATCGCGCAGATCGCGGTGACGTGGCTGACCTGCGGCTTGGGTGGCATCTGGCCGTTCATCGACGGCATCATGATGCTGACCGGGAAGGTGCCCGACTCGGGCGGGCGCAAACTGCGCGACTGACCGGCTACGGGACCGAAAGGATTTCGAGACCGACCTCGTCGACCAATTCGAATCCCATTCGTTCGTAGAGCGCGCGGGCCGGGTTGTCGGCGGAGGTGTGCAGAAATGGCGTGTCGCCGCGGCCGACGATGTGTGCGCCGACCGCACGGATGAGGCGACCGGCCAGCCCTTGCCCGCGTGCGTGGGGCGCGGTGGCGACGGCGCTGATCTCGCCCCAGCCGGGTGGGCGCATGCGCTCGCCGGCCATGGCGATCAGTTGCCCGTCCTCGTCGCGAAAACCGAGGTATCGGCCCAGTTCGATGGTGCGCCGCGTGAATGGGCCGGGCTGCGTCTGCGCGATCAGGGTGAGCATGTCGTCGGTGTCGTTGGGTCCGAGGACGACTGCCGCGTCGTCGGGCCGCGTGTGAAGCTCCGCGCCGGAAAAGACGAGCAACCGGACGGTGCGCAACAGCGTCCAGTGCTCCGGTATCGGCGATCGTCGTCCGCGCAGCCCTACCGTCGAATCGGGGCCCGCCAGCGCACGTAGATCAGCCCAGTCGTCGCCGGTGAGTTCGGCGGGGTGGGCGTAGAAGACCGAGACCGCCGGGTCGTAGCGGCTGATCCGGCCACGGGTACGGGCGAACCGCGCGTGCGGGCCGCGCAATGATTGAGAGACGGGATCGCGCAGCACCTCGAGTGCCGGCGGTGCATCCGCCATGTCAGCCACCAGGCAGACCGATGGCGCGCCACGGTGGCGTCACGTGGTTACGCCCAGCTTCTCGGTGAAGAAACCGAGTACCCGGTCCAATGCCTCGCGCGTCGGCTCGCCCGGTTCGTCGATCAGGTGCTCGGTCACCACCGAGTGCGGCGGAATGGCGCCCTTTGGGTTGGCCGCCGAATTGGGGAGTTCGATGCTGATGAACGCGTCGCCGAGCTGTTCGCGCAGAAAGTCGAATCGCTCTGCGGGAACCAGATGGTCGCCGTTGAACCGCATCCCCAGCACCTGCAGCCCGGCGGCACAGCGAGTCTTGACCCGTGCCAGATCATCGTCGGAGATATCGATGTTGCGGGCACTGCCGACCGGTCGCAGCGGTAGCGACGGCTGGGACAGGACCGGGGCGATGATCGTGTCATCGACTGCCATCGCCAATGCGAATCCGCCGGTCACACACATCCCGATGGCGCCGACACCCGGACCGCCGCAGCGGGCGTGCGCCTCGCGGGCCAGGGCGCGCAACCACGTGACGACCGGGGAACTGCGGCCGGTCGCCAGGATCGTGAACTCGCGGCTGATGCAGACTTTGCGAACCAGGCTGCCGGCCATCCGTCCCGACGCCACCACGTCCGAGGCGCTGGCCGGGAGAATCGACTGGCCGTCGATCCCGAACAGCGATGGCATGAAGGCGGTGCAGCCGGCGTCGGCGACGCGCCGGGCGAAATCGGCGACCAGCGGTGTGATGCCGGGGATCTCCGAGAGAACGATCACCGCCGGACCGGAGCCCTGGACGTACACCTGGTGCGTCACACCGTCGGCGGTGAACTGTTCGGTCGCGAAGTCGTCGAGCGGGTCGCGCGGCATTACTGCTCCAGGAGGGTGCCGTTGAGGACGTAGTCGCTGATCCGGGCTGGCAGCCGGGCGCCCTTGACGATGTCCGGGGAGTCCGACGGCACAACGCGTGGGCCGACGACGGTGTAGCGCTTGTTCTTGCGGATGAGATCGAAGCGTCCCGCCGCCTGCGCGTTGCGGATCCAGTCGGTGTCCGCACCGTAGACGAGGATGATCGACAGTCGGTCGCCCTCGACCCAGGCGAGCACCGGGGTCGAGTAGTGGGTGCCGGACTTGCGGCCGATGTGTTCCACCGTGGCCCATGGGGCCAGGTGCGGGGCCCACTGCCGCTGGATCGGGTTGGTCACCTTTTTGTTGAAGCGCGCGACGGCGCGGGGGATCTTCATGCCTTCAGTGTGACTGATGTCGTGGATGCGGGTGGGCCGACTCCGCAGTGTCGGATGGCCGCCGATGGGCGATACTGGTCGACATGACCGCGACGGATTCGGAACCGCAGACGAGCGCCGACGTCGCGGGGTTCCGGATGCACGTTGTCGCCGAGTCGATCCGGCTGTTCTCCGAGCAGGGCTATGACGCCACCACCGTCGATGAGGTGGCCGGTGCGGCCGGGACGTCGCGCCGCACGCTGTTCCGGATGTTCCACTCCAAGGAAGACTTGATCTTTGTCGATCACGAGTCGTTGCTGGCGGAGGTTGCCGACCTCCTCGCAGCCACCGACGCAGACCCCTGGCGGGCGGTCTGCGCGGGTGCCGAACTGGTCTTCGCCCACTATGACAAGCATCGCGATCTGGCGGTTCGCCGCTATGCGATTGTGTCGCAGACTCCCGCCCTGCGTGACCGTGAACTGGTCACCACCTACCGGTATCAGCGGTTGTTCGAGGATTTCCTGCGCGACCGGTTGCCGTGCGCCGCACCCGAGCGGATCGTCGGCTTTGCGGCAGCGGTCACCGGCGTGCACAACTATGTCTTGCGCTCGATGTTGCGCGGCGAGGCGGGCGGCGGCGCCGAGCATCTCGACGTCGAACTGCGGTTGTTGTGCGATGCGCTGATCCCATGATGAACTGTACGAACACAAGTTGGCACTGCGTGTCAGGAGGAGTGAGAGACCATGGTCGGCAATCCGGATTTTGATCTGTTCCAGCTGCCCGAGGAGCATCAGGCGCTGCGCGAGGCGATCCGTGCCCTCGCCGAGAAGGAGATCGCCCCGTACGCCAAGGAGGTCGATGAGAAGGCGCGGTTCCCGGAGGAGGCCCGCACGGCACTTATCGCCAGCGGTTTCAACGCCATCCACGTGCCCGAGCAGTTCGACGGCCAGGGAGGCGACTCGATCGCCGCGTGCATCGTGATCGAGGAGGTCGCCCGCGTCGACGTGTCTGCGTCGCTGATCCCCGCGGTCAACAAACTCGGCACCATGGGACTGATCCTCGCCGGCGACGACGCGCTCAAGTCGAAGGTGCTGCCCTCGATCGCGTCGGGCGAGGCCATGGCCTCGTACGCGCTCTCCGAGCGCGAGGCCGGTTCTGATGCCGCCGCCATGAAGACCCGTGCGCGCAAAGACGGCAACAGCTGGGTGATCAACGGATCCAAGTGCTGGATCACCAACGGTGGACAGTCGTCTTGGTACACGGTCATGGCGGTCACCGATCCCGACCAGGGTGCCAACGGCATCTCCGCGTTCATGGTCCACAAGGATGACCCGGGCTTCACCGTCGGGCCGCTCGAGCACAAACTCGGCATCAAGGGCAGCCCGACCGCCGAACTCTACTTCGAGAACTGCACCATCCCCGACGACCGGATCATCGGCGACGAGGGCACCGGCTTCAAGACCGCGCTCGCCACGCTGGACCATACCCGTCCGACGATCGGCGCCCAGGCCGTCGGCGTTGCCCAGGGTGCTTTGGACGCGTCCATTGCCTATGTCAAGGATCGCAAGCAGTTCGGCAAGACGATCAGCCAGTTCCAGGGCGTTGAATTCATGATTGCCGACATGGCGATGAAGGTGGAGGCCGCCCGCCTCATGGTCTACACCGCTGCCGCGCGGGCCGAGCGCGGCGAGAAGAACCTCGGATTCATCAGTTCCGCGTCGAAATGCCTGGCCTCCGACGTCGCGATGGAGGTCACCACCGACGCCGTCCAACTCTTCGGTGGTGCCGGCTACACGACCGACTTCCCGGTCGAACGCATGATGCGCGACGCCAAGATCACACAGATCTATGAGGGGACCAACCAGATCCAGCGCGTGGTGATGAGTCGCGCGCTGCTGCGCTGAGGTCGCCGGAAATCCGATAACGGCCGTCGCGAGCGTCGCGACGGCCGTTATCGGTGCTTAAGTCGGTTGGTGTGCTGAAGACCTAACTCGAGCCCATCGAGCCGAGCCCACCGGAGCTCGACCCGCTGCCATTGCCCGGTCCGGGGATCACGCCCGCGACCGGTATCGAACCGTTGACCGCAGACCGGAAGTTCGTCATCGCTCGGCGCAGATGGTCATAGCTGGTCACCACGACAACGCCGGAGGCACCGCCTGCGGCGAGCATCGGTGCGACGTACTTGGCGTTCTCCGCGGTGGACTGCGCGCGGTTCTCCGTCGCGATGCGATTGGCCGGGATGCCGTGTTGGATCAACCAGGTCTTCATCGCCTGCGCCTCGCTGCGCCCGGCCCGCCGGTTGGTCACGCCGCCGGTGGTGATGATTCCAGCAGTGGGGTAGCCGCGGGCCAGCTGCAGGGCCGCGTCGAGACGGGGAATGAGTACCCCGGGCATGGAGCCGTTGTTGTTGAGGCGGGCACCGAGCACGACCAGGCGGGTCCCGATGGGGTTCAGGTTCAAGATCACCGGTGCGCGCGGGCTCAGGGCCTCGATCGCCGAGCACGTCTTGATGACCTGGAAATTAGGAATCTGACAGCCGGTCGTCGAGAGCAGGCCGTTGTAGAGCACGGGGCCGTCGGCTTGCGCGTGGGGGGCGACGGCAGCATTGGCTGCGCCGACAACCGACGTCGCAGCGGCCAGCGCCGCAACTGTGCGCTTCACTCTGAGTGACACGGCTATCACCGTAGCCACGAGTGTCGCCGGAGGGAAATGGCGATCACCAATCGATGCGGCGGCGTGACCGGTTTGTGAGGACACCGCCGAGTGGGCACCTGAGTCCCGTCGAGTGGGCAGTTTGCGCTAGTCGATACGATGAGCGCGCCATGAAAACTATCCAACTTGCATCGTCGTGGGATCCCGCAGCACTCACGATCGGTGTCACGGTCTATGCCGCAGCGATCCTGATCTGTTTGCTGGTCGGCGTCAACGCGGCGAGCCGTGGTCGGCGTCGGCTCGCCATTGCGATGGCCGTGGCCGTGGGCGCTCTCACCGTTCTCGGCGTGGTTCTTGCGGTCATGTCGAGTATTCACTGAGCGGTCGTTGGCGCGGGGGTTCATCGACGCATGGTCGTCGCTCGTTCTACTTCGGCTCGTGCGGCAAGCCGCTCCTCGTCTGCATTCGCGACGACGACCAGGCTTGCGCCGACCACCAGCGGCGCCAACAGGTTCTCGATGATCGCGGCGGCGGTGCGCCAGACCCGCGTGCTCAGTACGCGCGAACCGCACTCGATGCCGGCAACCGTGGCGGCGGTGCGCGCCTGGTCGAGCACTAGTTCTGGGAAATGGCCTTCGAGCATGGCGCTGACGGCAGTGCTCGGGCTGAAGTTGTCGCTGTGGATGCGTACCGCGGGGCCGTAGTCGATGACGCCGACTGGGAGTTCGGGGACTCCCAGTCCGAACGGGTCCAGCGACGCGACCACAATCTCCTCGGCGTCGGGGTAGCTATCGAGGCCACCAGTCCAGGTCACCACGGCGCGAGGGGTATCGACGGAGTCGCCGGGTAGGACAACCCCGATTCCAGCCCACCATGCCCCGAGCAGAATCGCGACGGTCTGCCAGTGCTCGGGAAGGTCGACGAGGATCGTGTCCGCCGGCGACAGACCCAACTCGTCGCGGAAGAAGTTGGCGGTCTTGGCTGCCCAGTTGCCCAGCGTCAACGCCGACAACTCGGTGCGCTCACCGGTGTCATCGTCGTAGAAGGTGAGCATCGGTCGGGTCGGGTCGGGAGTCGCAGTCAGGATCTCATCGGTAATGGTTGCCACGTGTTGCAGGCTAGCGGCTCGACATATGTGCAGGTCACCGAGATGTCAATCCGGCGGCGAGACATCAGCGTCTACCACCGCTGATGGTGTACCGATGGCGGCGGACTAGGTAAGAACCCGTCCACCAAGCATCAGCGCGCCCGGCCATCGGGTGGGACCGGTCAGTTGACACACATGGGGCCGTCGGTGGCGGCGGTAATCGGCGCGCGTGAAGAGCCGGCCCGGGCGGCGGCTCGCCGGTTGGAGTCGGCGACTCGCTGTGCCGCCGGCTGGGGCCCGGTGTCCATGATCGAACCTGGGCCGTAGTAGGTATTGGTCAGCACGACTCGCACCTGGTGCGCCGGCAGTGATTGGTCGGCGCGGATGGCGACCCCGCCGAGGGAGTCGGACAGCTGCTTGACTGTCGCGTCGCCGGCGTCGTGGGCGAAGATGATGGAGTCGCGCTCGTTCATGGGCTTTGTCGACGTCTTGCCGGGGCCGAATCCTTTGGCGGTCAGGATGTTCGAGACATTTGTCGCCAGCCCGTCGATGGTGCCTGCGTTAACGATGTCAACGGTGTAGGACGACTTGCCGCCGCTCTTGTTCGGCTCGTCGCCGGTCAGCAGCTGGTCGGTGAAAGTGTGGACGGCGCGCGGGTCGACCTGCACGATTGACTGGCCTTCGGCGCTCCACCCCTCCTCGGTGACGATCGGGATGGTGGCGAAGCGCACCTTGCCGCCGGACAGGTCGCGCAGCTTCTCGGCGAACGACAGAATGTCCCAATTGTCGTCGATGATGATGGAGCGGGAGATTGCGGTCTGGAGCCTTCCCATCGTCTTCGGGTCGGCGAGGACCTTGGCGGACAGTAACTTTTGCGCGAGGGACGCCATGAAGACCTGTTGGCGGGTGATTCGATCGAGGTCGCCGCGAGGCAGCCCGTGCCGCTGGCGGACGAAGCTCAGTGCCTTGGGGCCGTTCAGCGTCTGGCGTCCCTTGCGGAATTTGGCGCCCGAGTACTGATCCCGTACCGGGGCCTTCAGACAGACGTCGACGCCGCCGACAGCGTTGGTCAGCAGGGCGAACCCGAGCAAGCCGACCTCGGCATAGTGATCGACCTCGACCCCGGTCAGTTTGGCGACTGTGTCGATGAGCGCCTTGCGGCCGGCTTGTGTCCCGTCGCGTTCGGCTTTGGCGGGATTGCCACCCCGCTCGACCGCGGTTCGGCGCACCTTTTCCTTCGTGGCACCGTAGGCGGCGTTGATCTTGCTCATACCGATGCCCGGCACGTTAACGTAGGCATCCCGGGGGATTGAGATGGCAGTGGCCGACGATCCGTTGTTCGGGATGCGGATCAACAGGATCGTGTCGGTGTTCGTCGTCGTGTCATCGCCCGAGCGGAGCCAGCGCAACTCACGTTTGGTGAGGGGCACCCCCTTGGCGTCGGTGCGCGAGTCGGTCCCGACGAGTAGGAGGTCGACGGCGCCATCGTCGCCGCCGCCGAGGTTCAGGCCGGCCAGCTGGGTGATCGACCCGGCGACCTCGGTCGCTGATCGCCAGGAGTACCCACCCACGGCCAGGGTCGCGACGGAGACCAGCGCGACGATGACCTGTCCGACACGGTGGACACGCTTGCGGCTCGATCCGTCGCTGAAGAAGCCGTTGCGCGGCCCGGTGGGAGTGGCCGGCGGTGGAGGGTTGGCCGAGGCGTCCGATTCCGGTGATCGCGGCTTGCCTCTCCTCGGCGGTAGGTCGCCTTCCCTGCGTGGCGATCTGCTGGCCGGGGTGTCGGCCGGGGTGTCGG
The DNA here is from genome assembly GCF_002414845.1 of Gordonia sp. UBA5067. GTDB lineage: Bacteria > Actinomycetota > Actinomycetes > Mycobacteriales > Mycobacteriaceae > Gordonia > Gordonia defluvii. Next base: position 48,365 of record NZ_DIAX01000030.1, on the reverse strand, counting down.
CGGTCGGCTCCTGCTCCTGCGAGGCCGTTGCCGAGCCGGTCGGGCGGCGCCGGGCCAGCTGTTGTGGGCCGGTCTTCGTCGGACCCGTGGGCTGGGGCTCCCGGGTGTGGATCTCCCCAGATGATGTGCGGGTCGGTTTGCGTTTGTGGCCGGGCACCTGCTGCGGTGCGGGCCGGCGACCGTCCCGCAGTTCGGGGTTGTCTCGGTCGGTCTCTTGCGGATCACGTGTCTGGCGCTGATCGGGTCCGCGCACCGGGCGCTGTCCGCGCCGCGCCGGGGTGGCTTTGTCCACGAGTGACCCGTTCTCCCTTGTGTCTCCAGAGACAAATGTTGCTGGTGTTCCTAAAACACTCTACTGATGCATGAGGGGATATCGGGGGAGCGCAACGCCGAGGACGATGCGTCGGCCATGATGAGATCATGCGTGTCTATGTCACCGGCGCCGGTGGCCAACTCGGCGGCGCCCTCGCCGCCACCGCGCCACCCGGGGCCGAACTCGCGGGATTGACCTCGGTCGACCTGGACATTACCGATGCCGTCGCGGTCCACGCCTGGGCGAACTGCCTGATGCCCTCGGACGTGCTGATCAACTGCGCGGCCTACACGCGCGTCGATGACGCGGAGACGGACGTGACGCGGGCCGCGGCGGTCAACAGCGACGGGCCGGCGAACCTCGCCGCGCAGACCGCCGCTGTTGGGGCCCGTCTGATCCACCTATCCACCGACTACGTCTTCGACGGGCCCTCGGCGCCCGCACCATCGACCCGCAACACCCCGTACGAACCAGGCGACACCGGTGGCGACCCGCCCAGCGTGTACGGCCGCACCAAGCTGGCCGGGGAGCGGCGCCTGGCCGCGATCGATCCCGCCGCGACAATTGTGCGCACGTCTTGGCTCTACACCGGCGGCCGCCAGGACCATGACTTCGTGTCGACGATGCGCCGGCTGTCGGGCGAACGGGACCGGCTGACCGTCGTCGACGATCAGATCGGTTCGCCCACCTACGCCCCCGATCTGGCCCGGGGCCTGTGGGAGCTGATCGATGCCGGCGCCGGACGCGGCGCCATCGTGCACGCGGCGAACGCCGGCCAGACCACCTGGTGCGGCCTCGCCAGGGCGGTGTTCGCCGGCGACGGACTCGATCCCGACCGAGTTGTGGCGTGCAGCACGGCCGATTTCCCGCGTCCCGCCCCGCGGCCCGCGTACTCGGTGCTGTCGGGCCGATCGTGGGTCGAACTGCGACTCACGCCGTTGCGGCACTGGCGCGATGCGCTATCCGCGGCTCTCGTTGGTTAGGCTGTCCCGCGTGACTGATCAGCTCGCGGTGGTGACGGTGACCTACTCGTCGGGTGACTACCTGAAGTCGTTCCTCAACACTCTGGCGCTCGCCACCGAGTCGAACCCGCGCGTTGTCATCGCGGACAACGGGTCGGACGACGGCGCGCCCGAGGCGGCTGAACGCGACTACGAGCAGGTCACCCTGATCCGCACCGGAGCCAATTTGGGTTACGGCGGCGCGATCAACCGAGCAGTCGCGGAGATCGACCCGGCGATCGAGTTCATCGTCGTCGCCAATCCCGACGTCGCCTGGGGTCCGGGATCGCTCGATGAACTACTCGACGCAGCTGGCCGCTGGCCGCGGGCCGGGTCGCTCGGCCCACTGATCCGCGAGCCCGATGGGTCGGTTTATCCGTCGGCTCGCCGAGTGCCGAATCTGGTTTCCGGCACCGGCCACGCACTGCTCGGCACGGTGTGGAAGAACAATCCGTTCACGAGGGCCTACCTTGGCGAGGACGACGCCGAGCGGCCCGTCGGCTGGCTGTCCGGGTCGTGCCTGTTGGTGCGCCGCGAGGCCTTCGACGCCGTCGACGGCTTCGACTCGCGATACTTCATGTTTATGGAGGACGTGGACCTCGGCGACCGGTTGACGAAGGCCGGTTGGCAGAACATCTTCGTGCCCTCTGCGGAAGTCCTGCACAGCAAAGGGCATGCTGCCAGCAAGAACCCAGAGGTGATGCTGCCGGCGCACCATCGCAGCGCCTACCAGTTCCAGGCCGACCGCAACCCAGGCGTGTTGCGCGCGCCGTTGCGCTGGGGATTGCGGGCCGGTCTGGCGGTCCGATCACGCGTCGCCGTGCGCCTCGCACGCCGCGAACTTGACAGGAGGCAACCGTGACCACGGATGTGCAGGCCGTCATCCTCGTCGGCGGAAAGGGCACCCGGCTGCGCCCGTTGACACTATCCGCGCCCAAGCCGATGCTCCCGACGGCGGGCAAGCCATTCCTGACCCACCTGCTCTCGCGGATCAAGGCGGCGGGGATCGACGATGTCGTGCTCGGCACGTCGTTTCGGGCCGAGGTCTTCGAGGAGTACTACGGCAATGGCGAGTCGCTGGGAATGAACCTGCGCTACGTCACCGAGGTCGAGCCGCTCGGTACGGGCGGCGGTATCCGCAACGTACTCGGGGAGTTGACCGCGCCGGACATCCTCGTGTTCAACGGCGACGTGCTCGGCGGCACCGACGTCGGGGACGTTCTCGACACGCACCGGGAATCGGGCGCTGATGTGACGATCCACCTCGTCCGGGTCGGCGATCCCCGTGCCTTCGGCTGCGTGCCCACCGACAAGGACGGCCGCGTCACCGCATTCTTGGAGAAGACGCAGGACCCGCCGACCGATCAGATCAACGCCGGCACCTATGTGTTTCGCCGCGAAGTGATTGAAGGGATTCCCGCCGGTCGCCCGGTCTCGGTCGAGCGCGAAGTCTTCCCCGAACTCCTGGCCCGGGGACGTCACGTGCAAGGGCACGTCGACCAGTCGTACTGGCGCGACATGGGTACACCGGAAGACTTCGTGCGCGGGTCGGCCGACTTGGTGCGCGGGATCGCACCGTCGCCGGCGCTCGGCGATCGCCACGGCGAGTTCCTGGTCCAAGACGGCGCGACGGTGAGCCCGGGCGCATTGCTGATCGGGGGGACGGTCGTCGGGGCCGGCGCGAAGGTTGGCCGCCGCGCCCGACTCGACGGCGCAGTCGTCTTCGATGATGCGGTGATCGACGACGGGGCGGTTGTCGAGCGGAGCATCATCGGACGCGGCGCGCGAATCGGCCGTCGGGCCCTGGTACGCGATACCGTCATCGGCGACAACGCCCGAATCGGGGCGGATTGCGAGTTGCTGCGCGGGGCGCGGGTCTGGCCCGGCATCGAAATCCCGGACGGTGGGATCCGCTTTTCGACCGACGTCTGACTTATCGAGCCTTTGCCGCCGCGAGCAGGCCGGTGCCCAAGGGGATGACGACCGGCAGGAACCGGTCGTCATCGGCAACGATGAGCGCGGCTTCGCGCACGGCGTCGGCGATCGGGCCGGTGTGGCTCGGATCCAGGGCGTCGGCGTGGTGGAGCACGACGACCCCGCCGGGCCGGAGGATGCGGACGGCTTCAACCACGTAGCGCGGGTGGTCGAGGACCTCGCCATCGAGGAAGACCAACTCGTAGGCGGCGTCGGCCAGCCGCGGCAGCACCTCGATGGGCGACCCGTTGATCAACCGGGTCCGACCGACCGGGATGTCCGCAGCGGCGAACGAGTCGCGCGCGGCCTGCTGGTATTCGTATTCGGGGTCGATCGTGGTCAGTACCCCGTCGTCGGTCATGCCGGCGAGTAACCACAGCCCGGACACGCCGACGCCGGTGCCGACTTCCACCACCGACTTGGCACCGGCGGTGCGCGCCAGCAGTGCGAGCAACGCGCCGACGGCGGGGGAGATTGCGGGCGCACCCAACTCTTCCGCCCGGCCCCGAGCGGCAAGCAGGGCGTCGTCTTCGACGATCGCCGTCTCGACGTAAGTGTTGTCCGTCACGCCTATGAGCGTATGCCACGGACCCGCTCGATCCTTAGGCAACACTCAGGCCACTCATACAGCCAGCACAATCGGACCGGCAATGGTGTTGGTAGACGCCGTCGCCGAGCGGGGCAGCCAGGAATATCGATTCGGCACGGCGAGTTGACAGTGATCCAGGCCGCGAAGAAGAACGGCCACGAGAGGGGACGAACCACACGATGACGACCCGGTCCGCCGAGCACTCCACCGATGACAGAGTTGGCACCGCGCGCTTCGACGCCACCGGTGATGTGGCGCTGATGCCGTCGTGGGAAGAGTTGGTGTCCGAGCACGCTGATCGTGTCTATCGCCTTGCTTACCGGCTCTCGGGCAATCAGCACGACGCCGAGGACCTGACCCAGGAGACGTTCATCCGGGTATTCCGCTCGCTCTCCAGCTACAAGCCGGGGACGTTCGAGGGGTGGCTGCACCGGATAACGACGAATCTGTTCCTCGACATGGTCCGCCGCCGCGCCAAGATCCGGATGGAGTCCCTGCCGGAGGACTACGACCGGGTGCCCGGCGACACTCCCGATCCGCAGCAGATCTATGCCGACGCCAATCTCGACCCGGTCTTGCAGGCAGCCCTCGATCAGCTGGCGCCGGAGTTTCGCGCGGCGGTCGTGCTCTGCGACATCGAAGGTCTGTCGTATGAGGAGATCGCCGCAACTCTTGACGTGAAGATGGGTACTGTCCGCAGCCGCATCCACCGCGGCAGGCAGAGCATTCGCGACTATCTGGTCGCCAATCGTGCCGAGTGTGCCCTGTCTCGCTGACGCGTCAATCGGCCGACCCGGGAACCCTGCTGCACAAGGATTCGTTGTAGCTTCGGATAAGCTGCAGTGAGCACGTGGCGCACAGGTAGGAGCGGTGGTGAATTTTCTCGATCCGGGTCGATGGACGCCGACGTCGGCGTTGCTGCGTCCGAATACTGATTACCGTGCACCCGGCACGCTGGGCGGGCGGCCGTTCGCCTCCACCGAGCACCTGTCGCCAGAGGCGGTTGCCGCATACGTCGACGGCGAGCTGGGCGGGACGGCGGTTTCGCGTGCTGATGCCCACCTGAACCTGTGCGCTACGTGCCTGGGCGCGGTCGAGTCGCAGGGAGCGGCCCGGGCCGTCCTGCGGGAGAGTGGTTCGGCGATCACCGCTCCGCTCGACCTACTCGGCCAGCTATCGCGGATCCCGACCCGCGAGTTCGATGTCAACCAGGTCGCGGCGCGTGTCGAGGAATCGTCGCGCCCGCGAGGATTCTTTCGACGAGGCCGTTAGTGACCAATGAAGAATGGGCCGCCAAAGGCGTGATCCCGCCGCGTGGACCTGCACTACCGCCGACTCCCCGGCATACTCCGGTGCCGGCACAGACGACCGCGGTATTCGGCCGCCCCGACGGGGTCGGCGGCGCATTCGATTCGTCGGCCTCGGCCGCAGCCGCGACGGCCGGTCGGCCGCAACCGGTGGTGGCCGCGCCAGATCCGGTACTAGCCGAGGCATTCGGCCGTCCGGGCGGCTCCACCGAGACGCTCGCACGTGATCCCGATGCTCGTTTCGGTGAGGTCGACGAGCCCGACCTGCCGGCCGACCCGTGGCGCGACCCGGCCAGCCCGGCGCACCTGTCGGCGCCCGCTGCGGCGCGGCCCGATGCGGTGGACCCGGTTGTTCCGGGACCGAAGCTGGGGGTCCGCGAGGTACTCCTCGGTGAGCGGATCTCCTGGTCGGCGATGCTCGCCCTATCCGCATTGGCGGTGACCATTGGTTTGCTCGGCGCCCTTATCGGGGCGTTTCTGACCGGCGGCAGCTCGTCGTCCAGTGGTGAGACGGTCACGCTGCCCGTCAGCAGCGGCAAGGGTGGCGATGAGCCGCGGTCGATGGTGGCTCGGGTCGCTCGTGCCGTGGAGAAGTCCGTTGTCGCGATCGACGTGCGCACGACGGGGGAGTCGGGAACCGGTTCGGGCGTGATCATCGACAAGTCCGGCTACATAGTGACGAACAACCATGTGGTCGCAATGGCCGCCGAAGACAAGTCCGCGCTCACCGAGGTCGTGTTCTATGACCGCACCCGCGTCCCGGCCCGCATCATCGGCCGGGACCCGAAGAGCGATCTGGCCGTCGTCAAGGTCGACAACGTGGACAACATCACGGTCGCCACCCTCGGCGATTCGGACAAGGTGCAGATTGGCGAGAACGTGGTCGCCTTCGGCTCGCCGCTGGGCCTGGATCGGACCGTCACCAGTGGGATCGTCAGCGCGGTCAACCGCGCGCTGGCACTGCCCCCGGGTGAGGATTCCGACACCGATGCGGTGATCGACGCGATCCAGACCGATGCCGCGATCAACCCGGGCAACTCCGGGGGGCCGCTGGTCGACTCGCAGGCCCGCGTCATCGGCATTAACACGATGATCCAGACGACGAGCGGCGGGTCGATGGGACTCGGGTTCGCCATCCCGATCAACCAGGTACGGCCGATCGCGCAGACGATCATCGCGCACGGCAAGATCGTCCACCCGTCGATCGGGCTCAACTCGGTATCGGTCCGCAATCAGAAGGTGCTCGGCGCCCGTGTGGTCAACGTGATCGCCGGGAGTCCGGCCGAGAAGGCCGGCATCCGGGAGGGCGATGTGATCACGAAGTTCAACGGCCGCGCGATCGAATCGTCCGACGAACTGTCGGTTGCTGTTCGCGGCACGAAGGTCGGGGAGAAGATCGACTATTCCTATTGGCGTGACGGGCGCACGTTCGCGGGATCGATCACCCCGGCCGGCGACTAGGGCGGGACCGGTGTTCGCAAACCTTGGCTGGGGCGAGATCGTGGTGCTCGTCGCTGCCGCCCTGATCATCCTGGGCCCAGAACGGCTCCCCGGTGCCATTGCGACGACCCTGGGGTGGCTGCGCAAGGCGCGTGACTATGCATCCGGTGCCACCGCAGAGTTGCGCGAGGAATTGGGATCGGATTTCGACGACTTCCGTGAGCCGCTCCAACAGCTCAATGAACTGCGCTCGACCAGCCCGCGCGCCCTCGTCACGAAACACCTGCTCGGCGGCGATGATTCGCTGCTGGATCCGAAGAGCTACACGCAGGTGCCGCCGCGGGGTGGGGCCGCACCCGCTGGTCCGCCGGCTGTTTCCGCCGGTGACGGGGCCAAGCCGGCGATCGGCAAGCGGCACAGCGTCACCGACTGGGACGCAACCTAGCATCGCTCCGGGGCGTATCAGTCCCGTCGGGCCGTATCGATCCCGAGACTCATCCCGATCAGGCCGCGCCGCTGTACCGCGAGCTTGTCGGCGATGGCCGACAGTGCCGAGCCGGCCGGTGACTCCGGAGCCGACAACACGATGGGTACACCGGCATCGCCGCCCTCGCGTACCGACGTTTCCAGCGGCACTTGGCCGAGGAGTTCGACGTTCGCGCCGATCGCGCGGCTGAGTCGTTCCGCGACCTGCGCACCCCCGCCTGCACCGAACGGGGTCATCCGCGATCCGTCGGGCAGGTCGAGCCAGGACATGTTCTCGACCACGCCGAGAACCTTCTGGCGGGTCTGCAGGGCGATGGCGCCGGCCCGCTCGGCGACCTCGGCGGCGGCTTGCTGAGGTGTGGTGACCACGAGGATCTCGGCACCGGGAATGAGCTGTGCGATGGAGATCGCCACGTCGCCGGTTCCCGGCGGAAGGTCGAGGAGCAGGATGTCCAAATCGCCCCAATAGACGTCGGCGAGGAACTGTTGCAGCGCGCGATGCAGCATCGGGCCGCGCCACGTCACCGGGGTATTGCCCTCGGTGAACTGACCGATCGAAATGAACTTCACCCCGTGGGCGGCCGGCGGCATGATCATCTGCTCGACCTGGGTCGGTTTGGCGTCGTTGCCCAGCATGCGGGGGACCGAATGTCCATAGATGTCGGCATCGAGGACGCCCACCGACAGGCCGCGGCGCGCGAGCGCGGCGGCGAGATTGACCGTGACACTGGACTTGCCGACACCGCCCTTGCCGGATGCGACGGCGTACACGCGGGTCAGGGAGCCGGGCTGGGCGAAGGGGATGACCGGGTCGGCCCGGTCGCCGCGCAATTGCTTGCGCAGTGCCGTCCGCTGTTCGTCGTCCATGACGTCGAGTTCGACGGCAATGGCGCCCACACCGGGAACGTCGGCCACCGCGGTGCGGACCCGGTCACTGATCTCGGTGCGCATGGGGCAACCGGAGGTGGTCAGATAGACGACGATCTCGACCGCACCGGCGTCGCCGATGGTGATCGACTTGACCATGCCCAGGTCAGTGATGGGCTTGCCGATCTCAGGATCATCGACCTTGCTCAGCGCCGCACGAATAGCGGACTCGGAGGGAGTGGTGTCATTCATCGCCCTCCAGCCTAGTCCGCGCTATCGGACCGTTGGCGGCGCGCCACCACTAGCCGGGTGCGCCGGGCTGAGCCGGGGCCGGTACGACCGGACTCTGCTCGGGTTTGCGCGGTGTCGCCGCTTTCGGGGCGGCCGGCGCACGCTTGGGCCCGCCCAGTTCGGGGGGTAGGCACACGATGAAGCACTCCGCCTTCTTGGGTTGTGTGGTCGGCGCCCCGGCCTTGTCAGTCTCGGTGTTGCTTTCGCCGGGCTGTCCGGCACCCGCGGGCTTGTCTTCGGGCTTTCCCTCGCGGTCACCCGGTTTGCGACTGTCGGGCTTGCCGTCGGCCGGCTTGCTGACCGGCGTCGCGTGCATGTCCGGGATGCCTTGGGTCGGCATCACGCCGGTGGAGTACGCCGCGGCCCAGGCCAGGACGTTGGTGACGTAGGCCATCGAGTGGTTGTACCGGTAGACGGCGGATACCGCGTTGTTGCCGGCCATGATGTCGGAGACTCCGGCACAGAGGTAGCGGCCGGCCGAGTAGGTGGCGTCGAAGATGTTATTCGGGTCGGCCTTTCCGTCGCCGTTGGCGTCGGAGCCCCACGATGCCCAGGTGCTGGGGATGAACTGCATCGGCCCCATTGCGCGGGCGGCATTGCCGCTCGTGTCGTGGATGACTTCGTTACCCGGCAGGGTGCCGTCGAGCGCGGGTCCCAGGATCGCCGATCGAGTGTTGCCGTACTCGTCGACGTTGCCGTTTCCGGCGTGCCCCGATTCGATGCGACCGATCCCGGCCAACAGGAACCACGGAAGTTTGCAGGCGGGCGTTTCGGCGGCCACCCGCGTCGCCGCCAGCTTGTATGCCTGCAAGACGACGCCGGGGATGCCCAACGGTCCGGACGGAATGCCGGCGGCGATCCGGAACTGTGGCGCGACCATGGGATTGCCGACTGGTTTGGGTGGCGCGAACCAGGCTGCGGTGTTGTACTCGGCCGGCGCAATGCCGACGACCTTGGTCATGCTCGCGGGTTCCTCGGCGGCCTCGGCCGCGTGTTGCCCCCCGGCGATTTCGCTCGACGCCGCGCCGCCCAGCACCATCGCGCCGAGGACCGTCGCGCCGAAACCAGCGGTGAGCACGCGGCCAACGGCACGGCGCGGGCGCGTCGGCCCCTGCGCGCGTCGCCAGAACGCGATGCCACTCATCTGAAACCTCACCCCGTTGCAACTGCAGGTCTACGGACACCAGTGTGTCCAATACCACTGCACAGCATAGCGAGACCGGTAAACCCGGTGGTGGGGAACCCGGGTTAACGGTCAGGCGTCCGGCTGGCGAGGGGCGGCCGAGCCTGTGCCGGCCGCGCCATCGGCGGTGCCGCCCTGCGGCTGGCGGAGCCGTTGGGCCAGCTCGTCGATGAGGTCGTCGAGTTCCTTGCGCAGATAGTCGCGGGTGACGGTGTCGCCGACGGCGAGTCGGACGGCGGCCAGTTCGCGGGCCAGGAATTCCGTGTCGGCCTTGGTCTCGGCCGCGCGGACTCGGTCCTCGTCCAGGGCGACCCGGTCGCGGTTCTCCTGCCGGTTCTGCGCGAGCAGGATCAGCGGTGCGGCATAGGCGGCCTGGGTGGAGAAGGCCAGGTTGAGGAGGATGAACGGGTAGGGGTCCCAGTGGTGGATGAAGCTGAGCAGGTTCAGTGCGATCCACACGAGGACGATGACCGTCTGAATCCCCAGATATCGGCCGGTGCCCAGGAATCGGGCGAGGCGCTCGCTGTACACGCCGACGACGTCGGCATCCAGGCTCAGCAGTGGCGGGCGGCGCCGATCTGACGGTTGATCGAGGCGCTGCCCGCGGCCACGGTTGTTCATCGGCCTCCTCCCGCGGTCAGGCCAAGGGTCTCGTCCGCTCCAGGTTCGGATTCGCGCCAGTCGTCGGGAAGCAACTCGTCGAGCAAGTCGTCGACGCTGACGGCGCCCAGCAGATGGCCGTCCTCGTCGAGGACGGGACCGCAGACCAGGTTGTAGGTGGCGAAATAGCGCGTCACGGATTCGACTGAGTCCTTGGGCAGCAGATGGCCCAGGTTGGTGTCGAGGAGGTCGCCGACGAGGGTTGCCGGGGGGTGTCGCAGTAGTACCTGCAAGTGCACGCAGCCGAGATACTTGCCGGTGGGGGTCTGCGTCGGCGGGCGGACCACGAAGATGAGGCTCGCCGCGGCGGGCGTGATCTCTGGATCGCGCGCACGTGCGAGCGCCTCGGACACGGTCGTCGCGGCGGTGATGACAACCGGCTCCGGGGTCATCATGCCGCCGGCGGTGTCGGGGGAGTGGGTGAGCAGTCGGCGGACCGGTGCGGACTCCTCGGGGTCCATCAGCGACAGCAGTCGTTCGGCCTCGCCCGGGGTCAACTCGCCGACGAGGTCGGCGACGTCGTCGGGTTCCATCGCGCCAAGCACGTTGCGGGCGCGGCTCGGGCCCATCACCGCGATCAGCGATTGTGCGTCGTCGATGGGCATTTCCTGGAGCAGGTCGGCCAACCGCTCCTCGTCGAGGGCGGCGGCGATCTCTTCACGTCGTTTCGTGGGCAGTTCGCGCAGCACGTTGGCGGCGTCGGCCGGACGCTTGCCCTCGAGTTGGAGCAGGACCGCCGCGACGCCCTGCCCGGGGAGGTTCAGGGCGGTCTGCGTCAGCCCTTGGACGTTGTCCCAGCCGACGACGTGGACCTCGCCGCGGCGCGCCAGCCGAAGTCTGCCGGCGCGCACTGCCACCCGGTTGACCAACCAGTCCCGGGTCCGGCCGCGTTCGATACCCAGGTCGACGACGGTCACATCCTCACCGTGCAGTTCCGGGTGGTCCGGATCGGTGATCCTGACATGGGAGTCGAGGACCTGCCCCACCGCCAGCGCCTCGCCGGGGCGCAGGTGCAGGCGGCGCAGATTCACCGTTCCGGTCGTCAGGGTGACTTTGTGCGGGTCGATCGCGGTGACCCGCAGAATCGGGACGAAGATCCGCCGTCGCGTCGTCAGCTCGACGGCGAGGCCGAGTACGCGCGGCGGCAGGCCGGACAGCCGGATCGAGATCACGACATCGCGGACGCGGCCGATGGACTCGCCATCGGGGCCAAGCACGGCCAGTCCGACTAGTCTGGCTACGAAGACCTTGCTCACCGACATGGCTCAAGACTAGTGGCCCGGTGCGCAGAGAAAGGGCAGGGCATGCAGCCGCAACAACCCAACCGCGGAACCACTCCCGGTCTGCCGACCCCACCGTCGGGGTGGCCGATCGGCTCGTACCCGACCTACGCGCAGGCGCAGAAGGCAGTCGACTACCTCTCCGACGGGGCCTTTCCGGTTCAGAACGTAACCATCGTGGGCGTCGATCTCATGCAGGTCGAGCGGGTCACCGGGCGGTTGACCTGGGGACGGGTGATCTTGCAGGGGATCGCCGGCGGAGCGATGCTCGGCCTGTTCATCGGTCTGCTGGCCTCATTCGTGGTGACCCCGGCGACGACCGCGCTACTCATGGGCGTGGTGGGCGGCATCATTTTCGGCGTCGTCTCCTCGGCCATCCCGTACGCGATGATGCGCGGGCAGCGCGACTTCGCATCGACGATGCAACTGGTGGCCGGTCGATACGACATCCTCTGCGATCCGGCCACCGCGGAGCGGGGCCGGGATATGCTGGCGCGGCTGTCGATTTGACGGCCTTGCCCGTCGCCGCGCTAGGAGGATCCGCCGTGGTCGTGCGCCGCGCCGCTGTTGCGGTCGTGATCGCCACACTCGTGCCGCTGGCCGCTGCGTGTGGCAGTTCGGCGCCGCCGGACGTCGTCACCGCATACGTGCCGGGCAACGACGCCGCCGCTATCGAGGCGGTGGCCGTCGGCTGCGCCGACACCGGCAATCGGATCACGGTCGTGCGCCTGCCGAAGGATGCCGATGGTCAGCGACTCCAGCTGGCCAGGCGCCTGGCCGGTGGTGATTCATCGGTCGACGTCTTCGCCATGGACGTCACGTGGACCGCTGAGTTTGCCGATGCGGGGTGGGCGAGCCCGGTGCCCGACGGCCTGGCCGCGTCGCTGCGGAAGGCGACGCTGGGGGGGCCGCTGCGGACCGCGACCTGGCGCCGCCCGACCGACTCGGCGCCCCGCCTCTACGCGGCGCCGACCTGGTCCAACACTCAATTGCTGTGGTACCGCCCCGACCTGTTGCGCCGCTACGTCAGACGCAAGACGCCCCCGAAGACCTGGGACGAACTCCTCGCCGACAACGCGGTGATCGCCAACGCGGTGACCGCGCGCAACGCGACGCTCCCGCCGGCCCAGCGCATGCAGGTGCCGAGCTACATCATGGTGCAGGGCGCCCAGTACGAGGGCTTGGTCGTCTGGTTCAACTCGGTACTGGCCAGCGCGGGCGGCTCGGTTCTCGACCCGAATGATCCGACCAAGGTCACCCTCGCCGATACCGCCGCGCACCGTGCCGCGACGGTCCGCGCGCTCACGGTGCTCAAGGCCGTCGCGACGGCGCCGGGCGCCGATCCATCGCTGTCGAACAACACCGAGGATCCCGCTCGCCTGGGCATGGAGCGCGGGCAGGCGGCATTCGCCCTGAACTGGCCGTACGTCTACTCGTCGATGCGTTCCAATGCGGCGACCGGCACCGACGAGAACCAGCAGGTGCCCTTCTTCCCGGAGATGAGGCGCTTCGCACCACTCTTCGCCCCGGACGCACCGGCGCCGAGTCCCGCCGACCTGGCCCGCGCCAATCGCGTGCTGTCGAAGCGTTTCGCATACGCGCCGTATCCCGGTGTGGAGTCGTTGCTGCCCGCGCGCTCGACGCTGGGCGGGATGAATCTGGCCGTGTCGACGCGATCGCGCAAGACCGATCGCGCCTGGCGTGCGGTCCAGTGCCTGACCGGCGTCGACGCCCAGCGCCACTATGCGCTGAAGGCCTCCCAGCCGCCGGCGGCAGCCGTGCTGTACGACGAGCCGGGACTGAGGTCGGCCTTCCCGATGGCCGACCTGTTGCGCCGCCAACTCGGCGACGAGCACGCCGCACCGCGTCCGGCGACCCCGGTGTACTCGACACTGTCGACGATGCTGGCCGCCAAACTCCACCCGGTGGGCGCGTGGGATCCGGACCAGCTGGTCGACGTATTGGCGGAGGCGGCGCGTAAGGCGCTGGCCGGCGAAGGGCTGGTGCCATGACCGATCGACGGCTGGCGTACCTCTTGATCACGCCGGCGGCCCTGCTGATGGCGGTGGTCACGGCGTACCCCATCGGCTATGCCGTCTGGTTGTCCCTGAACAAGGTGTCGTTGACGGAGCCGGACCGCGCTGAGTTCGTCGGACTGGGCAACTACCTCACCGTTCTCACCGACGGCTATTGGTGGAACGCACTGGGGGTCACGCTGGTGATCACCATTATCTCGGTGGTTATCGAGTTGGTGCTGGGCATGGCGATCGCGCTGGTCATGCACCGAACCATCGTCGGTCGCGGGACGGTGCGCACAATGGTACTGCTGCCGTACGGCGTGGTCACGGTCGTCGCCGCCATGTCCTGGTACTACGCGTGGACACCGGGCACCGGATACCTGGCAAACCTGTTGCCCGCGGGCTCGGCGCCGTTGACGCAGCAGATTCCGGCGCTGGGCATCATCATTCTCGCCGAGGTGTGGAAGACGACGCCGTTCATGGCGCTGTTGCTGCTCGCCGGCCTCGCGTTAGTCCCCGACGACCTGCTGCGGGCCGCCCAGGTCGATGGCGCCGGCGCATGGACGCGACTGCGGCGGATTACGATCCCGCTGATGAAGCCGGCGATTCTGGTGGCGCTGCTGTTCCGCACCCTCGACGCATTCCGCATCTTCGACAACATCTATGTCCTGACCAAGGGCGCCAGCGGCACCGGTTCGGTGTCAATCCTGGGGTACGACAACTTGTTCAAGGCGTTCAACCTCGGTACGGGTTCGGCGATCAGTGTCCTGGTCTTCCTCTGCGTCGCATTGATCGCGGCACTGTTCGTCAAAGGCTTCGGGGCGTCGGCTCCCGGCGCCACGGACGAGGGGCGGTGAGGGCATGGGCAAACGCAAACTGATGTGGTCGGCCATCAACCTGGTGGTGATCTTGTACGCGCTGATCCCGCTATTGTGGATCTTGAGCCTGTCGTTCAAGTCCAACCCCACCGACGGCAGGCTCATCCCGGCCGACCCGACCCTGGCCAACTATCGCGACGCCTTCGCCTACCGCGGATTCACCAGCGCCTTGGTCAACTCGATCGGTGTCGGACTCATCACGACGGTGATCGCCGTCGTCATTGGGACGATGGCCGCCTACGCCATCGCCCGGCTGGACTTCCGCGGCAAGAAGCTGCTTGTCGGCGCCACCCTGCTCATCGCGATGTTCCCGCAGATATCGCTGGTAACACCGCTGTTCAACATCGAGCGGCGTCTCGGATTGTTCGACACCTGGCCCGGCCTCATCCTGCCGTACATCACGTTCGCCCTGCCGCTGGCCGTATACACGCTGTCGGCCTTCTTCCGGGAGATCCCGTGGGATTTGGAGAAGGCCGCCAAGCTCGACGGGGCCACCGGCGCTCAGGCGTTCCGCCGGGTCATCGTGCCGCTGGCGGCGCCGGGTGTCGTGACCGCCGCGATTCTGGTGTTCATCTTCTCGTGGAACGAGTTGCTGCTGGCCCTTTCGCTTACGTCGAGCGACCGGGCGATTACCGCGCCGGTGGCGATCACCAACTTCAGCGGGGTCTCCGAGTTCACCGAGCCGACCGGGCAGATCGCCGCGGCAGCGGTGGTCATCACCATCCCGATCATCGTCTTCGTCCTCATCTTCCAACGTCGAATCGTCGCCGGTCTGACCTCCGGCGCGGTGAAGGGGTAGCCACATGGCCGAAATCGTCGCCGACGGCATCACCAAGCGGTACCCGGACGGCTCGGTGGCGGTTGCCTGCCTGGACCTGGCCATCGCCGACGGGGAGTTTGTCATCCTCGTCGGACCGTCGGGCTGCGGGAAGTCGACGACGCTGAACATGTTCGCCGGTCTCGAAGACATCAGCGACGGTGAGTTGCGCATCGACGGGGTGCGGGTGAACGAGACCGCCCCGCGCGACCGGGACATCGCCATGGTCTTCCAGAACTACGCGCTGTACCCGCATATGACGGTGCGACAGAACATCGAGTTCCCGCTGACTCTGGCGCGGCCGCGGCCGGGTAAGGACGAGATCGCGGCGAAGGTGGCGGAAGTCTCGTCGATCCTCGGTCTCGACGACTACCTCGACCGTAAGCCCGCGCAACTATCCGGTGGCCAGCGCCAGCGCGTGGCCATGGGCCGCGCCATCGTCCGATCGCCCAAGGCGTTCCTGATGGACGAGCCGCTCTCCAACCTCGACGCCAAGCTGCGCGGTGCGATGCGCGTGGAGATCGCCCGCCTGCAGGCACGGTTGGGCACGACCACCGTCTACGTCACCCACGATCAGACCGAGGCGATGACGCTCGGCGACCGGGTCGTCGTGATGCGCGACGGGCAGGTGCAACAGATCGGCACCCCTGATGACCTGTACAACAATCCGGTCAACCTTTTTGTGGCCGGATTCATCGGATCCCCGGCGATGAACATGCTCACCGGCCGGCTCACCGCACAGGGCGTGCAGACCGACTTCGGGTTGTTGGCGCTGCCCGACGTGTCCTATGTGGAGCAGGCCGCGGCGCTGGTGCACGGCGACGGGGAGGTCGTCGTCGGCATCCGTCCTGAGCATTTGCACGACGCGGCGCTGGCCGCGGTCGCCGGTGTGCCACCTGGGACACAGGAGATCGTCGCGATTGTCGACGTCCTGGAATCGCTCGGGTCGGACAATTACGCGCACCTGCAGATTCCCGGTGGTGAGATCGTCGCTCGGCTGTCCCCGCAGTCGCAGATCCGGCGCGGCAACCGTGCCACCCTCTCATTCGAGCCGGGTAGCATCGCCGTCTTCGACGCCAAGTCCGGAATCAACCTTTCGCGGTGACCGCGACGGGCTGGTCGGTCGATCGCCTCGCCGCGCACTTGCGGGAGGCGATTGGCGGCGTCCCGCAGCGCGCGTCGGTGACCTTCCTGGGAGCCGAGCCGATCGAGGTGCTGCGGTTTCTCGCCGGGGATGGGCTGGTGTTCGTCACAATTGGTGCGTCGCGGCACCCGATGGCCGATCCGGCCGATGTGAATCCGGATCCGATTCGCGGTCCGCGCGCCGAGTTGAGCATACGGTTGACCGCCGGTGGGCCGGACCTGCAGTTGCCGAACCTGCATCGGTCGCTGGCCATGCTTGCCGCCACCCCGATGGTCGAGGGTCTGGTACTGACCGAGGATGCGCTCATTGATCTTGGTGCGCCGCTGTGGGATGGGGCGGCTTTCACCGCGGTGCTGTTGACGCGCGATGTGCTGCCATCGGTGATTCTGCCTGAGCCGGCCGAGGGTGTGCGGTTCTTGCGCGCGGTGCCCGTCACCGCGAATGAGGCGGCGTGGGTGCGGCTCCGAGGCGCCGGCGCCTTGCGCGACGCCTGGGCCGAGGCGGCAATCGATCCGGGCGATCCACGACGGGTGCCCGCGACGTTCGGCCCCGACGGGTAGACGCGCTAGGTCGCCAGGACGTAGACCCAGCCGCGCCCACCCGATCGCAGGGGCACCGCGATGCGCGTGTAGTCGTCGACCTCGTACTCGTCGGCCGCCGCCAGTTCGTCGTCGTCGATGAGGAAGGTCGTCCCGGCGACGGTGTCGGCGGGTGAGCCGAGTACCAAGACGGGGTGCCGGTCGCTGCCGCTGCGCTCGATGACCATCGGATCGGTGATCGTCAGCACCTCGCTGCGATAGCCGACGATGGCGTCGGGCTCGCCGGGCAGGAGTCGGCCGAAGGTCGCGCGCTGTACGTCGGGGAGTTGCAGCGTGCCGTAGGAGAACAGTCGGTGCCGACCGGTTGGCGGTGCGGTGCTCACTAGAGCCACCCGTGCTTGCGGAACGTTCGCCACAACGTGAAGCAGATGGTCGCCATCAGGCCGAGCACAACGAAATAGCCGTAGCGCCAATGTAATTCGGGCATGTTCTCGAAGTTCATCCCGTAGATGCCGGCGATCATCGTGGGCGCCACGGCCATCGCCGCCCACGCGGTGATCATGCGCATGTCGGTGTTCTGCTGGATGCCGACCTTTGCGGTGGCCGCGTCGAGCATCGAGGACAACAGATTGTCGTAGTCCATGACGCGGTCGTTGACCGTCGTCAGGTGGTCGGACACGTCGCGCAGGTAGGTCCGGACCTCATCGGGCAGCCACGGATTTGGGGCCGTCAGCCGAGCCAGTGCGGCCGCCAGCGGTGTCGATGCGCGGCGGAACTCGATCACCTCCCGTTTGAGCAGGTAGACGGGGTCGATGTCGACGGTCGGGCCGGTGAAGACCGTTGTCTCGATCTCGGCGAGATCGGTATCCATCTCGTCGACGACCGCAAGGTAGGCGTCGACAACCCGGTCGGCGACCGCGTGCAGCACGACCGATGGCCCCACGGCCAGCGCCGATGGGACTTCCTCCATCCGGTGGCGCATGGTCGCCAACTCGGTCTGCTCGCCGTGGCGAACGGTGATGACGTAGTCGGCACCGAGGAAGATCATGATCTCGCCCGTGGAGACGACCTCGGCGGTCTCGGCCATCGAGGCGTGGTCGACGTAGGCGAGGGTGCGCAGCACCACGAACAGCGTGTCGCCGTACGCCTCCACTTTCGGCCGCTGGTGGGCGACGACGGCATCCTCGACGGCGAGTTCGTGCAGATCGAAAACCGTGGCGACCGCCGCCATCTGGGCATCGTCGGGGGAGTGCAGGCCGAGCCACACGAATCCTTTCCCGGTCGACCGGACGTGGCCCAGGGCCTCGGCGTAGGTGCGGGGGGTGGGGTCACGAACCCCGTTGACGTAGACGGCGCAATCAACTACCGGATCAACGGACACGCCTGCAGATACTAGGCCATTGCTACCGTGTGGGCATGGTGCGATTGCTGTTGGTGATCGGGGTGCTCGGTGCGGTGCTGTGCGGCTGTGCGCCACAGTCCCATCTCGAGCCCATCCGGGTGGGTGCGTCGGTCGATCCGCAGATGCAGATGGCGGCGGCCCTCTACCGCGGCGCGTTGCGCGCCCAGGGCATGGCGGTGACGGAGCCCATCCGGATAGCCGGCGAGCGCGCACAGCTCGACGCGATGAGCGCGGACGACGTGGACCTCTTCCCGTCGACCGTTCCGGTCCTCCTCGCCGCCGTCCTGCCGGCAGATCGCCTCGCCGCCGAAACCGCCGCCGGCGGCGAGCCCACCGAGTTCGGCGACGCCGCCTACACGCTGTTGAGCCGGTCGCTGCCCGCAGGGGCGGCGGTCGGCGATCCATTGTCGGGGGAGCAGGTGGTTCCGGTGTATCGCGCCCTGCGGTTCGGGCGGCGAGACATCAAGGCGCTCAACAAGGTGGCCGGTGAGTTGACGCTGCCCGATCTCGCGGCGCTGACCGTCCAGTGGCAGGCCGGAAAGACACAGGCCGTATTGGTGAGCGACTGGCTCAGTCAGCACGGCCTGGCTTGACGGTCCGGGCGCGGCCGTCCTACTTGTTGAACCGCGCGAGGGCCAGCCTGGTGCCGCGGGCGAGGATGCCCTGGTAGCCGGACGCGACCACCCGGACCCAGAGGTCGAGCACCTTGGCGTCGTTGCCCACGAGGACCCTGGCCCGGCCCTTTTCGACACCGGACAAGATGATGTCGGCGGCTTTGGCCGGATTCATCCGCAGGAAGTACTTTTCGAAGGCTTCGGTGATCCCTTGATCGTCCCCGGACATCGTCGCGTTGCGGGCGATGGCGGTCTTTATCCCGCCCGGATGGACGCAGGTGACCTTGACCGGGTGCTTGGCCACGATCATCTCCTGGTTCAGGGCCTCGGTGAACCCGCGGACCGCGAACTTGGCCGAGTTGTAGGCGGACTGGCCCGGTTCGGAAAGCAGGCCGAACAGCGAGGAGGTGTTCACGATGTGGCCGTCGCCGGAGGCGATGATGTGCGGCAGGAAGGCCTTGGTGCCGTTGACGACGCCCCAGAAGTCGACGTCCATCACCCGGTCGATGTCTTTGAACTCCATGTGTTCGATCTCGCCGTGGTGCGCGATACCGGCGTTGTTGAAGATGGCGTTGACCTTGGCGAAGTGGGTCGCGACGGTATCGGCGTAGGCGAGCACCGCCTCGCGCTCGGCGACGTTCAGCAGTTGTGAGTGCACCTGTGCGCCGGTGGCCTTGACCAGCCGCTCGGTCTCGGCCAGGCCGTCGGGGTCGACGTCGCTGATAGCGACGTGGGCACCCCGCTGGCCGAGCTTGACGGCCAACTCGCGGCCCATGCCCGAAGCTGCACCGGTGACGACGACGACCTTGTCGCGAAAGTCCTTCATGGAAATCAATCCTTTGGTGGTAGCGGTTTGTCGTGGGGGTCAGAGGGTTGCCGACGCGTCGGTGCGCGGCAACAGGCGTGCGGGCGCGGCGCCGGGGATTGCCCGACTGACATCGTAGGCCGCGCTATCGAAGTGTCGGGTGCGCCGGCGAAAGTCGAAGGTGAACCCCGGCCATAGCGTGGTCACGTTCCCGTGCGCGTCCTTGTACCAGGAAGCGCAGCCGCCGCCCAGCCACACGCTGCGCCGTAATCGCTGCTGGATGAATGCGTTGTAGGCGTCCTGCGCGTCGGGCCGGACGTCGGTGCGGGTGATGGCCTGCGCGCGAACCGTCTTGAGGTAGCTGACGAGATAGTTCAGCTGCGACTCGATCATGTACACCATTGAGGTGTGGCCGAGGCCGGTGGACGGGCCGATCAACAGCATCAGGTTCGGGAACCCGTGGACGAAGGAGCCCTTGTAACCCTGCATCCCGCGCTGCGCCCACACTTGGGCGAGCGAGCGGCCGTCGGCGCCGACGATGCGGGCGAAGACCGGTGAGTCGGTGACGTGGAAGCCGGTGGCGACGACGATGACGTCGACCTCGCGCTCGGTGCCGTCAGCGGTGACGATGCCGTGCGGTGTGACCGACGCGATCGGATTGGTGACGAGTTCGACGTTGTCGCGGGCGAGCGCCGGGTACCACTCGTTGGACTTGAGGATGCGCTTGCATCCGACGCGGTACTCGGGGGTGACGGCGCGGCGCAACCCCGCGTCGGAGATCCCGCGTGCGATGTTGGCCTTGCACAGCAGTTCCACCGGCTTCAGGGCCGCCGGGGCGTAGGTCATGCCGAAGGCGACGGCTTCGGAGGCGGAGTAGATCAATCCGCGGGAGAGCTTCTGGTAGCCGGGCAGGTAGCGGAAGGCCAGGTGCTCGACGGTGGTGTACGGCCGCTCGGCGCGGGGGATGATCCACGGCGCGGTGCGCTGGTAGACGTCGAGATGGCCGGCGATCTTCGCGACCTCGGGCACGATCTGGATGGCCGATGCCCCGGTACCGATCACGGCGATGCGCTTGCCGGCGTAGTCGTAGTCGTGATCCCACCGGGCCGAGTGGACGATGGCGCCGCCGAAGGATTCGATGCCGTCGATGTCGGGCAGGTTTGGTTCACACAGGGGGCCGACACCGCCGATGAGGATGGCGGCACGGATCTGCGTGCGCACACCGTCGGTCTCGATGTCGATCAACCACTGCAGCTGCTCCTCGTTCCAGCGCGCGTCGAGCACCTCGGTGCGGAACCGGGTGTGTGCGGCGATGTCGTGCCGGTTCGCCACCTCGTTGATGTAGCGGTGGATCTCGGCCTGGTGGGAGTAGGTGCGCGACCAGGCGGGGTTCGGTGCGAACGAGTAGGAGTACAGGTTGGACGGCACGTCGCATGCGGCGCCGGGGTAGGTGTTATCGCGCCAGGTGCCGCCGAAGTCGGCGCCGCGGTCGAGTACCACGTAGTCGGTGAAGCCGTTCTGGGCGAGCTTGATGGCGGCGCCGAGGCCGGAGAATCCTGCTCCGACGATGGCGATCTGCACGTCGGTCGTAGTGAGGCCGCTGGGTGTCATATGGGTCACGCTAGACCGCTATTGACGCATAGTCAATAGCTATTTGACACTCGGTCAATAGTGCTACGGTGAGGCAATGACACCCCCCAGCGAAGCGGGCCGAAAGCAGCGGACCCGGATGAGTCCGGCGGCCCGGCGGGAACAGTTCATCGTGCTCGGTCGGGATCTGATCAAGCGGGTATCGCTGGACCGCGTGTCGATCGAGTCGGTCGCCCAGGCGGCCGGCGTGTCCCGGGGGCTGGTTTTCCACTACTTTTCGTCGAAACAAGACTTCCATCTGGCGCTCGCGTCGGCACAGGCCGACGAATTGCTGGCGGCGACCGCGCCGGACGACTCCCTCGGGGAGCCGATCGAGGTGTTGCGGGCCTCGATCGGCTCGTTCATCGACTTCATCACCGAGCACCGCTACGCTTACGCCGCATTTCTGCGCGGTTCGGTCTCGGGTGAGCATGAGATGCGGCGCATCATCGACGACAGCCGGTCGGTAATCGCGGACCGGATCTTGGCACGTACCGACGCCTTCGGCGTGACCAGCACACCGGCCGTCGAGATGTCGGTCCGCGGCTGGATCGCCTATGTCGAGGAGGTCGCCCTGTGCTGGCTGGATCGCCCCGTGATCGCCCGCGCCCAGGTCCTCGATTTGATGGTGAACTCGTTGTTCGCGATTGCCACGGTCACCGACGCCGGTGGGGGAGTTGATACGGTCACCGACGCCGGTGGG